>JAFDVL010000088.1 GCA_018268995.1 Acidobacteriota bacterium | reverse complement strand
AATTCATCATACCGTCTCCTTTGATAGATGGGTGAACTGTGGGTGAATTATACGGGATCAAACTGAAGAACGATAGCAAACAGAAATTTAGTCCCGCGACCAGCAGGAAGCGAACATCGTCCTACTCTCTACTGGTCGCGGGACTAATTGGATTTTAGAAGCTGAATCGTAAGCCGACTTCCAATTGGCGCGCACCGCTTGCGCTGTTGGACCTGCCGAAGTATGGAGAACTCAGCACGCCACTGTATTGTCCGAAATTAACTTTATTCAGCAGGTTCGTGATTTGCGCGGATAACTGCAAATTGAAGCGACCAGATTCACTACCACCGCCCATCATTCCACCACCGAAGCCGCCGCCGCCAAAGCCTCCACGCGGGCCGCCGCCCATCCCACCAGGTCCACCGCCCATCGGCCCGCTTGCGGCTGAGGAGGCTTCCCGCTTGCCAAAACTGAACGACTTGGCGATGTTGAGATTGAAGTTGAATGAACCGGGGCCAATGGCGCTCACGCCGTTCGGATAATAGGTTGTTAGGTATTGTTGCAAGTTGGCGGACAACAACGTGTATTGGCTTGGTAACAAGCTGGCGTTTCGGCCAATGCCTGCGGGGCGATCATTGATTTCAGTATCGCCATTGTCATCCGTGCCGGTCGTGATATTGAACGGCGTGCCTGACGATGCCGTGATGAAGGGCGATAAGCGCACGCCCCTCGGCAAATTCACTGTGCCACCGATAAAGGCGAAGTGGCGGCGATCTGTGTATGCTGGGCCCCATTCCGAGCGCAGGTCGTAGCTGTTTGCCGGTAGTGACATCGGGCCGTCTGCATCACTGTTCGTGTGTGAGAACGTGTAGTTGCTGAAGACCTGAAACAGCTTGCCCATTCTGCGCTGCATTGAAACCGTCAACCCTTGATATTCCGATTTTGCTGACGATTCGATCTGATAAATATTGCCTTGCGTCGGGTCAGGCCGAAGCCCTGTTTCCGCCAATGGCGCATTGATATTGCGAGCGCGGAATTGGTGCAGCCCTTTGGTGTAATTGTAGGTCACTGTGCCGACCCAGCCACCGGGGAGCTGTCGCTCAACGCTGCCCATCAGGTTGATGTTGTATGGCGCACGCAATGCCGGGTCAAGAATGCGCTTGATTGAAGATGTGGCCAGAACCGTTGGATCGCCTGCGAATGGATCAAGCCACACCGGGTTGCGAACGATCAGGCTCTGTTGTGCGATGCCGTTGTAACGCAACGTGTTTTCAAACAGGCTGTCGGTCAAACGGCTGTAGAAGATGCCGCCGCCCGCACGAAACGTCGTCTTGCGATCCTGGAAAGGTGACCACGCGATACCGATGCGCGGGGCAACGTTGTTTTTGTCGCTCAGGTTCGATTGAAACTCGTGGCGCACGCCCAGAGACAAGGTCAGATTTGGTTTGATGCGCCAGTCATCCTGCGTAAACCACGCTGCCTGATATTGACTGAATTGCAAGCTCGGATCGCCTTGATTGATCGTGAACTGTGTCGGACGAACTAACGCACTGGTCGGATCGGTCGGATCAACGCGCTCACCGTTTAAGACCGCGCGATATTGCGCCAGGCTGGAAAACGTATACGTGCCGTTGAAATTCGACGCGTTGTAGACGTTGAAGCTGCCGTATTGAAGCTGAAGACCGCTTTTGACCGTGTGTTTCTTGTGCGTCCAGGTCAGATATTCCTGCCATTCCACATTGTTTTCGGTGCGATTGTTCGGGCAACAGGTCGAACCGCCGCCGCTGAACGCATCCAGCACGTTGATGGCTACGCCTTGTGTGGTTGCTGTCGTGTTACTGTTTTCGCGTTGATAGCGCACGCGGGATTCCAGAATCAGGCGGGGGCTTAAAATCGAAGTCACGCCGAACTGCAACGTGTGATTCAGATTTTTTGAGTTGGAACCGCGTTCCGGCAAAAGATAGGTGCTGCCGCCGCTCAAACTGTTGCCGCCACCGAAGCCTCCACCGCCGCCAAAACCACCACCACCACCGAAGCCGCCTCCACCACCGAAGCGCGCTGCAAACTCACGATTGATCGAAGAAGAACCAAAGCGGTTGTAGCTCACATTCAACGTGTTTTTGTCGTTTAGTAAATAATCGGCGCGAATGCCAAGAAACGTGCTGCTGTTCGGCGCTTCGACGTTTGCGGTGTAAGGGCCGTCCAGCGTTGTTGCATTGATCGTGCTGAAACCATTCAATGTGCGCCGTTCAGCATTGACGAAGAAGGAAAGCTTTTTATTGATCAGTGGGCCGCCAAAGTTGAATTGATAGCGATTTTGCTCAAGGTTTGGTTTGCTGAGCGCAAATGCGTTGCGTGCATCCAGCGCCGAATTGCGCAGATTGAAGCCAAACGTTCCGCGCCAGCGATCATTGCCCGGCTTCGTCACGATGTCTATACGGCCCATGCCGGGAGTGGATGATTCTGCTGAGAACGGATTTTGATTGACGCGAATTTGCAGGATTGCTTCGCGTGGTGGCAGTCGTCCGTTGGTAAAGCCGTCCACATAAATCGTCGCGCCGCCTTGACCACCTGTTGCGCCGCCGCCGCCCGTTCCGGCAATGCCTTCCAAATAAGCGCGTAAATCGTCTTCGTTGTCGGGCAGCGTTTCAATGAAATCCTTCTCCAGCACGATGGCGCTCATGTTCTTTTCAGGATCAGTTGTGTCTGTCGGGTCTTCGGCAGAAATCGTAGATACGATGTTGACCTCAGCAATTTTCATCACAACTTTATGCGTTGCGGTTGCTGCGGCAATTTGCAGCCCTTCTTTTACGTAGGGCTGGAAGCCATCAAATTCGACTTTCAATTGATACAGGCCCGAAGCCACATCAGGAATTGAGTACGAACCACTGCCATCGGCCACGACTGTGCGCGCCTGACCATTCAGTGCCGTCAGCGTGATCTTGGCACCAGGAATCACGGCGTCTGTGTCGTCTACGACCTGACCGTGAAAGTTAATTTTGTTTTGTGCAATTGTTGGAAGGGTAAATAACAACCCAGCAGCTAGAAGTAAGAAACAATGGGCGAAGAAGTTTTTCATAACAGGTGTACTCTCTCTTGCGATTCAATTTGACAACAACACAGCTGACCACATCGGTCTTCTCTGACGTGCGCGATCATGCCGAACAACGATGTAAATGTGTTAATGCTGAGGCAAAGTGTTTGTAAGCGATGTAAATTGCGCTGAGAAGCTTAAAGTTGAGGAAAAGTATTTGTAAGAGATGTAAAAACACGGCTGGAAAACAGCACGCGAGCGTCAGCGAGTGAGTATTAGTCGCTCACTTGCTGACGCTCGCGTACAGGTACTTGCCGATACTTTTGGACAGTTACTCGCGGATGCTGGTGTGTTGTTTCATCGCTTCGCCGCAGCGTTCCAATGCGGCCCGCAGTTCTTCAACGCGAACGGGCTTACTGATGTAATCATCCATTCCTGCTGCCAGACATTCTTCCCGATCACCCTGAATCGCATTGGCGGTCATCGCGATGATGCGAGGCCGGTCAGGTCGCTGTTCCGCACAGATGCGGCGTGTCGCTTCCAGTCCATCCATTTCCGGCATGTGAACGTCCATCAACACCACATCGTATGGTTGTCGCCGAACCGCTTCAACCGCCTCCATCCCATTGCTGGCAACATCTGCGCGGTAGCCAAACCGATTTAGGACGCGCAAGGCTACTTTCTGATTGATGACATTATCCTCTACCAGCAGGATTCGCAGCGGGAGTTGTTGCGAGAGTTCGGCATCCAGTTTCGCCGTCGGCGGGGTAGTTACTTTGATAGGACGCTGGTGAACCAGAATCCCGACAATCACCTCGTAAAGCTGTAAAGGTTTGATAGGTTTGGTCAGGAAGGCCGCAAAATCCAGTTCGCCGTGTTGTTCCCGAAGCTGGCGGCTACTGGCGGCGAGTGAAGTCAGCATAATCATCGGCGTTTTGACTTCGGTTTGCAGTGCTCGAATTTCGACCGAAAGCCTGGCTCCATCCATGCCTGGCATGTGCATATCTAAAATCATCAGGTCGTATTGCTCGCCTTGTTGCAAACGGGCCAGAGCCTCTGCACCGCTTGCCACCGCTTCGGGGATCATGCCCCAGGAACGCGCCTGCAAAGTCAGAATGCGGCGATTGGTTTCATTGTCATCCACAATCAGCAGCCGTTTGTTGGAAAGCTGCGGCTGTTCTCGGCGCATGTGCAGTCGCAGTGTTGTGGGTGCTGCGGACGTGATGATTTTGAAATAAAACGTTGAGCCTTCTCCCGGCTGGCTTTCAACCCACATCGTGCCGCCCATCATCTCACTTAAGCGACGGCTAATGGCCAGTCCCAGTCCCGTCCCGCCATACTGCCGCGTTGTAGAAGAATCCACCTGACTGAACGATTTGAAAAGGCGATCCAACCGATCCTGCGGAATGCCAATGCCGGTGTCGCGCACGGCGAATTGCAATTCGTATTTGTCTTCTTCCAGCCGTTGCGACGAAACAGAAATCACAATCTCGCCAGCGTTGGTGAATTTCACTGCGTTGCTCAGCAAATTCACCAGAATCTGACGCAGCCGGGTCACGTCCCCGACAATGTCGTGCGGTGTGTTTTCATCCAGAATGTACGCCAGTTCCAGTTCTTTTTCTGCTGCCTTCGACGACAGCAAATCCAGGGATTCTTCAATGCAATTGGCAATGCTGAATGCGTGGTGTTCAAGATCAAGCTTGCCGCTTTCAATTTTCGAGAAGTCGAGAATGTCGTTGATGATCGTGAGCAGGGAATCGCTGCTGGTACGAACAATCTCGACAAATTCTCGCTGCTCGTCATTCAGTTTTGTGTCGAGCAAAAGCCCTGTCATGCCAATAACGGCATTCATGGGCGTGCGAATTTCGTGCGACATATTGGCCAGAAACTCGCTCTTGGATCGCGTGGCTGCTTCGGCGGCTTCTTTGGCGCGTTGCATTTCCAGGGCGATCATCTGTTGCAACGTAATATCAGTTGCCACACCCAGCAGTTGCTGGACAGAACCATCGTCGGCGGCAATGGGAATTTTATTGACCTGCATCCAGTGCTGTTTTCCGTGCTGGTCGGTAAATTCCTCAATGATTAACTTTTCGTGTTTGGAATCCATGACCTGCAAATCATCTTGCCGGAACTTTTCCACTTCTTCCGGTTGCGCATTAAAGTCGGAATCGGTTTTGCCTATCAGTTCCTCAACCGTTGTGCCATAGGCCTTTGCCAATGCCTGATTCGCCAGGATAAACCGGCCTTCGCGGTCTTTGGTGAAGATAAAGCTTGGAATGAGATCAATGATTTTTCGCAGGAAGGTCTTTTGTTCTTGCAGCAGCGTTCTTTGTTGCCGCAGTTCTCTCGTATTAAGTTCGACCAGGATTTCCAACTCTAATTCACGCGCCTGTAACTGCCTGATCCGAAGCTTGTACAACCCGGCACCCAGCAAACCGAGGCCGCCCAGGCACAAGGCGTAGAACCAGCGTGTTTGATAGAAATGCGGTTCCAGATAAAACTCTATGACCGCGCCTGTTTCATTCCATACGCCATCATTGTTGCAGGCCATGACGCGAAAGCGGTATGTGCCGGGCGGCAGGTTGGTGTAGTAAGCAACGCGTCGTGTTCCTGCCTCAATCCAGTCTTTGTCATAGCCTTCGAGTTTGTATTTGAAACGTACTCGTTCCGGCACCAGCAAGCTGAGCGCGGTGTAATGAAATTCAAGGTTTTGAGTGTCCGGTGAAAAACTCAGAGCAGCGCTGAGCGGAACGTTTTGCTGGTTGGCTCCAATTTGCTCAATAAAAACAGGCGGCAGGAGGTTATTACGCTTGAAATTTTTCGGATCAATGACGACCGCGCCTCGTTTGGTAGCAAACCAGAGCCGTCCGTCTTGCGCTTTCCATCCGGCGGGTTGCCAGTCACCAAAGCATTCATCCGTCTTCATTCCATCAGCAATCGTATAAACCCGCGTGTGGATGGAATGAATTTTCCCTGCCGCAAAATCATCCAAATCCTGACGACTGATTTGACCAATGCCACGCGGGCTGCTCAACCATAAATCGCCCTGCTCATCACCCAGCACGCAATAAATTTCACTGGTGAATAAGCCGGTTTTAAGCGTATATGCTGTGAACTTTCCATCCTGATAACGCGTCAGTCCGCCGCGTGTCGAGCCGAGCCACAAACTCCCCCGATGATCATCGAAAATGGCGTTGACCTGATTATCCGCCATTCCTTCTGCCGCGCCGAAGCTCGTGCTGTCTCCGTCCTTGATTCTGATCAACCCCTGCGAGGTTCCAATCCACAGCGTGTCATCCGGCTGCGCATAAAAGCAGTAGACATATTCATCTGAGGCATACGCCTGGCTATTTTTCAGTAGGTATGGTTTCAACTCGCCATTCACAAAGCGGCGGACGCCAATGTCATCAACATAGACAATCAGGCTTTGCGAATCTTCCGTGATGGCTGAAATCCATTTAGTGGGAAGCCCATTTGTTTTATCGTACCGCTTGATTTGCCCGTCCTTAACATTGGTGAGTAAGCCAGATTGCGCAATCCATAGGCTGCCATCACGAGCAACGAAGGTAGGCCCGATGGGGTTGGAAAATTTAGTGGCTTTACCATCTTTTAAGTGCGTAATGCTACTGCCCGCACTGCTCAGGAAGTACAGGCTGTGGTCGGGCATTTCGATGATGTTTGAGACAAAGTCATTATCAAGGCCATCCCTGGTTGTATAGGTAATCAGGCTGACATCCTTGAAGCGGTTCAGCCCTTCGACTGTGCCAACCCACAGACTGCCTTCACGATCTTCCGTAATTGATAGCACGTTGTTGTTGCTTAGACCGTCCGTTGCGGTAAACCCTGTCCACTTGCCGCCAGAAAAGCGATTCAATCCCAGGTGTGTTCCAATCCAGATATTCCTATCCCGGTCTTCATAAATGGCAGAAATATGATTATTCAACAGCCCATTTGTCCCGGTATAAACCGCAAGCGCATCGTCATGGCAGAAGACTAATCCATTGTCAGTCCCGATCCAGATGTTGCCTTGATGATCAGCGCGGAGGATGGTGATCACATTGTTGGGCAAGCCTTCCGCCGTCGTCATACGGATTGGGGGCTTATTGCCCGCAAAGATTCGCACTCCGCTATGTGTGCCCACCCAAATTCTACCGCGCGCATCTTCTGCTAGTCCGGTGATATAGTTGGGATCTGTCGGAACCGGAATAAAGTTACGACCATTAAATTTAAATAGCCCGTTGCTGGTTCCGATCCACAGCGTGCCATCGCGACTTTCCAACAGTGCTCGGATTTCTTTTTCTTTGAGCCCTTCACTCTCACCGTAGGAAAAAACGGTTCCATTCTTAAAACGGCGCAGCCCGTTGTATGGTGTGCCAATCCAGAGGCTCCCATCCCTGGCTTCATAAAGCGTAGAAATGGTTTCGAGCTTGCGATTATCTTTCGGATCGGTATGGATGGCAGAAAAACGTACGCCATCAAAGCGGAAAAGCCCCGCAGCCGTGCCCAGCCAGAGATAGCCGTCGCGCGTTTGCATCGTCACATTGACAGCGTTGGCTGGCAACCCATTTTGTCGCAGCCAGATGTCGCGCCCATATTGACTAATGGTTTTTTGTGGATCAAGAGCGGAGGTAGAAAGCAATCCGCCAAATGTGACCATCCAGATGACTCCAATACACCAGGCCCCTTTATTGTTGACGTTGAGCACTGTAATGAAGCTCCTTTTAATGGCTATTCCTTTTGCGTGTGTTTGCAGGATCAGAACGCAGATGCCTGATTGGGCAAGTCTGAGAAGGGAGCTGTATCCGCTTAAGCCTCTCAGACTAGAGCATTGAATCTAATAAGCCTTTGCCATTCCGGTTCGCGAAGATGAGATAGGAAATTGTGGGTAACACGGAAGGGGGCACATCCAACTGTGGTCAAACACGCAGACACCACCCGCATGTGTATCGGCAGGTACGACAAAAGACTTAACCTGAAATTCAAAAATTTTGGCCGAAAATATGACCTGAGCCAAATTGATGACGCTAAATTATTGGTAATAGACTGCTTCAGCGTATCTCAGATCCTATACGCAGGTTCCTGGTTTTCAGGTTGTACGATGAAAATCAGGAACCTGCGAGAGAGTCAGGTAGCTGCTTGATCACCTGACTTGGGGGAGATGGAGGATTGTGGGGGAATAGAACGGGGAGTGGGGGATGGGGGAAACTTTTCCTCATAGGCCGCCTTAAACTCTGCTAAGGCCTGCTCTAGTTCATGAAGAGTCGCCTGCGCACAGGACAAATTACGAATGCTTCCCATGAGTTCTAGGCGTTCTGCCAGCGCTACAACCCGATTCGCGGAAAGCGTGCTGGCCGTGCCTTTTAGCCGATGTGCGGCAAAATCCAAATTGTATGGATCTTCTTTGGCAATGGCGCGGCGGATGGCGCTGAGTAGATGTAGCGAGGAGGTAAAGAATATCTCTGCGACGCTTTGCAAAATTTCCAGATTCCCCTTGATGCGGGCTAGCGCTTGCTCGCAATCAAAAACGGCAGGCATTTTCTCTGCCTGTGACGACTGCGCATTGAGCTTCAACACGGCTTCGATGCGACGGTAAAATTCTTCTGTATGAATCGGCTTTGAAAGATAGCAGTCTATGCCCGCTTTCCAGTAACGATGTGCCTGGTACGTCACAGTTTCGTTGGTGAAAGCAATAATGGGAACACGTGTTTTGGAGGGGGCTTCCTGTTGGCGAATGGCACTGCTTGTTTCCAGTCCGTTCATCACAGGCATTTGCAGATCAAGCAAAATCAGATCGAATGACTCTTCGGCAAAAGCCGCCAGTGCCGCTTGACCATTTGTGACCGTGCTGACGTTATAACCCTTTTGCTCCAGCAGCCGAGCTGCGAACCAGCGATTCATCTCATCTTCTTCAGCGACCAGAATGCGCTTGGATGACAGTGCATCAGGGATTGTGTGATTGTACGTGGCATTATTGAGGTGAGGCATGGGTCAATCCTTCCGGCTGTCTTTCTGACCAGGACAATAATTGCTGACAAGTTCTGATAACTTGCTCGAAGTCCTGCGACTTATCGAAAAAGTAATCTGCTCCCCATTGCCTGCATCGTTCTCGATATTGCGGATACGCATAGTTGGTTAACATCATCACGAGCGGGCAGGAGTCGTGTTGCTTGATTTCTTTCAATACATCCAGGCCATTGCCATCAGGCAAGCGGAAATCAAGAATGACCAGATCGGGAGTCAGGTGTTGAATGGCGCGGATCGCCGCTTTGGTGGTTCGGGCAGCTCCCACGATTTGCACGCCCTTTTCCTGTTGCAGGAGGGCAATCAGATTCGCCAATATTCGCCGCGAATCATCTGCAATAAATACGCGTAACTGCTTCTGGTCAGCCTTGGGCGATAGCGCTGGGGTTTGAACGGAATCCCCCTCACTGTTACCAGACAAGAAGCTTGATTCTGTTTTTACCCTGGCGATGGCTTTCATAAATATAAACACCCTCGAACCTGTTGTGCCGTGATCTGGCCAGCATAAAGTACGGCTTAGGCGGGCAAAAAAATATCCGGTTTCGTCTGGTTTTTCTGTCGGAGGATGACGACAGCGATTGTAGGTGTTTGTCTGACAAGCAAAGGAGGAAAATTCCGCTGTTCAAACGCTGATTGGAAAAAGCGCCAGATTGTGTTTAGTTTGGGATAAGAAGGCGGCAACTGTAGCTTGGTTGCTGTTTTCTTGTCTCTTGCCGATCAGACCAGACCGTGCTGCATCGCATATTGAGTGAGGTCTGAATTATTGTTCATTTTCATCTTTTGCAAAATGCGTGTGCGATAGGTACTGATAGTTTTTACGCTCAACGACATTTCCTCCGCCAGTTCGCCGACTGTTTTGCCTGAAGCGAGTTGGCACAACACCTGGAATTCACGATCTGAAAGGGTTTCGTGGAGCGGACGATTGCTTTCCGCTGTAATGTCGAAGGCGATTTTTTCCGCCAGAGTGGGGCTAATGTATTTCCCGTCCTGCAACACTTTACGGACAGCCTGAATAAGTTCGGTGGGTGCGCTATCCTTGGATAAATATCCGGCAGCGCCCGCTTTCAATGTGCGAATTGCATATTGATCTTCTGAATGCGCGCTTAGCATCAAGACGGGCCGCATCGGATATTCGTGTTTCAATTCTTTCAGGATGTCCAGTCCGCTGCGCCCTGGCAGCGAGACATCAAGGATTGCGATGTCCCAGGGGCGGTTGCGCACGAGGGAAAAAAAGTCCTGGGCATTTTGCGCCTCACCAACAACCGTCATATCAGATTCTTCGGTCAGGATTTGAATCAGTCCCTGCCGCACGATAGCGTGATCATCAACGATCAGTATTTTGATCATGCTGCGTCCTCCCAGTATTCGGTTGAATGAATTGGAACTTGTGCCGTGAGGTGAATTTGCTTTCACCTATCCCACGTCCGTGATCTTTTCTGCTCCCCAATTAGTAGTCTTCTTTTCGATGACTGTCAAAGCGACCATCCTTAACCAATCCGTGCCAATCCAAAGCGTGGCAAACTGCGCACATAACTTATCAGCCGATCTGTTTCTCGTGTCATCCGCCGTTCATTGAGCATAAATTCTGCTTCCTTCCGCGCCTGCTGTAACAATTGCTGATCGCGCACGATGTTTGCCACACGAAACGCCGGAATGCCCGATTGCCGCGTGCCCATCACTTCACCGGGGCCGCGAATTTCCAAATCCTTTTCGGCAATCTTAAAGCCATCGGTCGTTTCTTCCATAATCTTCAACCGTTCGCGCGAGACCTCGGTTTTCTGATATTGCGCGAGCAGAATGCAATAACTCTCCGCCGCACCACGCCCGACACGACCGCGCAATTGATGCAGTTGCGAGAGGCCAAACCGTTCCGCGTGTTCAATCAGCATCACCGAAGAATTCGGCACGTCCACGCCGACTTCGATGACGGTTGTGGCCACGAGAATCTGCGAATGATTCGCGATGAATTCCTTCATCACGGCTTCTTTCTCTTCCGGCTTCATCCGCCCGTGCAGCAGGCTGACTTTGAATTCAGGAAAGACTTCAAGCTGCAACGTCTGATACATCTCGGTCGCATTGCGCAAATCAAGCTTTTCGGATTCTTCGATGATCGGCAGCACGACGTATGCCTGTCGCCCGATTTTGATTTGCTCGCGGATGAAATCGTAAATCTTGTCGCGCCGATCTTCGCCACGCACGAAGGTGCGAATCGGCGTGCGTCCCGGCGGCAATTCGTCAATCACGGAAACTTCCAAATCGCCGTAGACTGTCATCGCCAACGAACGCGGAATCGGCGTTGCTGTCATCACCAGCACGTCAGGATTCAATCCCATCTTGCGAATCGCCGCGCGCTGCAATACGCCAAAGCGATGCTGTTCGTCAATCACCGCAAGGCCAAGCTTTTTAAATTGCACGGCTTCCTGAATGACAGCATGCGTGCCGACGACAATGTCTACATCGCCTTCCGCAATTGCGGATTGTATGGCGCGTTTCTCTTTCGCTTTCAAACTGCCTGTGAGGAGTTCTGCACGATATGGCGCGTCGGCTGCGGCGATAATGCGTTTGATGTTGCGCGCGTGCTGTTCCGCGAGGATTTCCGTCGGAGCCATCATTGCCGTTTGGTATCCATTCTCAACCGCAATCACCATTGCCTGCACGCCAACAATCGTTTTGCCCGAACCAACGTCGCCCTGCAATAAGCGATTCATCGGGCGCTCGCTGGTCATATCGTCCACAATTTCCTTGAGCGTCCGCTTTTGCGCATTCGTCGGCGAAAACGGCAGAATCGCGCGCACTGCTTCACGCACACGATCATTAATTTCGATCAGTTCGCCTTTGGGTTCTGTCTGCCGTTCGCCGCGTCGCACGCCCAGCGCCATTGCGAGCCAGAAAAATTCCTCAAAGATCAACCGCCGATGCGCTGCCGAACGCGCTTCCGTGTAGGCATCAATACTCGCGTCATCGCCCGGAAAATGAATCAACCGCAAAGCCTCGCCTCGCGGCATCAACACATTGCGCGCAACGATTTCCTCTGGCAACGGGTCTTCCACTTCCTCGCTCAAATTCGCCAGCACGTGATGAAAAATCGAGCGCAATTGCCGCGTCCGAAAATCTCCCAGCTTGCGATAGACAGGGACGCGCCGCGCTGTATGGATCGCGGATGATTCGATGTCATCGTCCTCATCCTGCAACATTTCATATTCAGGATTTTCGACTTCAAAGTAGTTTTTGTAGCGGTTCCACTTCCACTGGCCATACAAAATCACCCGCGCCCCGCGATTGAAAACTTTGTTGAGGTAAATCTGATTCCACCAAAACGCCCGCACCTGCCCGATGCCATCCGTTCCGATGAATTCATACATCTTGATGCGCCCACCCTTGAGCGGCACAATCCCGCCCACGCGCACCATCACTTCCATCGAAGCCGTCTGCCCATCCTGCAACATAGAAGTGTTCGCCAAATTCGACCGATCTTCGTACCGCATCGGCAAGTAGTGGAGCAAGTCTTCAACCGTCGCCTGGCGCGCGTCCGGCTTGGCCGTGATGTTGGCGATTTCAACCGCGAGCTTGAAGGCGGTGGTTTGGCCGATGCGCGGCAGGGCGTGATGATGAAGTTCTACGAGTGGGGTGTTGAGTGTTAGCACAGGCAATCAATGTTTCTATAGTGCAAATTCAATACTGCGCCGAGATGATACCAAAGCCGTTTGCCCTGACAACCTCTGGGCGAAATAGTTGCAACAACACTTACGTCAAGAAAATGACTTGGTGTATAGTTTGCACCTCGCATTTTCTGATACAGAGTCCAAAAACATTCCTGCCCGATAGGAGTCACGATGAGAAGCACCCTACTTACTTTTGCTTTGGTGATGTTGCTTGCAATCAGCCAACAAGTTCAGGCACAAGATTGCAACGCGGCGGCGGCACAAGCCAGTCAATTGAAATCTCAGATCGAAAACCTCAATGGGCGCGTTGCCCGACATCAACAAGCAATCAAGAACCTGAACCTTGATATGAGGGCGGAGGAGGTCAACGAATGGGCAAAACTGAGTGAAGAAGCACGGGATGAAGCCCGCGACCATCTTTGGGAGGCTGTTCTTACCAGCACCCCGCCTTTACTGGAAAAGAGAAAATTGACCCCGGCCTTATCCGGCAGCTTGGTTCGCTTACACCTTATAACATTGGAGCAACAGCAAAACGATGGACAAGCCCATTGCGAGAAATAGGCATTAACACTGCGCCGATTGAAAGCCCTCTCAGACAAGCGCTGTGGAGCTTGGCAAAGACAAAAGGCAAACCAAAAGTCGCGGCGTCACTAGCTGACAGCCTGGCTTCAGCATTCGATAAAATTTCCCTTGCGGTCACAATGTATCAAGCAGCTTCGAGTTTCAAGAAAGACGAGAAGTGGCAAGTAGCAGGGGCAGTAGGCAGCGAAATTCTTGAATCGTTCGTCAGGACGCCAACCGGCGCATTGATTCTGACAAACGTGAATTTATTTGCCGCAAATCTTTATGGCGGCAGTATGCTTGCTTTTAAGCAGCGCGTGAATCAAATAACCAACCGTACAGAATCTGACTTGAGAAGTATCGCAACCATCTCCGGGATGATGAAAGAGGATACCGCGCAGCTTTCGATGGCGCGACAACAACTTGAGGCGGCAAACACAATTGTGCAATCAAGCAACTGTATGCCAGCCTCCCAACCTCCAACGGTTACGACGAGCAGCGTAGAAGGATGTGGCTACATAAAAAACATAGACAGAAGTATCGCTAGCGATGAGGCTACGCTCAGAAACGCCGCAAAACTTGGATTGTCCCAAGCTACCATTGAGGCGATCAAACAAAGTATTGTAATACAGCGTAAGTGGCGTCAAGAGGAGGTTGAAAATCATCGAAAAGGTGGAAAATGTATTTGGTAGTATCGCTTTGATCAAGCGTGCTTTCACCGTATGATCGCAGCTAGAGGTTAAGTGAAAATATGATGACAGTTACCGAAAACTTTTATATCACTGCCGACGCCAACATTCTCAGCGGCGAGCCGATCATCAAGGGGACGCGCACGCCAGTACGGGCGATTGTGGAAATTTGGCGTTTGGGTACACCTGCCGAAGAGATTCCCAAACGGTTGCCCCATTTGAAGCTGGCGCAAGTCTTCAGCGCGCTCAGTTACTATAGTGATCATCAAGAGGAAATCAATGCGTACATCGAGCGCAATCGAGTTCCAGATGATTTGCTTGATCCATTGGTGCGAAATCTATGAGCCGACTCTTTATTGAGTTGTACCTGGACGAAGATGTTGATGTGTTAGTCGCCGATTTGGTTAGTGCGCGCGGCTTCGATGTCGTCACAACGCAAGAGGCTGGGCAGAAGGGGAAATCTGACAACGAACAGTTGGCGTTCGCTGCCAGCCAGCAATGGACGTTACTGACGCACAATCGCGTTGATTTTGAGGAGTTGGCGCAACAATATTTCGCGGACGGCAAAACGCACAGCGGAATTATTATTGCTGCTCGTCGTGATCCCTATGAAATTGCGCAACGAGTGTTGATTATCCTCAATCACGTCACAGCGGATGAAATGACAAATCAAGTTCGCTACATTTGATTGCCACTCTGCTCACCGACCACGCCCGCGTAAAATTTGCCCCGCTCGCACGCCTGAATGCTTTCCCTTTTCAATCACGACTTGCCCATTGACCAACACATAGTCAATCCCCGTCGGATACTGCTTCGGCTGCTGAAACGTCGCCCGATCTGCCACCGTCTTTTCATCCAAAATCACCACATCCGCCGCTATTCCTGGACGCAATAGCCCGCGCTCCCACAGCTTGAACGTTTGCGCAGGCAGCGACGTCATTTTGCGAATGGCTTCTTCGACGCTGACTAAGTTGCGCTTGCGGACGTATTCGGCGAGGACGCGCGCATTGTTGCCGAAGCCGCGTGGATGCGGGATGCTGTCGCTGGTAGCGTCAATCACTCCGGCATCAGAGGCGATCATCGTGAACGGTTGGCGGAAGATGCGTTCGACATCGGATTCGGACATTTTTTGCAGCACCATTGACGCACCGCCCGTCTTGAGGATTTCGATAGCTTGTTCGGCTTGCGCGGCGATGCTGGTTTCCTTGCGCGTCATCGCGGTGATTTCGGCGATGTTCTTGCCGTTGAAGTTCGGATTCGCGCGATGGCTGGCGACGTAGGCGAAGCTGAAATCCTGGAAGCCGCCTTTGTTCGCTTTCTCGATCATTTCGCGGATGATGCGTTCGCGCGTGGCTTTGTCCTGCAAGCGTTCGTTCAACTTGCCGTCCGCGAAAATCCACGACGGAAATAGAATGCCGATGCCCGTGCTGGACGCGGGATAGAGATATTGATCTACGGTGACTTGCTGGCCGCGTGCGCGGGCTTCCTCAACCATTTTGATCGTGATGGCACTTGCGCCCCAGCGGCTGCGGCTGGAAATCTTGAAATGCGAAATCTGGACGGGACAACCTGCTTGTGCGCCGACTTCCAGCGATTCTTTGATGGATTGTTCGATGGTCGCGTCTTCGTTGCGCATGTGAGTGGCATACAATCCGCCGTGTTCAGCGGCAATTTTGGCGAGCGCAACGATTTCATCCGTTTTCGCGTACGTGCCGGGAACGTATTCAAGTCCCGTCGAAAGACCGACCGCGCCATCGCGCATTGCTTGGGCGGTCAGCTCGCGCATGCGGGTTAATTCTTCGGCGGTGGGTGCGCGCTCAAAATCGCCGTTCATTCCCGCGTGACGAATCGTGTTGTGTCCGACGAGCGAGGCGATGTTGAGCGAAACGCCAGTTTTTTCGAGGCTCTGAAACCATGCGCCGAGTGGTAATTCCGAACTGCCGCAATTGCCTGTGACGACTGAAGTCACGCCCATTTGCAAAAAGTTTTCGGCGGCAGGCAAGCGCGTGATGCCACCTTCGATATGCGTGTGAACGTCAATGAAACCGGGGGCTACGATGTGATTGTTGGCATCAATGATGCGTGCGGCGCGTTCGGCTGCGAAGTGGCCGATGTCCGCAATGCGCCCCTGTTTGATGGCGATGTCAGCAACGAACCACGGATTGCCCGTGCCGTCCACAATGCGCCCGTTTTTAATGAGCAGGTCGAAATCTTTCGCTTGCGCCTGTTGCATTTGAGGCGATAAGAAAACAGCAAACGACCAAATTACGCAGATGACGAATCCTGCCAGCGCAAGTCGAATTTTCAAGCGAGTTTTCACTATTTTGTTTTCCCCGTCAGTTGGCGGATCAAATCCACTTCTTCCTGTTTATAGGCGGAACCATCCTGCTTGAAGATTTCGTGAAACCAGATGCTTGGCTCGCGGTCAGTGTAGGGACGTTGCCACGAATCCCACGGCAAATCGGTTTGTGTTTTGCCTGCGACGAAGCCCCAGTTGATCGCCGCGACTTTGTATTTCTTGGCTACAGGCATTGAGCCTTGAAACGTGCTTTTGTTGCCGCGCGCCATATATTCGGTGCAAAGAATGGGGCGATTGTACCGTCGCAGCCATTGAATGCGCTTTTCAAATTCTGCGCCGTCGTCGTAGTTGTGAAACGAGATCACATCTGAATTCGCAATCTGAATTTTGTCCATTGCTGACATCTTGTCGTCGCTCGACCAATTGCCTTTCCACACGCCGCAGGTCAGCGGTTGCGATGGTTTGGCGGCGCGCGTCCACGCGAAGACTTTGGGCAACAATGCCAACACTAAATCCACTTTATTTTTTGGCTCCTGCTTGCCGTAACTGCTGCCGTTCGTGTTGTCCGGTTCGTTCCACACATCCCACGCGAGAATGCGATTGTCTTTGGCAAATTTGCTGACGACGCCTTTGACATAGGCTTCGAGGCGCGGGTATTGCGAAGCGTCCTGCAAAGCGTTCGCGCCGGGGCTTTGCAGCCAGCCGGAGTTGTGGACGCCGGGTTTCGGATCGCGTTGTTTTCCGAGGTTTGGAAACGGATCCCAGCACGAATCAAACAGCACCAGCATCGGTTTGATCTTATGTTTCTTGCAAAGGTTCAGAAATTGGTCGAGCCGTTTCGTGAAGCCTTTCGCATCCTGTTGCCACAGCAAATCGTGCAAAAAGACGCGCATCGTGTTCATCCCCAGGCTTTCGGCCCAGCCGAGTTCTTTGTCAATTTGTGCTGGATCAAACGATTCGGCCTGCCACATTTCCAATTCGTTGATGGCGTTGGCGGGGATGTAATTCGCTCCGACCAGCCAGGGTTGTTTCTTGTACCAGTCGTTGGCTTGTTGCTCTGTCCAACGGGCTTGCGCCAACGCGCCAGAAACACCAAGCAGGAATAGAAAAATGAAGGTGAATGGTTTTCGCATGGTTTTGATTATTTTCGGAAGAAGAACAAAAAATCTGTGGCGGGTGGTTTGACGCCAAGCTGACGAATCATCGCCACAACTTGCCCGCGATGCAACGTCGCGTGATTGACGACGTGCTGCATCAACAAGACCAGGGGGTTGGTGTATTCATTGCCTGCGATGTCCTTGTAGGTCCATCCTGCGTGCAACGTCTCTTCGGTCAAACTCGCAAGAAATTCGTCGCGTTCCGTTTCGACCTGTTGCCAGTAGCTGCGAATCGAAGCGAGGTCGGGAAAATCGGCGGCGCGCAATGGTGCAGACGGCGAATTCCCGCGCCAGCGTTCCAGCCACACCCATTCGGCAAACAGCATGTGCAGCAATGTGCCGTGCAAAGATTGATGGCTCACGCCTCGGTCGCGCAGTTGCTCTTCAACACTGATCGCTTCGACGGCGTCAATCACCAGATGATTGGCCCAGTGGGTATAATCATAGAGGTGGCGAATAGATTGTAGATTCATAAATTGGTTTGTGCTTTGATCCAGTCTCGAAAGGCTTTGGCCGCGTTGCGTTCGCCACTCATCAACCCCAGCTCTAAATATTTATTCAGCACTTGCGCTGTCAGAAAAGAGAAGGAGCGGCTGTGTTCGGCTTCGACATAAGCATCGTTGCTGAGCAACCAGAAGCTGACCTGCTGGCTGAACACGCGCCAAATTTCAGGCACGCCAAGTCGCGCGTAAATGTCGAATTTATCCAGCGAAGAGCTTGTGTGATCGCTTTCAATGACGATGTCCGGCGGTGGGTCGTGCGCAAGGTCAAGGTCAAGATGCCCATGAATTATCGCTGCATTCTGCACATAAAAACTGGCGTCCGGTTCCGCGCCCGCCTCGCGCATCTGCTTTTTCAATGTGGTCGAGCCAAGCGATTCAATGTCAATCTCAAGCTGGTCACTGATGGCGATAACCAGGCGATGCAAAATTTCAATAGGTCGTTCGTGAATTGGTTTCGGGGACACAATTTCCATCCTTCCTTGGTCATAAAAAACACGCACGGAATATGACGGGCCAAGCTCGCTCAACAACTGTTCATATTCATCCCATCGCACATCCTCAGCCACGAGTTTTGCGCCTCTCGGCAAATGTGCGATTGCTTCAGTGTATTCAGAGGCGATGGCAACAGACATAAAAAAGCTCCTTTCGCTTGATGGTATCACGTCATCACAATCCTACGATCATCCTCGCCTGCGTCCACGATCTGAACGCGTGTGGCATTGGGAATCTGAAATGTGCCCAATCGTTCGGCCCATTCAATTAAAACAACTGCATTGTCTTCGCTCAACATTTCATCCAAACCAAGCGCATAGACTTCTTCCAACTCGCCTTCCAATCGGTACAGATCAAGGTGGTACAGGCGCATTCGGCCTTCGTGAACGTTGACGAGCGTGAAGGTTGGGCTATTGACCTCTGCCGGATCAATGTCCAAGCCAGCGGCGATGCCTTTGGCGAAAACGGTTTTTCCCGCGCCGAGATCGCCTTCCAGCAGGAACACGGTGGAAGCGGTAATGTCCTCACCAATCTTGTAGGCCAGTTCAAATGTGTCTTCGGCAGAGTGTGTGGTGAAACTTCCAGTTGTCATGGGGCAGTTGTCATTTGTTACAGGTTTCATCTGAAGCGTTAGCGCTGTTCAAATTTCAGGATTGCCTCATGGAGATAGTTCGTGATGTCGGAGGCGATCAGCGAACGTTGCCCAAGGTTGCTGGCTGCGATGTCACCTGCCAGTCCGTGCAAATATACGCTTGTGATCACGGCTCCTAACGCGGGTTGCAGCTGTTGGGCTAGCAGGCCGGAAAGGATTCCGGTCAAAACGTCGCCTGCGCCTGCGGTCGCCATTCCAGCATTGCCCGTTGGATTCACAAATACGCTGCCATCGGGCGCAGCAATGATCGAACGCGAGCCTTTCAGGACGACGATTAAGTGTTGCTTCATAGCAAGATCGCGTGCGATACCAACACGGTCAGCAACAACCTGGGCATTGGTTTTGTTGGTCAATCGCGCCATTTCACCGGGGTGTGGTGTGATGATGATCGGCAACTCGTCTGATCCTTGCAGGCTTTCCGGCCAGGGGGCGAGCGCATTGAGGCCATCGGCATCAAGAACTATCGGCGTCGTCCTTTGTCGGATAAATTCTGAGACGAAATGACAGGCACCCTCTTCAGCGGAAGACAAACCCGGGCCGATGGCGACAACGCTGCGATCATGGGCCAGTTGCAATGCTGGTTGCAGCGCTTCAGGGGAAATCGAACCCATCACACTTTCGGGCAGCGATTCAGTCATGACTTCTGTCCGAGCCTGGTTGACGAGCAGTGCCTGGGCGGAAGCAGAAGTCGCAACGGTCACGAGGCCCGCTCCAGCACGTAGCGTTGCCTCAGCAGCTAAGGCTGCGGCTCCTGTTTTGCCGCGCGAACCAGCAATCAACAGCACGTCGCCAACCGATCCTTTATGCGCATCCGGCGCACGCCGCGAGGCAGTCAACCAATCCGTAGTTTGCTTTTCTTCGACAAGGAAAATATTGGAATCGCATTCTTTTTCCAGCAACCAACCTGGTGTGCCAATCGTGGCAACGATTAAATCACCGTTTGCATAGCAATTCGGTGGCAGCACGTTTCCCAATTTGGGCGCGGTGAAGGTGACAGTTAAATCCGCCTTGATATGCGGGCCAATCGGATGACTACCGTCTGAAGGTAAGCCGGAGGGAATGTCAGCGGCAATAACTCGTGTGCGGGAATTGGGGGCGGATCGGATGCGATTGATTTGTTCAATGACCTGCTCAAATGCGCCTTGTGCTGGACGCGACAGTCCCGTTCCGAACAGCGCATCTACGATGAAATCCGGTGCATTCGGGTAAGGGAATGACGCTTCGGTTTTTCCGCTGGGGCCATAGGATTTGCTTTCATCGGAAAAGAAAATCTCGCGTCCGTCGGGGCCTCGTCCTGCATTGGTCAGTTCTTTGACCGCTTCAAAATTTGCGCGTGGATCGCCTTTGCTGTCTTCCAGTTTGCTGTACAAACACACATTTACCTGTGCCCCGCGCATCCACAGCAGGCGGGCAATGACAGCACCATCGCCGCCATTGTTGCCTTTGCCACAGATGACTAGAAAGGTTTTCCCTGCCACTGGCCCATACCGTTCCAGAATTGCTTCCACAACCCGCGAGCCAGCTGTTTCCATTAACGTGGCGTAGGGGATACCTGCTTTTTCGACCGTCAGCCGATCAATATCACGCATTTGTTGGGCGGTTAGAATTTTCATAGTGTTTGACCTTGGGGCTTGGGTCTTTAGCCTTGGGGCTTTGTCTTTTGCCAGCACAAAAGTCGAAGACCAAAGACCGAATGTTTAGGCGACAGTCTACTGTACTTTGCCAGTTGCTCGAAAGTGCAAGACGCTGTATCTTACCGTTCGCATTTCATTGCAAAATTTTTCCTCTCGAAATTGCGATTATGACCGACGAACAGCGCAGAAGCCATGCAATGTCACAGTTGCGGGCAACCAGAGAATTGTATAGCGAAACCGGCGACAGTATCTATTTGGCCGTCATTGATGCCCATCTGCACACGATTGCCGAAGTGGATGAGCGCCGCCGCCTTGCGCAGGAACGCCGCAGCGCCCTCCTGCAAGACCTGAAAGCCCGTGGTGATGATCCGCCGCCGCCTGAACCGGAAGAACGTCGCGTGCGGTTGAAGTTCGAGTTCTAGTCTCTCTGAATTCCAAAAAGAAAAAGCGCAAGAAAGATAACTTCCTTGCGCTTTTTGATTGAAGCGGGATGTTCTGTGGCCAAAAGAATATCCCTGATGATTACTGGAGTTCCAGCTTCACGCTATACCCCCCTGTTGTCGAAATCTCAATCAGGTAAGTTCCATTTGCGGGGAGAATATAGCTGCCACCACCGCGCGGGATTCGGTTTCCTTGCACAAGTAATTGTCGGTTGGGGCCAAACAGGGAAACCTGCGGGGTGAAAGTTGTGCCCTGTGCGGTGGTTGTGATGACAATGCGATCTCCGGTCATCCCCGTAAAGGAATAAGTATCAGCTCGTTGAACAAAGGAGCTGGGATTCGATGGCCTGATAAACGTACGGCAATCGCCTTCGGTTACTTCTCCCGTGATTGTTTGTCCGAAGTTGATCGGAACAATGTTGCACGTCCCGCCAATGCCTGCCTGCTCGACCGTATAAATTTGTCCACTGACGTAAATACGGCCTAAGCGTGACAATCCAGTAGTGTTGGCTGCGACGGTGTAATTCACTGAACTGCTGCCGATGCCAACGCCTGTCCCACCAACCGTGATCCAGCTGACATCGCTATAGGCATACCACTGGCAAGTGCCGTTAGCGCTGACATTGAATCGTCCGATGCCCCCGTTGACTTCAAACTTCTGGCCGGTCGTGCTGAGATTGAATCCACAACCCGGTCGCGCCGTAACGAAGCTGACGCGGTAGCTGCCTGTGCTAAAGGAATCATTGCTGATCTCCAGCAGGTAATCTCCGCTGGCAGGCAAGGTGTAAAAGCCGCTGGCTAAGGGCAAGGTTTCCCCACGGCCAGTGGATAGCACGCGGCCATCGGATGTGAGCAGTGATAAGGTGGGTGTGAAAGTGCCCGTGAACTGTACCTGTAATTGATCGCCTGTCAAGCCGCTGATCGAATACCATTCGGCATAATTGTTGTTGCTCAAGACGCGCGAACGGCAATCATTTGATCCCAGTGTCCCTGACAAAAACTGCCCCGGTTTCAGTGGCGTAACCTGGCAATTGCCACCCGTTCCGGCCTGTTCGATGTTAAGTGTTTTTCCTCCAATGAGAATGGTTCCGTTGCGTCGTTCACTGCTGGTATTGGACGCCACGGTAAATTCGATCTTGCCATTGCCTGTGCCGCTGGCAGACTTGATTTGAATCCAACTTGCGGTGCTGAGTGCTGACCATCCACAGCCGTTGGCACTGCTGAGATTAACTGTGCCACTGCCACCTGTCGCGGCGAATGGGGAGGGGGGGGGTGAAATGGACACCGCACAAGCCGCCAGATATAAGCCTAGTTGATAGTCATACCTGCTGCCGGTTGAACTGCTGCCGACGACTATCGTATAGGTTCCAGTTTGCGGCAAGGTTACATATGTGCCACTGAACGGGACAAAAATTTGCGTGTATCCAGAGTTGGACGCAATGCTTGAACCATCTGGTGCCAGCAACGAAAGAGACAGGTATGAGCCGCTGGTGGTGGAGTGAGACAAGAGTACCTGTTGTCCAGCCGTGCCGTTAAAGATATACAGCTTACGATTTTGACAATCTGAAGGTGTGATGGAACCTGGAATGTTTTGGCCCGGCGTGATCGGGAGCGCTGTACAGACGCCCCCCACGCCTGCTTGCTCCACGACAAATATTTGTCCGGCGATGATAAGCGAAGTTCGCCGAACGTTAATGCTGTTGTTGGGTGCGACGGTGAAATTGACTACGCCATTGCCTGAGCCCGTCCTATTTTCAGCTTTGATCGTGACCCAGCTTACATCGCTGCTGGCTGTCCAGGGACAACCGCCTAAACTGAGCACGTTGACTGAGCCGTTGCCGCCGCTTGTCGCAAAGCCTTGTCTGGTTGTCGCAAGAACGTAGCCACAGCCTGCTTCTGATGACATCAGTCTGTAGGAGTAGCTTCCACTTCCCTCAATGTCCACGAAGTAATCCCCCGTTGTTGGAAGCGAAATATATCCGGTTCCCTCTGGCAGGCGTGTACCGCTGATGTTGGCGAACGTCGTACCGTTCGCGTTTAGCAGGGAAAGACCGCTTGCGCCAGTTCCGACCACTGCTATCTGATCACCTGCATTTCCATTGAAGCGATACCGATGGTAGCTGCCGCTGGAGCCCTTCCGGCAATCCTGACTGAAAATTGTCCCAGTCATCACCTGCCCCAGCGCGATTGGCTTCACCGTACAAGACCCACCCACACCCAACTGCTGAATGCGCGCTGGTTGTCCGGCGACGGTGAGGTCGGCGATTTGCAGCGATGTGCTTGAATTTGGGAGGAGGGCAAATTCCACCTTGGCAGTTCCTTTGTAACGTTTGGACGTGAATGTCAGCCAACTTGGAATGCGGGTGATCAACCAGGCACAATCCTGCGGGCCGATAACATCAATCGTTCCCTTGGTCGCGCCTGGTTCAAAAGTTTGATCCGCTGGCCGAACCACGAAATTGCAGGTTGCGGCGGCTAGTTCCGCATCAAGTTGATAATCTGTCGTGAAACGGGAAGTTACTTCAACCGTATACCTTCCACTAATGGGCAAGCGTGTCCAAAGGCTGCTGGGCGTGCTGGTTGAGCTTGCCACTTCACTGCCGCTGGGTGCCAGCACGCGCAGGAGTTGGTCAGAGAAACTTGAAGAATTTCCCGTCGAAAACGCCAATGCCAGTTGTTGTCCGGCTGTCGCGTCGAGGTAATACCGATCTACATAGTAAGTCGAGGAGAAAATTACGACAGTGCTATCCGCCGCAATCAAATTGCCTTCGATAGTTTGTCCAAAGGTCAGCGGGGTGATCGCGCTCGTGCCGCCAACGCCGGTTTGTTCGATAGTAACGGTTTGGTTGTCTACCGTAATCGTGCCGCGTCGTGAACTGCTCAGCGGGTTGCTGGTGACAGTAAAGTCAATTTGGCCGTTGCCCGTGCCACTTGCATTGATCGTCAGCCAGTCAACATTGGACTGGGCTGTCCATTGGCAACCTGTGCCTGCGACAAGGCCGATTGTTCCTGTGCCGCCGCTTTCGTCAAAGCGGGTGGTTTGTGGCGGCAGCAGAGAAATGGCGCAAGCGGTTGGCGCGCTCAGATTCAACGTCCAGCTATAACTGCTGCCAAAGGTGGAATCCCGTGAGGTGAGTTCGACAAAATAGGTTCCGGTGGCAGGCAAGGTGAAGAAGCCCGTGCCCGCAGGCAAGCGCGCTTCGCCCTGCGCCACGATAGCGCCCTGGCTGTCGTAAATATACAGGTATGGCGTAAAGGAAAATCCCGACGTATTCGTCGCAGTCAGCGCCAGTTGTTGACCGGCTGTAAGATTGAAGGAAAACTGCCGCGCATAATACACGCTGGAACTGGAACTGCTGGTCGTGCGGCGAAAACGTGACCGACAGTCTAACGAGCTATTGGTTCCATTGACAGTTTGCCCCACCGTCAGCGGAGTCACGCCGCAACTGCCCCCCTTGCCCGCTTGCTCGACGCGCACCGGATTGCCAGCCACTAAAATCGTGGCTTCGCGCGAAACTGTGCTTGTGTTTTCGGCCACTTTGAAATTGACCGTTCCATTGCCAGCTCCACTTGCGCCGTCGCTGACGGTGATCCAGCTGGGGAGGTTCGTCACATTCCACAAACAGAAACTGGCTTCCAGCACTGCCGTCGGATCAGCAGTATTTTCGGTAGCTTGCACGGCAATGCTGCTGGTTCCCCCTGCCGCCTCAAAGAGGTTGTTTGTTGGCGAAACCTTGAAACTGCATTGTGGCGCGACCGTTTCCAGCAGAAGTGAATAGTTCACATTCGTCGTGTTGGAGGCAGTGCTGGACGTGACTTCGACCGTGTATTGCCCATCGGATGGTAAGGTCATAAAGCCAATGTTCGGCACACGCTGATTGTTGGTTGCGTATGTGACCCCCGCTGGATCACGAAGCGTGATTGAAACCGTCGGCGTAAAATTGTTAATGAGGTCAGCAACGGCGCTGAGCGCAACTTGATTCCCCGCCATCCCCATAAACGTATAGCGATCCGTAATGGGACGCGCTGTTTCAGGCACATCTGGACGGCAATCTGCCGCGCCAAGTGTGCCTTTCACCGCTTGTCCTGATGTGAGTGTGGTTGTGCCGCAACTGCCGCTGCTACCGGGTTGTTCGATATTAAAGACCTGGCCGCCAACGGTGAGTGTCGCGCGACGGCGGGAGCTGGCTGTATTGGCTGCCACAGTGAAATTCACTGTGCTGCTTCCTGTGCCGCCACTGCCTGTGCTGATCGTAACCCAGTCAGGAATGTCCGCTACACTCCACGGGCAGGTCTGACCAGCGATGACTTTGAACGTTCCGTTGCCGCCAGTTGCTTCGACAGTGGCAAGATTAGGTGCAATAGCAAGGTTGCAGCCGACTGGCAACACCGAAAACGTTAAGAAGTAATCAAGCAGTGAAGACGCGGCGACTTCGACGAAGTAATCGCCAGAGGCCGGAAGGCGGAAATATCCGCCGCTGGTTGGAAGGCGACTGCTGCTACTGGCCAAAACCTTTCCGGTGGCATCGGTCAGATACATCGTGATGCCTGAGAAACTGGAAGTCGTTCGCAGACTCAGCAAGATTTGTTGGCCTTCTGTTCCACTGAATGAATAACGATCTGCAAAGGTAGTAAATGAGCTTGGAACCGCACGAATTCGACAATCTCCACTCGTTAACTTTCCGCTCACGGTTTGCCCCGCCACCAGGGGTTTTTCTGTACAACTACCACTGGTTCCAGCCTGATTGATGATGATGGTTTGGCCAGCGATGGAAATGCTGGCGGTGCGTAAATTCGCCGCTGTATTTGGCGCGACTGTGAAAGCTACTTTCGTATTACCACTGCCATTGTTGGCGGCGAGTGTGATCCAACTCGCGCCCGTGCTCGCGTTCCAGGGGCACTCAGTTCCTGCCACCAAATCAAGACTGCCTGCTCCTCCTGTAGAATCAAAGTATGTGGTCGAAGGTGTAACTTTGTAGTTACAGTTGGCACCCACTAAGTTCACCGTCATCGTATACGGCGTATTGATAAACGCCGCTGTGTTCGCAATTTCAAGCAGATAATTGCCTGTAGTTGGAATCGCAAAGTAGCCATCGCCATTGGGCAGGCGGTTGGCGCTGTTAGTGATTACCCTGCCAGTGGCGTCAATCAGGTAAATGTTAATGCCTGAGGAATTCGATTGATTCACCTCTACCCGAAGCTGCTGGCCAGCCGTCGCTTTGAGTTCATATCGGTCGGTGGCAAAGCTGTTGACAAACGAAGATCGGCAGTCTGAAAGATCAAGGCTCCCCGAAACCGTTTGTCCTAAGGTCAGTGGCAGCGGGTTACACGTACCCCCTGTCGCCGCCTGCTCAATGGCAATGCTTTGGCCAGAGACAAAAATGCCGCCCGTGCGCGAACGACCCGTGGTGTTGGGCGCGAGTGTGTACTCTACGTTTCCGCTGCTATTACCAGCGGGCGTATTAATTGTGATCCAATCCTGATGCGTCGTTGCAATCCATCCGCAACCATTGCCTGACGTCACACTGGCTGTATCGTTGCCGCCGGTTCCTTCATATCGCTTGAGCGTGGGCGACAGCACGTATCCACAGCCTGAAGCAGCTGACAAAAGGCTCACGCTGTAATTAGTCGTGCGCTGATCGGCATTTGTCGGATCAGTTTTGACTTGTAGGAAATAGGTTCCAGTTGCAGGCAACGTAAAATAGCCCGTACCGAGCGGCGCGCGGATGCCATAAGGCGTAATCATCATTCCGTTCTGATCCACGACTGTGACCTGCAATCGCAGCGAAGGCGCAGTTGCGGCTACCATTACCTGCTGACCTTCATTTGCGGTGAACGAATAAAGATCCGCCGGACGCGGAGAGGAACTCTCAAAGTTGTAGCGTGAATTGCAGTCGCCTGTTGTCAGCGCTGCATTGATCGTTTGTCCAATATTGATGGGCGTTGCGCTACAACTTCCACTTGTTCCCGCCTGTGTCACCGTGAAGGTTTGTCCCGCAATTTCCAATGTCCCGCTGCGTGTTGCAGCGGTTGTGTTGGACGATGCAGCAAAACTTACGGTGCCATTGCCCGTGCCGTTTGCGGGAACAACTGTGAGCCAGGTGGCATTGCTTTTAGTCATCCAGTTGCAGGATAGGCCAGCCGACACTTCGACCGTGCCGTTGCCGCCACTGGCTTCAAACGTCTGACTATTGGCAGAAAGTGCAAGCTCTCCGCAAGCTGGTGGGCCTGACGGAGCGACTAAACTCATCGTGAAATTGCCGCGCGAGGAGGAAAAATAATTTACGACCTCCACTAGATACGTTCCGGTGTTCGCTATTGTCAGGAAGCCGGAGGACGGAATACGCAAAGAGTTAGATGTTGTCGAGGCATAGGTAATTGCACCATTGGGGGCGATCAATCGCACCTCCAGTGGAAACTCATTTTGGAAGATGAGCGCTAATGAATCGCCTTGATTCGCAGTAAAGGTGAGATACGCCGCGTTATATGAAGTGCCGCTGCTCGAATTAATCGGAACACAGGTTCCAGTTTTGACCGTGCCACTAACAGTTTCGCCGACCTTGATGGGCTTGACTTCACAACCTGCGGCCAATCCGTTTTGTGTTACGGTGACGGTTTGCCCGCCTACGGTTACTGTGCCAGTGCGCGCGCCAATTTCAAACGATGGCGGAATTGTGCAATTGATGGTTGCGCTGCCTTTTCCTGCTTTGGCTGAAGTAATCGTGATCCAATTCGTATTGCTGGTGGCCGTCCATCCGCATTCGCTGGATGTTGAGACATAAATGCTGAACGATCCGCCAAATGCTGTTGGATTGCTGCTGGTACTGATGGAGTAGGTACATTCTGCTTCAGTGCTGACGTTGGTTTGCCAGACACCATTGCCATAGGTAAAAGCAAATAGTTTGACTGTCTCATCCGTCGCATGAATCGCCAGCGACTCAACAATCACATTGCCTAATTCAGGGCTTGCGACAGACCAGTTTTTCCCGCCGTCGGTGGTGGTAAAAACACCGAGATCGGTGCCGATAAAAAGGCGCTCGGCATTACGCGGATCAATTACCAGCGAATGCACGGGCATATCGGGTAAGGCGTTTGCGCCTTCTCCATCCAGGTTGGCCCAACTGGCTCCGGCATCATCCGAACGCCAGACGTGCGCGCCGCCAAACGTGGCATAAGTGGCATAGATGACACTCGGATTTTGTGCGTCAACGACCACCGAAGAAACATAGCCAGAACGTGGCTTGGCGCTCTGCCATTTATCTTCGGACATAGAGGTCAATCCGCTGAACGTGCGATAAATACTGCCTTCGCTGGTTCCAGCCAGCACAAAGTTGTGATTGCTGGTGGCGTAAGCGAGCGTGCTGACTTTGCCCTCCTTCGCCAGTGAAGCGCTTGCCTGTTGCCAGGTGGTGCCGCCGTTATCCGTCCGCCAAATCGCAGTGCCGCCTAACCAGATGCGTTGTGATGTTAATTCGTCAACAACAAACGCCGGAGTCAGCACGCCTGTGTCTTTGATGTCTCGCGTCAACTCCGTAAAGTTTTGCCCTCCATCGGTTGAGCGACGTAAGGAGAAGTTCTGGCTGTTTATGAAAATACGATTCGGATAATTGCGATCTACTGCTACTGCTCCGCTGATGCCGGGTTGTATTTGCTCCCACACATAACCGCCGTCTTGTGCGATTGCCCGCAACACTCCCTGATTCGTTGTCCCGCCCACAAAGGATTTGCCATCCGGCAAAACTGCTCCGTGATAGAACTTCGCGTTGGACAAGTTGCGGGAGATGGAATCCGCGTTCTGCGCGATGGAACTGGTATTACTGTTCGTAATGCGTTGCCAGCTGGGGCGACCGGGTCTCGCTTCGAGTGCGGAGCGCTGATTCATTTGCTGGAGCTTTTGACGTGCTACGGCATAGCGTTCCTCGCTCAACAAGGTTTCACCTGCGGGTAAGCGTTTGAGGCGAAAAAACTCCTGCACTTCTGGGTCGTCTTCTGGCAGGAATGTCTGGACACTTTTTGTTCGCGCTGTCTGTGGCTTAGGGGATTGAGCGGCGATTTGCCTCACCGCTTGGTTGGTTCGTGAGGCAACGGCCTTGTAGCCAAAGGCGAAGGCTAAGCTGCCAATGAAGCTAAGAATGACAAACAGAGTGAAAGCATAACGTGGGCGCTGAAATGCGGATTTCATGGGACATCTCCTGGCTAAGAACAACTTGTCGCTGAGTAGTGGACACACATATCCCTGAACCTGACTAGCACAAAGAACACGGAGCAATCAGGCTCAAAGGCGATTAAATGAGAAAGAATGCCTGGCATTCATACGGCTGAAATTGAATGCTCAAGACCGATAACCGATGATTGAAATAATAACGGACCGCGCTATAACTACGGCTGAAAATGTTTGCTGTAAATAAATGCTTGAAACTGAGCGCGCAGATACTAAAGGAAACTTTGCTGAGAGGCAAGAAGATATTTAAAGAAATTAAAATTGGAGAATGGAACTGGAAGGCAGAAACAATAAGGCGCATTCAGAAGCCCGACCTCGAAGATCGTTCAATGAAAATCAGCCTCTGAACGCGCCTGTAAAAAGTGGAACTATGCGCTATGCGCCACCCTTGAATGCGAGTTTCTCTTTCGAGTTCCACGCTTCGTCCCAGGTGATCACACGGCCTTTGTAGGCGGAATCACGGCCCATAATTGCGGCGAGCGTGCTTTCGACGCCGTACTTGGTATCGTTGCGATATTTGTCTTCGCCTTCGCCTGTGCCAAGAACGCTGGCGACAAATGTCGCAGCTTCCTGATCGTAGTGTTTGTCATCCATGCCTTCGTACTTGTAAATCATCGGCGCGTCTCCACCGCGTCTGGGTCTGGCACCTTCAATGCGGGTTCCGCCCGTGCCGCCTTTGCCTGCCGTGGTGGTGAAGGTAGCTTTTGATCCACGAATTGTTTCCGAGACATCGCCTGGTGTGCCGTCAATCTGGATGCAGGTGTTGCTGGACACGACGCTGTTCGGATATTCGTACGTGATCGCAAAATGATCCCAAATATCTCCGATTTCTTTGCGCGCCGAGCGCCCGCCGAAGCCTGCGGCTTTGAGTGGGTGGGAATTCAGCATCCAGCTAATCACGTCAATGTTATGGATGTTCTGCTCGACGATATGGTCGCCTGACAGCCATTTGAAGTAATACCAATGTTCGACTTCCCAATCCATTTGGGTCGGCCATTTGGCTTTGTCGTATTTGGCGCGGCGATCATGCCACAAATCGCCTTGATCCCAGGCGGAATGCGCGAGTCCGACGATGCCAAGCGCACCCTCGTCAATCAGTTTTTTGCAGGCGCGATAGGCTTTGCTGTAGTGACGTTGCAGTCCCACGACCACCGACAGTTTTTGCGTTGCTGCTTTTTCACCTGCTTCAGCCACCATCCGGCAGCCGGGCGCATCAACGGCTAAGGGTTTTTCCGCAAAGACGTGTTTCTTCGCGGCAATTGCTGAGCGGAAATGATCGGGACGGAAGCCGGGCGGCGTCGTCAACAATACCGCATCAATGCTGCTATCGCTCATAATTGCCTTGTAGGCATCAATGCCGCGATAGCATTTCTTGTCGTCTACTTTGAATGGGCCTTTGGCTTTGTCCAGGCGATATTGGAAGTAATCAGCAAGCGCAACGATCTTGGCTTTGCCTGTTTGCTCAAGCAACTGCGCGTCGCGTGTGCCCTGGCCGCCGTTGCCAACCCAGCCGATTTGTACCGTGGAGTTGGCTGTTGTGCCACGGACGGATTCCGCTTTGACAATTGTGAAGGCTGAGCCAGCGATACTGGCTGCGGTGACCGCCGCTGAGCTTTTCACGAAATCTCTACGAGACAGGTCTTGTTTTTTCATAAGTCATTCCCTCGCGTTAGGTGGTTGTGGATTCGGGTTAATCTAAATGCGTTCCTAGATGAGCAGAAGGCAAATTGTACGCAAACCGTAGCTGTTTCGTAAAGCAGTCAGACAAATACCGCGCACTTTAGTATGATGTCGCGCGATGACCAAACAGCACACTCCAGACGAATGGATTACGGGCAAAGGCACGCTTTCAATTGCAGGCACAAAAGTGGAGCTGGAAGTTACCGTGCCCGCTGCCCCGGTTCAACCAACTAAAATGCTGCCTGTCTTTCAGCACCTGACCAATGTTGTTGTTGCGGTTGGTGTCAGCAACGCAGAGGCCGCAGGCGAGCAGATTTCCTGTACGAAAGGTTGCGGTGCCTGTTGCCGACAGTTAGTCCCCATAGCAGAAAGCGAGGCATATCAGTTACAGGCATTGGTGGCAGAAATGCCAGAGCCGCGTCGTTCGATCATTCTTGCCCGCTTTGCCGAAGCCCAAGCAAAACTGCAACAGACAGGGTTGTTGGCCCAGCTTTTGTCTCCCGGCGAGTTGAATGTAGAGGCCCGCCGAAAATTAGGCTTGGACTGTTTTGAGCAGGGCATTGCGTGTCCATTTCTGGAAGACGAATCCTGTTCGATCCATCCAGATCGCCCATTGTCCTGTCGGGAATATCTGGTGACTTCTCCCGCCGAAAATTGCGCTCAACCTTCGGCGGAAACTGTGCAATGCGTTGATATGCCAGCCAGCGTTTCCCAGATTGTTCGTACGCTTGCTGCTACGCGTGCGGTGAACTGGTTGCCGATGATTCTGGCTTTGGATTGGGCCACAGAAAACCCTGATCAATCGCCTGCGCGTCCCGGCCCGGAATGGTTGCAGGAAGTCTTTCAGAAGCTCACGAAAAAATGACTGAGACCCCGGAAATTGCGATTACCGTTTCCCCCGAATTGGCAGGCACGCGTCTGGATGCCTTTCTCGCCGCACAGCTCGCAGACGTATCGCGCGCGACAATTCAAAAGGCGATTCAGCAGGGCGAATGTCTTGTAAATGAGCGCGCCGCAAAAGCCAGCTATAAGGTACGTGCAGGCGATGAAATTCAATTGGATTTACCGGAAGTTGCACCACTCGAAGCCGTTCCTGAAAACATTCCGCTCGACATTGTGTACGAAGATGATGAGCTGATTGTGATTAACAAACCTGCCGGAATGGTTGTGCATCCCGGCGCGGGCGTAAAATCGGGCACGCTGGCAAATGCTCTTGTGTATCACTTCAATCAACTGTCGCGGCAAAATTCCTTACGTCCCGGCATCATGCATCGGCTGGATGTCGGCACTTCAGGCCTGATCGTCGTTGCTAAAACAGATCGCGCCCATCAGAATCTGGCTGCACAGTTTGAAGCGCGAACAACGGAAAAACACTACACCGCGCTGGTTTATGGTGTAGTCAAAGACGCGTCAGGGCGAATTGACGCGCCCATCGGACGTGATCCGCGCAATCGTGTGAAAATGGCCGTGCGACCGCAGGGAAGAGCCGCCTTGACGTTGTATCGTGTCGTCGAACGCTTTGACGATTTTACGTTGTTGGATGTTGAGATTAAGACCGGGCGTACACATCAGATTCGCGTGCACCTGGCGCACATCAAGCATCCAATTGTCGGTGACGCCACGTACGATGGTGGACGAGTCAATACAGTGAAAGATGCGCGGCTGAGAAGTGCGATTGAAAAGCTGGAGCGGCCTTTTTTGCACGCGGCAAGTCTTGGATTTTCTCATCCGGCCAACGGCGAAAAAAAATCTTTTATCCTGCCACTGGCAACAGAACTAGAGCGATTCTTAGCTGGGCTTCGCGTCGAAAAAAACGCCTGATCCAGCCGTAACACCCTCGTCAAGAGAGGCCTGATGTGTTGCAGTGCAGGTCTTTCACAAAACCCCGAAAGGAATGGCTTATGAAAAAAACATCTCGCCCGATCCAGTTCCTGCGATTATCAATCTGTTTTGTCTTGCTGCTCACTCTCGTTCCTTTTGAGGCCAGCGCCTGGGGCCGGAAAGGACATCACGTCGTGGCGCGGATCGCTTTCAACCATCTCAGTGCCAAAAGCAAAGCCGCAATTACCAAGCTTTTGCAGGCAGATCAGAATGATAAAGAACAATGCGCACAACAATCCTCTCTGGTGGATAAGTTTGCGTGCATTTCAACCTGGGCCGATGCCGTCCGGCGTGATCCGGGGTTTACGCAAACGGCCTCCAACCATTTTGTGAACATTCCGGTGTTTGTCCCTGCCGCGCAACGGCATTACGACGCGAATCGGGATTGTGCTTCAAAGGATTGCATCATTGCGGCGATTGAATCGAACCGCGCGATTCTTGCCGACGGATCAAAACCCGCTGCTGCACGCGTGCAGGCTCTCAAATTCCTGGTGCATTTTCTGGGGGATTTGCATCAGCCTTTGCACAATGTCATGGACAAAGATCTGGACGCCGCGAACCCGGAAAATCAAGGCCGATTTCAAGATAAAGGAGATCGTGGCGGCAATCTAAAACTGGTAAATTGGCTGGGAGAAACCAGCAGTCTGTTCGGTTGCTGGAATCTGCACGCGGTTTGGGACGATGGTTTATTTGATGGCATTAAGGAAAACGATACCGCTCTGGCGCAGTCTCTGGATGCAAAGCTGACAACGTCGCAAATTGCGAAGTTAAGTAAAGGAGATGTCGTTGCCTGGTCAGAAGAAGGGCTTAAACTGGCGATCTCAAAGGTGTATAAACTGCCCAAAAGAAACCCAAACGACAAAGCTTGTGAAGTTCGCAAGCCTGACAGCCAGTTCCGTGAATGCCGCTCGCAGGATTGCCAAGACAGCGAAATCCATTACCGCTACACCCTCGACACCAAATATCGCGACAAAAACGTTCCCGTGGTCAAATCACAACTCAGCAGCGGAGGGATCAGGCTGGCTCATTTCCTGAATACGATTTTTGATGCAATGCCGTGATTTACGATTTGTGCGGCATGTCCGCCGGGTCTTGAGCTGGCGAAGAAAACACTCCGCCTTTGATCTTGGGTGCAATGACGACTTTGCCAAGCAAAATGTTTGCGACCCGTTTGGGCAAAATGAAGCTGGCAGTCTGGGCGATGCGTCCGACAATACGGGCAATGTCGCCGCCCCCATCCCAATGCTGGCGAATTACGTCCGCAGGCGTGCGATTCAATAATCGCAGGACGGTCAAAGCGACTAAATACAGGTCGTCTACTTCGCCGATGAATGGAATGACATCAGGGATTAAGTCAATCGGGGAAATAACATAAGCAATAGCTCCGATCAGAAACGCTTTTTCTGCTGTTGGCACACGCGCATCTTTGAAGAGGCGAAATAACATTTTCAGAAAATTCGGAATCAGATAAATCACGTTATGCAAAAAGCCACGCGCCTCTTTGCGTTCGATTCGTGTTACCTGACGCAGTGCGAGTTGTTCGGATGCTGTTTGCTCAAATTCATTTGCCATCAAATAATCTCCTCGTTTGATCTTTCCCTTAGCAACCTGATCGGGTCGCTGTACAATTCGCGCGCTTAGATGCTTAAATTATCCTTCGCGTCGGGCGCAGACGAAAAAAAATATGGTCACAGTCTAAACTAAAATGAACGATTTTACCGAAGCATTTCCTGAATCTCTGGAACTTACCGACAACGACACGGTTTTGCAAATTGGTTGGGATGACGGGCATCTGAGCCGCCATCAGATAAACGTTTTGCGGGCGGAATGTCCTTGCGCCAGTTGTCGCGGGCATCATCCGTCTCAGTCGCTGAATCTGCAACCAGAACAATTTACAGACATCAAACTAACCGATCTCGCGCCGGTCGGGCGTTATGCGTATAACCTGGTTTTTAGCGATGCCCACAGCACCGGAATTTACACCTTAAAGTTTTTGCGTGAACTACCAAACTCCGCCTAACTGGAATTTGGCAAATGTCTGGGCAACTTGATATGCTTGGCAGCCGTCACGTCAGCCGGTCAGTTCTTACAGAAGCAAATGAGTCTATGAGTGCGCAGCCTGTCCTGTTTGAGGAATCTATTTCATCTCCCGCAGAAATCACGAATGCTTTTGCATTCTGTGAACAGATGGCGCGTACGCATTATGAAAATTTCCCCGTCGGTTCAGTCTTGGTTCCGAAAGCCAAACGCAAGCACGTGTACAGTATCTATGCGTTTGCGCGAACGGCGGATGATTTCGCGGATGAAGGGTATGGCACAGCCACCACGCAGGAAGATCGGCTGCGTTTGTTGGATGAGTGGGAATTTCAACTGGAAAGTTGTTATCGCGGAATCGCTTCGCATCCGATTTTTATCGCTTTGGCCGAAACCGTACGCGAACTGCGGTTGCCGATTCAGCTTTTCCGCGATTTACTTTCGGCGTTTAAGCAGGATGTAGTGAAGGCGCGCTATGCGGATTTTGACGAGGTATTAGATTATTGCCGCCGTTCGGCAAATCCTGTCGGACGCTTGATTTTGCTGTTGTTTGGCTATCGGGATGAAAGCTTGCACAAACTCTCGGATTACATTTGCACTGCCTTGCAACTGGCGAATTTCTGGCAGGATGTGGCGGTAGATTTACAAAAAGACCGCGTCTATTTGCCGCAAAATGACATCTATCGGTTCGGCTATAGCGAGGAGGAGTTATTCGCACAGAACTTCAATTCGCGCTATGCTAACCTGCTGAAGTTTCAGGTAGATCGCACCTGGCAGCTTTTTGCCTATGGAAAGGAATTGCCAACCTTGGTGCGCGGGCGGCTGTCGTTTGAGTTAAGTCTGACCTGGCACGGCGGCACTCGCATTCTGGAATTGATCGAACGCAATGGCTATGACACGTTAAGTCAGCGGCCCAAAATTACGAAGTGGGATAAGGCCGTTTTGCTGGCAAGAGCAATCGGCAGGCGTTGAGCGGGAGGGCGGAAGACGTTTGGACTGACCCTTTAATTATGAAAGCATCTTCGACAAATCAAATCCATTTTACTCCCTGGCATTTGCGAGATCGCACCCGCACCCTCAAGCGCGATCTTTCCAAAACGATCCAGTCGAATTTCTTTTATTCATTTCTCTTTTTGCCGAAGTACAAACGTGAGGCAATCATTGACGTCTACAACTTTTGCCGTGCGATTGACGATGTGGTGGACGATGCCGACGCGTTGTGGGAACACGACCCCCAAGTGGAACTGAACAAGTGGCGCAAGGAGTTGGATAACTTGTATGCCGGACAGCCCACGTGGCATCAAACCCATAAATTGCAGCGCACCTTGAAGCGCTTCCCGATTGAGAAAAACTTGTTCGAGAAGCTTGTCTATGGCTGCGAAATTGATTTGTACAAAAAGCGGTACGAAACGTTTGATGACCTGCGTGAGTATTGCTATCACGTCGCTTCTGTCGTTGGCCTGATGTGCATTGAGATTTTTACTTATCAATCGCCACGCACGCGCGAGTATGCTGAAAATTTAGGCTTGGCCTTGCAATTGACAAATATCCTGCGCGATTTGAAAGAGGATGCCGAGCGCGACCGCGTTTATTTACCGCAGGAAGATTTGCGGCGTTTTGATTACTCCGAACGCGAGCTGATGAACGGCGTTGTGAATGACAACTTCCGCGCGCTGATGAAATTTGAATGCGACCGCGCCCACGCGTTTTATCGCAAAGCTGCGGAATGTCTGCCCGCTGAAGATCGTCCGACCCTGGTCGCCGCGCAAACGATGGGGCGGATTTACTTTCGTTTGTTACAAAAGATCGAGAGTGTGAATTACGACGTGTTCAATCACCGCATCCGACTGCATCGTCCGACGCGTTTTCTGATTGCCTTGCAGGAGTGGGGCCGGAGATGACGCCCGCGCCCATCCTGATTATTGGCGGAGGCTTTGCCGGACTTGCCGCTGGTGTTGATCTGGCCGAGCAGGGAAAGAAAGTTTTACTTCTTGAACGCCGCAACTTTTTAGGCGGGCGCGCCTATTCCTTCACGGATAAAGTCACGGGCGACACGATTGATAATGGTCAGCATTTGATGATGGGGTGTTATCACCACACGCTGGCTTTCCTCAAAAAAGTTGGTTCTTCTCACAACGTCAAATTCCAACCCAATCCACGCGTAGATTTCCTGAGCGAAGCAGACGGGCACGCTAGTTTTGCCTGTCCTTCGTTGCCCGCGCCATTGCATTTGCTGGCTGGGCTTTCGCGGCTGAAAACGATTGGCTGGGCTGATCGGCTCAAGGCCTTACGCGTCGGTTTGGCACTCAGAACAATGAATGGCAATCGTGCGCGGTTGGCTGATATTACGGTGCGCGAATGGCTCAACGAATTAGGCCAGTCGGAGAAAATACAGCGTCGGTTCTGGGATTTGATTGCCCTTGCTACCTTGAATGAATTGCCTGAGATTGCTTCCGCCGATATGTTTGCCCGCGTGTTGGATCAGGCATTTATGCACGCCAAGCAGGATTCCACAATGGTGATTTCGCGCGTCGGCCTGAGCGATTTATATACACAGGATGCCGTGAAATTTATTGAGGCACGTGGAGGCGAAGTGCAGCTGAATGCCTCAGTCAAAAGCATTGATTTTGAAAACAACCGTGCTGTTGGCGTCACACTCAGCAATGGCGAGCAGCTTCCCGCTGCTGCGATCATCAGCGCCGTGCCATATTTTATGCTCAAAGAGATGCTCGCGCCGGAACTCCTTGCCACACATTTTCCGGCGGTTGCTGCATTCAAATCTGCGCCCATCGTTTCGATCAATTTATGGTACGAAACGCCGGTTACCGATTTAGAATTTGTCAGCTTGCTGGATTCGCCTATCGAATGGGTCTTCAACAAAAACGCGATTGCAGACGAGTCACAGCCACGTCGCCAACATTTAGCTTTAGTGATTAGCGGCGCACACCAAACCGCGACACAACCCAAAGACGCGCTCATCGCGCTGGCCCACGCCGAAATGAAACGATTTTTTCCCAAAGCTCGCTTGCAACAACCTGTCCATGCCTATGTAGTCAAAGAACAGCAGGCGACGATTTCGCACACCGTCGGCACGGCTCGCAAAAGACCTGCCCAGAAAACGCCGTTCGCGAATTTCTTTTTGGCCGGAGATTGGACAGCTACAGGATTGCCCGCCACGATTGAAGGTGCGGTTTGGAGCGGTCAGGAATGTGCGCGATTGATTGTTTAAGAGGAATGGAGCCGACTATCGGATTTGAACCGATGACCTTCTAATTACGAATCAGACGCTCTACCAGCTGAGCTAAGTCGGCTTAAATTATCAAAACGTGCCAAAGGCTTCCCAAAGGAAGGCGCATCTTACAATAGACTTTGCGGCTCGGTCAAATCGAAATTCCTGCTATTTCAGCCAGGCATCTGTGACCTTGGCGTCTACTTCAACGGGGATGCGCGGCAGGAATTCTTTCCCGGCCTTGATCATTGTGCTGGAAACGAGGCGCGCGATTTTTTCGGCAATGACTTCATCGCATTCGACGACAATTTCATCGTGGATGCAATGCACGATCTGGGCGTCCTGCCCTTGCAATCGGTCGTCTACGGCTTTAACTGCGCGTTTGAAGAGGTCACTGCCTGTGCCCTGAATCGGCGCGTTTTTCCCCACGCGTTTGAGCGCGCCGAGTTGCTGCCGATCAGTGGGATCAAAACTGAAGGCCCATAACCGCCCCAGCATTGTGCGGCTGCGACGCTCGCGGACAGCGGTATCGGCGGCATTTTGCAGCCAGCGTGCAACGCCAGGATAGGCGGCGAAATATCTTTGAATCAGGCCTTCTGCTTCTGTTGTCGAAACGCTGATGCGATTAGCCAGGCCTTCCGCGCCCATCCCGTAGATAATGCCGTAATTCAGCCCTTTGGCTTTGCTTCGTTGTTCAGTGGTGACTTCTTCCAGTGGCACATTCAGCATATTGGCAGCGGTGGCACGATGTAAGTCTTCGCCGGAATTGAACGCCGCAAGCAACGCCTCATCGTTGGACATTTCAGCCAGAATTCTCATCTCGATTTGTGAAAAATCCGCGACGACTAACTTGCGTCCGGCAGGAGCGCGAAAACATTGCCGATAATGTTTTTCGTGTGGGATTTGATGCAAACTCGGCGACGTGCAACCCATCCTTCCGGTGGGCGAACCAATCTGCCGAAAGCTGGCGTGAATGCGGCCCGTCACAGGATTGATATGATCAAGCAAGCTCAGGCCATAGGCCGAAAGGCTTTTGCTCAAACCACGATAATCCAGCAGGAGCGCGATGACAGGATGCTCGCGGGCCAAATTATGCAACCGCCATTCACTGGTGCTTTCGACTTTGATTCCGAGCCGTCCTAATGCTTCACGAATTTGCGTCGGGCTGTCGAGGTTGATGCTGGAAGTTGCTTCTTCAAAAAGGCTCATTTGCGGTGCGCCTGCGCTGAGTTCTTTTTGCAATTTCGCTGCTGCCTGATCGTACGCCGCTTTGGTTTGTGCAACCTGTGCGCGCCAGCAATCGGCATCCAGATAAATTCCCGCCAATTCCATGCCCGCCATCGCATTGACGCAATCGAATTCCAGCTTGGCAACCTGCATCAGTTCTAATTCGTCTAGTTTTTCTTGTAGCTTTTCGCGCAGTGGCAGCAGGATTTGGGCATCGCGTGCGGCATATTCCAGTTGCGATTCGGTTAACTGGCCCGACCAATCGCTGACCTGAAAGCTTTTATCCATCTCAACATTCAGATAGCGCGCGGCGACAGGTTCTAATCCGTGCCGATCACTTTCATTGCCCGCGCTGATGAGCAGGCTGGCAAGGTAGGTGTCAAAGACCATGCCCAGGCGAATGCCATGATGTTTGCGTAAAAACTCGGCGTCGAACTTGGCGTTGTGCGCGACTTTGATGGGTTGAGACGCCGCCAATAAATCCAGCACGGGTTGCAGCGCATCAGGAGGGAAATGAAATAAGTCGAGAATGTAGCTTTGGTTACGAGAGGCAAATTGCAACAACCGCAATTGCGACCGATGCGGATCAAGTCCTGTGGTTTCAGTATCAAAGCCAATGAAGGTTTCAGCGGCAAGTTCGGCAATAGCTGCCCGTAATTCATCCGGTGTAGTGATAAGTTCCATAAATCGTGGTGCTGATTATCGCTCATCTTCAGGTACAAAAGCTATCAGCAGCGTGGTTGCTACCAAACTGATTCCCGCGCTCGTGATTAAAGCGAAAGCGGCCCCAAAGTTTTGCCACAAAAAGCCCAGCAACAAGCTTGCGGGCAGCGAGCCAACGCCAATGATTAGATTGTAAAAGCCAAAAGCTGTGCCGCGCGTTTCAGTCGCAACCAGATCGGCTACGAACGCCTTTTCGACGCCTTCGGTGAGGCCAAAATAAAAACCATAGATAATAAACAGTGCCCACATTGCTGAGCCAGATGTCGCCCAGGCGAAACCAAGATAAATCCCGGCATAAACCAGCCATCCACTGACGATTAATTTGCGTCTTCCAAAATGATCGGATAGCCCGCCGCCAATAATCGAACTGACTGTTTTGCTGACATGCAGCACCGCCCAGAGAATCGGAATCATTGCTGTCTGAATCCCCGCCTCTTTTGCACGCAGTAACAGGAAGGCGTCACTTGAATTGCTGAGAGTAAATAAGAACAAGACACCGAGGAAGTATTTGAACCGTGGCGAGAAGCCAGAAAGATCAAACGAAAATGCGGCAGTCGTTTGATGAGCAGTAAGTTCGCGCGGCTTTTCCTGCACCACAAAAATCAGGATCAGCAAGGTGACAAGGCCGGGAATGGCTGCGACCCAGAAAATCCGGCGGTAATCATCGTGAAAAATGCTGACCAGCCACGCGGCGACCAACGATCCTACGATTGCTCCGGTGTGATCCATCGCCCGATGGAAGCCAAAGGCCAGGCCACGTGATTCAATCGGCGCAGCATCGGCAATCATCGCGTCGCGTGGCGCGCTGCGCAGTCCTTTGCCCAGACGATCAATGAAACGCAAGGCTAAGACGTGCCAGGCCGCAGTGGCAATTGCCAGCAGCGGACGAATCAACGAAGCAATGCTGTAGCCTGTGAGGACTACGCCTTTGCGTTTTTTCAGGCGATCTGAATACCAACCCGCAGGTAGCTTGAGCAGACTGGAAACGCTTTCTGCGACGCCCTCGACTAACCCAACGAAGGTTTTGCTGGTTCCTAGCGTATCAGTCAGGAAAAGCGGCAGGAGTGGATAAATGATTTCGCCGCTGGCGTCATTGAAAAGGCTGACAAGACCAAGTGCCAGGACAGTGCGGGGAAGTTTTATGTACGAAATGCGAAATGCAGAACGCGGAGTGTTTGAAGAGGGAGCGTCAGCACCATTTGGAGTTGAAGCCATTTATTACTCCGCGTTTTGCCTTTTGCCTTCCGCCTTACTCAATGGTCTCGTTCTCGATAAAATTGTGTGCGATAAACTTGTCGTTGTTCCTGCAAGCTCAGGCTGCGATTGCGGAAAAAGAAGCACAACACGATGCCTGCCACAAAGCCGCCAACGTGCGCCATATAGGCGACGCCACCGCTTGCGCCACCTTGCCCCAGCGAGCCAAAGCCATTGATGAATTGCAGCAGTCCCCATAATCCCACAACAATGATCGCAGGCAACGGGATGATTTGGTAAAACGCGATGACGCGTACACTGTTATGGGGAAACATAATCAAGTAAGCACCCAAGACCCCCGCAATTGCGCCGGATGCGCCAAGACTCGGCACACGGGAGTTGGGGGCAACCAAAATATGCGCGGCGCTGGCAAGGATTCCACAGAGCAGGTAGAAAATCAGAAATTTCACCTTGCCCATATTGTCTTCGACGTTATCGCCGAAGATCCACAGGTACAGCATATTTCCGCCAATGTGCGATAAGCCGCCGTGCATGAACATCGCGGATAAAATCGTCAGCCAGATTGGATATGGGCCATTAAAAAGTCGGACGAGGCCATTGCCGATACGAAAATCTCCGACCAGATCAACATTGTGTGTGATTTCGTAAGGCACCACCGAATATGCGTAAGTAAAAGGATTTTCGCCCGATGCGCCTTGCAGCAAAACATACACCAGCACGTTGATGCCGATCAGCACCCACGTCACAATCGGCGTCGAGCGCCGCTCGGTATTATCATCACCAATCGGAAATAACATCCTCGCCTCCTTGATAGAGGGATGAGGGATGAAGGATGAGGGATGAATCAAAGTTCTTATTCATCCTTCATCCCTCATCCTTCATCCTTTAAATACTGCCCCATTTCAGCTTTGTTCTTAGCACCTCAAAATAATTACGCTTCGTCGGGCGCACAATATCGAATGTCGTTTCGCTTCGCCGCAGCGTGACACAATCATTCGGCTCAAGCGTGACGCCGCGTTGGCCATCAATCGTCAGCATGACGCCATCTGTGGCTTTACTGAACGTCATATCAACCGTCATTTCTCCTGGTACGATCACAGGACGATTCGACAGCATGTGCGGGCAAATCGGCGTCAGGATGATGGCATGCATTGAAGGGAAAACGATTGGGCCACCTGCCGACAACGAATATGCCGTCGAGCCTGTCGGAGTCGAAACGATCATTCCATCAGCCCGAAAGCGATTGACGAAATCACCGTTCACATAACATTCCAGCTCAATCATCTTCGCCAATGCGCCCTGATTGATCACAGCGTCATTTAAGGCGCGATGCGCGGCGATGGTTTTCCCCCCACGTGTGACACTAACATCCAGCATCATTCGTGGTTCCGCTTGAAAATTGTTGGCGAGTAAATCGTCGAGTGCGCTGAAGAGTTCTTCCAACGTGAATTCCGTCAAATAGCCGAGATAGCCAAAATTGATACCCAGCACCGGAATCCGCCGCGTGCCAATCAATCGGGATGCGCCAAGCATCGTCCCATCACCGCCCAGCACGACAACCAAATCAACCTGTTCTGCCAATTCTTCATTGTTGACAATCAGCGGCGTACAGCCGACTTGTTCGGCAACTTCCGCTGTCGCGTGCAATTCGATGTCGCGTCCTGCACACCAAATCAGCAGGTTACGGACGACCGCAATCGCATCTGGTTTTTGAGGCCCGACGACCACGCCAATTTTATTGAGCTGAATTTCCGGCATATTTTGTTTGTTTGAATCGCACGAGAAGACACGCGGATTGTAAGCGGCGCGCAAGGCATTCGCAAGCTGGCAGCTTGTGCGTGAGCAAGCTATAATCGCCAGCTTATTTTCGAGCAATCAATTTTTACTATCGTCACAGTTGTCAGTCATCGTGAACGTTGGCGACCTCCAACCGACCACCGATCACCGACCACTGACCACCATTTCAGGAGCAAACAATGAACGCAAAATACAAACGCGTAGCGCTCGCTTATTCCGGCGGGCTGGACACGTCAATCATCATTCCCTGGCTGAAGGAAAATTACGGCTGCGAAATCGTCGCCATCGCCGCCGACGTCGGACAGGAAGAAGAACTCGAAGGCTTGCGTGAAAAGGCCATTGCGACCGGAGCCGTCGAAATTTACATCGAAGATTTGCGCCACGAATTCGTCGCCGATTATATCTTCCCGACGCTGCGTGCTGGCGCAGTCTACGAACACAAATATCTGCTCGGCACTTCGTTCGCACGTCCCGTCATCGCCAAACGGCACGTCGAAATCGCCAAGCAAACCGGCTGCGACGCGCTCGCGCACGGCTGCACCGGCAAAGGCAACGATCAGGTGCGGTTTGAATTGACCTTCAAAGCCCTCGCCCCCGAACTGCCCGTGATTGCGCCGTGGCGTGAATGGAACATTGTCTCGCGCGAAGACGCGATTGATTACGCCACCGAACGCAACATCCCGATTGCCGTCAGCCGCGAAAAGATTTATTCGCGTGATCGAAACATCTGGCACATCTCGCACGAAGGCGGCATTCTCGAAGACCCCGCGAGCGAGCCGGAAGAAGCGATGTACATGCTTTCCAAATCGCCCGAAGACGCCAGCAATACGCCGGAATACGTCGAAATCGGCTTTGAAAAAGCGACGCCCGTTTCGGTCAACGGCGAAGAACTTGACCCGGTTCCGTTACTGATGAAGCTCAATGAAATTGGCGCACGCAATGGCATTGGCCGCATTGACATCGTCGAAAATCGTCTGGTCGGAATGAAGTCGCGCGGATGCTACGAAACCCCCGGCGGCACGTTGCTGCTGGCGGCGCTGCGCGAACTGGAATCGCTTTGCCTCGACCGTGAATCGTCACATTACAAAGAAATCCTCGCGCACAAATACGCCGACATGGTGTACTTCGGCCAATGGTTCACACCGCTACGCGAATCGCTGGATGCGTTCGTCAACAAACTGACCGAACGCGTGAGCGGGACGTGCAAACTGAAACTGTACAAAGGCAACGTCATCATCGCCGGGCGCACTTCGCCAAACACGTTGTATCGCCCCGATCTCGCTTCGTTCACAATGGGCGCAAGCTACGATCAGAAAGATGCGGCAGGCTTTATCAACATTTTCGGCTTGCCGATGAAGGTGCAGGCATTGGCAGATGCCGAGAAGAAATAGGTCGTCGCTGGGAGCGCACGCGTCTCGCGTGCTGAGGTTTAGCGTTATCGCAACCCGTACAAATCGCTCGTTTGAGCACGCGGGACGCGTGCGCTCCCAGCATCTAGTCTTACCCTTTCAGACCACAAAAATATTCCTCTCGCCTGATCTGTTTTGCCTCGTTATACTGCGTAGTAGAAGCAGCCCCTCATTCACTTTCATTGGAAAACTTATGACTTACATTCCATCGAATTTGGTCAGAGTCGGATTGTTCCTTTTGCTGTTGCTGCCGCATGGTTTCGCGCAGGAATTAACGGACAGTTATTTGCCATTGTCGAAGGCAGAAACTGCGCGACGTTTCCCGCTCAAATACGAAGGCACATTCACGCGCGGCGAGCTTGATCCTGAAGAAAAGCCAAAGCCGACTTTATTGCCGGAGCGCGTCAACATTGGCGTCGCAGGCGCGCAGATCGCCAAGCAAACAACCGAAGACAGCGAAGAACTCACGATCACGGGCCAAGATAAAAACGGCAAGGATTGGAGCGTGATGCTTGGCGGCACAACGGTGAATCATGGCTTTCGCTTTTACTCGGCAGATTTGGACAAGAACGGAATTCGGGATGGCGTGATTTTGGCGGCAACGATGGGTAATGGCACGGCTCCGACGATGCACATCACGACGCTGACATTTGATGAATCGGGGCGACCAATTTTGTTTGAAATCGAAGGCTATTTTCACGCGGTCAAAGATGGCATCTTCGATGTGGTTGATATGGATCGTGACGGTGCTGCCGAAATCATTTACCTGAATCACAGCGATGGGTACTGGGTCACGAACATTTATGAATGCAGCAACGCGCGCTGGACGCGCGTGAACGGCAAGCACGCGGAACGCAAGTTTCCGTTATACACGCGCTTCACCAATCGTCCCAATCGCGTCGCCGTTACGCCGAAAGTTGGCAGGAATCCAGAATCGGATGATTTATCCAACGCGACGGCAAGAATTTCAGGGCAGCTTCTGTCTTACAAATGGGCTGATGTGAATGCTTCTGAAGACATCGTGCTCAAGGTCAAAACCAGCACTGGCAAAACCATTGAGTGCAGCCCAACCTCCTGGTATTCGTCATTCAGCGTTGTCATTGATAAGCCCGAAGGACGTCGCATTGTGCAGATGAGCGTGAACGAAAAAGATTTCAAGGCCGCTCTGGATGAAGTCGTGAACGGCAAATACGAAGTGGCGTTTTTCGGGCAACGTGGCAAGGAACAAATTAGCCCCGAAATGCTCTGGGCGACGACTAAATAAGGCTGGTTGAAATCGTGTGGGCGCTGGCGAAATTGAATCTCGCCAGCGCCTTTTTGTTCTCTGTCGGCGATTTGTGATACATAAACCGCATGCTCATTCACAATCGCAAAGACGCGAAAATTCTCAACACTGCGCAAGGCTCTGAAATCCGCCCGCTGATGGATCGCACGGTTGGGGCAATTACACAATGCAGCCTCGCCGAGGAAACCTTGCCACCCGGCAAGACTGTGCCGCCACATTATCACGAAGTTCTCGAAGAAATTTATTACATCCTCAGCGGCTCCGGTGTGATGACAATAGGCGAAGAATCGCAGGCTGTTGGCAGCGGCGATGCGATCTTTATCCCGAAAAAGAACATCCACACGCTGACCAACACAGGCGCAGAAGATATGAAAATCCTGCTGGTCTGTGGCCCTGCCTTTTACTTTGAAGACCATATTTTTTCCGTTACAAAGTAGCACTGATTCGCACGAATAGAATTTCACCTGTTATGATGCCTGGGCATTATCTCGTGAAAATTCGTGTTCATTCGTGGCAAAAAACTATGCAGGAAACAACTTTATTCGATGTCATTGTAATCGGCGGCGGGCCAACCGGTCTGGCTTGTGGGATTGAAGCCCAACGCGCGGGACTCAGCTATTTGGTGTTGGAAAAAGGCTGTCTGGTCAATTCGCTCTATAATTATCCAACTTCGATGATTTTTTTCACGACGCCGGAATTGCTGGAAATAGGCGATCTGCCGTTTGTCTGTGAACGTGAAAAGCCGAACCGTATTGAAGCGCTGAAATACTATCGCCGTGTCGTAGACACGTATCAATTGCGCGTGAATCAATACGAGAAAGTCATTCGGGTGACAGGTGCAGACGGCGATTTTCAGGTAGAAACCGAGTTACAGGCGACAGGCGAACATTACACATATTGCGCGCGCAAGTTGATCCTTTCGATTGGGTATTATGACCAGCCGAATGTCATGGGAATTCCGGGCGAAGATTTGCCAAAAGTCTCGCATTACTACAAAGACGCGCATCCGTACTACCAACGCAACGTCGCCGTCATCGGAGCGGGGAATTCTGCCGCCTTGGCTGCCCTGGATTTGTATCGGCATGGCGCGAATGTAACGTTGATTCATCGCGGGGCGGCGCTTAAGCCGACAATCAAATACTGGATCATGCCCGACATCGAAAACCGCATCACCAGCGGCGAGGTCAAAGCGCGTTTCAATACGATTGTGACTGAGATTAAGGAAACGAGTATTTGCTTGCGCGATTTAGAAACAGCGGCGGTCACTGAATTACCCAATGATTTTGTCTTTGCGTTGACGGGCTATCACGTGGACAACGATTTCCTGCAAAGTTTGGGAATTGCCATTGACCCTGAAACCTGGAAGCCGCAACTTAACCCGGAAACGTTGGAATCAAATGTCGCAGGCGTGTATTTGGCCGGCGTCACGATTGCGGGCAAAGACACGGGCAAGGTGTTTATCGAAAACGGACGTTTTCACGGTGGGCAAATCATCCAGGTGCTCAAGCAAAAGCTGCTCGCTCAGGCCTGATACTGATATACCGATTTCAATTGCAAGTCCATCAAATACGCTGGCGTGAGCTTGAACATTAGCTCTCGCCAGGCCACGCCGAATTTGCTATCCCATTGGCCAACTGTGCCAAACATTCGTGAGAGCTTTGTGATTTTAGCTGTGCGAGCAAATCGGATCTGCTCGAATTGCTTCAACGTTGCAGGAACCGCCACAGGATTGGCCAGCAATAATTTCGACAGCACCAGCGCATCTTCCAGCGCCATGCAACCGCCTTGTCCCATATTGGGTGTAGTTGGATGCGCGGCATCACCAATCAACACAGCATGTCCCTGGCTCCAGCCGTGCGTCGGCGGGCGATCATAGCAATCGTTGCGCAAAATATTGATTTCATCGGTAGCGGCAATCAGGTCGAAGATTGGCGTGTGCCAGCCCTGAAAGAGAGAGAGCAATTGTTGCTTGCGTCCTGTGGGTGGTTCAGGCTGCGCTTCGGGCAGGTTGGCGGTTGCGTACCAGTAAATGCGGCCTTTGCCGAGAGGGAAAATACCGAAACGCGCGCCCGCGCCCAACGTCTCGCTTGGTTGTCCAAGAGGAATATCGTCGCGCTGTACTTCTACCAGTCCTCGCCACACTGGATAACCTGAATAACGCGGCTTGCCATCGCTGATGATCTGTTGGCGCACACGCGAATTCAATCCATCAGCCCCAATCAACACATCGCATTCGTCAACTGCGCCATTCGTAAAATGTACGCGCATCTGATCACCAACCTGCTCAAAGCGGTCGAATGTATGGTTGAGGTGAATTTGCTGAGCCGAAAGGTCGCGTTGCAACATCTTCAATAAATCGGCGCGATGAATGCCCAACATGGGCGGTTCATATTGTTCTACGCGCGACACATTGAGAATTTTCCCAGCAGGATTTTTAAGATGAATCGCCATTACGCGAGCGCTCACTTCAATGGCATCTGTGAGCAATCCAAGCTGCTGCAAAACGTGCGTGGCATTTGACCAGAGACTGATGCCTGCGCCAACTTCGCGCAAGGCGTCCGCCCGTTCGTACACGTGTGCAGTGAGGCCATGCTGATGAAAAGCCAAGGCTGTTGCCAGTCCGCCAATGCCTCCGCCAATAATGATGATTTTCATACGACCGCTGCCTCGTCAATTCTTACTGTGCCGCGTTCACTATCCAACGTTGCCATCACTCCTAACGGCAAGGTTAGATTTCCTATTTCACTGTGTCCGCTGCGCAAGCCGAACAGGACAGGAATGCGCAAATCAGCCGTCAAATCGCGCAATACTTCCTGTAACGTGTAGCCCTGTTCGACGTGCTGTATGCAATTGCTCATTTCACCGAACACGATAGCACGCACGTTCTGTAGCTTTCCTGCGAGTTTTAATTGCTGCATCATTCGATCTAACTGGTACGGACGTGTGCCGGTGTCTTCTAAAAACAAAATGGCATCGCTTGTGTCCAGTTCATCCGGCGTGCCCATCATTGCCGATAACAAAGACATACAACCGCCGAGCAATCGCCCGCTCACTGTCGGGCCGCGATGCAACATCTCTGTTCCCAGACCGACAATCTCGCCCATCGGTTCTGCTTTGGTCAGTGCATTCAAGAGCATCGTTTTATCGTAATGGGTTTCGCCTCCGGCCAAATCTTTCGCTGCCATCGGGCCGTGAAAGGTGACCCAACTAAAGCGGCGATAGAAATATAATTGCAACGCAGTCATATCGCTGTAGCCGATAAAAATCCTGGGATTCGCACGCAATAAATTTTCATCCAGCATTCCGAATAAACGCATCACACCATAGCCGCCGCGCGCTGCCCACACAGCTTTTACTTCCGGGTCAGTGAAGGCATCCATTAACTCGCGCCTGCGCCGCTCGTCTGTACCTGCGGTGTAGCGATCTTTTTCTAAAATTGCCGGATCGTATTTCACGCGAAAGCCAAGCGCAGCTAATTCAGCGACACCGCGCGCCAGATAATCTGCTTTCAAATTGCTGGCGGGCGCGACAATTTGCACCAGGTCGCCGGGCTGTAATGCGTTGGGTTTCTGAATCAATTTAGCCATAAAAATGTCAGGATTATGATGATTGCAGCCGTGTGGTTGTTACGTTAAGCTCTCGCTTGCTTGGCCCGTTTGACTACTACCGAAAGAGCGAAGATCGAAAAAGCAAATTCCAAACTTCGCCATCATCAAACAACCCACAAGTTTCTGTCAAAACCGAAAAGAGCGAATTATGGAATGCGCCGTTGCTGTGGCTGAAGAGGCCCTTGATCTTACTCAATCCCCTCATCCCGATTTAGACCTCAATTTGTTTGATCCCTTCACGAAGTTAGTCCAAATCGAAGTGCTTGGACAAAATTTCAAAGTACCGGAAAACAACACGCTGATGCGCTGTTTTCAATACGTCGCGTTTGAGCCGATTTCGTATGGTGGCTTTTGCTGGAATGGCACCTGTCGCCAGTGCGAAGTGAAGTACGACCTTGGCGATGGCCGCGAACGCCAATGCCTGACGTGCTGCACCAAAGTGACAGAAGGCATGAAAATCACCGAAACACATCCCGAAATCAGGTTTGAATAAAACAACGAGCACGCGGACAGAATGCTGGAAACGGGATGCTTCCGCGCGCCTTGCTATTTACTAATCGAAAGGAATTCAATGCGAATTCGCCATCTGAGCATTAGCGGTTTATGCCTCATTAGCGTTTTGAGTCTGGGGCTGCGGGCACAGGACACCGCCCAGCCAAAGAAAGTGCCACATCTGACAATGGATGATTTGGACAGTCGTGTTCCTGCTTCGCCTGCTGGAAACACTGCTCCAACTACGTCGGGGACAAATCCAGAACTATCTTCGTCTGGTGCCAAAAACGTGCTGGAATCTGCCTGGAAAAAGATGGCAAACCTCAAATCAGGAAGGATGAAATTCTCCAACCAAACCGCGAGCGGGGCAAGCGAAATGTTGTATGAATTCGCTCCGGCATCCCGCGTGCGAATGGTCAAAGATGGCTTGGAAATGATTGTCGTAGGGCCAACGGTTTATATGCGGGCACAAGGACAGGAATGGAAAAAATCCACGAAAGAACAGGTCTTCAAATCGGCAGATGTTTCCTTCAAATCCTTCACGAACTTTTCTGCGGAAAAGACCGCACAAATTCAATTGGTTGGGGAAGAGTCGTTGAATCAAATTCCCACGTTAAAATTTAAGGTTGTCGAGGCAAACAACAATACGAGTTACACGTGGATCGGGAAAAATGATGGTTTCGTTTATAAAATGGAAGCCTCAATGGCCAGCTCAGGGCAGGTTGTTACGACGGTTTTTTCCGACTTTAATACTGAAATTGCGATTGCATCGCCTGAGCAGGAAAACTAAATCAGGAACGCTTGCCCCCAGCCGTTTGCTCATCTATTCTTCCTCCGATTTTACATCTGAAATCGGAGGATTACTTTTTTGAGCATCATCGAACGCGCCCAACAACTTGGCATCATTCCCGTCGTAGCGATTCCGAAAGTCGAGCATGCTTTGCCGCTGGCGGAAGCGTTACTTGAGGGCGGATTGCCGTGTGCTGAAATTACCTTTCGCACTGATGCCGCAGCCGAATCTATTGCCCAAATCAAACAACGCTTTCCTGAAATTTTGCTTGGCGCGGGCACTGTCCTGACGATTGGACAAGTGGACGCTGCCCTGAATGCCGGAGCTGAGTTCATCGTTTCGCCCGGCAGCAATCCGACGACAATTGATTATTGTCAGCAACGCAGCGTCACGATTTTCCCTGGTGTTTGCACGCCAACAGAAATCGAACTGAATCTGGAAAAAGGCATCAATGTGCTGAAGTTTTTCCCTGCCGAACCTGCGGGTGGTGTCAAATTCCTGAAAGCGATTTGTGCGCCTTACAAGGACGTGCGCTTCATCCCGACCGGTGGCATTGACGCGAAAAACATCGGTGATTATTTAGCGATCCCGCAAGTCGTTGCTTGCGGCGGAAGCTGGATGGTGAAACCGGAATTGATGAATGAAAACAAGTTTGCTGAAGTCCAACGATTGACAGCGGAAGCGGTCGCATTAGTGAAGAACTTACGATCATAAAACCGAAACGCACAGCAATTTTTTAGACAGGATTGACAAGATTTTCTACAAGATCGACAAGATTTTTCTTGTAAATCCTGTTTCCAATCTTGTTCATCATGTCTAAAAAATCTCCGTGTTCCCCGTGGCCTATTTCTCTTATGAACATCAAACCAAAAGAACAATGCAAATGGGATTTAGTTTCGCTCGGCGAAGTCATGTTGCGGCTTGATCCTGGCAATGGTCGTATTCACACAACACGCACGTTTCAGGCGTGGGAAGGTGGCGGCGAATACAATGTCGCGCGCGGCCTCAAACGCTGTTTTGGAATGAATACGGCGGTTGTCACCGCGCTTGCCGATAATCCGGTTGGCCGCTTGGTGCAGGACTTGATTTATCAGGGCGGCGTAGATCAATCGCATTTGCGTTGGGTCAAATACGACGGCGTCGGACGCGAAGTGCGCAACGGCTTGAACTTCACCGAAAAAGGCTTCGGCGTGCGCGGCGCGGTCGGATGCAGTGATCGTGGGCACACCGCTGCCTCGCAGCTCAAGCCCGGCGACATTGATTGGGAAACGATTTTTGGCAAAGAAGGCGCGCGCTGGTTTCATTGCGGCGGCATCTTTGCAGCGTTGTCGGAAACCACGCCGCTTGTTGCCAAAGAAGCAATGGAATGTGCGAAAAACCACGGCACGATCATTTCCTATGATTTGAACTATCGTCCTTCGTTGTGGAAGAGCATAGGCGGTTCCGAGAAGGCGATTGAAGTAAATCGTGGGCTGGCACAATTGATTGATGTGATGCTCGGCAATGAAGAGGATTTCACCGCTGCGCTTGGCTTCGCAGTCGAAGGCGTAGACGAGCATCTCTCCGCGCTTGATCCAACAAACTTCGGTAAGATGATCGAAAAGGCCGTCAGCGAATATCCGAACTTCAAAGTCGTCGCCACGACCTTGCGCAATGCCAGAACGGCAACACTCAATGATTGGGGCGCGGTCTGCTGGTACGAAGGCGAGTTGTCCGAAGCGACGTTGCGCGAAAATCTGGAAATTTATGATCGCGTCGGCGGCGGCGATTCGTTTGCGTCTGGGTTGATCTATGGCTTTCTGACCGGACAAGGCGCGCAACGTGCTGTAGATTACGGCGCAGCGCACGGCGCACTGGCAATGACGACACCGGGCGACACGACGATGGCTACCTTGAGCGAAGTCGAAAAACTGATGAAAGGCGGCGGCGCTCGCGTTGACCGATAAAATACCGTAGACAGGATTAACAGGATTATTTGCAGGATTGACAGGCTTTTTCTTGTAAATCCTGTTGGAAAATCTTGTAAATCCTGTCTGAAAAAACTTTGGAATGGAATCCAATGACAACATATAAATTTATTCAATGCGACGTTTTTACGGATCAGGTTTTTGCGGGCAATCCGCTTGCGGTCTTTTACGACGAAGTTGCCAATCAATCGCTGGACGATGTGACGATGCAAAAGATCGCGCGCGAAATGAATCTGTCTGAAACGGTTTTCGTGTTGTCGCCAACGGATTCGGCCCAGGCCCTGCGGCGGTTGCGCATCTTTACGCCGGGCAATGAATTGCCGATGGCCGGGCATCCCGTCGTCGGGACGTGGAATATGCTCGCGCGCTTTGGCGTTGTTGCCCCGCCTCCATCCGGCACTGGACAGGTGACGATTCAGCAGGAACTCAAACTTGGCATCCTGCCTGTCGAAATTGATTTTGCAGATGGGCAGCCAGTCAAAGTCACGATGACGCAAGGCACACCCAACATCGGAGAGGCGTTAGATGAGATTACTTTATGTGCGCAGGCTTTGGGCTTGAACGAAGATGAAATTGGTGGCTGGGGCTTGCCGATTGTTGTGGCTTCGACGGGGGTGCCGTATCAACTGATTCCTGTGCGCGACAAAGCCGCCTTGAGCCGCATCAACGTCAACTATCAAGCCCTGGCTGAAGTTATCAGGAAAGTGAACGATCATGCTGTTTATGTGGTCACGCGCGAAACGCATTCGCCAAATGCGTTTGTAAATGCTCGTATGTTTGGTGGCGAATCCATTGGCATTGGCGAAGACCCCGCGACGGGCAGTGCCGCCGGGCCATGTGCTGCCGCCCTGGTACATTTCGGCCTTGCTCCCACCCAGTTCATCATCGAACAGGGCGTAGATATGGGGCGACCAAGTTACATCAACGTTGAAATCGAAGGGGGCAAGGGAAATGTGCAGAAGGTAAAAGTTGGCGGGACGGCGGTTTCTGTTTTGCGCGGGGAATTGGAATTATAGACCGTGAGTGTTGAGGCGTTTGATACCGCAACACTCACGGGCAATCCCGCTTTTACTATTTGGGTTCCCACACGATTTTGGTGACAGAGAAGCCCAGTTTTCGATCATCGGTCGAGTTTTTATCTATATCTTTCGGCACGAATACCTTATCCGTTTTTAGCCGTAGCTCCGATGTCGCACCGCTGCCTTGTTTGGCCGCAGGAATAGAAAATTCCTTGTCCACTGACTGTGCCCCCGAAATTGGCTCAAGCGGCTCGCCGTTAAAGAGAACAGTGATGGTTGATTTGGGAATGCGATTCATCGGGACGCTTCCCATAATGCGAAGCCGCATGTCCTTTTTCGAGTTTTTCAGGGTAATGACGCCTTCATTCCCCATCCAGCGCCAACTGGTATCGGCTCCTTTTTCCAAATCAGAAAAACCCGCTCCGTACGCAATCTCAGGATCGGCAGACGCGGTAGGCGCTGTTGCGCCGCCCGGATTCACTGGCGCTTTTTCGTCAGATGAACACCCGGCCAAACAAGTGACCAAAATCAATAAACTCAGCGTAAGAAGTATCCTCAACATTTGCCCTCCACTTAGGTTGCATTTGGTTAATGAAAAGTTCGATTTATAAACCTGTATTTACAGTTGCGTTAAAGTACCATTCTCAAGACACAGGTTCAATTTGCCAGAGACTGATTTGCCCATAGTCTCCTACTTTTGCCCATTTCCCTGTGACCTGTTTTTGCGCTTCGGCAATCTCGTGCGGCATCAGCAACGCGTACCAGCGATAGCCTTTTTCTGCGGCGCGCTTTGTTAACGTTTGCCATTGATCAGGGCGTACAAAATCGTAACGCAGCATTGAGCGATTCGTGTAATACTTCAACGCACCGCTCATTTCCATCGCCACGATCAACGTGCGTTCAGGCAATTGCTCGTCCGCCCATCGGCACGAACGCGAATGCACGTACTGATCAATGCCGATATTCAGGACATACTCGCGCTGAATATTTTGCACCGCGAAACCGAAAACAATTGCGAGCAATATCGCAACGGCTACACCTTGCACCAACGGCACAGAAGTCGCGAGTTTCTGAGCTAGGCGTTCGCCCGCGTGTTGCAGCACAAGCAACGTTCCCAAAATTATCGCGGGAATCCCCGGCAACAGAAATCGGCTGAACCACCAGGCGTGATACGGTTCGTAAAAGCAATAAAAAAGAAAGAAGACACCGAACCAGCTTAAAATCAGCCCCCGCACACGCCATTCAATTTTCGGCTCAATCACCGAAACCAGCCAGCCCAGCAAGATCAGCGGACTTAAGCCCATCGCCAGCCAACTCAAATAGTTTTTGAAATTGATGGCGGAATTGCTCAGTTTGACGACGCGATAAAGTTCGATTGCGCCGTAGCCCGTCTGCAATATGCTGCCGTACGCTGTCCGATTGAAGGCAAAGAATCCTAATGCCAGCGGCACGCCGCCCAGAACGAAAAGCGCCAGCACTTTGGGCTTAAGGCGAAAGCAAAATAACAAAGGCAATAGCAGAAACACGTTGTTGGGACGCACCAGAAACGCGATGCCGAAGGCGGCCCCGGCTGCTAAGGCCCAATATTGATCGCGGCGTGATCGCAACGCGGCATAAATCGTTAAGATTGCCCAGAATGTTGCCAGCACATCGCTCATCGGCAGCAATCCGATGAAAATAAAGACCGGGCAAATAGCCAGAATGAGAGATCCTGCGAGCGCAAACCAACGCGACAATCCTAACTCTATGCCGAGCAAATACAGCAGCCACACGCTCAAAATCGCGGCTAACGGACTAATCAAAAATGGCCCGTTCTTCCAGCCAGCAACAACCGCAGCGGCAAGCATGTGCAAGGACATCCCAATCGGATAAAAGGGAATGATCGTGCCCGGTTTGGAGCCTGGCACATAGCCTAGTGGTCGGAAGAGATCGCCGAAACTGTCGGGCAATTCGAGCGCTCGGAATGCCGCCACCGATTCAACGACGTTGCCCTGCAAAATCGCACGCGCAGTGTTGATGTAGCCCGTCGCATCCGACCCTGCGACCGCATAGGCCGCATTGCGCAACATCAGCACGGCATATCCGATAAGCAGTAAAATCAGGATGTTTCGAGCCGTAATGATTCTATTTGCCCACAGCAACACAGGCGAGAAAAGTTCTCGCATCCGTGGTGGAATTAGTTCGTGAAGATTGAGCGGAGTTGAAGGTTCTACTTTTTCTTCAGTCTCATCTGTTACAAGCAACGGTGCTTCTTCAAGTTTGAGCTTTCTTGTCGTAAAAGCTCCGACTGATAAAAGCAGTACGCCAAGCAGCGAATATAAGGCTCCCGTGCGAAAACTGGATGGGCGATAGACAAATTCAATTTTGTGTTTTCCTGACGGAACGCTCAGCCCGCGTAAGGTATGATTGACGCGGTAAATCGGCGCTTTTGTGCCATCAATGCGTGCTTCCCAGCCACGATAGTAAATTTCGCTCAACACCAGAAAACTGGCATCCTGAGATGTGGCATCAATTTCGATGTGCTGTGGCTGATAGTTTGTCACCGCAACGGTTGAGTTGGCCACTGCGCCAAGCGGAGGAAGCAGGGCTTCACGACCGCCGAAGTCTTCGACTTCCAGAATCGCAGTCTGCGCGGGATCGAAAGGCGTACCATCGCCGAATTTGCCTTCCTGAATAATGCGCAAGGCGTCAGCGGTGGTTTGGACCGAAAGCTTATTCACAAACCAGGCACGCGACATTTGCTTCAGGTTTTCATAGACTTCGACTTGCCCAAACGTTTCCAGTTTGCGCCAGCGATCTGGCGACAACGCCTCGCCATCAACCTGAACCGAAACGTCTTGGGTCGCGTCGTAAAGCGTCGCGCGGGAAATCAGTAATTCTGCCTTTTGCAGCAACGACGTAATTTCAATGCGTTCGATTTCAGCACGATCAAACGGTAAGCGCGCGATGTAGCGATGCGCCTCAAATCCGTCTGCCGGATAGCTTTCGGCAATGTTAGCGCGCTGATGCTGTGCGACAGCTTTGACATCGGGCCGATCCCACGCCCACTCGGATGTGTCGCGCCCTGCCTGCAATTCGCGTTCGATGACTTTGCCATCTGTTGTGAAAAGCTTGATCTGTGCGAGCGGCGTGCCCTGTGCAATTTGCACGGAATTAGCGAGCGACGAAATGATGGCCAATTCGGTCGCTGTGGCTTTGGCGTGCAGGAGTTCGATGCGTCCCGGCTTATTCAGCTTGATGTTTGTAACTGCTTCGCTAAAACGAATGCGGTCATAAGTAACACCGCGCCCCGGCTCGACCGCTCCACGCTTTTCCTGCAACAGATATTTGACGTTGAGCAAGTTAAAGCCCTGATGCGAAGTACCAAGCACGGTGGAATCTTCGATCATTCCGTCTAAGGCCATCGCGCCGCTAATATCTGTCATCCGCAGCAGGCGCACCGGGTCATATCCGTTGACCATTTGCAGTCCGCGCAAAATCGAAACGTTTGGATAATTCAGATTGTTGTATGAGTCTTCCAGCATGGAAGCGCCGTGGCTCTGCGGCCAAGCAGTGTGATTGGCCACGCGGAACAGCTCAACATTCGGCTCACGTGCTTTGATGTATTGCACTGCCGCCGGATCATTCACCCTCTTGGTCAGATCGTACGGGTATCTGCGCCATTCATAAAAAAAGCCAAATGCGCCCAGGTCGAGAATCAGCACAACGAGCAGCAAACCGCTGGCGAACGCGCTTCGTTGCGCGGCATAGACCCAAACGCTGACGAGTCCGAGTAAGAAGAAAATAAGCGGGAAGAGCAACTCAAAGTTGGCTAAGAAAGCTGCATTGCTCGGTGGTGCGCCACCCTGATGGAGCCGGGCACCGAAGAATAAGTAGGCCGTGGCCGCAATACCGAAAAGAATGGCAAGCGCGCCGCTGCTGACCACGAGAATGCGTCGTGCGCGTGTCCATTCCATCTTCGCCAGATAGGTCAGCCCCAAGCCAGCTAACACAGATAACGCAAACGTAAATTCCAACACGTGCCGACCCGAAGAGCGAAACAGGTTGTAGACTGGAATAGCGTACAGCCAACGATGCAGTCCGAATGGTAAGTACGAACCAAAGGCCAGTGCTAACGAAAGCATAGCGGCGACTGCCCAAAACACCACGATGCGCTGGCGACGTAAATTTCCCAGCGCCACAAAGACCAGCAACAATGCTAACAATCCCACATAACTGGCGGTTTCGGTTAAATCCCCCGGCCCCCAATACACCACGCGGTACGGCCAGAGCGGGTTTCCGCCAAAGAAATACGGGACGATGAGCGTAAAGAGTTGGTGCGGCGGGAGCGAAAAGAGCGAGAAATATTCGTACGGAATTTGCGCTCGCTCGCCCTGTTTGAGCATCTCCCATTCGGGTAACAACGCGATGGCGGAAAGCAACGCACCGCAAACGGCCATTGCTCCTGTGGCGATGAGGAAACGCAACCGCCGCTTGCTGTCAGAAGGCGCGAACAACAAAAACAACCAATATCCACCGCTCAGCATCGCCGTGTACAACGTCATTTGCGGATCGCCAGCAAATAATTGCAGCGCGACAAATAGTGCCCCCAATACGACCCAATGCCATTGGAAGCGGGCTTGTAACTGTGCAACAGCCAGGATAATCCAGGGCAGCCACGCGGCGGCAGCGGTGCGATTTGTATGCCCCATGTGCGTTAGCATGAAACCGCCGAACGTGAAGGATATGGCGGAAACTAGCGCGCCTGTGCGATTGGCTCCGATGAATCGGGCGTACAGATACATACCGATCAATGCGATATGATAGGTCGAAATCACCATCGCATTCATCGCAATGCCTGCTGGCAACACGGCAAATAACCAAGTGAACGGATATAGCGCGCCGACCTGAATGCTTGCCAGCAATGGCATCCCGGCAAAAATATATGGATTCCACAATGGCAATTGGCCTTGTGCAATCATTTGCCCGATGAGCACGCGCAAACCGAGGATTTGCGTCCATCCATCACCCGGCGCGAGCAACACTTGCCCCAAAACCGCTGGATAAAAGTAAAACAATGGCAAGAGCGCAAGGATGGCAGCGATGACGAGGCGATGGCGCGGTTGAGAGAAAAGCATGAATTGGGAATATCGCTAGTCTACAAACCGATACTTCAGCAACGTCCACACAGCGCTGAAACCGTCGCGCCAGGTGATCTTTTTGCCTTCTGCGAAATCGCGACCATAATACGAAATCGGCAATTCGTAGAGCTTGTATTTGCGTTTGAGGACTTTGGCTGTGATTTCCGGCTCGAAGTTAAATCGGTTCGATTTGATCTGAAAACTTTTGATGACGTCTGACCGAAACACTTTGTAGCAGGTTTCCATATCCGTCAGGATCGTGTTGTACAAAATATTTGTTAAGAGCGTCAGAAATTTGTTCCCGACGAAATGCAGGAAGTTGAAATCGCGTCGCACCTTTGCGCCTGTCATCCGGGAACCGTACACGACATCGGCGCGGCCCTCCAAAATTGGCTTCAGCAGTTCGGGGTACTCAGATGGGTCATATTCCAGATCCGCATCCTGAATCAGAATGATGTCGCCTGTGGTGTAGTGCAAACCCGTGCGCAACGCTGCGCCTTTGCCCATATTTTGGGCGTGAAAATAAATCTTTTGGGTTTCGGTCTCAGGCATCTTCTGGAGGAGTTCGCGCGTGCCGTCTTTGGAGCCGTCATCCACAATAATTAATTCCTTGCGAACGCCAGGAATCTCAACGGCATTAACACGGGCAATGATTTCATGAATCGTGCCGACCTCATTGTAAACCGGCATTAAAATCGAAACAGTAGGGGGGGTACGCATGCTTATTTCTCGTAAACGCATGGTTTACGACTCATTCGGTAAAAAGTTTTAGGGTTGCGAAGACTGTAGCTTCTGTTTTAGATCAGTTTTCAGTTGCGTGTATGGTTACCCGGTCGCTACCGCTCGCGGTACTGTACCCGGAGCGATAGCGACGTGGGTGACGGTTCCATACACTGAATTGAAAACCGATCTAAGTATCAAGGCCCGAAAGCATAAACCAGGAGTGTATTGCAGGCAAGGAGGGGAGGCAGGGGCGGGAGAGAGGGAGAGGGCAGGAGAGAAGGAGGGTTAGAGGATAACTTTCTCTCCTTCTCAGGAATTACGCGACATTGGCGCTGCTCGTCTGTTTGGCTACGCAGTCGTTAATGAATGAAACCAAATCAGCGTTAATGTCTGACAGGTCGCCGTTGCCGCACGCAGTCAAAAAGTCTTCCAGTTCGTTCTGAAACGTCGGGTCAGGGATTTCTTTCACTTTTTCGCGCAGTTCGCCGCGATGCCGCCAAATGGCAAGGCTGTAATAGGTGGAGGCTGCACTGATGATGGATTTTAAGGCTTCCAGCAGGTTCCCTAAATGAACCTGGCGATGCAGGCGGAAAGTGCAGCAACAATGCGGCTGATGCTGTAAGAGCTCGAACACGGGCAAGTCGCAGCGTGTTTCCTGGGCGAGTTTCAGCAAGGCCTGGGCATCGCGTTCAAATGCGCCGCCTTCCAGTTTTAATTCCATCAGCAGGCGGAATCGCAACCATTCAGGGCTGGCGCAAAAGGTAGCGATTAATTGCCGATTTGCGGAGGGGCCCACTTCGGCTTCGTGTGCAGCAGCATAAAATTCACTGTAGCGTTTGCGGAACTCCAGAAATTTTTCCTCTAGCTTCTGTCGCAACTCGACATTCAAAAGCGTTCGTGAATCCTGGACTTGTTCTGTCAGTTGCGTCCGTAATTCTTGGATCAGGGGATCAGACGTTGGCTCAACAACCAGCAAATAATTACGAAGTTGTGAGAAGATCGGCATCCAGTCGAGGAACCCGCAAAGTTCCAGCATCTCGTTCTGCATTTGCGTGAGCGAGGCGCGATCCAGTCCGAAAATATCAGCAATGCGCGAGAGCACCGTTTTGACTTCGATCTTACCTCCGACCGCCGCTTCGACTAACGCCGAAACGCGTGAAAACCGCGTTTTGCTGGTGTTCAGGGCGCGCCAGGCACTGAGCGTCAGCATGTCAAAGGGCAACTGCTCAAAGCGGGACTGCAATTGCTCTTGTTCCCAAATGTCGAGCCAGTGCCGCATTGCTTCGCGAATTTTCTTGTCATTTTCAGGCGAATTTGGGATCGGTAAGCTCGGTTGTTTCGTCAGCAGACGTGCCCACTCACCCAGCACTGTCGCCGGATAACTGACCGATGCCACGCGGCGCACGGCTGTAAATACTGACAGGTCGAAACCCGCTATCAGATTTTCTTTGTTGAGCGTATGTCCGTGCGTCTCGTCTATCAGTTCAAGCAGGTTCGTTGCTGTTAACGCGCCAAAGAGTAGATATTGCGTAGCACGTTGCAATCCATAAGGCGAGTCACTGAGTAGCCGCTCCACCAGAATCAAGGGCACATTAGCGACGCCTGTTTCATCAGCATGATGATCTATAAAGCTCAGTACCGCCTGCACAAAAGGACGTTGTTGAGTGCTTTCGCTGAAGATGTCTGGCTGATACAAATCTGCACTAAACTCTGGCGACGGCATTTTGCAGGCAATTCCTAACGGAACTGCCCATTGTTCAGCTGCCTGTTGCATCGCCTGTGTTTGTCGTTGGGCTTCTGTGCCGGTGAAAAATTGGGTGAGAAGGGCATCTGCCTGCTCTAGTGAAAGTGCCTCTGAGAAGGCCGGATGTTGAGGAAAATTCTTACTGAAGAACCAATCAAATGCCTGAGCAAAAAAACTCTGAAACGTTTTTCCTGGTTCCATTTTTTCAGCAAAGGATGCCACACTGACGTTTCGTGTTGCGTCTTTCAGCACTCCCTGCATTAAGTACAGTTCTCCAAATAAAGCACGGACTTCGAGCCGTAGTTTTTCACGCAGCACCCCAAAATCTTCTGTCAGCGTCATTCCGTTGGCGATTCTGGTTTCGATGATTTGCTGAAGCGCCAGGAGTCTTTTGAGCGGCCCCAGGACAGATGGATTCGCTGGCTGACCTGGCTCCCACGTGAGCGTGAAGTCATCAGCGGGAATGTCCATCAGCATTTTCTGAATTTCATCAGCCGGTTTTTCTGTTGAGACAGGATCATCGGAAACCCGTTTTGCCAGCGGGGCGATGAGCAATCGCCAGGGGGACTCAGACACCTCCTGACCCGGCAAACAAATATCAATAACCCGTTTGCTCCCACGCCAGATGAGGGTTTGCGGAGGAGGTTGCGGGAAGGCTTGCAGCTCGCTTTTGTCTGCTCCATCGTCTGGGAAATCCTGAAAGATTCCCAGTCCCTGTGTGAGCAACAAGTCTCCCAGCCGCACATCCTCTGGCGAGATTTCTCTCGCCGCCGATGCGATCTGCCTCTCCAGATTTGAGTTAATTGTTTGATTGACGGAAGCCAGAAGATAACTGCATTGCTGACCGCTGCCTTTCAGTGTAAAAGCCTCTGGGCAACAGGTGGCGAAATGATTAAGAATCCTGGCTACGCGCTCATATCCGGCAGTCGGATTTCCCTCTTCCATCAGCATTTGGGCTTGTGCGACCTGATAGGCGTTTGCTGCTTGTCCGCCAATTGAGAAAATGAACAGCGTTTTTAGGATCAGCTTTGCCCACAGTTTTTCCATGACGGGCAATTTGGCAATCGCTTCTGTAATGATTTGATCGTATAGCTTTAGCGTCTGCGCCAGTTCTTCGTTTTTGCGAAATTCATATTCATAACGGTCGAAGACTTCATCCGGTGTGATCAATGAGGTGGCTGGACGGCTCAGAACACGCGGAACTGAGGCTACGATAAAACTGGGGAGGGAAAAGCTGCGTGCTGTAGCACGAAACGCAGGGGCATTTTCAAAAAGCACTGGATGGAGCGGATAGGCTTCGGCAAAATCTTTTTTCGACCAGGCCAGCCCCGGCAACATCTGCATCAGCTCATCGTAAAGTTCTTCCAATTCAAGCAACTGTTGCGGCGTCTTTTTCAAAATGCGGCGTGCGATAATTTCCCGTAAATTGCTGGTTGGTATGTTGTAGATCGCCGAACCTGCCGGTTCCAATGGGTCTGCTTCTTCATCCCGAACGATTACCGCACGTAAGGGTAACGCGTCTGCCTGCCGTGCAATTAACGCGAGCCAATCCAAATCCGCTTCCACCTGTTCAGGCGCGTTACGCCAGCGCCCCGGCAAGCCGTCAATAAACAGAATTACCTGTGCGCCCAGCGGCAACGCGCCAAAGGCCTGCTCAAATACCTGCTCTCCTTTGACAGCAGCGGCCCATTTTTCATCGTCATGATAGGTTGCGAGTTTCAGCGTTTCGCATAAGGCACGTCGCAGCCGAGATTCAAATGGTTCGTGCTCACATCCGACAAAATTTACCTCAATCGAAGAGATCGTTTTGTCCGCAATGAGTCCAAGCGCGTTGAGGATGCTTGATTCCGCAATCATACTTCGCAACGCTTTGACGCTGATGAGGGAACGGACAAAGGCTAACAAGTGGCTTTTGCCAACGCCTCGTTGTCCCGTGATGATGTGCAGTGCTGGAAGTTGGTCCCCGACATTCTTCCCGCGAGGAGCCGCCAAATCGGACAAGAGCCGCGCGATCAGCCCTCCCATTTCTTTCGTTACGATATATGAAGAAACGACGCGTTCTGCTTCCACGAAGCTTGTGGTTTCATTGTAACTTTGTAACTCAACATAGGCTTTGACTTGACGCATTTTTTTACTGTCTTTCGTCAGGGTGCGGGGTCTGAAATATCGGCTTGGATGGGTTGTTGTTGAGGAAGTGAATCTTGCGTAAGTAGTAGTAAACGCAGGATCAAGGGGCTGGAAGCACACGAACTTTAGCATAAGGGGTAAAAGCAGGCAATGAAATTATGATGGGGCGGGAGAGGACGTTGCTTTCGCTTCAGGTCTGTTTTATTCTGCGTGTAAGGCTTGTATGAATCTTGGCACAAAGGAGCAAGTTGCGCGTGATTTTTAGGACCGTGCTTCTTTATTTATCGCGTCAGCATCGTCTGAAAAAAGTAGTTTCTGAATTGCCTGGCTTCAAGCAGGTTGTGCAGCGCTTTATTGCTGGAGAGAAGATCGAAGAAGCGATTGCCGCCGTTCAGGAGTTAAATAACTTAGGAATTGTTGCAACACTTGATCATCTGGGAGAAAGCATTACCTCAGAAGTGGCGACAAGCCATGAAGTTAGCGAATATTTACGCGCACTGCAATTCATCAAAGATTCTAATGTCAACTCGAACGTTTCGGTAAAGCTCACTCAACTGGGTTTGGACATCGGCGAGCAGCTTTGCCAGGAAAATGCTCGTCGGATCGTGGAGGAAGCCTCACGGCTGGGGAATTTTGTACGGATAGATATGGAGGATTCAGCGAAGACCAACGCTACCTTGCGCATCTTCTATAGTTTACGTTCCGAATTTGAAGCCGTTGGTATTGTGATTCAATCCTACCTGTACCGCAGTGAAAAAGATATAAATGAGATTTTAGCGAAGAACAGCCGCATCCGGTTGTGTAAAGGCGCTTATGACGAGGGCGCAGAAGTTGCTTTTGCAGCTAAGTCTGACGTAGATGCGAATTTCGTCAAGTTAATGCAACGGTTGCTCACAAGTGGCATTTATCATGGCATTGCGACGCATGATGAGAAGATGATTCAAGCCACGAAGGACTTTGTGACTCGTGAAAACATCGCCCGCGATACCTTTGAATTTCAAATGCTCTATGGTGTGCGCCGTGATTTACAGGTGAAGTTGGTGCAGGAAGGATACCGCGTCAGGGTATATGTGCCCTACGGTGAGTTTTGGTATCCGTATTTTATGCGCCGTTTAGCTGAGCGACCAGCCAATCTTTGGTTTGTCGCGAAAAACTTACTAAAGGGATAAGGCACATCCTTTTGCTTTTGTTCGTTGGAGTTTTAACTCTGCCATTCTCTAGCGAATCAATCTGAAAAGTGTCCGTGTCATCGCCCACTAAGTTTGGTAAGAGTCGAGATTCTCTTTCCCTGAAGATTTCTCTGTCTCTTACCAATCTGGTGTGGCGTGTGCTTGGACACAGTTCGTTTGAACGCTGATTTTAGAAATGAGACTGGTGTGATGAATCCAACGGAAATAGATTCTGCCCTATTGCCCTATTGGCTGGCAACGGATGAGGAAGAGGCACAGCGTGTCGCCACGCAACTGTTGCGTGAAGACATTGAGCCTACGGTAAAGCGCATAGTTTTTCATAAGCTGGGTCTGTGGCTAAGCCTGCGTCGTGATGAGGTGGCAGATGTTCAGAGTGAAATTATTTTGCAATTGCTGGGTCGCCTCCAACAACTTCGACAAGGCATCAACGAAACTCCCATCAAAAATTTGCGGGCCTATGTGGCCGTTACCAGCTATCGTGGATGCGCTTCTTATCTACGGCGGCAGTATCCAAACCGGTGGCGGCTCTTGAACCGAGTGCGGTATTTGCTGACAAGTCAACCACAATTCGTGCTTCAGCAAGACGAAAATGAGCAATGGGCTGGAGGCTTGGCAGTGTGGCATCGTGAGCAGGCTTTGCGTCAACCATTAGGGCGAGAGCAGGCACGGCTTTTGATTGACGGCCCACTGCCTGCGTCACTCGCGGGCGTTCCTGATCCCTCATTTACGCGGGTTCGAGCCGAAGATCAACTGCAAGCAATTTTACAATGGGCAGCGAGATTTGTGGGGTTGGATGAGTTAGTCGCAATTTTAGCGCATTGGTGGGGCATCAAAGATCAGGCGAGTGCCGATCTTGATGAACCAAGCGACCCGCAGGTCAATGTTGGTAATGAAGTGGAGCAGCGGCAGTACTTACAAAAACTATGGCGGGAAATCGTCTTATTACCCGTGCGTCAACGACAGGCTTTGTTGTTGAACTTGCGAGATACTGGAAATCAGGAGGTCATCACACTTTTGCCTGCCCTGCAAATCACCAGCTTGCGTGGGATTGCCGCTGTACTAAATTTGCCCGCAGAAGAGTTTGCTGAAGTCTGGGCGAGACTGCCATTGGCAGATTCCGAGATCGCCGAACGGATGCAAGTGACGCGTCGCCAGGTAATTAATTTGCGCAAAGCCGCACGAGAAAGATTGGTACGACGAGCACGAAGCTGGTGAAAAAATATTGGGGCGATGGTAACAAATTCACTCTCTAGCCATCCTTACTAATTCAAGGGGACTTGTAGTAGAACGCAATGCAAGTGTTCCTCAGCCGCTGAAGCGTGATGGAGCATTTTGTTAGTTCCAGTGAAGAGGGAACTCGCGAAGATTAGTGATGAGTAAAAAGTCGTGACACATCTAACGGAGCAACAATTGAGTGGCTATGTCAATCGAACACTTGGGGTTCTTGAGCTTCTGCGAACCGATGACCATTTCGCGACGTGCTCTGAATGCGTAGAAAGATTAAAAAGTGTCCTTCAAGCCAATCAGGGGAGAGCAAAGGCTGTTAATTCACCTTCTTGGGAGTTGACAGCCTTTGAAGAAGATTTTCACCTTGGTTTTGAGCAGATCAGTGCTTTTGTCGAAGCGCAGCTTGACGAAATTGATTGTGAGATAGCCACCAGCCATCTGGCCTTGTGTCGGAACTGTCTGGAAGAAGTTGAAGATTTGCAGGTGTTCAGACAATCGCTCTCAAAACAAATTGGCGTTCAATCGTCCCCTTGCCAGATGGAGGGGAAGCGCTGGAAAAGCTCTTATTCACAGCTTGTGCGCTGAAGTTAGACTTCAGTGATCGCTGCATTTGCCAGGAAGTTGTAGTGCTTATTCCATATTGAAATTAACGTCGAAATTTTGTTGTCGTGTAAAAGGCTCCTGCGAAATTTTGCACGAGAGAGACCTCGGTCGCAATTTGAGTGTCATTTACTCAACCGCTGGTCATGACGGCGTCCCTAAGCGAGTTACTAAAGAACCCAAAGAAACTAACTGCGCCATTTAGGTGGTGCCAAAGGTTGGTTCTTTCTATCAGTTTTGAAGATAGATCGTCTGTGCGCCAAGCATAACGATTCTATCATCCATGTTGTACTTCAGCAGTTCAGTCACCGTATTCACATCGTAAGTCAGCCGGCAACAGCAAACCACCCCAGGTTTGGTCTGTTTTGTTGTGTGTGCGGTGGTTGAATGGACGGCGAGCGCTTCGCCGTTGCCCCGTCAATCAACTTTAGTTAAGGAGATTTATCCATGAGAAAAACTCTGTTGAGTATTTTCGTTATTACTTTGTTGTCCTTCACTGTGCTGGCACAGGACGCAAACCAGGCCGCAGCCAAAACAAAAAAGACAGCGGCCCCCACTACTCCGAAAAGCGATGCGGATATTTCCAAATGCATCAATGATAAATTCAAGATTTCGACCAGTGTTAAGAATGGCACTGCCACGGTGAATGGCGGCGCAGCAACTTTGACTGGTGAAGCTTCCAGCGGTGGTGCGAAAGGTGGCGCGACGCGTTCCGCACAGGCGTGTGGTGCGAAACCTGTCACGAATAACATGACCGTAACACCCAAACCAAAAGTGGCAAAAGCCACAACTCCGCCACCTGCGAAGCCTTAGTGTGGGATGGCAAATAGAAAAGGGAAGGCCGATGTTATGCGGTCTTCCCTTTATTTTTTCGTACTATAAAGTTGCCTTATACAATTTGCACGGAAGTCATCGTATCGCCGACGCGGATTTGCTTTACCACATCTAATCCCTCTGTCACGCGACCAAACACCGCGTAATTCATATCCAAAAACGGTGTGGGAGCCAGCGTGATGTAAAACTGTGAACTTGCAGAGTTCGGATCAGAAGAACGCGCCATTGCAACCGCGCCCGCTTCGCCATGTTTGAGGTTTGGACTGACTTCCAGCGGAATCTTTTTGTCTGATCCCCCCGTACCATTGCCTCTGGGACAACCGCCTTGAATGACAAAGCCCGGCTCCACGCGGTGGAACGTCAGGCCATCGTAAAAATTGCTTTCGGCTAAGCCAATAAAGTTGGCTGTCGTGATTGGTGCGAGGTCTTCATTGAGTTGGAACTTGATGGTTCCTTTGTTGGTTTCGATAACTGCTGTTCGGTTTGCTGCCATTAGATTTTTCCTCGTGTTAGTTATTTTGCAAAATGTATTTTTCTACCGCTACGGCCACACCATCTTCCTCGTTTGAAGCCGTAAGTGCAAATCCCAATTGTTTGAGTTCGTCTTCTGCATTAGCCATCACGACACCAATCCCTGCGTAGCGCAGCATTGGCAAATCGTTGTGATTATCGCCGATTGCCATTACTTCAGTTTGCTCAATGCCATGCATTGCTGCCAAGTGAGCAACAGCTTCGCCTTTTGATGCCGTCGGACTTAACACATCCATAATCGTCAAATCCACCTGACGATAACGCGTGAGGAAAATCTTGGCTCGCTCACCCAAAGTTGATTCCAGTAACTGTGCGAACTCATCCATTCGATCACAGGTGCCGGAAAACATAATCTGGATTGGATCGTGTTGCAGGTAGTTCAATAAATCTGGCACTTCAACGACTGAATCCCAATATTTTTTCAGGTACATTTCCAGCGCGCGGTTTTCCGGCGAAAATCCTTCCATTACCATTTTGCCTAAGCCGTGCGGGTCGTCGCAGCAAATGATGTCGGCTTTAAATTCTCGTCCCAAGCGAATAACTTCGCAAGCCGTCGTATTTTCAAATGGATGGTATTGAATTGTTTCCAGTGTCGTAATGTTTTTAGTGAGTGCGCCGTTGTGAGAAACCAGCGGGATGGATAGTTCCAACTCTTGCACGACCGGACGGGCTGAACTGAAGCGTCGGCCTGTGACCAGCGCAATCTGTACGCCTTGTGCCTGTGCATTGTCGAGTGCTTCGCGCACACGCGGTGTGACTTTGCTCTTGCGATTGAGCAGCGTGCCGTCAATATCGAGCGCCAGTAATTTTATGGGCATAAACGCAAAAAGATGCTGGATGCTAGATGTTGGATGCTGGAAGAATAACGAGTTTTTCCCCAGCATCTAACGTCTAGCATCTACTCTCTACAGATGAATGATCTTTTCTGCCAGTTCGCCCTTCTTCAGGTCGCGCGTCGCGTTGCGCGTATCTACAATCAGCTTTGCGCGTTCGGCAACCCACCGATAATCAACCGCGCGATGATCGGTGACAATGACGACGCAATCAGCATCTGTGACAAGTTGTTCGGTTAATGCGACGCCTGTCATCCGCTCGCCGTTTTCCAACACGACATCGTTAACATGCGGATCGTGGAAGCTGACCTCAGCGCCGAGCTTTTCCAGCTTTTCGATGATTCCCAACGCCGGGCTTTCGCGCATATCGTCAATGTCACGTTTGTAGGCAACTCCAAGCACTAAAACCTTCGATCCGTTGACGGCCTTGCGATGTTTGTTAAGTCCTGCCTGAACCAATTCCACCACGTGCTGTGGCATCGTTGAGTTCACTTCTTCGGCGAGCGAAATGAACCGTGCTTCAAAACCGTGCATCCGTGCTTTCCACGACAGATAATGTGGATCAAGCGGGATGCAGTGCCCACCAATCCCCGGCCCCGGATAAAATGCCATAAAGCCAAACGGCTTCGTTGCTGCCGCTTCGATCACTTCCCACGTATCAATCCCAAGCGTATAGCACAATTGCGAAAGCTCATTCACCATGCCGATGTTGACAGCACGGAAGGTGTTTTCCAGCAATTTCGCCATTTCTGCGGCGCGTGCCGAAGCTACGCGATGGACATTTTCGACAACTGCGCCATAGGCCGCCGCCGCGACATCTGCGCTGTCTTCCGTGACGCCGCCAACGACTTTCGGAATGTTTTTGGTTTGGAATTGCGGATTGCCCGGATCAACGCGTTCGGGCGAAAAAGCGAGGAAGTAATCTTGATCGAGCGAAAACCCTTTTTCGTCGAACATCGGGCGCAGAACTTCATCCGTTGTACCTGGATAAGTTGTGGATTCCAGAATGATGAGCTGTCCTGGATGCAGTGCATCCTGAATCTTTTCGGCAGCAGCCAGAATATAGGAAACATCAGGTTCTTTCGTTTTGCGCAACGGCGTCGGCACACAAATGATGATGATGTCCTGATTGGCAAGTGCCGTGAAATCTATGGTTGCTTGTAACCGTTCCGCCTTGACCAATTCCGCAACCTGTTCCGACGGCACGTCAATAATGTAAGACTCGCCTTTATTGATTGCCTCGGCTTTTCTGGTATCTACCTCAAAGCCCGTAGCGCGAAAGCCGGAATGTGCAAACTCCACCGCTAAGGGCAGGCCCACATAGCCCATCCCAATGACACCTATGCGCGCAGTGCGATCCGCAATTTTCTCCAATAAAATCTGTTTTTGACTCATAGTTGGGTCTTCTTTCTGACATGAAATTCAATTAACGTGGGGGCAGCTTTCTAAGGATAAAAAGTGCAATAGTTTTACACTGACTGGCTGGAAATACTCAAGCGTTATCTTGCAAGGTGAAGCAGGCAAGGAACTCCCGGTTGCCATCCTGACCTAAGATTGGCGAGTCAATCACGCCACGAGATTGCAGCCTAATTGTCGCGGCAAACGCTGTAATTTCATCAACAACACGCAATTGCGCCGCTTCGTCGCGCACGATGCCACCTTTGCCGACTTCTTCACGTCCCACTTCAAATTGCGGCTTAATCAGAGAGATGACTTTGGCTGAACTTTTCAAAAGCGGCGGCAGCACGGGCAAGATCAACCGCAGCGAGATAAACGACACATCGCACACCACGAGATCAAATTTGTCCTGAAAATCTGCTGGTTGCAGAAAGCGTGCATTGACGTGTTCACGAACTTCAACGCGCGCGTCCTGGCGAATTTTCCACGCCAATTGCCCGTGCCCGACATCAATCGCTACGACTTTCACCGCGCCACGCTGCAATAAACAATCGGTAAATCCACCCGTCGAAGCGCCTACGTCAAGGCAAGTAAAGCCCGCCACATCAAGCTCGAAATGATCCAGTGCCGCCGCCAATTTCAACCCGCCACGGCTGACATACGGCATCACTTCTTTGAGCGTGATTTCGGCGTCAACTGCAATCATCAATCCCGGTTTGTCGAGGCGTTGCTGTTGCGAAAACACCTGCCCCGCCAGAATCAATGCCTGAGCTTTTGATCGCGTTTCCGCCAGCCCGCGCGTGACGAGCAGTTTGTCGAGGCGTTCTTTGGGTAGTTTGGGTGGCAAGCGGAAATTCAGTTTTCTTCTGTGCAATTGAGAATTCTATTCAGACGGCGACCATCTGCACGTCTATCCAAACCGCTAGCTATCCTCCAAGCGCGTTTACAAAGCACAAACGTTGGCAGGTCATCATCTTTTTTTAGATTCAAAATGAATGGTTTCAATTGCATCTTTGCTCCTGCTATTTCTAAGTCCATCGCAGGAAAATCAAATTGCAGCCTTGGGCATTCTGTCAGCTTATGAAACTGTCCAATAGCTTCGTGCTCTCTAATGATTATTGGAACATCACTAAGTTCTTTGTTCATCGCCTGCGCGATTTTCTGGCGCTCTGCATCGGCAAGCGCAAAAAACAACGTGCCCACTAACGATTCATCCGAATTCAACGCCGTGACTGTATACGTTGCTTTGCCGATGATTTCAATTGTTTCCTGTTCATTTAACTTGATCGTGCCAATGAGTTTTTTACTGTCGGTGGTGGCGAGTTGGCATTTCTTGGGTTTTTCCTGCGCGAAGGATGGCACGAGCAGGAAGCAAAAGATGCTGATGAGAATGAGGGGAGGTTTGGTGTTCATGATGGCCTATGGTTACTTGTCTGCAAATCCGAAGAGCAACTCGTTAATTCGGCGAACTTGGCGGCACTCAATTTTACAACTTACGTAGTAACAAAGAATTCTGGAAACATCCTGTTTTGATTCTTTGAGATCAAGTGTGAATCTATCCAGGTGAAGCAGTTCTCCACTTCTGGATGAATCAATAGCCTGGAATTCTAACTTCAAAACCGGGCATTCAGTTTCCTTAGCAAAATCTGCAATAACATTCTGAAGCGTAATTGCCGATAAAAATGGTTTCCTTGATTTTTCTTGAAGTTGTTTCCGACTCGATTCTTCTATTTGAAAGGTAAGTTCACCTGTGAGCGTTTTATCAGCATTACATTGCGTAACTTTAAATACCGCCGAACCTATTACTTCGATCAGCTCGCCTTCGCTGATTTTTAATTTACCAGAAATAGTTTTGCGTTCTGTGATGAGCATTTGTGGCTTCTTCAGCTTTTCTTGCGCGAAAGCCAAGCTTGAAAAGAACAAGAAACAAACAAGAGTGACAGGTAGATAGTGAGGTTTGAGGTTCATAACGTTTTTCCTTTGGCTGTGTTGCTAAAGTGCAAGCGTGAAGAGTTCAAGCTTTAGCTTGGCGGTTTGCCTCACAGTATAAAATCAAGCTGAAGCTTGAACTCTTCACGCCTGTTCCTGAATGTTAAAGTTACTTGGCTTGTTCTTCGTCCTCTTCGCCTTTCAGCAAGAGGTTGATGTATTGCACGATGCCTTTGTTGGCGACGCCTTTATTCGTACGTTCTGTCCAGATGCAGAGGGCGCGCGACAGCTTTTGGTCACTTTCTGTGAGGCTGAGTATGAAACGGTTGAGTTGTAGCCTGGTTCCAGAGATTTCCAGATTCAATTCAGCAAATTCAAAGTGAATTTCCGGGCAATGCGTATTTTTTTCAAGCTTAGCGGTCAGGTTGTTGGCGGTCAGGTTGGCGGGAATTTCTGCGAGCGGTTTGCTCAGTGCTTGCGCAATTTTTTGTCGTTCGAGTTCAGGCAGGCTGTACACCAGATTGCCTGTCAATGTGCCGTCAGAATCGGCAGCGGCAAGCGTATAAACGGCAGTGCCTTTGATTTCAATTGTGTTGAGTTTGGCGAGAGTGATTTTGCTAGTGGTGGAGATCGTTTCAGTTTTTCTGACTTTTGCCTGTGAGAAGGCGATAGCTGGAATCGCAATCAGGCAGGTAAGTAGAAAAAGCGATCTAAACATACAAATAAAGATGGGACGTGGATTGATCGGTGATAACCTGCTTAATCCGCGTCCCATGATTTTACCGAACTGACGCGAAAATTTTGCCGTCCAGCACAGCAATTGTATCTTTCACGCGGTTATAAATTGAATCTGCATCAATGCCGTATTTGGCATATAGCAAGGATTGGCTGCCGTGCGGAATCAACGCATCGGGCAAGCCTAAGCGAACGATGCGGGGGCCTGCGTAAAGGGCGTTGTTGGCTTCGAGCATTTCCAGCACAGCGCTGCCAAAGCCGCAATTCAAATAAGATTCTTCGACGGTTAAAACCAACCGATGCGATTGCGTCAAGGCGATCAGCAAATCTTCGTCCAGCGGTTTCGCAAAACGAGCATTGACTACGGTTACGCGAATGCCTTCTTTCGCCAAACGATCTGCGGCTTTTAGTGCGGCATAGGTTGGAGTGCCGAAGGCGAAAATGGCTACGTCGCCGCTGACATCCGTGAGCAGTTCGGCTTTACCGATTTCAAGCTGATGTAAGCTTTCATCCATCTTTACGCCGAAGCCGTTGCCGCGTGGGTAGCGCAGCGAAGCGGGATGGCCAGATTCAATCGCAGTCAGCAGCATATGCCCCAATTCATTTTCGTCCTTGGGAGCCATCACAATTTGATTTGGCATAACGCGCAGGTAGCCGACATCCAACAAACCGTGATGTGTCGGGCCGTCTGCGCCTGCGATGCCGCCGCGATCCATTGCGAATGTCACAGGCAAATCCATCAAGCAAACATCGTGATAAATTTGATCGAAGCCGCGTTGCAGGAAGGTCGAATAAATTGCGACGACGGGCTTATATCCTTGCGTTGCCATTCCGGCGCAGAACGTAACGGCGTGCTGTTCGGCAATGCCAACATCAATTGCACGCTTTGGAAATTCCCTCATCACCTTGCTCATCCCGGTTCCATCGGGCATCGCAGCCGTGACTGCGGTGACTTTTTCGTCCTTGCGCATAATGTCAATCAGGGCGTTCGCAAAGACAGCAGTGAAAGACGGTGCCGTAGCGGGTTCTTTGATGAATTTGCCGCTGGAAATTTCGTAAGCGGAAGTGCCGTGCCAGGCAGACTGATCGGCTTCGGCGGGCGCGTAGCCTTTGCCTTTGACCGTCAGCGCGTGAATGATAACCGGATGCGTTTCTTTCTTGGCTTCCTCAAAGATGTCAATTAACGCTTTGGTGTCGTGACCGTTGACCGGGCCGAGGTAGCGGAAGCCCAGTTCTTCGACAAAAACGCCGGGAACAATAGTGGCTTTGACCGCATCTTTGACGTCCTTTGCCGCTTGCAGCACCAGATCACCAATGCCAGGAATTGCCTTGATGATTTCTTCAAAATCGTCTTTCAGGCGGTGATAGGTTTGTCCTTTTCTGAGGCGCGTCAAATAGCCTTCCAACGCACCGACCGAAGGCGAAATGGACATTTCATTATCATTCAGCACAATGATGAGCTTGGTGCCCAGGTGGCCAGCCTGATTGATTGCTTCACAGGCCATTCCCGTCATAATCGAAGAATCGCCGATGACTGCAACAACGTGATTTTTCTCTCCTGCAAGATCGCGCGCCACCGCCATGCCGAGCGCGGCTGAAAGGGAAGTTCCGGCGTGGCCCGCTTCAAATTCATCGTAGATGCTTTCGTCGCGCTTGAGAAATCCGGAAAGTCCTTCGTATTGCCGAATCGTATGCAGCTGATCGCGACGTCCGGTCAGAATTTTATGTACATACGCTTGATGACCGACGTCCCAAACCAGTTTGTCTTTCGGCGTCTCGAATGCGTAATGCAGGGCAATCGCCAATTCGACTGCGCCGAGGCTTGCGCCCGTGTGCCCGCCAATTTTGGAGAGCGTTTCGATCATGTATTCGCGGGCTTCGGTGGCGACTTGTGGGAGTTGTTCGGGTTTTAGTTTGCGGAGGTCGTTCGGATCGTCAATCTGCTTCAATAAATACATAGAAATTCCTGGGTCAAATCTCAGTTGCAGCGCGTAATGAGTCTGCTTGTTAGTTAAGTAAAGTCACGGAATTATAGCAGGAGAAGGGGAAAAAGACACGACTGCTCGCAGGCGAGGAAGAAACGCGAGAGATTCGTGACATTGTTGCAAAGATTAATACGACCCGGAAGCCTTTGCGCCCGCAGGTTTTTGACCTTTCGCTTCCTGGACGATGGCGATGCCTGCGCTGGCTCCGATACGCGTTGCGCCTGCTGCAATCATTTCGCGTGCTGAAGACAAATCTTTCACGCCGCCCGCTGCCTTGACGCCAATTTCGGCTCCCACAGCTTGCCGCATTAAGGCAATGTCCGCGACGGTTGCGCCGCCTTTGCTGAAGCCCGTTGAGGTTTTGACGAAATCCGCGCCCGCTTCTTTGGCCAGCAGGCAGGCGCGCGTTTTTTCTTCGTCCGTCAGCAGCGCGGTTTCGATGATGGTTTTGACGATGGCGCAGGATTCGTGCGCGGCTTCGACGACGGCCAGAATGTCGCGAAAGACAATGTCATCCAGCCCGGATTTTAGCGCGCCGATGTTGATGACCATATCAATTTCGGTCGCGCCATCCAGAATCGCGCGCCGCGTTTCGTATGCCTTCACATCCGGCAACGTCGCGCCAAGCGGAAATCCAATCACGGTGCAAACTTTGACGGGCGAGCCGAGCAACAAGAGCGCCGATTGCCTAACCCAGGTTGGATTCACGCAGACCGAAGCGAAGCTGTACGTGCGCGCTTCGTGACAGAGCTTTTCGATTTCCGTTTTAGTCGCTTCCGGCTTGAGCAACGTGTGATCAATGTATTTCGCTACTTCGGCATTCGCCGCCGCCGCTTCGCCAAAGGCCAGGCCGATACGCGACGCGCCCGCGTCCAACGCGCAGGCCAGCGTGTGCGGCGTGCAACCGCAATGTGCTTCACCTGCGCCATGCAAGCGCGCGAAGACGAGGTCGGTGATTTGTTCGATGAGCGTTTCGATTTGCGCAGCCATTTTATTTCTTCGCCTTTTTGGTTTGCCGTTTTCGCTTGGGTTTTTCTTCTTCCTCTTCCTCAATCAGCGCAGGAAACTCGACGCGGTCGTAAATTTCTGCCATCTTCAATTCACACCCAATCGAAGCGATTTTTATGCTGTCGGCTAAATCCGTGACCGTTGCTGCGAGCACCCAAAACCCACTTTTGTCGAGCCGAAAATGTTCGACCAACGGCTCTGTTTGCGACACCAGCAAATAATCGGTGAACGTCGGAATCCATTGGCGATAGCGCCGAAACTTCTCGCCCCGGTCATAGGCTTCGGTCGAAGGCGACAGCACTTCGACAATGACTTTGGGATTCAATAAAACATCGCGAAACTCATCATGAAAAAGTGGTTTCCCGCAAAAGACCATCAGATCGGCGTACGAGAAAAATCCCTTGGTCGTGCGCGCGAATTTCGGGTCAGGGCCGCTGCGGACTTTCATATTGGGCGACAGCGAAGCACAATCACTCCCTTTGAGTTGCGCGCGAAACTCCGCTCCCAGATTGATCGTGATAAATCCATGCGCCAGGCTTTCCCCTGCCATCGCATAAATTTCACCATCAATGTATTCGTGGCGCTCAAGCGATTCACGCTCCATCGCCAGATATTCTTCTTCTGTGTACCGCACAACCTTCTGCGCCAATCCCATATTCCATCTTCCTTTCAACAACAACTTTTGCGCGGACGCTCCTCATCCGGCGGCTGCCCGGTCGTGTAGCCGCGCAGCACGTCGCGCACGATATGCCAAAGATGAATCAGTTTGTGTCTGATTTGGGACATCATTTTCGCGCCACAGTGTACGCTGATTGCGCAATGTTATAAAGAAATCACAGATTCTCGACTTGTTTTATGGCATAAGCTGCACTCTGCAACCTTACCCAGGCACCGCATTATTTAGGAAGAAGCTGATATGTCTGTCTCACTACAACTCTGGATGTTCCTGGCACTCATTTCTACGCTGGCAGTTTTCTGCTTACAGTTTGGGGTTTCGGGTCTCTACCACAAATCAATCGCGCTCATTCCCTCAAAAACAATTCGCGGCAGTCAAGCTACCATTATTGCCAGCGTGTTTGTCTTTGCTGGCGTATTCACCGGATCATATGTGTTGTTTGGTGTTTACTCGATGCTACGCATGTATCTGATGCACTGAATTATTTCAGGATTATTTTGCGCATCAATCCTTGAAACCAAGAGAGTGGCAATAATCGTCGCAACGCCAGCAATGGTGCGGAATTTACTTGATAGCGCAATTTCCCTGAGCCATCCGTTGCCGCCTGATAAATGACTTGCGCGACTTTTTCCGGCCCCGGTGCGGTTTCGCCAAACTTGTTCATGTTCGGCAGCGCCTTGTTGACATACGCATCATAAACCGTCAGCCCCGGCTTTGACATCACCTCCATCGAACGATCATAAAAATCCGTTTTGATCGCGCCCGGTTCGATGATTTTGAGGCGAATTTTGAAAGGCTGCAACTCAAATTGCAGCGATTCCGAAAAGCCTTCGACCGCCCATTTCGTGCCGTGATACAGGCTGTAAAGCGGAAACGTCAGCCGCCCGCCCATCGAAGCGACATTGATAATCGTGCCGCCGCGCTGTTCTCGAAAATGCGGAATGATTTCGCGGCACACATTCATCAGGCCAAAGACATTGGTGTCGAATTGCCGTTTGATTTGTTCGTTGGTTGAAGCTTCAAACGGCCCAACCAAACCGTAGCCCGCGTTGTTCATGACCGCATCAATCTTGCCGAATTTACGGAGGGAATCACGGATTGCCTCTTGAATCGAAGCAAGGTCAAGAACATCCAATCGAATTAAGGTAATGTTGCTGTGCTTGGCCCACTCGCCTGCGTTTTCTGGCGTACGCATTGTGGCAACGACGTTCCATCCTTGTTCAGCAAAATAGCTGGCAGTCGCTTTGCCAATGCCGGAAGAAGAACCGGTGATGAGAACAGTTTTCGGCATAGTTTCCTTTTTCTTCCACGAAGGCGCACGAAGAATCACGAAGAAGAATCAGGCAGGAAAATGTTGGGCAGAAAAATTAGCGTCAACTCTTCGTGTACCTTTGTGTGCCTTCGTGGAAAAGTTAATCCAGCTTTGGGTGCATCGTGTGCCACTTCGTCGCTTTTTCGAATGCCAAGGCAATGCGCAATGGCGTGACTTCGTCATAGAGCTTGCCTGTAAACATGATCGCTTGGGGCAATCCATTGATGAAGCCGCACGGCAATACCGCTTGTGGATGCCCGGTCAAATTCGTAATGAGCAAACTCGAACTGCCGGGAGCGGGCGACACGAACGCATCCCAGTTTTGCATCAGCGAATCCATTTCGCGCATCAGCAAGGTGCGGGCGCGTTGGGCACGCAAATACTCGACCGCTGGAATAAAGCGCGCTGAGCGAAACGAATTCGGCCAATCCGAAGGCCGTTGACCGGAAAGCTGATTGACGCCGCCGTCGCGTGTCAGATCGTCAAAGGCAGTTGCTGCTTCTGCCGTCAAAATAATGCGCAAACTGTCGGTCGAGAATTTCGGCATTTCAATTGGTTCGAGCTTTGCACCCGCGCCGCGCAGCGCATCCAAGGCTTCGGCGTAGAGCTTTTTACGTTGCTCGTCATTGCCGCCTTCAAATTCCGCTTTGAGATAGCCAATTTTCAGCTTGGAAATGTTTGTGTCCGGCGTCCAATTGAATGGCACATCCAGCGAAGTTTCATCGCGTCCATCTGCGCCGTAAATTGCATCAAGCACGAGCGCGCAATCTTCAATGCTGCGACAAATCGGGCCGATTTTGTCCATCGTCCAACTGAGTGCCATTGCACCGTAGCGGCTGACGCGTCCGTAGGTCGGGCGCAAACCCGCCACGCCACAACGCGACGAAGGCGACACAATTGACCCCAGCGTTTCGGTGCCAATTGAAAATCCCACCAGCCCCGCCGAAGTTGCTGAAGCTGACCCCGCCGATGAACCGCTGGAACCTTGCTGCACTTCTTCTGGTTGCCACGGATTGCGCGTCATTCCGGCAAACCACCTGCCGCCCTGCGCCAACGCGCCCATC
>JAFDVL010000087.1 GCA_018268995.1 Acidobacteriota bacterium | reverse complement strand
GACGGCATGCACGATGGCAAGTATGTGAAAGCCGTGTTGCAGCCGGAGGCTTAGATTGAAGCGATTTATCAAATTGCCAATTCAGGAAAATAACATGCTACGCCTATCGCTCTTTGCGCTCCTGATCGTTTCAGGGGCGGCTGCGCTGTCCGCGCAAACTTCGACTACACAAACACAGACCCAGCAACAAACGCAACCACAGACCCCAACACAGACCCAAACAACGCTCACCGACAACATTCCGGTGCAGGCAATTAAAGCTCCGCGCAATCCGTTGCCAAGCGAAGACGCCTCGGCCAACGCCACGAAATTCACCTTTTTCGTTTACGGAGACACGCGTGGGCGGCGCGATGGCTATGAATTGCAGTACGAACATTCGCTTGTCATCAATTCGATGGTCGCGCAGATTAAGAAGCTGGAAAAAACGGACTATCCAGCGCGCTTCGTCATTCAAACAGGCGACGGCGTAGCGAATGGCGCGATGGGCAAGCAATGGAATCTTAGCTACATTGATCTCATCAACAAGCTGACGCAGGATGGTGGCGTGCCGTACTTTCTGGCACCGGGAAATCACGACGTGAGCAGCGCCGATACCCACGACGCTGAACGACGACAACCGGGGCTGAAAAACTACTACTCCGCTAACGCAGAGTTGCTTCCGCCTGACGGATCACCGCGTCGGTTGAGCGGCTATCCGGTCTTTTCCTTTGGTTACGGGAACACATTCGTGATTGCTTTCGATTCCAACATCGCAGGCGACGAAAAGCAGATTGCATGGATCACCGAGCAGTTAGAGGGGCTGGATCGGCAGCGATACAAAAACGTGTTCGTGTACAGTCATCACCCCGCATTTTCCTCCGGCCCACACGGCGGCGCGCAGATCGAGAAACCGACACAGATTATTCGAGATCGTTATATGCCGCTCTTTCGCAAACATCACGTCAAAGTTTTCTTTGGTGGCCACGATCACCTTTTCGAGCATTGGATTGAACGTTACGAGGACAGCACCGGCAAGCATCGTCTTGACCACGTGCTGACCGGTGGGGGCGGCGCACCGCTGTATGCTTATGCGGGCGACCCCGACATTCGGCCTTACGTGAAGCAGTACGCTGAAGAAAAAGTGTCGCTGGAACGAATTGCCAAACCGTCGTATGAACCGGGCGGTGGCGCGTATCACTATGTGCTGGTGCAGGTGGACGGCGAAGACATAAAACTAGAAATCGTCGGGCTTGATTGGGGCCGCGATTTTCAGCCTTATCGCAGTAATAAAGCGAATCTAAGTGAAAAATAAACAAGTGAATTTATGCCAAAACTAAGTGCTTTCCCGAAATGTTACATGGACGATTTATGCGTCACGAAAACGATGACGCTGTTTGATTGGATTGATCTGGCCGCAACGCTCGGCGTGGATGGCGTCGAAATGTATCCCGGATTTTTTGCGAATTTCGAGCCAGAGTACGTTGCGCAAATCAAGCAACACGCCGAATCCAAAGGGCTGGAAATTCCGATGATGTGCTGCTCGCCAGATTTCACGCAGCACGACCCGGCAGCGCGCGCAGCCGAACTCGAAAAAGAAAAATTCTGGATTGATCTGACGGCACAACTCGGCGGCAAATATTGCCGGGTGTTGACCGGTCAGCGCCGCGAAGACGTTTCGCGCGAAGACGGCGTTCGCTACTCTGTCGAAGGCATCAATGCCGCGATCCCGTACGCAGCCGAACGTGGCATCATCCTGAACATGGAAAACCATTACAAAGATGGCTACTGGAAATACCCTGAATTTGCGCAACATCTGGATGTGTTTCTGGAAATCATCAACCAGATTACTTCACCCTGGTTTGGCGTGAACTTCGATCCATCGAACTCGATCATTTGCGGTGAAGACCCGCTGGACGTACTCGCCGCCGTCAAACATCGCGTCGTCACAATGCACGCGTCAGATCGTTATTTGATTAGCGGCACGATTGAAGATTTGAAATCGCAGGACGGCTCAATGGGCTATGCGAAAAACCTCAAGCATGGTGTAATCGGCAAAGGTTTGAACGACTACGACGCAATTTTCTCTACGCTGAAGGCCGAAGGCTTCGATGGTTGGATTTCAATTGAAGACGGTGAAAATGGCATGGACGAATTGCGTGAATCGGTACAATTTTTACGCGAGAAAATTGCACAGCATTTCCCTGGGAGCGCAGGCGTCTCGCCTGCTGAGGCGTAAAGGCCAAATACCTTCCAGGAAACATATAACCAAAATTTAGCAGGCGAGACGCCTGCGCTCCCAGGATTTATGAGTCGCTTAGAAAACAAAGTCGCAGTTATCACCGCGTCCACGCAGGGCATGGGCGAAGGGATTGCCCGTCTTTTCGCCAGCGAAGGCGCGCGTGTTGTGATCTCTGGTCGCAACGAAAACAATGGAAACGCTATCGTAGAAAGCATTGTGAAAGACGGCGGACAAGCGATCTTTCAGCGTGCGGATGTCACCAGCGAAACGGATTGCCGCAATCTGATTGATCGCACGGTCGAAGCCTTTGGCCAAGTGGATGTGCTGGTCAACAACGCGGGCGACAGCACGCGTTGCACGATTGAAGACGCGACCGTCGAATTGTGGGATCGTCTGTTTGCCATCAATGTGCGTGGGGCGTTCATTTGCGCGCAGCAATTCTTCAATCACAACAAAGATCGGCGTGCGGGTTCGATCATCAATATCGGTTCGGTAAATGCGTACATCGGCGAACCTGCGTTGTTGGCGTATTCAGCAGCGAAGGGCGGTTTGATGACGTTCACAAAAAACCTTGCCAGCTATCTGACCAGATACAAAATTCGCGTGAATCAATTGAACGTTGGCTGGACGGAAACGCCCAACGAACACGTCGTCAAACAGCTTGAAGGCAAAGGCGAGGACTGGTTGGAAGAAGCCTATAAAACCCGACCGTTTGGACGGTTGTTATTGCCGCGCGACATCGCCTATGCCGCGACCTATTTTGCCAGCGACGAAAGCGAGTGCATCACAGGTTCCGTGTTGGATTTGGAACAGCACCCGGTTGGCGCACCGCCGAAATTATAAGTTATACCGTAGACTGTTAAGTCTACGGATTTGTTTCATCGCGATTCATTAATTTTTGATCGCGTTGTTTTGTTAGGATTACCGTAGGCTAGACGGTCTACGGTACAAACACATTTATGCTGTCATCACGCCTCCGTTTATTGTTCTCTGTTTTACTGTCTTTCTTCCTTGTTACTTCACCTCTCCATGCGCAAACGAGAAAAGCTGCCGCGCCCAAAATCAAACTTATAGTTGGCATCGTTATTGACCAGTTTCGCTACGACTATTTGACTCGCTTTGAGGATCAATTCGGCGAGGGCGGCTTCAAACGATTTCTGCAAAATGGCGCGGTGTTCTCGAACGCACATTATCCCTATACGCCAACGATCACAGCCTGTGGTCACGCCGCGTTTATGAGTGGTGCAAGTCCGTCACACAATGGCATCATCGGCAATGACTGGTTTGACCGCGCAACGGGCAAGCGTATAACCAGCGTATCAGATGCGAGCACGAAACTGCTCGGCGGCAAGGAAGAAACTGCTGGAATGTCTCCTGCGCGTCTGATCGGTTCGACGCTTGGCGACCAGTTGAAATTTCATACGACTGGGCAATCCAAAGTGATTGGACTGTCATACAAGGATCGTTCGGCAATCCTGCCTGTAGGTAAGCATCCGAACGGTGCCTACTGGTTTAGTGCAACCAACGGTGCATTTGTTTCCAGCACCTATTATTTTAGTGAGCTGCCTGCCTGGGTGAAGAAATTTAATCAAGAGCAAAATCCGTCACGCTATTTCGGCAAGATTTGGGAGCGGATGTTGCCGGAAGCTGCATATTCGCGGTCATTGAGTGATGATTATCCCTACGAAAAATGGGCGTATGGCGCGACGAAGTTCCCCTATACCATCAACGGCGGCGAACAGCAGGCAGGCTCAAAGTTTTATACGCAATTTGAATACACACCTTTTGCCAATGAACACCTGGTTTCCTTTGCCAAAGCTGCAATTGAGAACGAAAAGCTAGGTCAGGATGATGTAACGGATTTGTTGACGGTTAGTTTTTCATCCAACGATATTCTGGGACATTCCTTCGGCCCGTACAGCCAGGAAGTGCAGGACATGACGCTGCGGACAGATCGTGCATTAGCCGATTTTTTCGCCTATCTTGATCAAAAAATCGGCTTGCAAAATGTGGTGATTGCGATGACGGCAGATCACGGCGTGGGGCCAATTCCTGAATATGCACAAGAATATGGTTTAGGCGGACGGATCGAAGCCAAAGCCATTAGCGAGATAACAGAAGCTGCGCTGAATAAACAATTTGGGGAAGATAAATGGATTTTGTCGCTGGTCAACGGCAATATCTATTTTGATTATGCTGCACTGGAGCGCAGAAAGGCTTCGCACGAAGAAGTCGAACGCGTTGCCAGTGCTGCGATCCGGCAAATTCCCGGCATTGCTGAATGCTTTACTCGCACACAGATTCTCCTCGGACAACTACCACAAACAGCCGTCGCACGCAGTGTTGCAGGTGGGTTTCATCCTGATCGAAATGGTGATCTGGTGATTGTGCCGCGACCATTTTTTCTGGCAGGCGAAACCATCGTGGCTTCGCACGGAACACCCTACAGCTACGACACGCATGTCCCCGTGATTTTTTATGGGGCCGGGATCAAGGCCGGAAATTTTACAACCGCAAGCAGTCCGTTGGATATTGCCCCAACTTTGGCTGCCATCCTGAAGATTGAGCGGCCCAGCAATAGTATTGGTCAGATTCTGGCGGATGCAATGAAGCAGTAGGACTTATTCTTCCTGGGCTTTGGGAATGAATCGAGTTAATTCAACGCGCCAGCCATCGGTCAATTTTGTCAGTCGCACGAAATCTACCAGGCTGCGCAGCACTTCCAGTCGCCAAATGCGCTCAGGATCATCAGTGATCAGGGTTCCGGTCGTGTCATTTAATCCGGCACTTGTGTTGGCAACCGTGATGGTCATTTTCTCTTCATCCAACTGATAGCGTTGAAAAATTCTGGTGTCCGGGTGTTCTTCTGTGGCTGCCAAACTCAAGCAAGCTTCAATCAAGGCCGTCTTCATCTGGTTTACGGCTTCCGGTGAAAACCCCGCACTTTGCGCCATTCGTTCGACCGCACGTGCCGCGATGATTTCCTTGTCATCATTGGTTGGAATCACAATTTCAAATTGATTCAGATTTTGATCTGTTTCTTGAGCTGGGCCTTGAACGGTTGCGGATGGATGCGCAGGAGCATCTACGGTCACACTGACAGGTGCTTCTACTTCCTCCAAACTTGGCTTGGCAGTTTCTTTTGCTTTGAGTTCGGTTTGTGCGGGTATCTCGCCAGCCGATACTGGTTCCGCCGCTTCTTCCAAAACGTCCGGGACTACGTCTTCTTCTTCTTCATTTTCCTTGGCTTCAGCATCCAGCAAACTTGTGAGCAATTCCAGCTGCAAATAATCCGAAGCGGCAAAGCTCCGTTCAGCCAAAGCCATAGTTCCATCTGGCGTAAAGCCCATTTTGCTAATTGCCCAACGAACAATATGAGGCACAGGTTTATCCTGTGCCTGATTGGAAAGCAACGTAGCCTGAATTTCTCTCAGTTGCTGATCAAGCAATTGAACGGCTTCTGCGCTGACTGCTGAGGGGGCATCCGCCACGGCTAATAACCAGATAACTTCGTGTTCCTGATCATAAATGCCACGTTCAAATCCGAATGCCAGCAAGCAGCTCCAACTGGCGGGTAAAGCCCCTAGTCGGTGCGTGAAAAGATGACCCTCTGCAACATGCACGACTTGTGGCAGCTGCACTTGTTCACTTTCTGCTTGCAGCCCCGCCAACATGATTTCGTAAGGCGCATGGCCATAACGAATAACGAATTCGTCATGGGCGAAAAGTGAGTGCGCCACGCTTTGCCCGTCAAAGCGCCGCAGCAACGCTTCGATTTGCGTGTGCAATGTTCGTCGTGCGCTCAGGGCCAACATTTGGGGCACCGCTTTAATGCGGCGGCGCAACAAATCTAATTTGACTTCTTCGAGCGATGTCCCTTCAAAGCGGCGATGCGTCGCGGCAATCCAATCACAAAAAACTGGATCATCCGACGGCAGAATATGACCATCCAGCAACGTGATTAGCTCTTGACGATGTAGTTCTGCCAGTAAAGGCGTTACGTCCAGACGTGCTGAAAGGCGCGATTTAATTAACTCCACCGGAGCACGCGAGGCCATTGCCTCGGCGCAAATGTAGACGATTTCGATGGCTGCATGTTCTCCGCCCTGGCGGGTAGTTGTATCGCTGGCAATCTGTCTGAGCAGGCGCGAGAAATAGTGTGCAATCCGGCCTTGCAGTAACTCGGCAACATACAAACGCTCAAAGTCTGCGCCCTTATCGAACCACATTTTGCGCTCGCTCGCCGCCGCCGTCAGTGAACGTAGATAGAACAAATTGCTATCAAGTTGATGGATTGCCAACCTGCCAATTTCCGGCTCAAACGCTGCGTCATCCTGTATGCACCATCGTTGGACCAGTTCCTGTAAGGACGCCATCTCCGGCGGCCCAAAATGGAGGATTTTTACAGTGCCGATGACGCCTTCTTCTGCTGCTAATTGATCCATCAACGCGCGTTGCTGTCCGGTCAGAATGAACGAAACGCTGTGTGGTTGTTGCAAGACCTCGCCAAACAGATTGGCAATTTCTTCATCGGTGACAACACGATCCAGCCATTGTGCCTCATCCAGCAGCATTGTGATGTGATAGGGGCTACGAGACGCCAATCGTTGAGGTAATCCCAACGCATAGCGTACGAGAGAACGTTTATCTTCGTCATTAACACGCGCTTCATAGCCTTCGATCAAATCCTTGAGCACTGCATATTCATTGGCAGACGCCAGATTCAACAAATCGCGTTCGGTTAGTTCATGACGTGGGACCAATTCGGCATCGTGATTGACGAAAGCAAGGTATTGACGCAATAAGGTCAGCAAAAAATCCTTGGCAAATTTATCCGGCAGTAAGCGATCTCGGCGAAGGCTGAAATAGATGGGCAGTGTGCGTCCCTGTTCGCTGAAAAGACGGTCATATGTGAGGCGCAAAAGTTCTGTTTTGCCAGATTGTGGACGTCCAATGACTAACACGGCACGTGCATTTTTCAGCACGGCAGCCTGGTAGATTTCGTCTTGCGCGGAAATGGTGCGCGAAAGGATTTCGTCGGTGGCTAGCTGGCTCAAGATAGGTTGATGCGGTGAAGAACCGGAGGAATAAGACATGCGAATATTTGGTATAGGGCTAACGGATTAAATTCCAGACCGAGCCTGGCGCGGAGAGGGTCTAGTTAGGAAAGGCTTCAAGAAAAGGAGGAATGCGACCGGCTCATTGCGCTTCCTGATAGTCCCGAACGACTTTGACCGGCTGACTGTGGTCTATCTCTCAAAAAACATACTTGAAATTAAGCGAGGCCCGGAACCAATTCCGTATTGTACACTACAACACAATTTTTGCCGCGTTTTTTTGCAGCATAAAGTGCCTGGTCGGCGGCACGGATGACTTGATGCCTATTTTGCAAGGCTTTGCTGAGGCTGGAAACCCCGATACTGACTGTCACCGGGTGTCGGGATCGTTCACTGGTGAAGTGTTGTTCGACGGCCTTGCGCAAGCGCTCGGCCAAAATTGTGGCTGAAGTAACATCTGTTTCGGGCAAGACCACAATGAATTCTTCGCCGCCGTAGCGCGCCGCTACGTCAAAATTCCGCAGCGACTTGCGAATACAGAGAGCTGTTTCGCGCAAAACTTCGTCGCCTGCCTGATGCCCGAATGTGTCATTGAAGGATTTGAAACTATCAATATCCATCATCACGAAGGAAAGCGGGAATTGATAGCGCTTTGAACGTTCGATTTCTTGCGCAAATCTCTCTTCTAGGTATCGGCGATTGAGCAAGCCAGTCAAAGGATCAGTAATGGCCAGAAGCTGAAACCGTTGTGCCTTTTCGTGTAAGTCAATTCGCTCCAGCGCTGCTGCCGCATAGGGGGCAAAGAGCTTAAGCCAGTCCAAATCACTGGCGACGAAGCTTTGATTTGCCTCGCGATCTGTCAGATTGATCACGCCCAATCGCTTCCCTCCGCTGAGCAGCGGAAAACTGATAAAAGAGCTGGAATGTGCATTGCCATGCACCCGATCTGCGACCCAGGATTGTTCTTCCAGGTTCCGTACCAGCAGTGGTTCGCCACGTTCCAATACCACACCTGCAATGCCTTCGCCCAGACGCGGGCCACTGATAACTTCCTGGCTGACGCCACTTGCGGCCTTACAAATCAGCTTTTTGGAATCTTCGTTGTAGATCAATAGTGAAACACGTTCTGCACCAAGCGAGGCCACGACTTTCTCAACGATAGCCGAATAAGTTTCGGGCGCATTGGCACGCGTCGCCAATAAATGTGCGAAATCCTGCCATTGCGCGAGCGACTTGGTTTGGTCATTCACCGTGCTACGCAATCGTGCCAGTTCAAGCGGGAGAATTAAGTTTTGTCCTAGTCGTGCCAGCTCTGTTTGGGAATTTTTATCCAGTTCTGTATCGAGCACGAGTAGCATTCCCGTCAATTCTTCACCTATGTAAAGCGGAAAGGCTTCGGCCCGTTTGCAAGAGACGTTGATCTGAATTTCGTTTAATTCTTCTGAGGTGAGAGCAACAGCAATGTCTTCGCGCTGCCGAATTTGCAGGCGATTGAGCAAGGCTGAGCCAGTATCCAGATGGAATCCAATCAGTGCTTCTCGTTCTTCGCCTCCAGCCGCACAGGCTGCCATCCTCCGCCCATTGCGCATCAATAGTGCGCCCGAAGCAAGATGGAATCGCGTGCCAATTAATTGCATTGCTTCGCGGCATTCGTGTTCAAAGGAACCATTGAAAAACGATTCCAGTTGCTCGGACGAAAGAGAGGTAAGAAGCGGTTGTGATGGGGGACTTTGTCCTGCTGCGATTGATTTGATTTCTGTCTGTGGGGTTGCTGTTTCTTCAGGAGATGGGCTGAAATCCTGGGTGAGAATTTCGCTCGCAGCGGTTAATATTTTTTGCTGATTGCGTTCAAATTCTTCGAGATCAGTAAATTTGATATTGCTGAATAATTTGGGATCAGGACGTTTGCCTGCGCTGGTTTCATGCTGCAAAAACTTGCGATAATCGCTGGCAGAAAGAAACGCGCGTCCGCCAATTAATACCGACGAGTTTGCTTCACCTGCACCCTGTAACGGTGCAGCAAAGCAGTAAAGATAGGCATCACAACGGAAGGTGATCGGACGACCTGCGATTAAGGCACGCGAGCGCGCTTTGCCGCAAAACTCGGCACACATGGTTGCTTTGGTCGGGTCGTTCAAAAATCGCTGGCAAATGCTGGTTTCGTTGGCGACGGTTTTCTGCAAATCGTTATCAGCGTCTATGGTGACTAATGCCAGATTCGCTGTCGCGGCAAGCGTTTGCTGTGCCGCCAGCCAGTGCGACAAGGCTTCGGAAGGACGCTGCGGAGAGTCGTTGGCAGTATCCTGTTCCAGCGGAATGTTTGTAACGTCCACCATTAGTTTTTGCCCAAAGCCAATAGACCGCGGGTAAGAAGCCCGGCGGCGTTGGGGAATCCGCAAACGAGGACGCCGGAGAAAGGAAAAGCCAGCGTCCCCGTGCTATGGCGGCCTGCCTTTAACCCAATCGCTACGCCGGGGCAAGATGCAGCACATGGGCGCGCGCGCAAGACATAAAAAACAGGCCGCGAATTTCTGCCAAACTAAAGACAAGCATCATCATTTTTTGCTCGTTTTCTTTTCGTTCCGTTTGTCTAAAAGACCTAAAGGGCCTGTGATTCCAGAGCACTAAGAACTTCTCTCTGCCAGTTCAGCTTGTTTTTGTAATTCGGCATAGAGTGTTTCGATTTGCTGATCCGTAGGGGCAAATCCGCCCGATGTGTCAATGGAATAATCCGCGTATTTCAGCTTTTCAGCTGATGGCATTTGCGCCGCGATACGACGCGCAGCCTCTTCAACCGAAAGGTTATTGCGTGCGACCAGCCGAGCAAGCTGGATTTCCGGTGCGCAATACACAACCACAATTTTATCAAAGCGTTTATATCCGCCTGATTCAATCATCAGTGCGGCATCCACAACCACGATAGTCGCTGGATTACGCTCGGCCACTTCCGCCATCCAAAGACTTTGCATCTCGTGAACGCGCGGGTGAACGATGGCATTAAGTCGGGCGCGGCGGTCAGTGTCAGCAAAAACAATGGCCCCTAATTTGGCGCGATCAATCGTTCCATCGGGCTGGAGAATTTCCGGCCCAAACTCCAGCACAATATCCTGATATGCTGGCTGGCCCGGTTCCACCACTTTACGCGCCACCTGATCGGCATCAATAACCTCACAGCCGCGCGTGCGGAGTTGCTCTGTTACATATGTTTTGCCACAGGCAATTCCACCCGTCAGTCCAACCTTCAACATAAAATCAAATTGGTTTTTGCCTTTTGCCTTTTGATTTCGTGTTTAGCCGCGTCTTTGTTCTGCCGCTTTCAAGGTATTTTGCATGAGCATGGCAATCGTCAGCGGGCCAACACCGCCGGGAACAGGAGTAAAATAACTGGCTCGTTCGATGACGCTCCGAGGTTCGACATCGCCAACTAATGTAGAACCGCGCTTGCCGATGATTTCCAGTCGTTTGGGAATTTCTTCATCGCTGAAAATCGTGCGTACTTCTTTTTCTGTACTGGCGCTATTCATCCCAACGTCCACCACAACGGCACCTTCTTTTATGTATTCACCGGTAATCATTGCTTTGCGCCCAATCGCAGCCACCACAATGTCGGCGCGGCGTGTGACTTCAGGTAAATCTCTGGTGCGCGAGTGACAAATTGTCACCGTTGCATGGCGATGCAGCAACAGCATGGCCATTGGTTTTCCAACAATGTCGCTGCGCCCAATGACAACGGCGTTCGCTCCTGCGAGGGGGATTTGGTAATGATCCAGCAATTCAATAATTCCAGCTGGCGTACAGGAAACCAATGTGTCCTGGCCTTGCGTGAGCAATCCGACATTGACCGGATGAAATCCGTCTACATCTTTCGCTGGATCAATCGCCTCATAAATTTGTCGCGCGTTAATTTGTGCAGGCAGGGGGGACTGCACCAGAATTCCGTCAATTTCATCGCGTTGATTCAATTCAGCAATCAACGCTAACAATTGTTCCGTTGTCGTTGCTTCCGGCAGCGCGTGCTTTTCTGAATAGAGACCGAGCGCCTCACAGGTTTTGACCTTACTTCCGACATAGACCTGCGAGGCAGGGTCAGCGCCAACAATGACCACTGCCAAGCCGGGCTTGAAATTCTGTGCCGCCAGCTCGGCCACACGCGCAGCGACACGTTGCTTGATTTGCTGCGCTACCGCAGCCCCGTCCATTATTTTTGCTGTCATGAATCACCGCTATAAAAACATGTGAGATAAGATGACGGTTATCTTAGCAAGACTTTAGCAAAGCGCAAGAGACGCCACCCAGAAATTCCCCACGCCTGAGAAAAGAAGAGCGGCAGCACGGATTTTAATTTACCCGCCCTGCCGCTTTGTCTTTCTCAGGAATTTTCCATTCACCTATTGCCACGACGACGGTGGCGGTGGAGGAGGTTCATAACCACCGTAGCTGGGCGGTGGAGGAGGAGCATAAGAGTCATAATTACCGCCTCCGCCAGACAATCCATAACAATCACGATATGCGCAGGCGATGGTTAAGAAAATTAATGGATACGCAACGAGTAAGCCGACCAGACAGAGCGCGGCTCCAATAATGGGAATAATAAATTGAACGACAATGGCCAGCAGTGTGAACATGATGAAGTTCTTTTTGGTGACATCCAGGCTCTGTGACATTGCGTCAAACATCCCCAGATTGCGTTCGATGATAAGCGGATAGGTAAACATGAAAAGGCCCGCAACAATAAAACCAGGGATACAGCAAAGCATGGTTCCGATCCCCTGAAGGATGCCCAGAATAATGCCTGCCCCTAACATTGGCCCTAAATACTGGAACACTTCTTTCAGGTCATTGACGCTAACCTGACCGCCTCGGAGCTGGGTAAAGGCTGCTCTGTAAAAGCCCGCTGAGAGTAAGGCCGAAACAACCGAGATCACAATTTGTAACACCAGCCGGAGTAACAACGAACCGCCCGCCATGACAGAGGAAATATCACTGCTATCTCCACCTCTGGATGCCGCGAATTCGGCTCCGAAGATCAGCACATAAAAGGGCGTCACCACGACACCAAAAATCACCAAAGCGATTAGCGCCAGCACGATCCAGTTCTGCCATTGCGCAGAGTACAAATTAAACCCTTCGCTTATCCATTCCCAGCGCACATCTGATTTAGTTGGTTGTTGCATGAGTTAGTCTCCTTTTTATAAGTATCGCAGCTTGTCAGGCTACGAACGGGTTAGTTTATTGCCACGAGGAAGGTGGGGGTGGATTCATTCCGTAATCAGGGGGCGGTGGTGGATTGTACGATTGCGTCCTGTTCGCACCGGTCACACCAAAAACATCCCGATACGCAACTGAAGTGATTGTAAATAACAATGGATAGCTGGCTAACAGTCCTACATAGCAAAGAATGCTTCCAGCCGAAGCGATAATCTGTACTACGAGAGCAAAAACGGTGAACATGAGCCAATCCTTTTTGGTAGCGGCAATACTAGCTTGGATAGCCTCTATGGGGCCCATTCTGCGCTCTACGACCAGCGGGATGGCGAAAAAACAAAGCCCTTGCACGATGAAAGCCGGAAGAATGCAGAGCATGCCACCAATTGCTCCCAGAATGGCTACCAACAAAACAACGCCCCACACCCGCAGGAAGCAATCGCCAGCAGAAAACAAATCGCCAATACGAAATGGCTCGCCGCGCAATTGCTTCATTGCTGATTTATATGCCCCGCCCAGTAAAAAAGAGGCGGCGGCCATCACCAGTGGGATCATAATCAGCATCATCAAAAAGACGAGTATAGATGCGCCCTCAGGATGATCCGTTGAAGCAGCTGCCAAACTGGCGGCTACCGCAACAGCATAAAAGGGAATGATTGGGATCAGCATAACCAGCACAAAGGCTAGCATGTGAACAACCCAGGCTCCCCATTGTTGAGTGAATAGATTCCATCCATCTCCAATCCATTCCCAGCGCACAATTGCGGGCTGTTGCATAAGATATTGACTCCGTTCGGTTGAGGGGCGAACTTCACTTAAAAAATGTCAGGCTTAGACGCGACTGCTGTCGTAATGATGATAGAAGAACCGTTCTAGCTGTGCTTTGTGGGGGCGACGTGTACTCGCAGCTTGTCCATTTCTGCCATCGTCATCGGTTTGAGCGCTAATAACTTCGCGGCGGCTCAGATCGTTCTCATTCGCTGGGTTTTCCATTTGTTGTTTCCGATGGTTTTGCGGCAGTTTCTGTCAAATACTCGCGAATGGTTTGTGCATAATGTGGAAAGGCGATTTCTGGTTCCTCAATTTCAGGATGCCAGCGCTTTTCCCATTCCAAACAATAATAACCTTTGTAGCCTGCTGCTTTGAGTGTTTGCACAGTTTCTTTGACGGGCACCTCACCCGCACCAGTTAACACATAGCGACGATCCTTTTCGCCTGCTATCGGCGCACGCGAGTCTTTCAAGTGCGTGTGCCGCACGAATTTGCCGAGCAACTTGAAGGTGTCTGCGGGGTTTTCTTTTCCAAATACGCACGTGTGATGTGCATCCCACAGCAAGCCCGTTGAAGTCATTTGCGCACCTTTCAGAATTTGCAACAAGGTCGGCGAGTCGGTGAAATCTCCGTGCGATTCCAAAATGACAGCCACGCCGCTGCCACGCGCATATTTGCCCAATTCCAGCATTCCTTCAATGATCCGCTCAACGGTCATGCGACGCTCTTCGCCGGGGACTAATTTATCAGGGAAAACCCGAACATAAGCAATGTCCATGCTATGTGCCAGATCAATAAAACGTTTTGCTTCATCCATTTGTTCGGCGCGTTTTTTTGCATCGGGTTCATGCATTCGGGCTGATGCTCCCAGATCGGAAATTTTCAATCCCAGTGCTTTCAAATCTCGCTGGCTTGTTTTGATGTTTTCGCCCATGAATTGCGGAGATTTGGGCAGGTCCATTTGATCAAGTAAACCGCGCATTTCAATCGCAGAAAATCCCCATTCTGCCGCATTTTTCAGAATCGTTTTCCAATCCCATTTGGGGCAGCCGAGCGTAGAAAAAGCGATGGGGAGTTTGGGCGCACTGTTGGCTGCCCAGATTGAGGAGCGAATGATAGCCGGACTAACGACTGAAGCCGTGAGCGTTTTGAGAAACGTTCGGCGAGGGAAAGAATTCATTTGTCTCTCCGAGATAGGTTAGAGAATTTCGATTGAATCGCCTGTGTGAATCACGCCACCCGTGATTACGCGTCCGAATTGCCCACACCGTAAATAAGTTGCTTTGGGTAATCGTTTGTCAATTTTTGTGAGGGAGCCGCAAGGCATACGTGCCTCGCTAATTTCGATAATCGCCGTGCTGACTTTCAGCCTGGTGCCTGCGGTCAGCGTGTCAATTGCAATGCCTTCGGTTAGCAGGTTTGTGCTTATCTCTTCGGCAGTGACTTCAATGCCTGCCGCATTGATTTCCTGCAAGGTTTCATTGGCAAAGAAGCTCACCTGACGATGTGGCTTCAACCCTGCGTGATGATCACCACTAAGCCCTTCGTTGGCCATCAACTCAGCACTGACAACAGCCTGTTTGCCCGCGCCTTTTTGCGCGCCAATGTAGATGCTGATGAGTTTGCCGTTCACTTCATCCACAAATTTACACGAAGAACCACAAAGAGCGAATGCTTCTTTGTTTTGCTACCAAGTCTTAATATTTTGCTAACTCTGTTACCGCTTTCAGCACATCATCCGTTTGCGGCAGAATCGCGTCTTCGACATCGGGTGCATAGGCAACGAAGCAATCTAACGAGGCAACGCGTTTGACGGGTGCATCCAGATATTCAAATAACTCGTCGGCAATCCGTGCCGCGATTTCTGCGCCGTAGCCCCAGGAAATCATATCTTCGTAGGCGACAATGACTCGGCTGGTTTTCTTTACGCTTGCGGTAATGGCTTGCCAGTCGTACGGATTCAAGCTGCGTAGGTCAATCACTTCGACGCTGATATTTTGTTTGGCTGCCTCTTTCGCTGCGACGAGCGAGCGTTGTACCAACGCGCCGTAGGTAATAACAGTGATGTCTGTTCCTTCCCGCACAACTTTCGCTTTGCCAAACGGGATCATGAAATTCGGATCGGGATATTGACTCTTGTTGTACGTTTGGCGGTACAGATGTTTATGTTCCAGAAACATGACCGGATCGTCAGAGCGGATTGCTGTACGCAACAATCCATTTGCATCAAGCGCAGTTGACGGCATCACAACGCGCCAGCCGGGAATCGCTGTAAAAAGATTCGCGCCCGACATGCTGTGATAAATTGCGCCGCCTTTAAGATAGCCGCCAATCGGCACGCGCACTACCATCGGACATTTCCACGCATTGTTTGATCGCCAACGCAACAACGGTACTTCGTTGTGCAATTGCATGTACGCCGGCCAGATGTAATCAAAAAACTGAATCTCTGCGACTGGTTTCAATCCACGCGTTGCCATGCCCATCGCACGTCCGATGATATTGGCTTCGGCCAGCGGAGAATTGAATGCACGTGCAGAGCCAAACTTGCGCTGCAAATTGGCTGTGACTTTGAAGACGCCACCTTTGCCTTTGACGCATTCCAGGTTTTCTTCGCGACTGCAATCGGCAACATCTTCGCCGAGGACGACAATGCGCGAATTGCGGCGCATTTCTTCATGCAAACAACGGTTGATAAGGTCAACCATCGTACCTTCGCCACCGTGAAATTTTGCTTGATCTTCAGTGTCGAAATCCGCTGAGGTTGGATCAACATCGGGCGAGTAAATATACAATGCCGCTGAATCTTTGGCGGGTTGTCCAACTGCCAATGCGCGATCTGTCGCTTCGTTAATTTCTTGGTCTACTTCGGCCTCAATGCGTTCGATTTGGGCGCGAGAGGCGATGCGATTATTGATAAGGTGATTGGCTAATTTACGGATCGGATCGCGACGTGACTCGGCTTCGCGCTCTTTTTCAGGTCGGTAATTCTGCTCGTCGTCAGACAGTGAATGCGAGTAGGGGCGAATAACATGGGCATGTACTAAAGCAGGGCCACGGCGATCCCGGCAATGCTTTGCTGCGCGGGCCATTGCCTCATAGCTGGCCAGAATATCTGTGCCATCGCACTCTTCAATGTACAGATCGGGGAATCCGGCGACCAGCATCGAAATGCTGCCGCCCGCGGTTTGCACTTCAACCGGGGTCGAGATGGCATAACCGTTGTCCTGAACCACGAACAGCACAGGCAATTTCAAATTGCAGGCCGTGTTCAGCGATTCCCAAAATTCGCCTTCACTGGTTGTTCCATCGCCGGAGGAAACATAAACCACTTCGTCTTCGGCAAAAAGCGTCGCGCGATCCTGAATTTCTTCGATCAACGAATAACGATAGCCCGCTTCAGCCGCACCGACCGCTTGCAAAAATTGCATCCCGGTGGCAGACGAGCGTGACACTACATGCAGTCGTGGATCGCTCCAATGGTTTGGCATTTGTCGCGCCCCTGAATTTGGATCAGTCTTGGCCGCAACAGCGGCGAGCAGGTGATCAATCGGGGGAATGCCAAGTTGTAAACATAACGCGCGGTCACGATAGTATGGATAAAACCAGTCATAGCCTGGGCGCAGCACAGAAGCCGCAGCAACCTGAATTGCTTCGTGCCCGGCAGCGCTGATTTGGAAATAAACCAGATTTTGTCGCTTGAGCTGGATTTCTTTGTCATCAAGGCGACGTGAGGTATACATCGTGCGATAGAAATCGAGCAAAGTTGCACGGTCAAGTTTCACACGGGACTCAATTTTGGGATCGCTCACTTTCGTAGCCATCGGGGGTATTTAATCTCCTTACCAGAGTTTCAGCGGCAGCAGCAATTAATGCCGGGCTAGTCTAGCTTTAACGCCAGGATTGCACAAGTTTGTCACAGCATGCGAAACTGCGCGTTCGTTCGTAGTCGTTTGTCATTGGTCATTTTGTCACGGGTCACTCGTCTGTTGACCGTAAGGCTTAACCATTGCATTGCAAGGACAAATACCGGGTGACTACTGACTACAGACAAATGACGAATACTATGGACAATCCACTTAGTTTGCTCAGCGCCATGATTACACCTGCGGTGTTAATTTCTGCTTGTGGCACATTGATCATGTCTACCTCTATGCGTTTGGCGCGCATTGTTGATCGTGTCCGTGAACTGAGTCATTTGACCGAAGAAATGTTTGCTGGCGAAACCGTTGTCTTTGCAGAAGAGCGCCGTCTTGAGTTTGAGCGCCAATTGTCAGTTCATACCCGACGCGGCAGGATTATTCAGAATGCGCTGACAGGGTTTTATATTTCATTAGGATTACTGGTCGCGGCCACTGTGAGCATTGGATTGACAGCACTGATCCAACAGCTTCATTGGCTTCCAACGGCGCTAGGGATTGCAGGCACAATCACCCTATTTTATGGCTCAGTGCTGTTGATTGCAGAAACCCGACTGGCGCTGCGATCCGTCAATTCTGAAATGCAATTCACTTTGCAATTACGGGACCTCTATCGGCAGCGATCAGAGGATAATAACTTGCCTTAGTTCGCTCCCTTGGGCCGAGCTTGAAAGAACTTCCTGCTGTCCAGAAAAATACCGCGTTTGAGGTATGATGCTCTCAAACGCGGTTTGCTCTTTTGGCGAACTACTAATCTGAATTTATTAAGCGAACAGGCGGCGATTTCGTAAGAAATATGCTCCGACCAAGAGACCGAGACCTAACAGCACAACGGTTTGCGGCTCAGGGACTTCAGAAAGAGATGCCTGAATATCGTAATTTCCCGGACCAACTCCGACAGGATTCGGTGTGATGAAAAACGATAATTGGAAATATCTACCCAACGCTCCAAACACCAGGTTGGGATTTAAGATTGTCGCAACCACTACTCCATCTGGACGGACGGAAAGAGCGGCAGTGACCGTTCCGGCTGCAACACCATTCGCTTCGGTATTAAAGCTGATTTTATAACCATCAAGCGAAGCCAACGGCGTATTAGGCGCAACGAAGAGCCAGACTGTGTCAAATGGGTTTTGACCGACCGTGACCGTGATGGATGAAGTCGGTGTTTTAACCATTAAAGGGCCACTTGAGGCTACGAGATCCGTCCCCATCACTCCAGCCGCAGTTGTTTGACCGCCTGGGTTGGTGATGGAGAGGCCCGTAAATTTCAGCGTAATGGAATCCGCCAAAGCTGGGGTGGCTAACGCAAGGAACAATAAGCAGAAAACTGATAGCAGTTTCATAAGCCTCCTAATTGAGTTGTTGCCTTACCTTCATAATCTGTGCATGAAAGCAAGAGTGAGAAAAGCCAGATAGACATCCATCCTGGATAATTTACCTGGTGCCGGCGTTTCCAGTGAACATGAGGAGTCGGACATAAGGATCGCCACGAATAGTAGATTTTTTTACGCCATGAAGCAAGATGAATATCGTACGGGTTTTAATTTCAGGCAGTATCTTCTATTTTGGCAAGCTGTTTTCCCCAAACACTGGGTAACGTGACGCTGTTTTTAGAAATACTTTATGAAGCATGTAATGATTGTTTGTGATGGTAGCAGCCTCGGTAATGGTCGTGGTGAGACTCGTGCGGCAGCAGTCGCAATTTTGGAATATCGCGGTGCTCGCAAAATTCTGGGTGAATACCTTGGCAATTGCACAAATCAACAAGCCGAAATTATCGCCGCTTGCCTTGGGCTTGAAGCGCTGAAAGAACCCTGTCAGGTAAAGCTCATTTCTGATTCACAGTACGTCATCAAGACGATGAAAGGGGAGTTCAAACGCAAAACTAATCACGAGTTTTGGCAGCGTTTGGATGCAGCAAAGAAACAGCACAAAGTGCAGTGGGAATGGACGCGCGGACATGCTGGGCATGAAGTTCAGGAAATTTGTGATGAAGCCGCCCGCACGATTGCAATGGAAGGAAAAGTCGAGCAATCCCGAATCGAAAAGCTTTTGCAGTAAGCATCACTCTCGCACCGGAGCAATTTCCTGACAGGGATTTCCGCTGGCCACAACATTGGCCGGAATATCTTTGACCACGACAGAACCAAAGCCAATCATTGAATTTTCGCCTATCGTGACACCTTTTAAGACCGCCGCGCCAGCCGCAATCCAGACGTTGTTTTTGATGTGGATGGGCTTCACCAAAACCGGCGCATCTTTGAATTGTCGTCGCTTGCTGACGGAATGAAAATCCGTATCCATCATTCGCACATCGGCAATGATGGCATCATCTCCGATTTCAATTAGCTTCACCGCACTGATGCGCGCGCCGTTAAGAAAGCTGCGATGCCCGACCCATACGGTCGCATCGGTATCGTGCGTGAAAATATCGGTTAGGGCACCAATAATGACATCATCGCCGAAAATCACTTGTCCAGCTCCGCGTAAGCGCAGCCGTCCCAGAACGGAAAAACGTTTGCCCACCATCAGCCGAGTTCCGCCAACGGATGCTCTCAGGCGGTAAGACAAAAGGCACCAACGCGCTTTCAACCACCCGATGCGCCAGCGCAAATGTAACCCTTCCGCTTGATATTGCGGATGCTGTGGATTCGGAATCACTGAGAGTAAAACGGCGAGGATCGTTTTGAATAAACGTTTCATATCACCATCCGCGAATTGCCGAAAATGCGCAATCGCACTTAGCTCGACCTATCAGCCAATCGGGCGTTTCACCTGATTTCAAAACATTCAACGATCAGCACTGGCATTACTGCGTTGTGGAAAAGGAAACCGATTAGCTCACGATTTTTTCTGCGGCGCGCCTTGCACGGGCACTTTGGGCGAATTCGGCGGAATCGGTGTTTTTTCCGGCGCAACAAGCGGCACTTCGGGCAAATCTTTCAAGCGCCAATCCTTGAATTGCACTTTCATCGCGGGACCGACGTGAACCTGGACGCCAAGCAATCCTTCCAGTCGTCGCCCCTTCGGATCGTGGTCAAAGACTTCGACGGTTTTATGGCCGTCAATAAAATGCTGATGATGATTGCCGCGCACCAGCACGCGATATTCGTGCCATTCTCCAGCCGGGAAATGTTTGATTTCACCGACCGAACCGACAATCCATTTTTCGTTGTTCGGATCAATCACAACACGCGTGCCAGATTGCGCCAGAATGCGCCGCCCGCGCTCGTCATAGAGCATCCCATCATACTCATCCTTCGTCGTTACGATGTCGCATTGATAGCCCGTCAGCACATACGGCCCCGCCCCAGGAAACGGCACACTGCGATATTGCAAACCGGAATTGCCGCCCTGTGTGATTTTAACTTTTACGCGCATCTCAAAATTCTTCACTGTGCCGCCGCGCCAGACGATGAAGCTGTTGGCTTTCAGCGTCCCGTCGGTCGTGCCGGTCAGCGCGCCATCTTCTACCGTCCAGTATTTCGGATCGCCTTCCCAGCCAGCCAGGTCTTTGCCATTGAAGATGAAGCGGAAGCCAGTTGATTTGACGGTTGTTTTTTTCGCTTTGGTTTGCGCATAGCCTGCCAGCAAAGCACCGCTACTCAACACCGCCAGCAACGCAACCCCGATGGCCTGTTTGTACAATTTCATTCGTCTATTCCTTTCTGTCGCAACGTGAAAATTGCCCTTCCCTTGTTCGCCCCCTGCGGAGCAACCTGAAGCGTGGGCAGCAGGCGTCATGAGTTCAAACTTTAGTTTGGTTTTTCCGAACGCAAACAAGCTAAAGCTTGAACTCATGACGCCTGTTCCTCTGTGTATTCCATGATTTTCAGCAATCAATCTTTCAGGCGGCAAACGCCAATGCTATTTGACTTCACTGATCAGCACCACATCAGCGGTTTGTCCGCCGCGCGATGACCAACTGTTTACCGTCGCACGAAAAATCAACCGCCTGAATACGTTCCGGCTTGGCGTCATTGAAATTCGTAGCCTACTTATTGTGGAATGCCCATGCGCCGCAGCAACTCACCAAAGCGTGCATCGTTGCGAATTGTGTCCCACACCGGTTCGTCTTTATAAACCACGGCGATAGCTCCCGTTGCTAAGCCTCGTTCGAGCCACATCAACGCCAGTTCCTTCTCATTCAAAGTCGCATAGATTTTGGCGATCCAGTGCGCCTGACTCAGTCCCGCCCCTGACATCGCTTCCAATTCTTGAATGACTTGTATCGCTTCTGTCCGCTTCCCCTGCGCTGCGTAGACCATCCCGGTGTTGTAAGTCAAAATTGGATCGTGCTGTCGCTCACGTTTGGCTTTCTCCAGTTCCGCGAGTGCTTCGTTGAATAGTCTGTTTTGGATATAGACCCCGATTTCCCACGTACTGCTAAAAGGTGGGCCGAGTTCATTAGCCTGTCGCACCAAATTAAGAGATTGCACATAATCTCGCTTGAAGTGATAAGGAATGGCAACCGCTCGCGCGATAATCGGTGAGAGCGGGTCGAGTTCGCGTGCCTTCATCAATTCCACTAAGCCTTCATCGAGCCGCCCCTGTCGTACGAGCGAGATTCCCAGGCGATAATGAGCCAATGCCAAACCAGGACTGAGTTCAATTGCCTGTCGTATTTCACGATCCCCCAGCGGAAAATTAGACGGAGCAAACATCACGTAGACTTGTCCCACTGCGGCATGCGATTCGGCCAGATCGTCATCAAGCGCCAAAGCTTTGCGCGCTGCTTCTTCAGCCTTTTGACGTGCCTCCAGCGGTGCAATGTCGCCGCGCGACCCAAGATTTGCATAAGCGTCCGCTAAACCAGCGTAGGCGAGTGCATAGTTGCGGTCTTCTTGAATCGCCTTTTCATAATATCGAATACTTTCCAGCACATCCTCGTGCGTGCGGCGCTGGACATACATTCGTCCTTGCATGTAATACTGAAACGCCTTGAGGTTTTCTGTGGGGCGCTTCGCCAACGGTTGGCCTGCCACACCACGCAGCTTCAAACGCAGCTTCTCAGAAATCTCTTTCGCAATCTCTTCCTGCACCGCAAATACATCCGCCAGCTTACGATTGTACTGGTGGCCCCAAAGTTGTTTATTATTGCGCACATCCACCAACTCTACACTGACCGTCAAATTCTCGCCCCGCTGCAAGACACGCCCCACAACCACCGCACCCACACCTAAGGTTTGTCCGGCACTGAGCGGATCATCTTCTTTGCCTTTGAAGTGAAACGCTGAATTGCGCGCGATCACACGCAGTGCCGGAAGCTGGGTCAGATTGTTGATAATACTTTCGGTCAGGCCATCTGAGAGATACTCCGTCTCGGCATCACGATTCTGATTGGTAAAAGGCAAGACTGCGAGAGACTCAATTGCGCTCTCGGTATTCTTGCCAAACAAATAGAAGCCGAAGCCGATTGCGGCTGCAACCAAGATGAACAACAAAACGAACGCACCTGTCTTGTGTCGCTTGATTTCGCCGAGAATGATTTCCGCGCTTGAACTCGTGCGCACTGCCGTCACTTCCTGCGTTGCGCTTTCGGCGGGTTGAATGCGCGTCGCCATAGCTTCCGCCGTCTGCACGCCCTGCAATCGCGCGGCAAACGCCAACTCCTGTTGCAAACTCTTCACGTCCTGCAACAAGTCTTTCGCCTGCGGATACCGCTCGTCACGGTCTTTGCAGAGCGCCTTCGTCACGATGCGTTGCAACTCTGGCGGAACGTCTGCGGCGTAGTTCGTGAGCGGCGCAGGCGCTTGATGCAGAATCGCGCCAATGACATCCAGCGCATTCACGCCCGCAAACGGCGCACGTCCAGCGAGCATTTCATAGAGCAGCACACCCAAACTGAAAATGTCCGACCGTGCATCCACATCCTGTCCGCGCGCTTGTTCGGGCGACATATAGCTCGGCGTGCCTATGACTGTGCCGGGATTGGTTTGAGACGGAGAGACGGAGGGACGGAGAGACAGAGGGAGCGTGGGATCATCTTCGCCGAGTTGCGCGCTCTCTCTGTCGCTCTTTCGCTCCATCAGCTTTGCCAACCCAAAATCCAACACCTTTACCAGTCCATCATCACGCAGCATCACATTCTCCGGCTTGATGTCGCGGTGAACGATCCCGGCTTCATGCGCTGCCGCTAAGGCCGACGCGATTTGGATGGCGATGTCGAGCGCCGTCGGCAACGACAGTTTTTCGCGCGCCAGACGCTCGCGCAACGTTTCGCCTGCAATGAATTCGGTGGCGATGTAATGCGTGTTTTGTTCGTGGCCGATTTCGTGAATCGTCAGGATGTTCGGGTGATTCAAGGCGGAGGCAGCTTTGGCTTCGCGGGCAAAGCGACGCACGCGGTCGGCATCGCTCGTGAACGCGGCGGGCAGGACTTTGAGCGCGACTTTGCGTTCGAGTTGCGTGTCTTCGGCCAAATAAACTTCGCCCATTCCACCTTTGCCGAGCAGCGATTGCAAGCGGTAATGACCGAGCTTGCGTTCACTGGCACGCGGCAAGGGCGCAGTGTCGAGCAGGTCAGGCGTCTGCGTGGAAGCATCGGGGTTCATATTGTTCGTGCTGAATCGCGCGTGGAGTGTAGCAAATGGTTTTTGTGCCGACAATCAGCGCAAGCCTGTCGCTATGGTTTCCACCACGCATCCAGCTTGCGTTGCATGACGGCGACGCGCTGTGGTTCGCGTGCCGATAAATCCTCGCGCTCTTCGACATCTCCCGCAAGGTTGTAAAGCAACGGATGATCCGGTACATCTTCGCCTTTGCGACCAGGTACGGGAACGATCAACTTCCAATGGCCGTCAATCACCCAACGCGACAACACATTCGCCGCCGGGTTGCGCAACTCGACGGCATCGTGTGTGAAGCAGCCGCCAAACAGTGTCGTGCGCGCGTTGACAGCTTTGGTCTTGAGCAAATTGATGCCGGGCAATTTCGGCGGCGCTTTGATCCCCGTCGCCGCCAACAGCGTCGGCAGAATGTCCAGCGAGCTTGCTAACCGATTCGATTTTGCAGGCGTCACTTTGCCGGGCCAGCGAACCATGATCGGCGTACGAATACCTGCGTCATACGGCGTGCGTTTGGAGCGCAGGCTTTGCGCATCGCCTTTGTCACTCTGAATCCAGCCATTGTCCGCAACGTAAACAACGATGGTGTTGTCCGCCAGTTTTTCGCGGTCGAGATAATCGAGCAACTGCCCGCAGGTTTCATCGAACCATTCGACACTCGCCCAATAGCGCGCGTGTTCGAGGCTCGGCGCGAGCGGCTTGTATTTGTCAATCAAGCGTTGCGGCGCGGTGTGCGGGCTGTGCGGCAGCATCGGCGCGTACCATACGAGGAATGGTTTGTTCTGGCTGCGTGCGTTGCCAATGAAATCGTAAATCGGCTGCATCGTTTTGCGCCCGATGTCTAAGCCTTCATCACCGTGTCGCCCGCCGCGCGTTTTTTCGCCGTGACTCATCCCCGCAGTGAAGCCGCCGTTCGCAGGTGTCCCCAACCACCATTTGCCCGTTTGCAAGCTGACGTACCCTTTCGCCTGCAACAAACGCGGCAATGTCGGTACGCGCGTGATGAACGAACGCATTTCGTCCCATGCCGCAAGATACTGCGGATGCTCCTGCCATTTCCCAACTTTGCCGCCGGGCGGCGCAGGTGGATCGTTGTATGTGACCAGATGTTCGTGCGGATAGCGCCCCGTAATGATCGAAGCCAGACTCGGCGAGCACAAGGCATTCGGCACATAACCACGTTTGAAAACCAGTGATTGCGCGGCGAGTTTGTCGAGTCGCGGCGTCCTGATGTGCGGATGTCCCATAAAGCTGTAGTCCTGCCAGCCGTGATCGTCGGAAATAATTAGAACGATGTTGGGCGGTGTTGCTGCTGTTGCGGCAGCGGTTATTGCCAATCCTAAAAGCAGAACGCAAATGATTCGTTGCAACCAGATTCTTTTCATCGCAGATTCCTTAACTAAGCTCGATCAATACTTGCTCCAAGGTGGTCGCGAGCAAATCCGCATCGGCTTCGCTGAACGGCATCGGCGGGCGAATCTTGACGACATTGTGAAACGGACCATCGGTGCCGAGCAGAATCCCGTGATCGCGCATTCGATTCGCAACATACGACGCTTCTTTGTCCGCCGGTTCAAGCGTTTCTCGATCACGCACCAGCTCTACGCCCAGAAACAAGCCGGAGCCGCGCACATCGCCAACCAGGGGGAAGCGATCTACGAACGGGCGCATGCCCGCCAGCATTCGTTCACCAACCCGCATCGCGTGTTCTTGCAAATTTTCTTCCTGCACAACCTCCAGCACAGTTTTGCCGATCACGCAGGAAACCGTGCTGCCGCCAAATGTGCTGAAAAATTCCATGCCATTATCAAAAGCATCGGCAATTTCCGGCGTCGTCACGACTGCGCCGAGCGGATGCCCATTGCCGATGGGTTTGCCGAGGACGACGATGTCTGGTTCGACGCCCTGTTGCTCAAAGCCGTAAAAATGCGTGCCAATGCGCCCGTAGCCAGTTTGCACATCATCGGCAATGCACACACCACCCGCCGCGCGCACGGCTTGGTAAACTGCTGCGAGATAGTCCGGCGGCAGCACGATTTGCCCGCCTACGCTTGGCAACGATTCGGCGATGTAGCCTGCCACGCCGCGTCCTTGCTCGCGCAATCGTTCGATGATGTCTGCGACAGGCTGCGCATATTTTGCACCCGCATTTGGATCGTCGTATTTGTACGCACCGCGATAGCCATCAGGAATTGGCGCGGTATGCACCCAATCCGGCGCGCCCGTGCCGCCGGGGCCGTCGTGCTTATATGGGCTGATGTCAATCAGCGCGTTTGTGTGACCGTGATAGGCGGCTTCCAGCACGATCATATCGCGCTGTTTGGTGTGGGCGCGTGCCAGCCGGATTGCTAATTCATTCGCTTCGCTGGCGGAATTGACGAAGTAACAAACGCTCAAGCGCGGCAGCAATGTCGCGCAGAGCTTTTCAGCAAACTCGTTGATGGCATCGTGCAAATATCGCGTGTTGGTGTTGAGAATGCCGTATTGTTCGCGCGCCGCCTCGACCACGCGCGGATGACAATGCCCGACGTGCGGAACGTTGTTGTACGCGTCGAGATAGCAACGCCCTTCCTCATCGTACAGATATTGCATCCAGCCGCGCACGACTTTGACTGGTTCGCGATAGCCGATGCTTAGATTGCGTCCGATACGCTGACGCCGCGTGGTCAGCGTGGCCGCTTTGTTGGGTGCAGGGGCAGGGAAGCGGCTCGCGGGAATGTTCAGGATCAAATTCGGATCGGGTGAAAAGCTGCGCCAAATCTTGCGTTCGCGGGCGTAGCAGACGCCAATGAAATCGGTGCCCGCGTCCAGCAAGTCGGTGATAATTTGAAAGTGCAAATGCGGCGTCCATCCACCATTCACTTCCGGTGTGCCAAGCGTGGCAATGCGTTGCCCTTTAGCAATTGCCTGACCAGCGTTCAATCCTTCCAACGAAGTGCGGCTCAGATGCCCGTACAGTGTAAAGAACTCTTCACCCTCACTTGTTTCGTGACGCAGGAGGATGACCGGGCCGTAATCCAGCGGCGCATGGTTGTCCGCGAATGCGTGAACCGTGCCCGCCAGCGGCGCGTGAATGGCGGTTCCGGCTTCGGCAAACAAATCAATGCCCAGATGAATCATGCGACGTTCATCTGTCGGCCTCTGGTTGTTGGCAAAAATCGGCGAAGTGTAGAGCAATCGCGCTTCGTCGTAGCGTCCAACGCCAACTTTCACGCCTGCTTCGGTCATCGCGGCAAAGATTCGACGCGTCAGTTTCGGCTCGGCATTTTCGTTCGTGTCACCGTTGATGAGCGGGCTGCTGATACTCAGGTCAATGACCAAACTCGGCTCGGTTCGTAAATCTGTTTCCATCACGGAAGCAAAGGCATCTTCATTGGATTTGAGCCAGTCGCTAATTCGCTCACTGCGCGGGATCGGTATCAGCCCCGCAGCATCACGAAACACTGCTTCGGCAAAGCGAGAGTGAATGCCTGCCAGCTTTGGCAGTGTGTTGCGAATCGGCCGTTGGCTGATGGCCAGATATTTGTCATCGGGCTGTTGCTTCATCTGTTGCGCCGCGATGCAAACGCTTTGGCACAGGCGCATACAAACAAAGCCAAAGAGGGACGCCAATTCTACCTCGGTCAACGGATACTCTGCGGTGTAGCCTTTGACCAGTTGTGCGGCGACCGCGAGCGGGTCAGGCTTATCAAGAATCGCGTAGGCAATCGCAATCGCCAATTCGGCAACAACGAAGCTGTGGATCATATCGCCGAAATCAATCAGCCCTGTGACGCGTTGTGTTTTCGCATCAACGATCACATTGTAATCATTCGCATCGTTGTGAATGATGCCGCGCCGCAGCTCTGGCAATAACGGCACAACATCGCGCACAAAATCATCTTTGAGTTGCACGACGAAACGACGCATTTCATCATCGGCAATCAATGCCTCTGCTTCCTCGACAATGCGTAGCGCCTGCGCCAAATCCCAATGAAAATCGCGATGCAAGGCCGGATGGTCAAAGTTGGCAAGGGCGCGGTCAAGCTGGCCTAAACATTGCCCCAGATTTTGCAGGAGTTCTGGCGAATGATATTTGACCTCGCCAAGTGGCGTGCCCGGCAACCAAGTGACCAAGCGCGCAAGATGACGCGTGTCTGATGCGGATTGAATTTCAGTCAATGCCGCGCCAGATTGAGTTGGTACAAGTTGCGGGCAGAAAGAAAGGTGATTAGACAAAAACGCCAACACTTGTTGCTGCGCTTCCAGTAACGATGCGTCTTCCAGCGCATTTGCCAGTTTGAAAACAAACTGTTTTCCGTCAGTCGTGGTCAATAAAAAATTCTGATCCCGCTCGCTCGGCAACGGATGCGCGGTGGCGGTCAGGCCATAGAGTTCCTGCGCCAGTTGCGTGATGGTTTCAGCTGTGAATTGTGGCTTGTAATTGAGCAATTGCATGGTTGATGCTTCCCGGCGTTACTTTACCTGTTCACGCCAGAATTTCAATCGCTCATGGAGCGCTGCAATTTCTTTCGCCCGTGCTGTACTTTTGCTGAGGTCGCGTTCTTCCAGCGGGTCTTTCGCTAAGTCAAAAAATTCTTCTGCGTTGTAATCCGGCCAGTAAATGTATTTGGCTTTGCGGCGCACAACCGCTTCGGACGCGGGGATGCGCTCTTTGGAAAGCACGATGGCGTGTTCGTAATAAAACTCATCGCGCCAGGCCGGACGTTGTTTGGCGAGATAAAGCGGCGCGAAGTTCTGACCTTGCATGCGTGACGGAGCGGCGATGCCGGCGGCGGCAAGAATCGTCGGAGCCAAATCCACGTTGAGCACAAACTTGTCATTCGTTTTGCCGCGTTTGCTCGCGGGCATTCGTGGATCGCGCACGATCAACGGCACGCGAATGGATTCTTCGTACGGATACCATTTGTCCGCCAGCCCGTGCTCGCCATGAAAATAGCCATTGTCTCCGATGAAAATTACCAGCGTGTTTTCCAGCGCGCCTTGCCGCTGCAATTCTGCCAGCATGCGTCCGGCGGTTGTATCCACTTCGGTCGCCAGCCGATAGTAATTTTTCATGTACTCCTGATATTTCTCCGGCGTATCAAAGCGCCAATGCCAGCGGCGGCGACCTTCGTTTTCTTCGCTGCCGATGAACGGTGGCAAGGCTTTGAAATGTGCTTCTGTCGCGGTGCGGGGAATGGGAATCTGAACGTTTTGGTAAAGAGATGCACTCGCAGGTTGTGGCAGAAACTGTTTGGGATTTTGGTCTTCGGCGTGCGTCGCGAAAAACGCCAGCGTCAGGCAAAACGGTTTTTCCTGTGGGCGCGTGCGCAAAAATTCCAGCGCATCATTTTCATTTTTCTGTGTGACGTGAATGCTCGTGCCATCGGCTTGCTTGATGTAATGCGTGCCGCTGTACGCCCGTCCGAAATCGAAATGCTCCGACGGAAATTTACCGTTGTGCCATTTGCCTACGTGCCCGACGTAATAACCATTCGCGCGTAACAACCCGGGATACGTTTCCGCCCACGGTGTGCGAAAGGCGTCGAATGCCTTATTGCCGTGCCGTGACATCCATTGTCCGGTAAAAATGCTGGCCCGACTAACGCCACAAATCGCTGTCGTCACGGCGGCGTGGGTGAAACGAACCCCCTCTTTCGCCAGTGCATCAAGGTGCGGCGTTTTGACGACGGGATTACCGGCAATGCCCAGCGTATCGTGTCGCCAGTCATCAGCCAGCAAAAGTAAAATGTTGGGTTTTGGCTTCGATGTTTGCGCCTGTGGATTCATGGAAAAGCACAAGAGCAACAAGGCAAGCTGAATTCCGATGGAGGAAAGGTTTTTGATCATCATATCGCCGCTGTGGATTTGGACCGTTCGGTTTGGCCTTAAAAACTCTGGCATTACACCGTGTGCGATCTGCTGCAACCCGTGTGAAATCGTGTTCTGTAGGATGGGAACAGAGAACATGGCATTTCTCTGGATGAAGTGTCAATGTGCAGTCGCAGCAGCAGCGTTCGTTTTGCGCAGGTGAAAAAGCGGAATTTGACGCTGTCACGCGAAAGATGCTACAAAACTTGCTTTTCACTTCGGGAGCGCAGGCCGTCCTTCTGCTTTGGTTTTTCTGATTCGCCGGTAAAAAAAGGCAGGCTCTTCCCGAAACCATAACGAGAGTTGAAGAGGCAAATATTTATGGCGTCATCATTGTCGGCTGAAATCAAACAGCGAGTCATCGGGATTGTGCAAGATCAGTATCAAATTGAACTGAACGATTTCGCGGCGGAAATCCCACCCCGTACTGAACTCGGCGATCTGGCTTTTCCGGTCGCGTTTGAGTTGGCAAAGCGCATCAAAGCCGCCACAGGCGAAAAGAAAAATCCGCGCGAAATTGCTGCGAAACTGGCCGAAGGCTTGAGCAACATTCCTGGCGTTGCCAAGGTCGAAATTGCGGGCGCAGGCTATCTGAATATCTTCTTTGACCGCGCCCAGATGTTTGGACAGCTCGTGAACAGTGAACGGTTAGCAGATAGCAAACAGCCAACAGACAAAATTATTGTCGAACATACTTCGATCAATCCCAACAAAGCCGCGCACATTGGCCACGTCCGCAATTCGGTTTTAGGCGATACAGTCGTTCGCATTCTGAAGGCCACGGGCGACACCGTCGAAACGCACAACTACATTGATAATACCGGCGTTCAGGTCGCCGACGTGGTCGTTGGGTTTATTCATTTAGAGAAAAAATCGCTCGACGAGATCAAAGCCATTGCCGAACGCGAAGTCACCAGCCGTGCCGACAGTTTTGATTATTACTGCTGGGATTTGTACGCCCAGGTCGGGCAATGGTATGAGGAAGACAAATCGCGTCTGGAAGTCCGCGCCAAAACACTGCACGAAATCGAAGCGGGCAACAATGCCACAGCGGAAATTGGTGAATACATCTCGTCAAAAATCGTGGACTGCCATTTGGACACGATGTCGCGGTTGGACATCAGCTACGATCTATTGGCCCGTGAAAGCGAGATTCTACATCTGCATTTCTGGGCGCACGCTTTTGAGAAACTAAAAGCCAGCGGCGTGATCGTGTTTGAAAATGAAGGTCGCAACAAAGGCTGCTGGGTGATGAAAGCAGAGGGGGAAGCTGCCGAAGGCGATGTCGAGAGCGAGCACGATGCTGATAAGATCATTGTCCGCTCGAACGGCACAGTGACTTACACCGGCAAAGACATTGCGTATCACCTGTGGAAGCTTGGCAAGCTCGGACTGGATTTTCACTATCGCCCGCTGCGGCACGATCATCGCGGACACGAGGTCTGGATCACGACAGGCAATGAAGCCGAAGCCGCAACAACAAAAACAGCTTTTGGCAACGGCACTGCATTTCTGAACGTGATTGACGTCGGTCAATCTTACCCACAGGCCAACGTAAAAAAAGCGGTGATGCTGCTCGCCGCTTCTGAAGAAGAGCGCGCCAAAGTTTCCCGCAGCGCACATCTGGCCTACGAAAAAGTCACGCTCAGCGCCGATGCCGCAAAAGAGCTTGGCGTAGATGCCGAAGGCGCAGTTTCGATGTCAGGCCGCAAAGGCTTGGGCGTAAAGGCGGACGATTTGATGGATCGTTTGGATGCGAACGCCTTGCAGGAAGTGCAGGCACGACACGCGGAGTTGAGCCTTGCCGAGCAACAAAAAATCGCGCATCAGATTGCTATTGCCGCGTTGCGTTACTTTTTGCTGAAGTACACGCGCACCTCAATCATCGCCTTCGACTTCAAAGAAGCCTTAAGCTTCGACGGCGAAACGGGGCCATACATTCAATACTCGGCAGTCCGCGCGAACAACATTTTCCGCAAACTGGGACGCAAGCCAGAAGAGGTGCAAAGCGATTTTGCGAGCATTTCGGCGGAGCAAGTCAACGCCTTCTTCGCGAGCGAAAGCGGCAACGATTTGTGGTCGCTGGTTTATTTTGCCGCTCGCCTGAACGACGTTGCGCGTCTGTCGGCAGATGCCTTTGAGCCGACACACGTCGCCAAATATGCGTTTCAACTGGCCAAGCAATTCAATGTCTTCTACCACGATCATCACATCCTGAGCGAAGCGGACGAATCACGAAAAACCTTGTTGCTGATGGTCGCTGACATCGCGCGCCGCAAGCTGGAATTGGCGCTATCGCTGCTCGGTATTGAAGTGCCAGAGAAGATGTAATTACGCGAAGCCCTGGGAGCGCACGCGGCTCGCGTGCCAAATGCTCAGAACGCCCAACTTTTATCCCAAGGGGTTTGCTCTCAAAAACACTGCACGCGAGCCGCGTGCGCTCCCAGGGCTTCGCGCGACCCAGCTTGTTTGGAGAAATGTATGAATCGAATTCGCCGCATTCCTATTGTATTCCTCGCAATCCTTCTCAGTACGCCGCTTTTCGCGCAGCAACCTGCCCAGCAAGCAGATCCAAGCTTGCTGACGCTGAATACGATCTTCAGCTATGGCGCAAAATCGCTGGGCTGGCATCAATGGCAGGCGGACGGGCGTGGCTATTTGATGCTGGAACCTTCGGCAAAAGGTGCGGTGGATTTAGTGCGCTACGATGCGGCATCGGGAGCACGAACTGTGCTGGTGGCGGCGGACAAGTTGATTCCGCAAGGCGCTTCGTCGCCGCTTGTCATCGAACAGTTTGATCTCAGCACGGATGGGCAACGGTTATTGATTTTTACGAATTCGGAACGCGTCTGGCGGTCGAATACGCGCGGCGATTACTGGGTATTTGAGCTAAAAAGCGCGAAGTTACAAAAGCTTGGCGGACAGTCGCTGAAAGGGCTGATGTTTGCCAAGTTCTCGCCCGACGCGACCCGCGTGGGCTATGTGCATCAAAACAATCTTTACGTTGAAAATCTGGGCGATGGACAAATCAAACAACTGACCTCGGACGGCACGCAATACCTTGTCAACGGCACGTTTGATTGGGTGTACGAAGAAGAACTGTTTTGCCGCGATGGCTGGCGCTGGTCGCCGGACGGCAAGCAAATCGCCTACTGGCAGCTTGATTCTTCGGGCGTCAAAGAATTCAAGATGATCAACAACACGGCGGGGCTTTACCCGCAAATCATTTCGTTCCCCTATCCCAAAGCGGGCGAAATGAACTCCGCCGCGCGTGTGGGCGTGATCAGCGCATCGGGCGGGCAACCGCGCTGGTTCGACACTCCGGGCAATGCCCGCGATAACTACCTGCCACGGATGGAATGGGCAGCGAACTCGGATGAGGTTGTGATTCAGCAACTCAATCGTTTGCAGAACACAAACATCGTGATGCTTGGCGATTCGCGCTCTGGCAAAGTCCGCCCCATCCTGACCGAACGTGATGACGCCTGGGTGGACATTGCGTGGGGTTCGATTGATTGGGACAAGCGCGGATTGGCACGCGGCGATATTGAATGGATTGATGGCGGCAAACACTTTTTGTGGATGAGCGAACGCGATGGCTGGCGACATGCGTATTCAGTGTCGCGCGATGGCAAAGACGTCAAATGCATTACGCCCGGCAACTACGATTTGATTAGTGTCGAGATGGTAGACGCGGCGAACGGCTGGCTGTACTTCTCAGCCTCGCCTGAAAATGCGACGCAAAAATATCTCTTCCGCGCGCGACTCGACGGCAACGGCAAAGCCGAACGCTTGTCCCCCGCCGATCAACCCGGCACGCACAATTACACGATTTCGCCGCGTGGCGATGTGGCGATTCATACCTATTCTGCTTTTACCAAGGTTCCTGTCACCGATGTCGTGCGTTTTCCGCAGCACACGGTTGTCCGCACGATGTTTGATAACAAACCGTTGCAGGAACGAATGGCGAAATTGAAACCTGTGGGACAGGAATTCTTCCGCGTCAATATTGGCGATGGCGTAGAACTCGACGGCTGGATGATAAAGCCGCCTGATTTCGATCCGTCCAAGAAATACCCCGTTCTCTTTCACGTCTACGGCGAGCCGTGGGGGCAAACTGTGCTGGATGCATGGAGCGGCGGACAAGCGATGTGGCATCGGATGCTGGCACAACAAGGCTACATCGTCGCGAGCGTGGACAATCGCGGCACGCCTGCACCGCGTGGGCGAGCGTGGCGCAAAAGCATCTATCGTCAAATGGGGATTCGCAATTCGCTCGATCAAGCCAATGCTGCCCGCGCCATCAGCAAATGGCCGTTCGTAGACGCGACACACATCGGCATCTGGGGCTGGAGCGGTGGCGGTTCTTCGACGCTGAATGCAATGTTCCGTTACCCCGATGTGTACAAAGTCGGAATGTCGGTTGCACCTGTGCCGGACATTCGCTACTACGATTCGATTTATCAGGAACGCTACTGCGGTTTGCCCCAGGATCATCCTGACGAATTCAAACAAAGCTCGCCGATCACGTTTGCCAATCAGTTGCAGGGACAACTGTTGATCGTCCACGGCACAGGCGATGACAACGTGCATTATCAAGGCACTGAAGCCTTAATTAACGCGTTGGTGGCTGCAAACAAACCGTTCACGATGATGGCTTATCCAAATCGTTCGCACGGCATTTACGAAGGCCCCGGCACAACGCGGCATTTGTACGAATTGCTGACGCGCTTCCTGCATGAACGCTTACCAGCAGGGCCGCGCGCGGCAAATAACTAATGTAGGGTAAACATCCTGTTTGCCCATCCGAAAAAAAATCTGGGGAGCTGCAAACAAGATGTTTGCAGTACATTTTAGATGCTAATTGTAATGACTCCCGACGCGACTGAAGCTGACATTCAGCGCGTTATTGCGACTGTTGAATCCATCGGCCTCAAAGCACATCCGATGCCCGGCGCGAATCGCACTGCGATTGGTATCACAGGCAACACAGGCGCGGTTGATCCTGAGCCTTTTGTCGAATTGCCCGGCGTGTTTGAATGCGTGCGCGTTACCAAACCATACAAACTGGTCGGGCGCGACCTGAAGCACGACAAAACAATCATCAAAATTGACGACGCGGAAATCGGCGGCGCTGAGCCTGCGATCATTGCGGGCGTCTGCGCGGTTGAATCGCACGAGCAAACGATGCTGACCGCGCAAGTTGTCGCCGAAGCTGGTTGCAAATGGTTTCGCGGCGGCGCGTTCAAGCCGCGCACGTCGCCTTACGCGTTTCAAGGGTTGCACGAAGAGGGGCTGAAAATTCTGGCCGAAGTGCGCGACACGTACGGTTTGAAAATCGTTACCGAGGCAATTGATGAACCTGCCCTGGATTTGTGCGAGAAGTACGCCGATGTTATTCAAATCGGCACGCGCAACATGCAAAACTTCAGCCTGCTCAAACGCGCGGGACAAGCACGCAAACCCATACTGCTAAAACGTGGCATGTCCTCAACGTTGGAAGAGTTTTTGCTGGCCGCTGAATATGTGATGGCAGAAGGAAACTATCAGGTGATCTTGTGCGAGCGTGGCGTGCGATCTTTCGGGAATCATTCCCGATTTACGCCGGATTTGGCTGTGATTCCTGCCGCGCAGAAACTCTCGCACCTGCCGATCATCCTTGATCCCAGCCATAGCACAGGCACACGCGAAACCGTAATTCCGATGTCTCGTGCGGGCATTGCCGTTGGCGCTGACGGTTTATTGGTGGATGTGCATCCGTATCCCGAACGCGCGTTGTGTGACGGGCCACAGGCATTGCTGTTCGATATGTTCCGGCAAATGGTTGGCGAGGTCAGAGCCATTGCCGCGATTGTCCACGGTGTGCGAAGCTAGGCGTTATTCAACAATAAAATTTACTGATCTTTTGGCCGTTGCATTGGCCGCGCGATCCACGACGACCAGACGCAACTCATATGTTCCCGGCGAAAATTTATCAAGTGACATTCGAGCTGCATAAGGCGAAAACGCAGCTGTCTTGTCTTCGGATGGCAACTGCATTTTGGTGGGCGGTGTTGCCATCACCAATTTGCTGGCAAGGTATAGTTGGGTTTGAATTACGACATCAATCTCGCCTTTTTCATTCACTTTCGGATTGTAGGCAAAGACCGTGAAATCAAATTTTGCATTGCGCTGAAAACGGCGTGAGATTTGCGCCGGGATCGTCACGGCTTGTTGTTCTTCGACTTTCTTTTCTTCTTCGACTTTTTCAGGTTTTTCGTTTGGTTGTGTTCCCATAAACGCGGCTTCTTTGTCTGAGGCTAAAAAGATGCTGCTGAGGGCGAGTTGTTTTTTGCTGAGATCGGCAATTTCAACCCATTGCGAATCGCTGCCCGCCTGGCGCGAGTTTTCTTTGATGATTGCCAGCCGCACCTGATAAAAACCGGGATTCAGTTTGACGCGCCGCGTATACAAAAAACCAGACTTGACAATGCGGTCATAGGTTGCAGCTTTCAACGTCATGGACAATTTCTGACTGAATCCATCCACCGCTTTTCCTTTTTCATCATAGACCGTGCCGATTACTTCGACCGTTGCATTGTAGCGATCATTGGTTTGCTCAAACTTAATATTCGAGACGTCAAAATGCGCGACTATCGTGGCGTAGCCTTCGCCCTGGCCCGTGTCCACATAGTCCACGGACATTTCGGTCGGAATTGTACGCAGGGGAAACAGGGAATTGTAGGCATTGCTGACCAGCGCGACTTTCGCAGCAGATTCTTTCTTCGCGGCTTTGTCAGGATTTTTTTCGCGTTCTGCTTCTAACTTGAGTCGTTCGCGTTCATCTTTGTCTGAAGCCTTGGCGGCGGCTTTGTCGTCGGGCGCAAAGTAGCCTTTGCTGCTGCGAACTTTATATTCAGGATGATCTTTGACCCGGATTTCGAGCTTGCGAAAACGCCCATCCCGATACGAGACCAGCGGCTCAAAGGCGAGCAGATAATAAGTTTCGGTGTCGGCAATAATCTTTTGCAAACCAAGCGAAAGGTCATTGTTGTTGAAAATCGGAAAGCCACCCGTATCACGCGACAACGCATTCAACCCGTCCCGATTTGCTTCCATTGCAGCAGACTCGATTCGCATCCGCGCTCCTGGCGGTTGTTCATTGCCGAAGCCCGACTGCGAGGCATCAAACGCTTCCGGCATGGCAATTAACCCACGCGTGTCGAGGGCATAAATCACGACGCCGGATCGCGTTGCCGCATCTGTGATTTGTCGCACGTCGTAGGTGGTTCCCTGACTGAAACCGCCGAGCAAAAATCCATCAGAAAGCATCACCATCGTTTTGCGTCCTGGCAATCCGCGCAGGCTGCGAATGATGTTTTCCAGCGTGCCCAGCGTGGCTCTTGTGATATTTGTGTTTTCTGCCACGATCATTCGCGCACTGCCGCGGGCTTGTGATTCTGCCATCTGGCGCGGTGTGCCGGGCATCTTTCCCAGGATTTCATTCACGGCCAACGCCAACGCTTCGCGGTCGTTATTTTCAATTAACTCTGCCTGATAAGGCGTCAATCGTGGGACTCCACTGTTGTTCGACGAAACGCGACGTTCTGCAAATGCCAGCCGATTGATCGCGCGTTTCAGAATGTCGCGATTGTTCGTGAATTGCTGGTGCAATCCCAGTTGTCCGCTGGTTGTAATCAAGGCAACCTGATCGTCATTGGTAACTTGTTCGTCTACGAATTTGGTCAAGGCCTGGCGTGCATAAACCAGATTGCCAAAAGACAAATGCAAATCATCAATGGTCAGCACGATATAGCGACCAGCGCGCACTTCTGGTGTTGGCGTAATCGGTTTTGGCGGCGTGTCTTTGTCCTTGGCTTTTGGCTCTGTCGTAATCCATCGCGCTGGCGTGGAGGCGGTTCCGACTGAAAAATAAGAAATGTCTTGTGCCTTTCCATCCTCCTTCAGCTCAAAATCCTCGCGCTTTAAATTGCGGACAATCTTTCCTGCCTTGTCCGTCACCGTGACTTCGATTTGGACAAGTTCTGTCTCAATGCGAATTGTCGGTTCGTCTTGTTTCTGCTGGGTATCTTTTGCGTTAGGAGCTTTGGGTGGTTGGGTTGGATTCGTTTGCGCAAAGGCAATGACGCCACTCAAGAGGATTGGCAGGCAGAAAAGACGAATAAATTTCATATTATGGCTCGACGACGAAATAAAGAGAGCGCGTGGCGCTGGCTTTGGCTACGCGATCAATCACCAATAGGCGCAGTTCATAATTACCCGGCTCAAAATCATCTAACGTCAGGCGCGCTACGTGCGGAACGAATGACAGTTCCTTCTTTTCCGCTGACAATTTCAGAGGGGCCAATGGCGAAGCAAGAATTACTTTTGTGCCGGAATAAAGCTGTGTTTGCACCACCAGGTCTGTTTCACCATTTGCATCTGATTTGGCGTTGTAAGCAAAGAACGTGTAATCAAAATGAGAGCCGCGCTGAAAGCGTCGCGAAATTTGGGACGGCATCGGCGTTGCCTGTTGGTCATCCGTTGGCTCTGCCGCAGATGGTTCATTTTGCAGGGGCCCGGTGTATAGCTTCTCGTGTTCCGAGGCTAAAAAGATGCTGCTGAGCACCAGTTCTTTTTTGCTCAAATCCCCGATTTCAACCCATTCCGAAACGTTGCCGGTTTGGCTGGAGTTTTCCTGCACTGCGGACATTCGCACCTGATAAAACCCCGGTTTCAATTTCACCAGACAATCAAACACGAAGCCGGATTTGAGAATCCGTTCATAGGTCGCAGGCTTCAGCGTCAAGGCAAGCTTGCGATTGAAGCGATCCATCGCTTTTCCCTCTTCATCGAAGACCGACCCCATCACATTCAGGGTTGCATTGAACCGATCATTTAGTTTCTCAAACTTGAGACCGGAAAGATCAAGGTGCGCAGTGATGATAGCAAAACCATCGCTTTTCCCAGAGTCAACAAAGTCCACTGCCATTTCCATCGGGATGTCGCGCGGCGGCACCAGCGAGGCGAATGTATTGCGCGTCAATGCTGTTTTCAGCCCGCTCTCTTTCTTTGAGTTGTTTCCTGATTTATCGCCGGGAGCAAAAAAGCCTTTGCTGGTGCGGATCACATATTCAGGATGATCTTTGACCCGGACTTCGAGTTTGCGAAAGCGCCCATCACGAGATGTCTCCTGCGGCTCAAATGCAAGCAGGTAATAGGTCTCTGAGTCCGCAACGATTTTTTGCAGGCCGAGGTAAAGGTCATTGGTATTGAAAACAGGAAAGCCGCCCGTATCACGCGCCAGTGCATTCAGCGCATCTTTCCTGACCTCAAGCGCATCTGCTTCAATTCGCATCCGTACACCGGGCGGCTGTTCCTGGCCAAAACCTGGCTGTGAAACATCCATCGCATTTGTTGTCAGTCCGCGCGTATCCAGCGAATAAATCATAATGCCGGAACGCGCTGCCGCATCGGTGATTTGTCGCAGGTCATAAAAATTCCCCTGCTGAGAGCCGCCAAGTGTAAAACCATCTGACAGGAATACGACTGATTTATGGCCCGGCAGGGCGCGTACACTGCGAATCACATCTTCCAGGGTGCTCAGGGTTGCTCTTGTATGAAAACTGGTTTCCTCGACCATTTGTTGTGCTTTTCCCAGTGCCATAGAGGCTGCCATGTCGGGTGTAATGTCAGGCAGTTTACGCACAATCTCATTTACCGCCAGGGCCAAAGCGTCACGATCTCTGTTTTGAATCAGCTCTGCCTGATAGGACGTCATGCGCGGAATGTCGCCAGCGATAGAGGATGCACGACGTTCTGTCATCGCCAGCCGATTGATCGCGCGCTTCAGAATTTCGCGTTTGTTCGTAAATTGCTGATACGTCCAAAGCTGCCCGCTCGTGGTAATGAGCGCAATTTTATCAATGTAGCTGAATTGTTGATCTATGAATTTTACCAGCGCCTGCCGTGTGCGCATCAGGCTGTCAGGGGCCAAGTGAAAATCATCTGCCAGCAACACAATGTACCGCCCGGTTGCGCGTATCTTAGGTGAGGTCGTGATTGATTGATTGCCCTTGGCTTCTGCCGTAATCCATCGCGCTGGCTGCGTCGAAGTGCCGACCGAGAAATAAGTAACCTCTTGCAGCTTGCCATCTTCCTTCAATTCAAAATCCATTTGCTTCAGATTGCGGACAGGTTGTCCTTTCTTATCCGTGACGATGACTTCCAGTTGTAAAAGCTCAGTTGTAATGCGAATTGTGGCGGCGTCCTGTTTTTGAGATGTGTCTTTGGGTGGAGGTGTTTGTGATGAGGCAGATTGGGAAAAGGCAACCACATAAAAGAGCAGCCAGATGATAACTCTTAGCGAGCGTTTGCACCCCGGCAAATACGGGCTATTGCTCGCGGTGCAGATGTTCGATGTAACCACTCTCATGCTTAGGGCTCGACGGCAAAACTCAAAGATCTCTTGGCGCTGGTTTTGGCTATACGGTCAATCACCAATAGGCGCAGTTCATAATTGCCTGGCTCAAATTTATCTAGTGTCAGGCGGGCCGCATAGGGCATATAGTTCGCGTCTTTGGCCTCTGGCATCGGTTCTATTTTGGAGAGGGGCGAAGCATAAATAACTTTGCTGCCAGAAAATAATTGTGATTGCACTACCAGATCAGTTACGCCTTTCGCATCCGCTTTGGCATTATAGGCAAAAAGCGAGAAATCAACCGCAGTGCCAAGTTTGAAGCGGCGCGCGACCTGTGAAGGGATGGGGGCTGCTTCCTGTTTTTCCTGGCTTTCTTTGGGTTTCATCTGGGCCATCAGATAGTCAGTTTCTTTTTCAGTGGTCAGAAAAATGCTGCTGAGCGTGAGTTGTTTTTTATTGAGGTCGGAAACCTCAACCCAGTCAAAGGCGCTTCCGGTTTGCTTGTACCCTTCGCGCAATGCGGCTAAGCGCACTTGATACAATCCGGGTTTGAGCGCGACGCGGCGGGAAAAGATCAACCCCGCTTTTAGTACTTGCTCATACGAAGATTGCTTGAGCTGCATATTCAGGCGCTGGCTGAAGCCATCCACCGTCTTGCCGTTTTCATCAAAGACCGTACCGACCACCTCGACTGTAGCGTTGTGCAATCCGTTGGTCAGCTCAAATTTCAGGCCGGAAACATCCAGATGACCCAGAATCAAGGCGAATCCTTGTCCCTTGCCCGTGTCCACATAACTCGCCGCCATTTGCACCGGGATGCCGCGCAACGGGAAGAGCGAGCTTAACGCTTCTCTGGCTCTGGCCGCCCGCACCGCCGTCTCTTTTTTCTCGGCTTTTTCAGGGTCTTTAGCGCGCTCGACTTCGAGCTGGGCTTTTTCCTTCTGTTCTTTTTCCACTGCTCTGACTTCGGCTTTGTCATCCGGTGCAAAGTAGCCTTTGCTGCTGCGAACTTTATATTCAGGGTGATCTTTGACGCGGACTTCCAGTTTGCGGAAGCGCCCATCGCGGTAGGATTCGTTTGGTTCAAAGGCGAGCAGATAATACGCTTCTGTATCTTCGAGAATCTTTTGCATTCCCAGATTCAGATCATTGGTGTCCATCACCATAAATCCGCCCGTATCATTGGCCAGCGCGAACGGGCCATTGCGCACTGCTTGCATCCCGGCGTTTTCAACGCGCTCTCTCACACCGGGTGTCTGATCGTCGTTAAATCCAGGTTGCGAAGCATCGAAAATCGGCGATGTATACAGGCCGCGCGCATCAACCGCGTAAATCACCACACCTGCCCGCGTTGCGGTATCAATCACGCGGCGAACGTCCGAAATCTTGCTGGCGCTATTGCCACCCAAATGAAAACCGTCCGAAACCAGCGTCATAATCTTGCGCCCCGGCAACGAACTCAAATTTCGGATGATGATTTGCAGCGTTTCCAGCGTGGCATTTGTGTAATGCGCGTTTTGCATCACGATCATGCGAGCAAGGCTACGAGCCGTTTCAATCGCGCGATCCCGTTCCGTCATTCCACCACCCGGTGAAGGATTGCCTCTCCCCCCTCTCCCACCCGACGGGCCTGCTGCTGCCGCACCGCTCATGGATTGCTGTCGCAGGATTTCCTGCACGGCCATTTCCAGTGCGTCCTGATTGCCCATATCAATCAGTTCAGCTTGATAGGACGTAATGCGTGGGACATCGAAATTATTTGTGACAGTGCGTTCCTGCGGGCTCAAACGATTGATCGCACGTTTGAGAACTTCGCGATCATCGGTGAATTGCTGAAACATTCCGACCTGCCCACTGGTGGTAACCAGTGCAACCTGATCGCCACTGCCCATTTGCTGATCTATGAACTTAACTAAGGCTTTGCGCGCGAGCATCAGTGTGGCAGGCGAAAGATGCAGGTCATCTATGGCGAGAACAATGTAACGCCCGGCTAATGTTTCCGGGGCTGTCGTAGAAACCGAAGTCGGCGCGGCTTCTTTGGTGCGCGTTCTGGATTCGGTTCCCAACCAGCGCGCGGGACGTGTTGCCGTGCCAATTGAGAAATAAGAAACCTCCTGCGGCTTGCCATCTTCTTTCAATTCAAAGTCCGTTTGCTTTAGCCCCCGCACCACCTTTCCCTGTTTGTCCGTGACAGTGACTTCAAATTGCACAAGCTCGGTTTCGATGCGCAGTGTGTCATCGGTGGGCGGTTTGGGTGGTTGCTGAGGGTTAGTTTGGGCGAGTCCTGTCAGGCAGGAAAACGCGATGAGCCAGAAAAAGAAGAGGCGTACTTTCAACTTCATAACCCCTCTGAGTTAAGTGAGTGAATCGTTCTGCGAGGCCGTAAATCTGTTTGCAACCAATCTGCCGCTGAGCCAACAGTCTACGTTAATTGGCGGGAAATGGACAAACGATAACCGATGTCTTACCGTGATTGCGCATATTCAATCGTTAAGAGGAGAATTACCATGAACAAAATATCCAGGAGATCGGCGCTTGGCTCAATGGTGACTGGAGTGCCCTTAATCAGCCTCAGCACCACCGCCCAAACCGCAACGGAGGAAACAGCCAAGGTCTTTCGCGGCGAACACAAACCCAGACCGCTGCCATTCGATCCTGCCAAACTCAAAGGCATTTCAGAAAAGCTCATCAAATCGCATTGGGAAAACAACTACAGCGGTGCAGTCGGCGCGTTGAATGTGATCGAAAAGCGCCTGGCGACCGCAGTGAAAGACAAAGATGTCCCCGGCTATGTTTACGCTGATCTCAAACGCGAAGAGTTAGTGCGTACGGGGTCTGTCGTGTTGCACGAGCTTTACTTCGCCAATTTGGGCGGCGATGGCAAAGCCGCAGGCGATGTACTCAGTGCAATCAAAAACTGGTTTGGTAGCTATGAACAATGGGAAGCCGAATTTAGAAAGACGGCGCAAGGCTTGGCGGGTGGTTCCGGTTGGGTAATCTTAGCGCACAACTTCCATACCGGCGAACTGCACAATTATTGGGCGTGGGATCACATGCACAATGCACCTTTCAGTCGTCCTCTCCTGGCGCTGGATATGTATGAGCATTCATATCATATGGATTATGGTTCTGCCGCAGCAAAGTACATAGATGCGTTTATGCAAAACGTGCATTGGGAAGAAGTGGATCGCCGCTTCGTACGCGCGCAAAAAGCAGCGCTGTAAAGACATATCAATCAAACACAACCTCGCCTCTGGGCGTAGCCAAAATCGCTTTCGGGCGTGATTCACGAGAACGATACACCTGAGCGGCAATGCCGAGTTTGGCGAGACTTGCCCGAAGGTTCTGTGGCTCTGGACATTCCAATGCAAAGCCCTGCAAACGGCATCCTATGGGCGAATCCTCCGCCGGATGCAATGACTCAGGATTCCACTCGATAAAGAATGGGATTAGTAAGCTGAATTCGCTCTTGATAAAAAGCGTTTTCCATCTGAGCAGCTTTCCATCAGGCCGTGACCGTGCGCCTTCGCGCGGGCCATCCAGCTCGAAGTTGGCAGCGTGTGCCTTTGCGGCTAAGGCTTCAATGTCATTTGTTTTGGCGGCCCACGTCAACAATCGCGGTGTTGTGGCAAGTTGCAAAAAAGCAAACTGCGGTGCCAGCGTCGTTTGCGTTGGATCAGGAGCGATGATTTCCAGATATTGCTGCTGGCCCAGAGATAGCAACGCATTGTGTGTCCCCAGTCCCGGATGCCTGCCGCCCAGTACAGCTTTGACGCCTGTTTTGGCTTCGACCCACGCTATGCCTTCTTCCAGATTTGGCACGCCAAGTAACAAATGATCCACGGCTTTTTCGACTGCAATCAAGGATTCAGACATAGAAAAATTCCTTATGGCTTCACGGGCAATTTCAGTTTTTCTTTTTCTGCCTCGACATTGAATTTTTTGTAATCCCGAAAGCGCGTCACCGCATTGGCATTGAGGCCTTTGAATAAAAATATCTTCGCGGCGATGTTGATTTCCTGATAGGTCGGTAACCAGATTTCGTTATTTACGCGCTCCTGCTCGAACGCCATCGCTGAACCGGATTTGATCGAAGCCAGCATCCCGCCGCCGATTTTGAAAGAATCGCCGAGCCGCATTTCCAACCGGGCAATTTGCTTATCTACCGGATCAATCCAAAACGCGCCGATCAGTTTCAGCTTTTGCGCCATTTTGCCTGTATCCGTTTTGGGGTTACACGTGGCGGCAGGTTCAAAATCAAAGACGATCATGTCGCGTTTGCGAAACATTTCGCGGCGCGGATTCAGCAGGTTCGAGCATTGCAAAATATCCGTGATCGAACCTGCGTCATCATCCTGTTCCTCCTCATCGTCTTCGCCGTTCTTTTTACGTTTCGCTTCAGCTTGCGCTTTCTTTTTGGCTTTCTCTTCTTCGCGTTTGTCTATGCGTTTGATGGCTTCTTCGATTTGCTTGAGAGCTTTCTTTTCCACTTCAGGTGTAAGTGGCTTGCCATTTTTTTCGATTAACTTGTGTAGCCGACGCCCGCGATAAAAACTGATTTCGTGCGTGCTGGTTTCTTTGTCCTGCAATTTGCCTTTGTCATCTAAGGTGCGCTCAGTTGTGATGCGCGTGTAGCCATAATTTTCGAGAATGCGATCTATTTCCGCCTGATTCTTTTTCACCGCTTCCAGCAATGCCTTCACATCCGGCAACGGCTCGTTAGAAACTTTCGGGAAATCAAATCGCGCCCGATCAATCGGTTGGTTGTGCGTGAATTGGTCAAGTTTGATGCTGTAGGTTTCTTCGCCAAGCGTCAGAGCAAGGGCGAACGGTTCCAGCACACCATCCACCGTACGAAAATCGGAGTACTCATACGCTTTGATCAGATTGCCTGCCGGAAATTCTTCTTTCAGCGGCAAGCTACTCGCCGCATCGAAATACATTTTGATCTTCACACCTTTGACCGTCGTGAGGATAACCACATTGGCGGGTTTGCCGTTGATTGTTGCCTGTCCTTCCGCCGTCAATTTGGATTTTTCCTGTTTGGCATTGAACCAGCGCGTATTGCGATGCACTGCCTCTGCACGAAAATCTGTCCCTTCCTGTCCCGTTAAGGTGCGCAACCCCTCCCGCGAATCGCGTCGCCAGCCGGATTTACTGTTGTAGCCCTCACTGGTTTCAAAACCACCGAAATCAACCGTGGCTGCATATAAATCTGGTTTGCTGGCAAATACCTGATAATTGCCCGTGGCATTGTCGCTCTGGCGCGTGATCTTGCCGGACGCTTGCCAGGAGGTAATACGTTTGAGATTTTTCTCGCCCCCAAGGGCTTTGACCGCTTGTTTGAGAATTTTGTCGGGGGATTGTGCGAATGAGGGAATAAAAAAACAAAGAATCGTTACAGCCACTAGCGTCAGTCGTTTCATCAAGATACTCCAGCGAAAAAGAAATCGTTCGGTAATCAGCGTAAAAAGGGAAACGCTAAATGCTGCTCGCAGGTTCAAGAGATTTGTTACAAGAGGAGGACGCATTAAATAGCCGAGATGTTAACTTAGCGTCAAGATAGAAAATCGCGGGCTGATCTTTTTGCCTGCCTGAATTGCCGTGTGCTACGATGCGGCATCATTTTAGTGACCAGTTTATTATTCGAACGAGCGGGCCTTTTTCATGCGAATTTGTATTCTCGGCAGTGGGAGTTCCGGCAATGCGACTTTAATCGTTGCCGGTGAAACACGTGTGTTGATTGATTGCGGGTTGAGCGGCAAAGAGACGATGCGCCGCATTCAGGAAGCGGGCGAAGACCCACATAAAATCAATGCCATTGTTATCACCCACGAACACGGCGATCACGCCAGCGGCTTACACGTCATCGCTAAAACCATCGGTGCGGCCGTCTTTATTTCGACAGCCACACTGAATGCCTGCAAACTCGGCGACAAAGTAAATAAGGTAAAACGCGGCGATGCCATTTCTTCCGCGCAGGATTTTGAAGTTGGCGATTTCAAGTTTCACCCCTTCACCATTCCCCATGATGCTGCCGATCCTTTCGCGTTTACGGTCGAAGCTGACGGTATCAAAATCGGGATGGCGGTGGACTTGGGTTATTACCACGGGTTAGCCGCCGAACGGTTTCGCGAATGTGATGCGCTGATTCTGGAATCGAACTATGAAACAGATATGTTGCGCGCCTGCACTTATTACCCGTGGTCGCTGAAGCAACGAATTATGGGGCGGCATGGGCACACATCGAATGACGAACTAGCGCGCTTTTTACGCGATGATTTCGATGGTCGGGCGCATCACATCGTGCTGGCGCATCTCTCACAAAATTCTAATCATCCCGAAGTTGCACGACTGGCGGCAATTCAGGCATTACAAGAACGGGCACCGTTGTTTTCTTCAAACGCAGAAAGCCGCGTAAAAATCGCGAACTACGCCGCGCCTACGCCGTGGATTGAATTATGAGGAACAAATGAGAGAAAGAGAGAGAAAGAGAGAGGGAGAAAGAGCGAAAGCGCGAAAGAGCGAAAGCTCGACAAGGTGTAAGCTTGTGCTATCGCGCGCGCTCCCTCTCTCTCCTTCCCTCCCTCGCGCTTTCCCTTCTTCTCTCCTTCTCTCCCTCGCGCTTTCCCTTCTTCTTTCCTTTTCTGTCGCTGCCCAATCTGGTCGCAAAACACAGAACCCGCAAAAGCCACCGCAGGACAAAGCTGATCTACGCATCGAAACGCGCGAAGTTCGGATGCTGGTTCGGGCATACAACAATGTCGGCAGACCCGTGACCGACCTTGCGCCGAAAGATGTTGTCATTATCGAAGACGGCACCGCGCGCCAAACCACGAGCGTCAAATTTGAACTGGCGAATATCCTGCTGGTGCTGGATGTGAGCAACGAAATCGGCACATTCAAGAATGGTGAAAGTGATCGCAATAACATTTATTCGGACGAGAAAGATTACGAAAAACCAGAACACGGCGACATGCTGCCGCGCAAGACGACGCCGATTTTGACGCAGCCTGCACCACGCGAATTTGCCTACAACATCGTTGATAACCTGGTCGAAACGGACCGCATTGCCATCATTCAATATTCTGACAAAGTGCAATTGATTCAGGACTGGACGCTGGATCGTAAGCAGGCGCGCACGGCGTTGGATTCCAAATTCCGCGTCGGCATCAAATCCACCTTTCACGATGCAATGGCGATGGCGGCAAAGAAGATGAACGAATGCGAAACGGGGCGGCGTGTCGTGATTTTGTTAAGTGATGGATTTGATTCTGCCAGCAAGTCCACTCGGAGCAAGGCGCTGGAAGCATTGCTGAAAACCGAAGCCTCGATCTTTGTCGTAAGTTGGACAGAGTTATTGCGCACGGAAATTATCAAGACGATGCAATGGAACGGCGCGCACGAACGGCAGGACAATCGCATCTTCAAACGCCAGGAAGAATTGGCCGCCTTCCTGCATAAATTGGATGGCAAAGAAACGGAACTGAAAAGTTTAGCTGAACTCACCGGAGGCGAATTTTACCTCCCCAATCGCTTCAAAATTTTCCTGCGTCAGCCCACCGAAATCCTGAAAGACATCGGCGCGCAATACACCCTGACTTATTTGACCGAAAGAGAGTTTGTGGACACGTCTTTTCGTTCAATTCAGGTGTTGGCGGCGCGTTCCGGCTTGACTGTCAAAGCGCGGCAACGTCGGTACAGCGGGGATTAATGCTGTATGAATCTCAGTTTGCAAACCAGGGCATTTCATATTTTGCGACCAGCAATTTGTCTGTGGCTCATCTTTTTTGCCGTTAACGTCGTGGCGCAAGAGAAAAAGAAAGAGCAGCCCCCTCCTGATCTGCGTATTGAAACTATTGAAGCCCGTCTTCCGCTGCGTGCCTGGGATACTAAAGGCAATCGCCTGACAAATCTCACCACTAAAGATGTGGTTGTGATCGAAAATCGTGAGGGCCGTCAGGTCACAAGTCTGAAATTTGAGCCCGCGAATATCTTGCTTGTATTGGATCAGAGTGTCGAATTTGGAACCATCAAAAATGGCCGTCCCAAATTGCAACGCGAATCTTCCGGGAGCAACCGATTGCTGACAGCGCCCGCTGCCGTAGATTTTGCAGAAACCTTGATTTCATTGCTTGGCGAAGCCGATCATCTGGCGATCATCCAATATTCGGATCAAGTCGAACTTATCCAGAATTGGACAGCAGATCGTCAGGAAGCGAGGCAAGCATTACGTACAAAATTCAGGCAAGGTGATAAGACGCGGTTTTATGATGCGTTGCAGTTGGCCGCAGACACACTTAGCAAAAGTCCTGAAGGCAGGCGCGTGATGGTGTTGCTCACAGATGGCGTGGACACCGTGAGTCAAACACAAAAGCAAGCGGCCCTGGCATCCCTGACGCAGACAGGCGTGACGTTGTTTATCGTCAGTTGGGCCGAATTTATCAAAAAGCCGGTCGAAGATACAAAGCCGAAAATCCTTTCCGGCAGCGGCGGCACACCGCGGGATTCCGCGCGCGCAGGCGTTTCGATCAATGTCTCACCGTGGGTTTTCAAGCGAAACAAGGAACTCAAAAATTACATCAAAAAAGCTGAGGCTAGCGCCAAAGAGTTTACGCAAGTTGCTGAGAACAGCGGCGGAGAGTTATATCTGCCAAAAGACTTTGACGAACTCCTTGCCAAGCCCATCGAAATCATGCGCGAAGTTGGCGCACAATATACGCTCACGTATCTGACGGAAAAAACAGCAAATGAGGTAGCATTACGAGATGTTGAGGTGTTAGGCGCAAGAAGCATTACCATCCGCGCCCGCAAGAAATTTTACATCGGTGAAAATCAAGCAAAGGAAGAAACGAAAAAATGATCGGTCGCTACACCCTGCCCGAAATGGGCGCTATCTGGACAGAGGAAAATAAATATCGCAAGTGGTTGGATGTTGAAATCGCCGCCTGTCAGGCCAATGCTGAAGCCGGTTCGGTTCCGATGGAAGCTGTTGACGTCATCCGGCAAAAGGCCGCGTTCACGGTTGAGCGCATTCACGAATTGGAAAAAACAACCGACCACGATGTCATCGCCTTCACAACAAATCTGGCTGAAAACATTGGCCCCGAAGCGCGTTGGGTACATTACGGCTTAACCTCTTCGGATGTCGTAGACACGGCAAATGGTCTGCTGCTACGTGAAGCAGGCGATATGATTCTGCAAAAGCTGCAAGCCCTGAGTGACCTGCTGAAACGCAAAGCCTTCGAGTACAAAGACACGCCGATGATTGGCCGCACACACGGCATTCACGCCGAACCAACCACGATGGGCATGACATTTGCGCTCTGGTTTGAAGAGATTCGCCGCGACATTGATCGGATGACGCGCGCCCGTGATGGCATCAGCTATGGCAAACTTTCGGGCGCAGTCGGCACGTTCGCGCATCTGGAACCAGAAATCGAAGAGCGCGTTTGCTTCCTGCTTGGATTAAAACCCGCGAACGTTTCGACGCAGGTGATTCAACGCGACCGCTATTCTGAATTCGTTTGCACGCTTGCGATCATCGCCTCTTCGCTCGAAAAATTCGCGTTGCAGGTTCGCCATTGGCAGCGCACTGAGGTTCGCGAAGCGCACGAATATTTCAAGCCTGGTCAGAAAGGCTCTTCAGCGATGCCGCACAAACGCAATCCGATTTTGTCTGAGCGCATCTGCGGGCTGGCACGTGTCGTGCGCGGCTATGCGCTGACGGCGCTGGAAAACAATGCGCTGTGGCACGAACGCGACATTTCGCATTCCGGTGCAGAGCGCGTGATCCTGCCGGATGCCTGCATTGCGGTGGATTACATGCTGGCGAAAACGACTTCGCTGCTGGATAAACTGGTCATCAACGAAGAGCAGTTGCTGAAGAATTTGAATCTGACGCGTGGTCTGGTGTTTTCAGGCCAGTTGTTGTTGGAGTTAGCCGCAGCCGGAGCGCAGCGCGAAGAAGCGTATTACTGGGTGCAACGTAATGCTTTGAATTCCTGGGACAATGGCCTGGACTTTCGTGAACTGGTCACAAACGATCCCGATATTTCCAAGCTTCTCACGCCCGACAAAATCGAACGCGCTTTTGACGTAAGAACGCGACTCCGCAATATCAATCGCGTCTTCGAGCGCGTCTTTGGAGAATAATTTGCCTATGCCATCTCAATATTTACAACGACCAGCTGCCAATGAATATGCAGCGTACTATGAAAAATACGCGACGCTCGTTCCTGAAACAGACATCCTGCAAGTTTTGCGAGAGCAAACGGAAAGCGTGCGTGCATTGATTTCCAGTCTTTCTGCCGAACAGGAAGCCTTTCGCTATGCGCCGGGAAAATGGAGCATTCGTCAGCTGATGGGGCACATTAATGATGGCGAACGCGTCTTTGGCTTTCGCGCTTTCGCGTTTGCGCATGGTGAGGCTGCGGCATTGCCGGGATTCGATGAAAATGATTATGTGCGGGAATCGAATTTTGACCAGACGCCGCTCCAGGATTTGCTGGCACATTTTATCTTACTGCGTGAATCCAATGTGTTGTTGTTGGAGCAGCTGGCAGAAGGGGATTGGGGCAAGTCGGGTGTTGCCAGTGATAATCCTGTAACTGTGCGCGCATTAGTTTGGATTATGGCAGGTCATGTGCGACATCACTTAAATATTTTGCGGGATCGTTACTTGACTGACGTGGCGTAAGGCACTCAATTGAACCTAGAGGAACCGTCGTGCATTACAACCTTGCCATTACACGTCAACCGGGGCGCTCTTTTAGTCAGGGCATCACAACGGCCAATTTAGGCACGCCGGATTTCGATCTTGCCCTCACACAGCACGAGCAATATGTCGCTACGCTTCAGGCCTGTGGCCTTGAAGTGATTGATCTGGACGCAGACGAGAATTTCCCTGATGGATGCTTTGTTGAAGATACCGCTCTCATCACGCCTGAGTTTGCCGTGATTACAAATCCTGGAGCAGAGAGCCGAAGGGGCGAACCGGCTTCAATCATTCCTGTGCTGGAAAAATATCGAACGCTTAAGTTTCTTGATCCAATAGTGACGTTGGATGGTGGCGATGTGATGTTGATTGGCAACACGTTTTATGTGGGGATTTCTGCCCGCACAACAACAGCGGCTGCCACAGCTTTGCAGGAAATTGTGCAACCGCATGGCTACAATGTAATCCCGGTTTCAGTCGGAGATATTCTGCATTTGAAAACGGGCGTTTGTTACATCGGCAATGAGACAATTGTCGCGACGCGGCAATTCGCCAGCTATCCTGAATTTCAGGTCTACAAAAAAATCGAAACTTTGCCCGCCGAAGATTACGCCGCAAATTGTCTGTACATCAATGATCACATTGTGATGGCCGCAGGCTTCCCGGATTTGCAGCATAAGTTAGGACAACTTGGCATCCCTGTTTTGGAAGTGGATATGAGTGAATCGCGCAAGATGGATGGCGGGCTGACGTGTTGTTCTTTGTTGCTGTAAAAAGTGAACCGGGATAAAAGCTCTTACGGCGTTCATTCATTGTTCCCCTCAATTATACAGGTTTGTCATCAGATGAGATTCGCTCGCCCCGTACCCGTTTATCCCATTGTAGTCTTTCTTTTTTTTATTTTTCTCGGCGGTCAGTCTTTGGCGCAAGCTACCATCCCTGGCCGGGTAGTGGATACTGCGCAAGCACCTATTGCAGATGCCATTGTTGCCGTGCAAAGCCCGGTGGGAACGGTACTGATTCAATCCAAAACAAGTGAAGATGGTAAGTTTGCGCTTCCCAATCTGCCTGATGGGGCCTTTACCCTAACTGTGAGCGCCAGCGGATTTCAGTCCCGTCAGTTGCCGTTGACGATTCGCAATCGCCAGGCTGAGCTGGTCTCTATTCAGTTGACTATCCTGGCGACACAAGATGCGGTCACCATCACAGCGCATCGTGGCGAGGTCGAAGCCGTCGAGCAAAGCGCGCAAGTTGTCTCGGTTAAGGATGAAAATGCCTTACAAAATCGCCCGCTCGTTACAATTGGCAATGTGCTGGAAGGCTCCCCCGGCGTACTGGTGCAGCAAAGCACATATGGGCAGGTGTCGCCATTCTTACGCGGATTGACGGGCTATCAGGTGTTGAATCTGGTGGATGGTGTGCGCTTCAACAACGCAACATTTCGTTCGGGGCCGAATCAATATCTCGCCTTCATCGAACCCGGTCAGGCACAACGCATCGAAGCGTTGCTTGGCCCGACAGGTGTGCAATATGGCAGCGATGCGCTTGGCGGCACAATCAATGTGCTGACGGCGGCACCAGCGTTTGCTCATAGGCTCAGCGGTGAATTGCACCTCTTTGGTGCAAGCGCAGATGCCAGTGGCGGTAGTCAAGCCAAACTCACTTTCGGCACTCAGCGCGTGGCGCTCCTGTTCGGCGGATCGTGGCAAAAGCACAACGATTTGCGTGCCGGACACGGCGAAGATTCGCGCAACGTGTTGCATCGTTTCTTTGGTTTGCGCCAATCACAAATTCGTAATTTACTTGGTGACCGTCAGCAGGACACAGGGTTCGCACAACACGGTTGGCACACGAAAGCTGCGGTACGTCTGGGCAATGCGCAGAGTCTATCGTTCTGGTATCAACGCGGCGTGCTGGACGCTGTGCGTGGATACAAAGATTTATGGGGCGGACTGGGACGCATCCGTTCTGACTTTGCCCCGCAGGATTTACATTTTTGTTATGCTCGGCACGAATGGCTGAACCTTGGCTGGATTAATGCTTGGACGAATACAGCTTCAGTCAATGCCCAGCGTGATGGTTCGATTCGCCAAAATTTGCGCCCGACAGATCGCATAACGACGGACGACAATGTGGTCACATCGTTGGGGTATGTTTCACAGGCTGCCACGCATTTTGGTAAGCGGCACTCGTTAGTTTTTGGGGGCGAAGTCTATCAAGAGTTGATTCGCGCAAGCCGCGTTGAGTTTGACCCAACGACAAACACCGGTATTCAACGACGCGGCTTGTATCCGAGTGGCTCAGGCTACAAGACTATAGGCTTATTTGCACAGCACCGCGCTGATTGGTGGCAACAGCGCTTACGCACCAATTTGGGCGGACGCTTCACGCGCATCGGCGTGCAAACATTTGCTGACCAAAATCGGACCAGCACTGGCACCAGCCTGGGCGTGGCAAACTCCAATGAAAGCTTTCAGGATTTTACTTACAATGCCAGTGTCACGTGGCGCGTGACGACAAATTTCAATTTGCACGCGCTGACAGGGCGTGGTTTTCGTGCGCCGAATTTGAATGATTTGGGGGCACTGGGGCTGAATGACCTAGGCTATGAAATTCCTTCGTCGGCGGCTGTCACGGCAAATGCGTTGATGGGGATGAGCGACGGTGAAAATGCGTTATCAAGCGGTAAAAAGGTTGTGGCGCTGAAAGCCGAGAGCTTGCACAATTACGAATTTGGTGCGAGCTGGCAAACGCAAAAAATTTATGCTCGCGCCCAGATTTTTGATGCTGAATTGAAACAACCGATTGTGCGCCGAACGTTGTTGTTTGCCGCGAGCAATATCCCCACCAATCTTGCAGGACTAGCTGTCACGCCAATTACACCGACTGCTGACCAACGCGCACAAAACGTAATCACGGTCGCCACCGCGCTGGATGCCCGTGCTGTCAAAGCCTTTGTGAATGATGGTGCCGCGAAATATTACGGCGTAGACGCACTGGTACATTACAGTTTCACTGCGCGCTGGCTGATCGAAGGAAATTACAGCTATCTGGTCGGGCGCGAACTCAATCCAAATCGTTTCATTCGTCGCTTGCCACCGCAGCATGGGCATTTGTCGGTACGCTATCAACCTACGTTCTGGCATGGGCGCGTTATGTTCCTTGAGGTCAGCGGAGATGCTATTGGTGCCCAAAAACGCTTGAGCGGTGGTGACATCACGGATGAGCGCATTGGTGCCGCGATTCGCCGCAGCGACATCGCTTCGTTCTTTCGCGGTTCGTTGATCCGTCGGTGGTTGAGTGGGGGAACGGATAATGTATTTGGAACAGCGGATGATACGTTTACCACTACAGGCGAAACGTTGCCGCAAATTCAAAATCGTGTGTTACCAATAGGTGCAACGATTAACGGCGTGCGCATCACGGATGATAACAGCCGCGCACCAGTGTTTGTAAAAACGGCTGGGTACGCAACACTGAATGTGCAGGGGAGTATACGTTTAGGGGAAAATGTGAATCTAAATTTGGCCGCAATGAACCTGCTCGACAAAAACTATCGCACGCACGGTTCAGGAATGGATGCCCCTGGTCGCAATGTGTTCGTGCGATTACGGGTGCTGTTTTAGCTCTTTTGAGGAGCTGGGAAGGAGCACTATTTACACCCCAGCGCGTGGTTGGAGATAGTCCAACTGCTCAAGGCTCAATAAAATCACACTGCCTGTTGAGATCATAGTTTAGCGGGAACGGGCTTGCGAGATTTAGATAAAATTTGTTCCGCTGTCTGCTCTAACGCTTAACGAAATAAGTCGGACAAAATAATCTGAAAATGGCCCTGAGAGCCATAGACTTTTAGGTATAAGGAAGCGAAATTGAGAGGTTGAAGCCTGCAACATCCAGAAAGCGGCCAATCTGAATTTTCTCTAAACCCGAAGCTTTTCTTGACAATATCACCCTTGGTTTTCTATCCTTACCGCTTTTGTGTGTAGCTCGCTTTGTCTTTAATGAAGCTGGTTGATTATGTTTGAGGCTCTGTCAGATAAGCTCAAAAAGGTTCTCAAGGATTTGCGTGGCGAAAGCCGCTTGACGCCAGAGCATCTGGAATTGGCGATGCGCGAGATTCGCATTGCGCTGCTGGAAGCAGATGTTAACTTCAAGGTAGTCAAGAATTTCATTGAGCGAGTCAAAACCAAAGCTGTTGGTGCCGATGTCATGGAAGGGCTGAATCCTGGGCAACAGGTCGTCAAGATTGTAAATGACGAGTTGGTTGAAATGCTTGGGGGGACGTCTTCACGCTTGCTCTTTACTTCCAAGCGCCCGAACAGCGTGATGATCGTCGGATTGCAAGGTTCTGGGAAAACAACCTCGACAGGTAAGCTTTCAAAATGGCTGAAGGAAAATCAGAATCGCACGCCCTTGTTGCTTTCAGTAGACGTTTATCGTCCTGCTGCTCGCGATCAGCTAGCTGTAATTGGTAAGGCGATTGGCATTCCGGTGTTTGATGGAAGCGGCCTGAATGATCCGTTAGAACTATGTCGCGCCGCCCGCAAGCACTGTGAACAGCTTGGCTTTGACACATTGATGATTGACACTGCGGGTCGTTTGCATATTGATGACGCGCTGATGGATGAATTGCGCAACATCAAAGCCGAAATGCAGCCGACAGAAACGCTGTTTGTGGCTGACGCGATGACCGGACAGGATGCCGTCAAGAGTGCCACCGAGTTTCACAATCAGGTTGGCATCACGGGCGTAATCCTGACTAAAATGGACGGCGACGCTCGCGGCGGCGCGGCTCTTTCAATCAAAGAAGTAATTGGGCAGCCAATTAAATTTGTGGGCGTCGGCGAAAAGTACGATGCGCTTGATCCTTTCTATCCTGATCGGATTGCTTCGCGCATTCTTGGAATGGGCGACGTGATGTCGCTGATTGAAAAGGCGCAATCCGAAATTGACGCGAAAAAAGCCGAGGAAATGCAGGCGAAATTTGAGCGGAACGAATTTACGCTCGAAGATTTCCGTGATTCACTGGGCCAGATTAAAAAACTTGGCTCTTTACAAAGTGTAATGAGTTTGTTGCCAGGAGACATGTTCAAGGGGATGCCAAAGTTGACCCCGGAAATGTCAACGCAAATGGAAAAACAACTCAAACGCACTGAAGCGATTATCGGTTCAATGACGCCAGGTGAGCGCGATAATCATCTGATCATCAATATTTCGCGGCGCAAACGGATTGCCCGTGGCAGTGGTACTTCAGTAAATGAAGTCAATCAGATGCTTCAGGAATATGTGCAAATGAAGCAAATGATGAAGCAAATGATGGGCGGTGGAATGTTAGGCGGCTTGGGCGGCAAAGTCGCTCAACGAATTGCCGGCATTGGCGGCAAAAAGAAAAACAAGGCTAAGAAGAAAAAGCGGAGATGATTCGCTGATTTCGATTCGGAGGTAATAACGTTGTTAGCAATTAGATTAACTCGAATGGGCGCAAAGAAGCGGCCTTTTTACCGCGTAGTTGTCGCGGAAAAGCGTGGCAAACGTGATGGACGGTTTGTTGAGATTGTTGGGCATTACAATCCCTGTCGTGATGCTCTGGAACTCAAACTCAATCACGAACGGATCCAATACTGGCTCAAGTGCGGTGCGCAGCCGACTGAGACCGTACGGAATTTAATTCGCAAGAGCGCTCCTGAGGCAGCAGCCATAGCTTAACTGTTTTCGCTGTATCTCAAGCGCAAATGCAAAACTTTCCCGGGTTGTGTTCTGGACTGACCTGTATTCTCCCCACAACCGAGGTGCAAGAAATTTTTTCACTCATTGTGGAGGTTAGATAATGAAGGAACTCGTGGAGTTGATAGCCAAGGCGTTGGTGGATCATCCAGACGAGGTCAATGTCAAAGAGGTCGAACGAGACCAGAAAACTGTTGTTGAATTACGCGTTGCTCCTGGCGACTTAGGTAAAGTCATCGGACGGCAAGGGCGGACGGCAAGAGCAATTCGGACAATTTTGGCCGCGTCGGGTACGAAATTGAAAAAACGTTTCGTACTGGAAATTTTGGAATAAGCTCTCAGTTCGCTGGAATGATAAATTGTGATTGCGGAGCCTGACGTAGCAAAAATTGAAGATTTCATATCAATTGCGCGTATTGCACGTCCGCAAGGGATTCGTGGCGAAGTAATTGCGGACATTTTAACTGATTTTCCTGATCGTTTTGCCGAGCTTGATGAAATTACGATTACGCGTGGTGGAGCGGTGTTGGGTGTGTTCAAGCTGGAAAATCATTGGTTTCACAAAGGCCGCGTCGTTTTGAAATTTGTTGGTTATGACGATGCGGATAAGGCCGAAACGCTACGTGATGCCAGTCTTGTAATTCGCCCTGATGAGTTGGTTGAACTGGATGAAGATGAATATTTCGTCTTCGACCTTGAAGGCTGCGAAGTTGTAACTGGTGATGGGCATTTTGTTGGCACTGTGGCAAGAGTGGAAGACTATGGCGCTGCTCCTTTGTTAGCGGTCAAAGGGCAGGATAAGGAAATCCTGATTCCCCTGACCCATGACATTTGTCCAGAAGTTGACACTGCTAACAAGAAGATTGTTGTGATTCCACCGGACGGGTTGTTGGATTTGTGAGATGGCGGTATGCGTTTCGACTTGCTGACAATCTTCCCAGAGTTTTTCGGCGGCCCTTTTGATTTTGGAATCATCCGCCGCGCTAAGCAGCAGGGGCAGATCGAAATCAATATTCACGATTTACGCTCTTTTACAAATGACAAGCATCACGTTGTGGATGATCGTCCGTTTGGTGGTGACGACGGGATGGTGCTGAAACCCGAACCGATCTTTCGCGCTGTTGAGGCTTTGCGAAAAGAAGACGAGCGAACCGCCGTTGTTTTGCTGACGCCGCAAGGTCGGGTCTTTCGCCAACAAGAAGCGCAGCGATTTGCAGGCGAATTTTCGCAGCTTATTTTGCTATGCGGTCGCTATGAAGGCGTAGATGAACGTGTTGTTCAGCATCTTGTCACTGATGAAATTTCTATCGGTGATTACGTGCTTACGGGTGGCGAGCTTCCGGCGATGGTATTGGTAGATGCGATTACGCGGTTGCTGCCGAATGTGTTAGGCAGCGAGACATCAGCAGTTAATGATTCGTTTTCGACAGGCCTCCTGGATTTCCCAAATTACACACGGCCTGCCAGCTTCAACGGGATGGACGTCCCTGACATTTTGCTCAGTGGACATCACGCAAATATTGCCAAATGGCGCAGGCAAGCAGCGTTAGAAAAAACCCTGAAAATGCGCCCGGATTTAATTGAAAAGTTACTCGCACAAGACGCTCTCTCTGAGGAAGAGCGGCGCTGGGTAGAAGAAAAGTTAAGACAACAGAAACATTGAGGTGACATAATGCAATCATTGGATCAAATAGATAGCGCACAGTTGCGCGGTGACATCCCCGAATTTATTCCGGGTGATACCGTGCGTGTTCACGTCCGCATCAAGGAAAGTGATAATAAGGAACGCCTGCAAGCATTCGAGGGCGTTGTCATTGCTCGTCGTGGCAGTGGCGTTCGTGAATCCATCACGGTTCGCAAGACATCTTTCGGCATTGGCGTCGAGCGTATCTTCCCCTTGCACGCCACGATTATCGGCAAGATTGAAGTCGTTAAGCATGGTCGCGTACGCCGTGCGAAATTGTATTACCTCCGCAAACTGCGCGGTAAAGCGGCTCGCTTACGTGAGCGCGATACTCGCTCACATTCCGCGAAGGCAGCTAAATAGGTACATTGCTCTAAGCGCCATTGGCGAATTAGGTTTATGAAGTTCTGGCGCATTTGATAGAAATGCTCAAAGGTTTCTATCAGGTGCGCCGCTTTATTTTTTTCATGCCGCGTCATTCGTTAATAGAACAGATCGTTTGCGACTCAACTTTTGAACTTGATGCACAGTCAATGGGGGCGCAATTCATTGCAGGCGTGGATGAGGTCGGTCGTGGTGCCCTGGCCGGGCCTGTCGTTGCTGCCGCAGTTATTCTTGATTTCAATCGCCTTCCTGTCGGCCTAAACGATTCCAAAAAGCTGTCAGCCCGTGTTCGTGAGAAGCTTGATGCCGAAATCCGTGCATCTGCCATCGCGTATGCGGTGGCGCGAATTGAAGCAGAAGAAATAGACCGCATCAATATCTTACAAGCAACTTGCAAAGCGATGCGCGAAGCCATTAGGATGCTTCGTCCAGCGCCAGATTTTTTGTTGCTGGATGCGGTGCAACTAAAAGAAATTACAATTAAACAAAAAGCTATTATCAAAGGTGATGCGAAGTCGGTTTCCATTGCGGCTGCTTCGATCATTGCCAAGGTTGCACGAGATCGGTGGATGGTTGATTATGATCAGGAATTTCCCGGTTATGGATTTGCCCGTAATGTTGGATATGGCACAGCGTCGCACTTGCAAGCCTTGCGGGAAATTGGTCCTTCAAAACTCCACCGCCTGACTTTTCGTCAGGTCTTGCCCGAAGCCCAGCCGCTTTTTGACCAATAAAAACAATTCAGCCCCTGCACTGAGATAAATGAGGTTTCAATTCCTAGACAGATGGCATCTGTCTTTGCATTCCGCGCTAATTCTTGCATTTGCGCTTCGCCTCAGTGTGTTTGGGACTGCTTTGTGGTGGGCAACAGACTATTCTGTTTTCTATTCGAAAGACAGCGGCACCTACCTACAGCCTGCCGCAGAGTTAGTGGCAACGGGAACTTTCTCAACGAACGGCGCACCAGAAATCATGCGAACGCCTGGATATCCTTTGTTGCTGACTATTGGAATCTGGTTTGGGCATGTTGAGTTAATTACCATCCTCCTGCAAATTCTCCTAAGTTGTCTGACTTGCTATGGAGTTTATTGCATTACTAAAAATATTTTTGGTAATGACAGGTCGGCTGTCGGTGCTGCTTTTTTATTTAGTATTGAACCGCTCAGCATTTTGTATAGCTGCATGTTGCTGAGCGACGCGCTATTTATTTTCTTTCTTACCGCAGCGCTTAATAGTCTGATTCGTGCTTGTCAACGAGGTCCCTTTCGCCATTGGTTAGTAGCGGCGTTGTTGTTGGCCGCAGCAGCCTACACACGACCAGTCGGCTACTTTTTACCTCTTGGGCTAACGGTTTTTCTGTTGATATGGGTGATTGCGAAGAAACGATACGACCTGTTTAGAAATGTAGCTATATTTTGCCTGCTGACAATGGGATTAATTGGATTGTGGCAGGTGCGAAATACTTTGGCAACCGGGTATGCAGGATTCTCAACCACCACGGAAATTGTTCTGTATTTCTATCATGCTGGGGCGGTGAAAGCACAGCAGCAAGGTCTGCCCTTTTATCAGGTCGTTGAGCGACTAGGTTATTATGATTCAGATATTTATTATCGCAATCATCCTGACCAACAAACCTGGAAGCCAAGGCAGCGTTACGCATATCTCCGACAGGAAGGCTTCAAAACTTTAATGCAAACGCCAGCGCTTTATGCACAAATTTATGTGCGCGGACTTTTCGTTATGCTCTTTGACCCTGGCGTGATTGAATATTTTAGGCTCTTCAAGTTGTATCAAAAATCCAGCCGCCTGCTTAATGTGATGGCAAAACAAGGACTGATGGGGGCGGCAACACGAGCGATTACTGAGAATCCTAGTTTGGTTTTTTGGGGAGGGGGATTAGGAGTTCTTTTGCTAAGTTTTTATTTTCTCTCAATCGTTGGGCTAAATACGACATCAGTACGTAATAACCTCCCTCTAAGCCTTTTGCTTGGCACCTGCTTCTACTTTATTGCTACATCTGGAGGCATTGTTGCTGTAAGCAGATTTCGCGCACCCGTGATGCCCTTCATCGCTGTTTTTGCGGGACATGGGCTGATGGTACTGCTAGCGAAAAGACCGCATAAAAGTTTAGGGCCAAGCCAAAATGACCTAGCCCTAAATCTCTGATGCTTAGTGTCTTAAGAAAGACGTTATATCTTATCAACCACTTTCGTACCGGAAGGAATCGGAACGTTGAACTGTGCATCGGCAATGCTTGGATTAATTTCCATTCCCGTAAACTTCACTAAAGTTGAATCTCCGTTGCGCTCAAACATTTGATATTGCACCGGAAGCCAAAATTCATTGCTTACCCACAATTCAATGCGGCTGAACGGCCCGCTCGCTTTGGGAATCAGTTGCAACCGCGTGGTGGGTTTGCCATTCACCAGTTCATCTTTGACGTAGTCAACATTGTAATCTCTGGTTAAGGATTCCAGCGAACTATCTAATCCAACCAGTGCTGAATAGCTGCTGGTCTTACCTTTAGCAGCCTTTGAGATCGTGGTTTTCAACACTTGATTGATCCGTGGTTGATAAAACACTAAATTCTCTCCAAGAACAGAAACGCTTTTTTGATCCGGGCGAGTGTAATCAATGCGCAATTTGCTTTTACCTTTGCCACCAGGTTTGTAAATCAGCGTTCCATAATCTGTTTCGATAGAGCCGATTTGTGGATTGTGCCGCACCTGTGCCATGCCTGCACGCATCGAACGTAAGTTGCGATGCGCGGTCTGCATTTTGGCGAGCACTCCTGTAAGTAATTGCCCACCTGCCGTGGCTTGAGTCTTTTGATATATTCCAGCAGTCAGCAAGAGCGCACAAACGACTGCAAGGCTGATAGTACGTTTCATCATTCAAATTTCTCCGTTTACAAATTCAACTAAAATCAATCTTCAATGAATAGGACATATGATGGCTAAAATAAGCTTGGGGTTTATTGGAACCAAACGCTATACCCTGTGACCTTACCACCTGTGTCTAGCTCGACTTTACAATCGGCGACTTCAATATCAGGCCGGATTACTTCGCGCAGGTAAAGCTGTACGACCTCTCTCGGGTCGTTTTTAAGTGTTTCTGCTTTGCCGCTACGAGCAGCAAAAGTGCTGATTTTCTTTGATTCAATACTCCAACGGCGCACAATCTCTTCATTCGGCGTTCGCAATGGACGATCCCGATCACCGAAGAATTGTCCCGGTACAAAAAAGATAGTGGCGATAATGAGGACAACGAGCAGGTCGTATTGCCAGGTTGCTCGTTCGTACGACCAAAGAAAGATATTTCTGAGAATGTTGAGCAGCTTTTTCATAGCAGTATCTCTTTAGTAGCTTCGCACGGGCTATTAGTTGCTAACGATCTGTCCGTCGCGCATTAAAATTTTGCGCCTGGCAATACCTGCTGCCTCAGGGTTGTGCGTAATCATGACAATTGTCTGTCCTAAGTCACGATTAAGCTGAACCAGCATTTTCAAAACGATATCGGAATTCTCCGAATCCAGATTGCCTGTAGGCTCATCGGCCAGAATGATTGCCGGACGATTGATAACCGCTCGCGCGATTGCTACGCGTTGTTGCTCCCCACCCGATAATTCAAGGGGCTTATGCTTCATTTTATTTTCTAATTTGAGTAACTGCAATACTTCACGGCGTAACTCCGCATTGCCGTTGCCTTCCTTGCCATGAATATGCTCGGCAAGTTTTAAATTTCCTTCTGCCGTGAGTGTGGGAAATAAGTTGAAGCGCTGAAACACAAATCCAATTTTGCGCCGCCGAATATCCGTACGCTGTGCATCGCCCACGGCTGCCAGGTCCTCACCATCCACGATTACCTTGCCACTGGTTGGCTTGAGCAGACCGCCAAGAATATGTAGCAGCGTGGATTTGCCGCTTCCTGAGTGTCCCATGATGGAAACAAATTCGCCTTTTTCGACTGACAAATTGACACCACGCAATGCTTGCACATCAACCTTGCCGACATGGTAGGTCATTACCAGATTTTCTGTTTGCAGAATGGGCATAAATCGTTATTCGTAAGAAAGCGCCTTCACCGCATCTTGATTGGCCGCGCGTACTGCCGGGTAAAAAGAGCCTCCGACGCCCGCAGCCAACCCAATCAAAGCAGCTACCAAAATCCACGTCCACTGAAACTCAACTTGCAAAGTAGTTGCTGTGCGAATTCCCCATCCAATTATCAAGGCTGCAACTAATCCAACCCCAACGCCAATGAGGCTGATTGTGATGGCCTCTCTTTCTATTACGCCAATGATGAATCGCTTGGATGCGCCAAGCGATTTCAAAATACCTATCTCACGCGTCCGTTCGGTAATCGTTGTATACATTGCTAATAGAATTACCAGCGAACTAACAATAGTCGAAAGCACCAGAATCGTTTTAATAAATCCATCAATACCGGGAATTGCTCGCTCAAAACTCGGCAGATCACGCATGAGCTGTACGGTGTTTCCCGGCAATTCTGCATTGATGCGTTTCTGGACTTCTTCCTGCTTCGCCGGGTCTTCGCATTTCACTGCAATCCAGGAACATTTGTTAGGCGAACCCATATAGTTTTGCAGCGCCGATAAAGACATCTTGACGCGGGCACCCGATTCAGGCGAATAAATTCCTGCGACTTTCAGCTTTTTGCCAAAGACCTCGATTTCGCTGCCAACTTTTGCATTGCTTTTACGTGCTTTGAACGCGTCAATGATAACTTCGTTATCCGCTTGAAAAACACCACCATCCACGATTTTTATTCCGCTCATTGCGGAATAGCTTGGGTAATCAATGCCATCTACGAGTTCAAACCCAAGTCCGGCATTCCCTTTCTGTAGATACTTGCCAATAGGACTGGCAACCTGCACTCCCTGAATTTTGGCGATGCGTTCAGCATAGCGAATATCTAAAGTTAATCCTGACGCGGACAAGATATCGTTTGCGCCAGGACGTGAAAAAATAATCTCTGCTCCTACGCCTCGTTCGCGCCGCGACCTATCGTTAAGCATGCCGCGTACCAAACCTGTATTTACAAGAATGAGCACAACGCCAAGCGCAACGCCAATCACACTGACAAGGGTGCGCGTCGGACGTTGACGAATATTCGCTAGAATTAAGCTATCCATCTGATGCTATTTGCTTTCAGGTTTGTCGAGATCGGTTTCGGGTAGTTTCTCAGTATTTTCGAGAACAAAGGCTGTTGCGGGCAAATTCTCTACATTGAACTCAGTGCTATCCGCTAAGAAGTTTAATTCAGCAGAGTATTTGTCATATGGACGTCGAACTTCGACGACACTTGGATGCAAAATCTGACTGTCAGTACTCAGCTTTGTATAGTTTAGATAACGCACATCTGTTACCAATCCGCCTTTTCCGTCAAAGACCTGTTGACGTTTGAGCTGTAACTTATCATTTCGATCAAACCAGAAACGACGTTTCAAAATGCCAAAGCTTTTGGCTGGATCAGTGATTTCAATCTCTGAAATGACGTAAAAGCTGCGGATGACACGTGCTCCTTTTTTTGCACCAAGTTTTGTATCGGGTTCCTCTAATAACTCTTCCTGTAGGCTATAGGTGAAGCCTGCTTTTCCAATTTGCAAAGGTCGTACCAATAAGGCATCTGTGAAATGAAAAGGGCGTGCATTGATAAAAGCCGATTGAGCTTCTTTCTTACCCTGCAATCTCTCGCGCCACTGATTGTAATCCGCTTTGTTTGTCCCAATCAGAAAGCGTTTATATTTGTCATAGTAAATCGCCACGCGAAAATGCTCGGCATCCGAAACCATTTCTGCGAGCTTGGTTTTGGCAATCGGCACCTGAATAATGAGCCGAATATTTTCCGGTCTTTTCAGCACAATCGTCGCATCTGCCGCACCTCGGTAACGCTCTGAAGATGCCGCATCAATGAACTTCATTGAAATCCGCGTTGCTCGCATGGAATCAAGGTCAGTGAAAGGTTTTAGTTGAGCGAGCAATACATCAAAGTCCGCTTCAAGGACAGGTGTCAGCGGTTGAGGAATGGTTTCATCCTTGTATTTAACGAGACTGGAACAAGAAGTAACCAGCGCAGCACTTGCCAATAAGCAAGCAATTACTAGAAAACGAAATCTTGAAAGACCTCGTTCGGGGTTGGCCTCAGTCATAGAAGGTCTTGACTCTTTACTGCATTCCGTAATGCCCAAAAACAAGGCAGCCAACCTAACAGATGACCTATGCCTTGTCAAACCTACTTGAGTTGTTGCTGGTGGCGCTTAAAGGGCAGTTACACCAAAACGTGAAAATACCTTACAGATTGGTGTGATGAGGGATGAGCGCTAATTTTACAATGAGCTTGCTTTGTTTTTGTAACGCCTTGAAAAAATAGAAGATACTGGCTTAGGGGACTGGCTCTCCAGCTGTGGAATTAACTGGCACAAGGCTTGAATATAAACAAAGCACCTAAGCTAACAGGCGAAGGTCTTGAAAAGGCGTTGAGCACAGTTGCGATTGCTAATTCAATTGCAATTACCGCCGACAGATATTGACTTCACCAGAAGTCGCCCAAGTTTCCCGGCAACCAATCGCTGGTTGAGGTGGGAATAAGCGCCGCGGGGATGCACGAAAAGGGGGCTGAAAGGAATCTTTCAGAGTGCATCACGCGGCGTCCTTACTTTTACAGCGATTCCTTTCTTTCTTATTCACACTCACAATTTCCTTATCGTTTACGAAATTCTGAACCGCATCCAAAATTCTGGACAATGGTCGGGAGAAAATAATCTCTTTTCTTCTGGTTTAACTTCAAAGAATTTCTATTAACCATAGCTAATAAAACATTTGGCTAGAACTTTTCTTGATTTATCTGCCAGGAACCCAACTTTCTTTATATCGGCATATCGCTTGCCTGTACCAACTGCACTTAGCAGTATTTTTAGGATTATCTTCGGATTTCCGAGATTTCAAAAGTCAGCAGCAGGAAACGGTAGCCTATGAATTCTGTAGGCCTAATTTGTTGCATAGCTTTCCGCCACCAAGAAAATGCTCAAAAGGTAAGACCATCATTTCCTCCTGCTAACTAAGGTTTCACCTTTCTGTGGTTTCACCTTTCTGTGCTTTGGCCAAATCCGTTATGGCATAAGCTCCGAAGAACATTAAGAAGATCAAAACTAGCGAGGACTGTTATGAAGAAAACAACGATAAAAGATTCAATTTCTTTATTGGGTTGTGCCTTCCTTTTTGTCTTGGCATTTGCTTTTTCGGCATTTGCACAAACAGGCACATCCACGGTCAGAGGTACGGTTTCGGATGCACAGGGTAAGTCAATTGCTGGTGCAACTGTTACGCTCAAGAACGAAGCGAAAAATGTTACTCGTACCGCAACAACTGATTCTAACGGGGCTTATACCTTTGCGGCGATACCTCCTGACACTTATGTGCTTGAGGTCGAGGCCCAGGGGTTCAAAAAAGCTGTATCTCCAAATGTAAAGACGTTGGTTGACACCCCATCAACGTTTGATATGACGCTTGAAGTAGGTCTAATCAGTGAAGTTGTCACGATTACCAGTGGCGGGGATTTAACTGTCAATACGCAGGACGCTTCACTTGGAACGGTAATCGCCAATCAGCAAATCATTCAGTTGCCCATCCCCGACCGTAGTCCTGCTACTTTGCTGACCTTGCAGGCAGGCGTGACAAAGGAAGGTTACGTGGCTGGCGCACGTAGCGATCAATCGAACATTACTCTTGATGGGGTGGACATCAATGAAGCACAGACGAACTCACTCAGTTCGCCTGTGCTGCGGTTGAATGCAGAGGCCATTGAGGAATTTCGTGTTACCACGTCAAATGCTAACGCAAGCCAGGGACGTTCTTCCGGTGCGCAAATTTCGCTCGTGACCAAAGGCGGAACGAATGCTTTTAAAGGAGCGCTTTTTTACGGTGGCCGAAATGATTTTTTTGACGCCAACGATTTCTTCAATAATCGTACCATCGGCGCGGATGGAAAATCAGTTCCACGACCTGCCAGAAGAAGACACTTCTTTGGTGGCGCAGTTGGTGGCCCTATCGTTACAGATCGCGCATTTTTCTTTTATAGCTATGAGGGATTGCGTGAAAAAAGAGGGGCTCCGGTTACCCGCACTGTTCCGTTAGCGACATTAGGTCAGGGGATCATCCGCTATCGTGATGCAACCACAGGTGCTATTTCGCAAATCACAGCGGCACAAATCGCAACTATTTTCCCGAACGCCGGAACAAGCTCAGCGGCGATAGCGGCTTTGGCTGCTGCTGCCGCAAAATATCCGGCTAATGACTTCAACGCCGGCGATAGTGCGCCAGGACGGTTACTGAATACTGCCGGGTATAGATTTAATGCGCCCCTGACAGAATACCGGAACTCGCACATTGCGCGGTTTGATTTTAACCTCACGGAAAAGCATCAGGTCTTTGCGAGAGGTAACTATATCAATGACAATCTCGGCACGACTCAGGCCTTTCCAGATACGCCGCAACCGACGACCTGGAATCACCCAAAAGGGATTGTAGCTGGACATACTTGGACAATTACAAATAGTTTGGTGAACAACTTCCGTTACGGACTCACGCGAGACTCTTTCAGTCAGCAGGGTGACTCAAGTGCGAATTCGATTTCGTTTCGCTTCATTTTTAGCCCCTTCTTGTTCTCGCGCACATTGAGCCGTTCGACGCCCGTGCAAAATATCACGAATGATTTGTCCTGGACGAAAGGCAGACACTCACTCCAATTCGGTACAAATATCAGAATTGTCCGAAATCAGCGTACTTCTTTCGCCAATTCTTTCGATTCTGCTATTACGAATCCGTCCTACTATCCAGGCGGCGGAACATCCATCTCCTCGCCTATTGTGGCTGCGGGATTCAATATCAGTGGGGCAGATATTTCCAACGTGCAAAATGCTGTGGCGGCTGTGGTTGGCCGATACAGCCAGTTTTCAGCCAACTTTATTTTCAATAAAGATGGGTCATTGACCTCTGCCGGTTCACCAAGTAAGCGAACCTTCGCTACAGAAGAATATGATTTGTATGCACAGGATTCCTGGAAGATTCGCCCAAATCTAACCGTCACTTACGGGCTGCGTTATGGTATCAGCAAACCTGTTTATGAGATGAACGGATTTGAAGTGAAGCCGAATATCAGTCTGGGTGAATACTTCGAACGAAGAATTGCCGGGATGAATGCTGGCAAGCCATACAACGAACGCATTTCGCTTGATTTATCCGGCCCTGCGAATGGTAAGAGTGGTGCGTATCAGTATGACAAGAACAACTTCCAGCCGCGCGTAGCTGCTTCCTGGTCGCCAGATTTCAAATCTGGTTTCTTGCACAAGGTGTTTGGTGATCAGGGCAAATCCGTATTTCGTGGCGGGTTTGCTATGTTCAATGATTACTACGGACAGCAATTAGCCGTGAACTTTGACCTGAACAACACGGTAGGTTTTTCCTCCAGTACGGTGACAGCTGCTAACACTTATAACCTGACCACCAACCCAGGGCCGCTATTTACAGGCTATGGCCAAGCGGTTCGCGGCCTGCCGGGGGTTGTGGTACCGGGCAATATTTCGTTCCCACGCACACCACCTACGCGTACTTTCCCCGGCAATATTGAGACCAGTCTGGACGATTCGATTATCGCCCCGACGCATTACAATTACAGCTTCACGTTTGAGCGTGAACTTCCGTTTGGAACAATTATCCAAGCCTCTTTCATCGGACGTAACGCGAGAAAGCTATTAGCAACGCGCGATATTATGTCGCTCAACAATTTGAAAGACCCTGCGTCAGGTGTGGATTGGTATACGGCAGCCGGTCAGCTTGAGATCCTCAGGGCATCAGGACGCGCGGTGTCGAGCGTTACCCAGATTCCTTACTTTGCCAATTTGTTTCCAGCAAATTTAGCATCAATATTAGGCGTGAACCCTGCGTATAACCAAACACAAGCTGTTTATGCTTTGACGGTTCCAGCTGCATTAGGCGGTGATAGCGGATATAACTATGGCAATGACTGGACGAGCGCAATGCTTGATCTTTCAACGCTAAGTAATGCGACGTGTAATCCCCCGAACCCTAATTTTAGTTCTGCCTGCCACTCTTTCTATCAACCCCAATATGGAACACTGGGTGCGTGGAGTTCGATTGGGAATTCTGATTACCGGGCCTTTACTCTCTCCGCTCATCAGAGATTTAAAAAATCTCTGACGATGGATTTCAACTATACGCTTTCAAACTCCAAGGATGATGCTTCAGGTCTACAGACAGCCAGCACCACTGGGGTGAATATCTTGAACCCGTTCCGCCAAAGAGATAATTACTCTTTCTCAGATTTCGACGTGCGTCATATCATCAACACGAACTTTGTCTGGCAACTTCCGATTGGGAAAGGACAATGGTTACTCGGAGGCAGTGACAGAGTAGCAGATAGTCTGTTGGGTGGCTGGCAGCTTTCCGGCATTATCCGTTACAACTCTGGTCTTCCTGTCGCCGCTCCTTTTGACGATGCGCGTTGGGCAACCAACTGGAACGTGCAAAGCAATGCCACAAGAACCAGAGATGTTGTTACTTGCCCGACACGTGGTGGTGCGCTTTTTGGTTGCAACACGACACAGGCATTCCAAAGCTTCCGTAATGCCCGACCGGGTGAAACGGGTGAGCGCAACCTCTTCAGAAATGTTGGGGTCGTGAGCACCGATATGGGATTGGGCAAGACATTCAAAATGCCCTGGAGCGAAGGTCACGGCCTGCAAATCCGCTGGGAGGTTTTCAACCTCTTCAACTATCAGGCAATGGGAGCCTTTGATACCAGCAGAACTGGTATTGGAATCCCGCTTGATCCTGGCACAAAGACGCCCCCGGTAAACTGGAGTCGTTATACTGCGATTCAGGGAACCCCGCGCTTTATGCAGTTTTTTGTGCGATATAGTTTCTAACTGTAACAACTCCGTTAGGACAAAAATTAGCGGGTAGGGATTTTCTCCTTACCCGCTTTTTTATTTTCCTTTTGGGACAAGTTATTTCTTCAGGGCAAATCTTATCTTGCTACTTCTCGATATTTCTCAATAAAACCAGCGTAATCCTCCATCGTTGCGGTGCCATGTCCATACCAAACGCGTTCGTAGTTGTTTGTCAGAACCGAAACTGGCGGGTAGATATATTGCTCGTTTTTTAGCTCGCCAAGATAGTCGCGATTGGTTTTCGCCCTGTGCAGGCGCAGTTTGCCGCGTTGTTCGAGGTCATAAAGCAGTGCCAGATAGGCACGCCGAATCGCCATTCGGTACTCGCCCTTACGTGCCATTTCAGCTGCTGTTCGCATCAGATGATCTGCCGTTACATCCGCATCGAACTGTTCCCCCAAAATTTCTCGCGTCTCATTCTCACTCTCATCATCTTTCAGCTTTGCCTGTCGTAGCTGAAAGCGTCGTATCAACAACACTGTTGCCCACCCCAAACTGGCGATCAGTGCAACGATAATAAGCCAGCGCAACGCCTGCAACGAACCAGGACTTGGCCCTGCGGCAGAAGGATTTTTGAAGAAGAGTTTTGCCAGCAGCTCCCGAATCTTCTGCTGAATCTTCTTAATCCAGCCTTGAATTGCTGAATCCTTGGTTTCGTCTGGCTGATATTCACTTCGCGCCAGAATTTGTTGCAGTCGTTCTTGGGTTGCTTTGGCTTCAGCCCCAGCAGGTCGCTGAGATTCGCGCAAACGATGGCCGAGGGCAGTCAATCGGTTAGCAATGCCGACTAATTGAGAGGATCGTTTGTCGTCATCGTCTTCCTCCAGATTATCAATCAGGCGGTGCAGCCAGGCATTATCCACGTGTGTAATGTCTTTGTCTTGAACCTCACGCGCGATGTCTTCTGTGGCTGGCAGTAGTTCTTTGACCTGTCGAAGCAGGTCATCGCTTTCGTCTTTTGAGTATTTATTGCTTGCAACATTGCCCGCTATCTTGGCTGCTTCTTCCACACGCTGGGCATAGTTTTCAAAAGACGTCACCGCCCAGACCGGACAGAGCAAAAGACAAAGCGCTAAAGGCAAAATGTAAAATGACCACGCTTTATTTTTTAGAGTAGAAGCGCGCTGCGTTCCTGATTTTGACCTTAGCAATGATTGCCGTCTCATGGCCGGGCATCATATCGCTTTGGAATAATCCTTGCCAGCGCAAAGTCCGGCTGTTATTTTAGCGGTTTGTTTTTTACGTGCTGTCGTCGCTATGGGTAGTTTCGTCAAACTTTCAGATACATATCACCTGAAGATTTCAGGCAAGCGGGTCACGTTGTACAAACGTGCAGGCGAAAGCTACGAACACGTGTTGATGAAGGCGCTAGGCTATGCCTTGTTTCTTCCGTCTTACCCGAATTTGGAAATCGAACGCCGCATCGGTTTGCGGTATAAGCTAGGGCGAACGCATCACTATTG
>JAFDVL010000086.1 GCA_018268995.1 Acidobacteriota bacterium | reverse complement strand
GGCGAGCGGCACGTGCGGCTACGGCTTGGACTTGAAAGAACTGCTTGATCTGAACAAACTCGGCGCAGTGTTTACGAAAGGGTTGTCTGCAAAACCAATGCGCGGCAACGCTCCGTGGCGCATTGTCGAAACGCACGGCGGAATGCTGAATGCAATTGGCTTGCAAAACATCGGAGCGCGAACGTTTGTTGAAGAAAAACTCCCGGAGTTGCGGCAATACCAGACGCGCATTATCCCCAATGTTTTCGGGTATTCGATTGACGAATACAGTGAAGCCATTCGCATTTTGGAAGACGGCGAAGGCATTCACGCTTACGAACTGAACATCTCTTGCCCGAACGTCAAAGAAGGCGGCAAGTCATTCGCCAATGATGCTTGCCAGGCGGCAGAAGTTACAGCCGCTGTGAAAAAAGCTTCTTCGCGCCCAGTGATTGTCAAGCTTTCGCCAAATGTGACTGACATCGCGGAAATCGCGCGCGCCGTGGAAGCCGCCGGAGCCGATGCGCTTTCGCTGATCAATACCGCAATCGGCATGTCCATTGATATTCATACGCGTAAACCACGTCTGGCCAATGTGACCGGCGGTCTTTCCGGCCCTGCCATCAAGCCGATTGCGGTGCGATGCGTCTTTCAGGCTTATCGCGCGGTGAAGATTCCGCTGATTGGCATCGGTGGCATTGCGACAACCGAAGATGCCTTGGAGTTCATCATAGCGGGCGCAAGTTTGGTGCAAGTTGGGACCGCAAACTTTTATGACCCCGGCGCGACGATGAAAATTATTGATGGGCTGGCAGATTATTGCCGCCAGCATAACTTGCAAAACATTAGCGAATTAGTAGGAACCGTGCAGTTATGAAAATAGAGTCAAAGTTTGGTGGAGCAACTTTCGCAGCGATATTCTTTTTGCTGCTTCTGGCTTTCTCTTTCCCCGCTTTGGCTCAAACCCCGCCTGTTTCCTGGTCGCCAGACAAACTGATCAATGGCGCGCCTTGTGTCTTTCGCTACAAGCCTGTGACCCGGCTCAAGTCTTTGACTGGCAGTTTTTTAGGCAAGCAGGTTTTCTTCGCTTTCGATAAAACGAATGGCATTTGGTATGGTTTGGCAGGCGTTGATTATGATACCAAACCTGGCAGCTACGATTTAGCGCTGAATGGTGTCGAAGCGAGTGGAAAAAAACTTTCCTTTGCGCAGATTGTGCCGATTGCCAAAGGCTTTTATCGAACGTCCGCCCTGAGCGTGCCGAAAAAATACGTTGAGCCTGATCCGGCGGATGTTGCACGCATTTTGCAGGAACGCGATTTGAAAAATGAATTATTTGGCAAAGTAACCTCCTCGCAGTTGTGGATGGGAAACTTTCTTACACCTGCTGCCACTAACACTTCGTCTGAGTTTGGTTCGCAACGTACTTATAACGGCAAACGGCAGAGCGTGCATCAAGGCCTGGATTATCGGGCCTCAACGGGGACAGCAATTCATGCCATCAACAGCGGCAAAGTGATTCTGGCCCGCGAGCTTTATTTTGAAGGCAATTGTATTGTCATAGACCACGGGCAGGGGCTGCTTTCGCTTTACCTGCACTTGTCACAATTCAAAGTCAAAGAAGGCGACACAGTGAACAAGAGCCAGTTGATTGCTCTCAGCGGTGGCACCGGACGCGTGACAGGGCCGCATCTGCATTTAGCCGTGCGCTGGCAGGGAAGCTATGTGAATCCGGCAACCTTGCTGGGGATAAAATTGCCGTGACGAAATTATGCAAGTCCGAACTGCTACACCAGAAGATGCCGCTGCGATAGCGCGAATTTATAACGAGGGAATTGAAGACCGTATCGCGACATTTGAAACGCAGCCGCGAACGGCGGAAGACGTTGGAGGGTGGTTCGATGGCGTTCATCCGATTGTGGTGGTCACCGAAAATCATGAAGTCATTGCTTTTGCTGCGACTTCGACCTATCGCCCACGCCATTGTTACGATGGCATCGCAGAGTTTTCAATTTATGTGGCACGTTCAGCACGCGGGCGCGGGGCAGGGAAGTTAGCGCTTGAGAATCTGATCGAAACTGCCGAAAAAGCTGGATACTGGAAGCTGGTGTCCCGCATTTTTCCAGAGAACAAAAACAGCCTCAATCTCGTTCGAGCTTGTGGCTTTCGAGAAGTCGGAGTTTACGAGAAACACGGTCAACTTGACGGAATTTGGCGCGATGTTGTGATCGTTGAGCGATTGTTGCCAAATAATTTACTGAGATAGTCCATGAGTTCAATCCAACCCAAAGATCGTATTGTTGTTGCCTTAGATGTCGAAACGCCTGCGCAGGCGCTGGCTTTAGTGGAAAAGCTGCGGGGCCTCGTTGGCATGTTCAAAATCGGGAAGCAGCTTTTTACTGCCGCCGGGCCAGACATTGTGCGGCAAATCGTCGGCTCAGGCGAACGAGTATTTCTTGATCTGAAGTTTCACGATATTCCGAATACGGTTGCCAGTGCCGGGGTCGAAGCCGCTCGCCTGGGCGTCAGCATTTTTAATGTGCATGCGCTGGGCGGATCGGCTATGATGCGCGCGACGGTTGATGCAATTAACGCTGCCGCAGAGCGCGAGAATTTTACCAAGCCAATCATTTTAGCAGTCACGATTTTGACCAGCCACGATCAATCGTCACTACACGAAATAGGCCTGGAACGATCTATTCAAGAGCAGGTAATTCGTTTGGCACAACTTGCCAACAGCGTAGGAATTGATGGGGTTGTTGCTTCGCCCCTTGAAATTGCGCCCTTGCGAGCCAGCATTGAAAATCCGAATTTTGTGATCCTGACTCCTGGCGTTCGCCCTGCGGGAGCGGCGCTTAATGATCAAAAGCGTGTGATGACGCCCGGAGATGCGGTCAAAGCAGGAGCCGATTATCTGGTGATTGGTCGGCCTATTACTGGCGCGGAGAACCCGGCAGCCGCCGCGCAAAAAATTAGCGAAGAAATCGAACAAGCCGTCGCCTAATGCGTGTAACTATGGCATTGGTCGGACGTGCGACTTTCAGCAGCCCTCAATGACGGTCGCGTAACTTCTGATAAATAAAGAGAAAGCACTATTCTCATGATCTACAAAATCGTTGTTCGCCTTGCTACGGGATTGCTGTTACTAAATTCGCTCAGTTGGATTTGTGCTGCTCAGCCAGGCAAACCTGTTTCTACTTCTCAAGACCCGGTCCGTGATACACGACAGTCTGAAGGGCGATTGACGCCGCCGCCCAAAACAGAAAATCCTGCGCCAACGGCGGTATCACCAATCTCAACACGTCCATTTCAAGTCGGCGAAAAATTGAGCTTCAATGTTTCCTGGGCCAATTTTGTGACCGCTGCACGCTTGGAAATGGAAGTGACCGGGCAGGGCGCATTTTTCGGGCAGCAAGGCTATCAACTGCGCACCAAAGTCGAAACACTTGGCTACGTGCGCACGCTTTTTACCGAGGTAGATAATCAATATACGTCGTACATTGACGGCAAAACGATGTTGCCATACCGCGCTGACAATACAACGCGGCAAGGCCGCACGAATGAAGACGACACGATCAGCATTGATCAGGAACGACGTCTGGCACGGTACGGCGATAACACCGAAATTGTACTTCCATCTGAGACCTTCGATTTACCTTCGCTCGTCTATGCTTTGCGATTGCGCGATCTGAAAACGGATGGCAAACCAACGAAATTTACGGCGCTCTTTGCCAAGCACGTTGTGGACATCGAAGCACAATTCAAAACGCGCGAGCGCATCACAACGCAGGCCGGAAGTTACGATGCGATTCGTGTTGATCTAAAAGCGCGCACTAAAGACAAAGTCGAATACAACGTCCGCGTGTGGTTTTCGGATGACGCCCAGCGTTTGCCGCTCCGCATCATTTCCAAACCGTCTTTTGGCGAAGTGCGGGCAGAACTTGCACAAGTCAGCATCAACACACAGCCCAAAGTGAATCTGGTGACAGTGCTGAATGCCCCGCCGGAAATCGCTTCGACTGATCCTCGTATCATGCTGGGCGCGGCAGAAGATACGATCTCTGCGTTTGAAAGCAAATTGCCCTTTGCTGTTGGCGAGCATTTGAATTATGACGTTTCGTGGCTCAACCTCGGCTCGATTGGAAAGGTGAATTTTTCGATTCAACGACGCGGGAGCTTAGATAACAAGACCGTCTTTGAAATGGTCGGAGAGCTTTCGACGTTTGGGGCGGCGCGATCCATCATTAACCTTAATGACGTTTTCAAAAGCTATGCGCACGTAGATTCCCTGGTGCCGGTCAAGACCGAAACCAATATTCAGGAAGGCAGTCGCCGCAAATACATCATTGCCAGTTACAAGGATAATTCTGTGCGGCTGGACAACGGGACGCATTTCAATGTGTACCCCGGTACGCTTGACCTGGTTTCGTTATTTTATTCCGTGCGGGCAGCACAATTGGCCGTGGGGTTCAATCAAACGTATTCCTTTGTGGATGCGAATCATCGCCCGCGTGCCGTGAACATCAAAGTCGTCAAGCAGGAAGGTATTAATACGGCGCTGGGCGCGCGGGATGCGTTACAACTCGACATCGTCAATCAGGAAAACAATCAGCTGATTGCTCAAGCCTGGGTCAGCAATGACGCGCGTCACTTGCCGCTTTACATTGTTGCCCGCCTCGCCTTTGGCGAAATTCGCCTGCAAATCAAAAAGTCATAACCAGAAATACAAAAGAGAGGACAACGTACGCGAAATCATTGCTGGTTCGTGTACCTTGCCCTCTCTTCGGACACGCAGGGGAGCGAGCTTATAATTGCTTATTTCCCATCCAGACCCTGAAAACGCTGGGCATGGATGGGAGTATTATGTTTGCTCGGCACTTTTTCAAAGCCGCAAACAGAACGGGGATTACTTTGCCGTGATAGCATTGGACCACTCAATGCTTAAAACTTAAGCCATCATCAGCGATTGGCTTTTACAGAGGTAGTTTCTTTTAGGGGTAATGTCACAAGACGGCTGCCGGCGGTCTTCCCATAACGGGTTTTGTGATGATTACTAAACGCTCCCCAAATATAAACATTTTGCTTCTTCCGTCAAGCCCAAAGTCGCAATGATTTTCGATGGGGCAACTTGCTCCTGTTTACAACACAGCGCATACTGCCGAGCATAACAATTTCTACCATTTGGAGAATATTATGAAGAAACGACTTGCTATCTTTTTCTGTGGGCTGAGTTCTTTTTTGCTTGCTTGCAACGCCCCGCAGCAAACGGCGACTACCAGCCCCACACCGGCAGCCCCGGCGATGACCAACATTCCCGCAGCACTCAAACCAGCGATTGATAGTTTGCAAGCCAATAAACTGCTTCAGCATATCAAAACACTGGCTTCGGACGAATATGAAGGCCGCGCGCCGGGAACAAAAGGTGAGGAACTAACCGCAGAATACCTGGCTGAACAATTCAAGAAATTTGGCCTCAAACCAGGCAATCCCGATGGCACCTACATTCAAAAAGTTCCGCTTGTCGGCTACACGCCGGAACCTTCTGTCTCGTTCAATGTCGGCGGCAAGAAACTAGATTTAGCAGCTGAAGAGTATTTGATGATTGCCGGGCGCTATGTCCCGATGACCAAGATTGATAGCTCGGATGTTGTTTTTGTTGGCTATGGTGTAGACGCACCTGAATACGGTTGGAATGATTTCAAGGATGTAAACGTCAAAGGCAAAACGATAGTAATGCTGGTCAATGATCCGCAAATCCCTGACCCAAACGATCCGAAAAAACTGGATGACAAGCTTTTCAAGGGCAAGGCGATGACTTACTACGGACGCTGGACGTATAAGTATGAAATCGCGGCGGAAAAGGGCGCGGCAGCCGCAATTATCGTGCATGAAACCGCGACGGCGGGCTATCCTTTTGAAGCGTTGCAAAGCATCCGGCAGGAAAATTTTGGCTTGCGAGGATCGAAGCAAAACCGTGCTGCCGTCGAATCGTGGATTACGGTGGATGCAGCGAAGAAGTTGTTTTCCGCTGCGGGGCAGGACTATGAAGCTTTGAAAAAAGCGGCACTAAGCAAGGACTTCAAACCCGTAGCGCTTAATGCCAAGGCGAACTTCCAAATTAAAACCACATTGCGTGATGTGGATTCCAAAAACGTGATTGCCAAACTCGAAGGCTCAGACCCCAAGCTCAAAGATGAGTATGTGATTTACACCGCGCATTGGGATCACATGGGGCGTAATGAAAAAATACAGGGCGATCAAATTTTCAATGGCGCGATTGACAACGCTTCTGGTGTGGCGTGTTTGCTGGAATGGGCAGAGGCGTTCACGAAGCTGAATCCGGCCCCGAAACGTTCGATCCTGTTTCTGGCTGTAACCGCAGAAGAGAAGGGATTGCTCGGCGCAAAATATTATGCGGAGCATCCGTTATATCCGCTGGAAAAAACGCTGGCAGTCATCAACATGGATGGCATCAATCAGTGGGGGCGGACAAAAGATATTACAGTTGTTGGCCTGGGGAATTCGACGCTGGACGATGTTCTGGCCGAAGCTGCCAAATCACAAAACCGCGTAATTGTGCCTGATCCTGAAACTGAGAAAGGCTTTTTCTACCGTTCTGATCATTTCGAGTTTGCTAAACAGGGCGTGCCTGCGCTTGACCCGGATGGCGGCAATGATTACATCGGAAAGCCTGCCGATTACGGACAGAAGACGCGTGATGAATACACAGAAAAGGACTATCACAAGCCTTCGGATGAAGTGAAACCCAACTGGGATTTATCCGGCGCAGTGGAGGATTTACAGTTGTTATTGATGGTGGGCTATAACGTCGCCAACGGTGACAAATGGCCGGAATGGAAGCCGGGCACCGAATTTAAGGCCAAGCGCGAAGCTATGTTGAAAAAAGCAGGGACTTAGACCTCGGCACAATTGAATCGCAAAAACGCAGAAGTCGGTTTTTCCTCTACAGCTTCTGCGTTTTTTTGTTTGCATCTTTTCGGAACAAAATTCCCGTCTGGAACGTCTATACTTCTGCGCTTAGTCGTTTGCCTTCAGCTAAGAATCCTCTGCAATGAGAGCACTTTGGTGAGAAATCAGCCAGGAGTCAGCTAATGCCAATTCAAAGAAGTATTGCCACCATTGCGGTGTGGTTATTCATTGCGCCCTTTGTTTGCGCGCAAACACCCGCATCGGCCAAGCCAAAATCCCCGGAACTTGAACAAAAAGCCTATGCCTTATTGGAGGAAGTTCTCACGACAATCCCGACGCTTAAGGTAGAAGAAAATCGGATTCGCGCATCCATCTCGGCAGCAGATTTATTATGGCCAAAAGATAAAAAACGCGCGCGCGAATTGTTTCAGCAAAGTGGTGCTCTTTATCTTCAAGCGCTGAATGCCAAGCCCCGTGACGACGACTTTGATGAAGAATCAACGTATATCCGACGCGACAGACTGAAAGGGCTACGACGGGAATTGGTGCAGTCCGTGGCGCAGCGCGATGCACGTCTGGCACTAGAGCTGATTCAATCCACACGCGAGACCAGCAAAGAGCGTGATGACAATCCCGAACGAATAGAGGAGGAACAGGAGCTGGAGCGTCAACTGCTGACTCAACTAGCCAAAAGCGATCCGCAACTTGCATTGCAAAAAGCCGAGGCATTGCTGGCGCAATTTCCCAAAGCGGAGATGCACGGCTTGATCGGCACTTTAATGACAAAAGACAAGGCAGCTGCTACGCAATTGACGAAAGCGGTGCTGAAAAATCTCAAAGCGGGCAAGCCCGAAGATGCGATGGCGATTAATTCGCAAGCCATGAGTTTGTTTGCTGTTATTTCAGGTGAGTCGCTGGTGCCTTATCCGGGGGCAGAAAGTGTTCCCGCCGATAAATCATCTGACAAGCCCAAGCCTGTGACCTTGGATGCTGCTATCGTGCGTGAAACCGCAGAAATTATTGGGCAGAATTTTTTGCAAGCCTTCAGTCCAAATAATGATGAAAGCGTCAGCCGCAATCGTCTTTTCTGGCTCTATCAACCAAGCACCGTAAAGATACTGGATAAATATTCCCCCGGTATTGCCCGCCAGTTGCAGGCGAAAGTGGCGGAGTTTAAGCGGACGGCCAATCCCAGTGAAAAAATGATGTTGGCTGAAATGGAGCGGATGACTAGCTATGCCCGCCCAACCGTAGAGACCATGTTGGAGTCCGCCAAAAAGGCTACAGGCGAAGAACGCGATGGTTATTATTTCAGAGCAGCTGAGATGGCGCTGGAGAAAGGCGAACGGGACAAAGCACAGCAGTTCGGAGCGGAAATAAAAAGCCGGGAGCTGCGCGAAGCAATGCAAAAACAATTGGAACAGACTGTTCTGGAAGAAGCCTTAACAAAGGGCGAGTTTGAGAATGCGCGATTGATGATTGAGAAAGTGCGCAATCCCAACGAACGTGCGCTTTCCCTGATTGAGTTGGCTGAACAAGGGCTGAGCAAGGGGCGTCAGAAGGACGCTTGCAGCTTGCTTGATGACGCCCGGAACCTGTTGACCAATCGTCCCACCAGTCGCGTAAACATCGAAGCCCAGCTGAAATTGGCCCAAGCGTATGCAACGATTGCACCAGAAAAGGCGAGCGCCATGCTTGAAGTACTGATACAACAATTGAATGAATATGTTGGTGCCGTGGCGGTGTTGCAGCGTTACGAGCCGATGGGGTTTTTGCAACAGGATGAGCTCACGCTCAGTGAATTCGGCGGAAATCTTGAAGTTCTGACGAAACATAGCCTTTGCCTGGCATCCTTGCTGGCGACTGACGCCGACCGCGTTAATTCGCTCTTTGCTTTGTATCAGCGCCCGGAAATACGTGTAATGATTCAGCTGAAAAGCATTGAGAACGTTTTGTCGCAGGAAGCCATACCAAAGATAGATCAGGCTTATGTCGGGCCGCGAATTTACCGAAGATAAGAACAGCAGCGAAAAAAAAGAGGCCGCAGGCAATGAAGTCTGCGGCCTTTTGATTTGAAAGATGCGGTGACGTTATTGCCGCCTATTGGGTTGCTTTTACTTCAACAACGGACGTTCCTCGCACGCAATCATATGTGGTGATGAGGATCGAGAAGCTTCGCAGAATGCCTGCATCCGGTTGCGTCGAATCAATCAGTTGCAACGTCCAGTTCCCATTCGCGTTCTCGCCAATGAAAGCTGCCAGCGGTGAGGCTGGGCGGAACGTGCCTGTATAGTTCAGGGCAGGCGTAATATTCTGAATAGAGTTTGTGGCGCTATCATCCAGCAAGGTATTACAGAAGTTCTGTCCGTAATTCAGATTGCCGCCCGGCGCGCTCATCAAGGTTACCACTGTCCCGGCGGGAGAGATCAAACGCAATGTGAGGTCTCCCACGAAGGCATGTTGTAGTCCGGCTCCGGTAGCGATTCCGCAGTTGTCCCCGTTGATGCGGAAACTGACCTTGCTGATATTATTCGCCAGGCCACTGATCGGTAGGCGCACGGATACTCCTGTTGCACTACCATCTGGGATAGAGACAGGTGGGCCAGCATATGTCGTCGTTCTGGCTATTGATCCTGGCTGACCTGTTTGAATAGAGAACTTGATGGTTTGCGGTTTTACCCCAGCCGCCGACACGTTTGCCGTGAAATCCAATCGTGCGCCACAGGCTACTGTTTCGGCCAGTCTGAATCTGAACGGCGAAAGATTCGCCCCGGCCTTGCCTGCTGCAATCTGAAAGTAATCTGATTCATCTGCCAGGACGGTCACGCCTGGGGTTAATGCTGTCAGCTTGATTTTGAGCCCAGTGGCTGCTGCATTCCCGCCATTAAAGAAAATAACACTGAGGCTGGCAGTTTCTCCTGGCTCGACAAAACGGTCACTATCTCCTGTGACTGAGAGAATCTCCACGCCTCTGAATTGCAGCAGCGGTGAAGGCGCATAGGCGAGATAACTGCCCAGCGCGGTTACGATGCCGATACCTGCCGTGCGATCCCAACCAAGCGGGCCAATATCTAATGCTGTGGATGTCAGTATGCTTCGTATTTGCGCACTTGTGAGAGTTGGCGCTGCCGATTTAAGTAAGGCGGCGACTGCTGCTGCGTGTGGTGCTGCGGCTGAAGTGCCAAAGAAAGTGCTTAGGCCTGATACTGGCACCGAAGTCGAAACACCATCAGCTGCGGCAATGTCTGGCTTATCGCGTAATGTCCCACCATTGGTTGCAAACAGGAAATTACCGGGCACAATAGACGTCCCGTCGGGATTGAAAAAAATGCGGCGTGGGCCGTCAGCGGAAAAGGTTTCGACTGGGTTGCTATTGCCACCAACAAACGCACCACCATTTGCCGTGGCGGCATTAACAGCTGCTACCGAAAACGCTCCTGCTGCACTGCTATGACCTCTGGTTTGTCCTCTGCTGTTGATGGCCAACTGGCCACGCATCGCATTCAAATGTAATGCGCGTGGTTGTGCTCCGCGATAGTTGGCAATGACGATGCGATCACCCGCCACAATGTTAGTCGGGCTGATAAATTCATAAGGATTTTGTGTGCCGGATTGTGTGCCAATCGAAAATCCCTTCACCCGACTCATCGTGGAATCAAGGATGAACAAATCGTAATCGTTATTTGATCTACCCCAGGGATCAGCCCAGAATAACGCGTAGCCATAAGGCGAAGTACTACGAATGCGATTTGTAATTAACCGATCACCATAGCCATGAATTTTATAGGAAGTGGATTCAGGAAGGTTTGTTAGTGATCCTCCCTCTACATAGTCGCCTTCCCACACACCGCTTGTCCCATCGTTGAGGTTTCCTTCATTGCCCGCCGAGGAAAAATACAGGGCACCATCTGCCGTGACATCATTGACCGCCCGCGCGATCAGGGCATCCTGGAAAGGATGTTCATTGAAATAAAAAACATCGTCCACAATGATGTCGCAGCGATACTCAAACCGCAGCCGCCGGATATTGTTGGCAAAACTGGCGTCAGAGTTGAATGCAGTGGCAAAAAACAATTTCGCTCCGGGAGCTAGATCATGCACGATTTCCAACATCGCCGTGCCTTCACCGCCGCTGGTCGTGGAACCTCCCTGTCCAGGAATCACTGTGACATCAGGCGGCAGGTTTTTAGAGGCTTGTGACTGTGCCAGAAAACGCACGCTATCTGACAACACTCCGATCCTTACTCCCGTGCCATCGAAACCGAAAACGTCTCGCACGGTATCGGCCTGATGCGCACGATCTCCCTGAGAAACGGGCGGGCCTGTCACGATAGCATTTGTATCTTGATCCTGAAGCACCATCATTTTACTGCTGCCGCGAACGGCGAGCGCGTCGGCTAATTTTGCTTTTAGCCTTGCGACGGAGTTGAGGCTTTGCCCGGACGGCGGTCGTCGGTTGGCCGGGCTTGATGCTAAAGGGCGATTCTCCTCGCGATGTGTTGCCGCCTCAACCGCAGCTTCGATGTATGTGACGTCTGACATTCCGGCAATTTCTTCCAGATTACGCAGCGGAACGCGGGCACGAATGGATTGATCCGGCGCAGAGCTGAAAATAACTTCGCCGCCAACCTGCTCGATTTTCTGTAAAACATCCGTTGTCACATTGCCACGAATATCAACCAATGCGCGTCGGCGTTCGTCCAGTTGAATGTTTGTTGCGACCGCTGGAACTTGTTCGGTGCCTGCTTTTTGAGCTTGCTGGACGGTCACCAATAAATTGGGGTCCATCTTTTCCTGTTCTGGCGTGCGGCTTCTTTTTTGTGCAAGTAAGGCTTCGATTTGCCGCTTCGCTTGCTCGCTGATTTCTGGTTCATCCGTATCTTCGGTTTGAGCTACGGTTGTTGCTCGTTGTTTGGTTGGCCCTTGTCCCTTTGTCGTTGAGATTGTTGACGCTGAGAAGGCTGGCATGAGCGTCAATAATAGGCTGAGTAGATAACGAGAGAGAGTTTTCATTTTATCTCCTTTGGAAAAGTAGAAACACAAGTTCTGACGCTAGGCTCAAAACTCGCCTGAAGAGACCGCTGCCGGATGATCTCTTAAAAAAATGAACACATGACGCAATGCGGTTGCATCCGTAGCAATGCTCTGGTCTGAGTTGTGGCTGAGACTCATCGCCAGCAAACTGACCGCACAAATCGCGGCTGTTTGCCTGACCAAGACCCACTTGGGGCATTCAAATACAACGATTGATGAGGAATGATGAGGGCAGGAACCAAATGCATTGAGTTGGTCGCGAAGGGCAAAATTCAGGGAGCCACTTTTGTCATTCGACTTTCAATGCCACGATAGTTGTGGCCGCAAACTCTCGATGTTCCTGAAAAAAACTGAAGGCTGACGACGCGTATAGTAGGCTTGTGCTAAACAGAATTCAAGCAGGAAAATAATTTATTTTTTGGGAATCGTGCTTCAGGCAGTGAGTGCTGCTCGTGCTTCTCGCACTAATCGTTCAGCTTCTTCTGCCGTAGCAGCCAAAGCCGTGAGATGCCCCATTTTGCGGCCTTTGCGCGGTTCCAGCTTGCCATACAAATGCACTTTTACGTTTGAGAACGCGCAGGCCGCTGCCCAATTGGGTTCACCACCTTGCCACAGATCACCCAGCAGATTCGCCATCGCTGCCGGACGCAACAGTTCGGTCGAGCCAAGCGGCAACCCGCACACGGCACGCAGTTGCTGCTCGAACTGGCTGGTCAATGATGCATCGAAGGTAAAGTGGCCGGAGTTGTGCGGACGAGGGGCCGTTTCGTTGATGAGCAGTTTGCCTTCACGCGTGAGGAAAAATTCAACACACATCACCCCCACGACTCCTAATGTTTCCAGCACTCCGCGGGTAATTGCCACCGCTTCCTGATTCACCTCCGGCGGGATGGGCGCAGGTGCCACGGTGATGTCCAGAATGTGATTGCGATGTTCGTTGGCTACTGCTCCGTAATGTACAAACGCCCCGTCAATACTGCGCGCGGCAACGACAGAGATTTCGCGCTCGAAGTTGATGAAGGCTTCGAGAATCGCTTCCTGCTGACCGAGTGTCTTGAGCGCGTCTTGTGCCTGTTCGGGTGAAGTAATCTTTGATTGTCCTTTGCCATCGTAGCCAAATCCCGCTGTTTTCAGCACCGCCGGACAACCGATTTCGTCAATCGCGATGAGCAGTTCTTCCAATGACGTGACGCGTTTGAATGGCGCAACCGGAAAGCCATTGTTGGCGAGAAAAGTCTTTTCGCGCAGCCGATGTTGTGATGTATGCAACACATGCCCGCCCGGACGCACAGGCGCAAATTCCGAAGCTGCTTCGACCGCAGCGGATGACACATTTTCAAACTCAAACGTCACCACACTGACATTGCGCGCAAACGCTCGCACCGCATCAAGATCATCATACGCCGCGATGATTTCCTCATCTGCAATTTGCCCCGTCGGCGTATCCTGATCCGGCGAAAACGTATGCACGCGATACCCCATTCGCCGCGCCGCAATCGCAAACATGCGACCCAGTTGACCGCTGCCTAAAACACCAATGGTTGAGCCGGGTAGAATCATAGAAACATGAAGCGATAGGAAAATAGTGAAAGGTCAGGATTTGCACTTTGGCAGTAGGACGCAAATACTCGTTTTCTTGCCTGTGGCCTTTCGCCTTCGTTAAGTCCGTAAAGAGTAATAGTCATGACTGCTCTTTGTTGATCTAGCGGTGATGCTGTCGGGTTGGGCTGTAGTTCACCAGAGGAAAATTTGAAAATAAAATAGTGGGCAAATTCATATTCAACCTCATCTGGTTTTAATAAGAGTGGATCGAATAATTCCTGTTTTGCTCCCTGACATTTATCACAACATAGAAATAGATTTTCCCACTGAAATGCTTCTCTCGGATATTGCGATTTGGGCTTGAAATGTTCAATCGTTTCTCTGATCTCCGCAACCATCTGAAAAATATCACAAAAAGCGCAATGGTCATTGGTCATCTGTCGTAACAATGGCAATAACAAGCGATTGATTTTTTGCCTTCCGTGCTGAGGCCAGGAAAATGGAGCGCCAGGATTCACCGACATCCTTTGTTCGTATCGCTGCCCCCAACGCTGACATTTTGTAGAAAGCCACTGAGGAGGATCAGGCCGCTGAGCTTTCATCATATCTCGTATGTTTTATTTTTTATTTTGTTCAGTTGCCGCAACTCGAAAATTACAATGTTTTGTAGCTCGACTCCTTGCTGAGCAAGCTTTTTCGCTAATCTCAAAAATGCAGTTTCGTTAACTTCATCACCTTGCAAAATGGCATCTCGTGATTGATAGAATTTATCCAAATCGGCTTGGGCAGGTGCACCAAAATCTTCATCAATATCAAAAACTTCGCGTAATACATTTTGATAGCTTGTTCCTGATTTTGATTGTGTTACTTCGCCGAGATAGGCCTTTCCTTCTTTTACTTTCAGTTCATATATCCAAGCACCATCAACGGAGTTCACCACGAAGGGCGAATGAGTGGTGAGAAAAATCTGAGCATTGGAAAATAATTTTTGAACTGCGGGTAAGATTCTTCGTTGCCACGCAGGATGGAGGTGGACTTCAATTTCATCAAGGAAAAGGATGATATTTTGTTCATTAACAGGGTGATCTTCTTCCCAACTGATTAAATCAAGTCGCATTAGAACGTCCCCGATCCAGCTTATTGCAGATCGAAGTCCGTCAGGTAAAACATCAAAATCAAGCTCTGTGTTATTAGCTAACACAACCAAGGATAGCGGGGATGTTCGCAAATCAAAATTAATTTTATACCCAATAATTTCAGAAATGACGTTTTCTAGTCTTTCGATAGAGGAGGCATATTTATTCGCCTGATTAGTATTCGCTTTTTCCTTTTCTAACGCTCGTTTAGAAATATTGTTTGCAATCCATTGGTTAATTGTGAATGCTCCACTGTTTCCAAGAAAAGGTATGGCCCCATCGCCTCGAGTTGATCGTTTATTAAAGTCTAAGGCCTCGCTTAGTGGGTTTTCAGGAAAATCTTGAATCGCATTAATTTTAGAAGAAGCAACTATTCGATAGCCAGTATAAGCAAACGCTGCCCATTTTCGTTTCTTACTTTGTGTGTTGAGTATATTGGGTATCCCACTTTTAGGTAAATCTTTTGGCCTAATCCGAACGATCTTTGGATTTAACTCTGGGGATTCTGTCATGAAAATTTGAATTTCACTCGAAACCCCAGATCGAAATCTTTTGGCTAGTAACTCACTATTTCTTACACCCTCACAATTAGTAAGAGCTTGAAGTGTAGTCGTTTTTCCACATCCATTCGGCCCTGTCAAAATATGAATTTCTGCTCTACCACTTTGCTGTGGCTTGAATTCAAACTCAACTTCATCAAACGGCCCAATATCTTTTAGGTAGAGTTTTCGGATGCGCATAATCTGACCTACCCAAGTGTATCGCCTAACACTTTATTCGTTTGCTCAACACGGAACTGATTGAGCTTGTCGCGCAATTCCGGTCGCGTGTTCGCCAGAATCGCCACTGCCAGCAACGCCGCATTCGTTGCCCCCGCATTACCAATCGCCAACGTGCCGACGGGGATTCCGGCGGGCATTTGCACGATGGACAAGAGCGAATCCATTCCGCTCAAGGCTTTACTTTGGACAGGCACGCCAAGCACGGGAACGGACGTTTGCGCGGCAACCATGCCGGGCAAATGCGCCGCGCCGCCTGCGCCTGCGATGATGACTTCGAGGCCGCGAGCTTCGGCATTGGCGGCAAATTCAGCGAGCAGCAACGGCGTGCGATGTGCGGACACGATCTTGCATTCGTGGGGCACGTCGAATTTCGCTAAGGTTTCGCTCGCCAGCTTCATCGTCTCCCAATCCGATTTGCTGCCCATGATCACGGCGACGAGCGGAGTTTCAGTTTCGGAAGTCATGGAATAAATAACCACTGAGAACACGGAGGGCACGGAGTTTTTTTAGACAGGATTCACAAGATTTGTTCAGGATTTACAAGATCAATCCTGTCAATCTTGTATAAAATCTTGTGAATCCTGTCTTGTCTTTTTCCCTGTCCTCCGTGCGTTCCGTGGTTCATTGTTTTATACGGAGTAGCCCGCTTTGCCGTCGAAGTTGTACAGGTTCTCGGTCTTGATGAAGTCAAGTCCCGCTTCTGACACGCGGTTCAGCAGGTTCGTGATTTGACGATGATGAATGCCGTCGTTGCCTAAGAAGCGGCAGCGCCAGTGATCCGAACAGAACGTTTCCGGCGAGCCATCCGGCCACACTTTCGTGCCGCGATTGTTCAGCGATGCAAGCTTGATCTCGTCGCCGTTGGTCTTCTCCAAAATTGCTGCCAGATCGTTCGCGGAACCTGCGCTCCAATCCAGATACACATCCACGCCGACCAAATCTTTCTTTTGCAGCACAGGCGTACTGGTTTGACCGAGCTTGGATAAGTCAGCCGCTTTGTATTCGGCGGGTTTCAGTTTCTCCGGCTTTTGACCGAGGCGCGCGACGACGGCTTCGGCGAACTCTTTCGTGCCGACTTTTTCTTTGCTCACGCCTTCGGCATAGATGTCGTAGGTGTGGATTCCGTCTTCAATCGTCTTCATCCACGCATTGTGAGCGATTGCGGCGACGTCGGGTTGACCGATGTGAACCAGCATCAAAATTGCGCCGAGGAACAAGCCCGACGGATTCGCTAAGTTCTGTCCGGCACGACGCGGCGCGGAACCGTGAATCGCTTCAAACATCGCTACGTTTTCGCCGATGTTCGCGGAACCAGCGAGGCCGACCGAACCGGCGATTTGCGCGGCTACGTCGGAAAGAATGTCGCCGTACAAATTCGGCATCACGATGACGTCGAAGGCTTCGGGCGTGTCGGCGAGTTTCGCTGCGCCGATGTCTACGATCCAGTGCTCGGCGGTGATGTCAGGATATTCCGGCGCGATCTCGTCAAACACGCGATGGAACAGGCCGTCGGTCTGCTTCATGATGTTGTCTTTGATGAAGCAGGTGACTTTCTTGCGGTTGTAATTGCGCGCATACTCAAACGCATAACGCACGATCTTTTCTGAGCCGGGCCGCGAAATCAGCTTCAGGCATTGCTCGACCTGTTGCGTCTGGCGATATTCGATTCCGGCGTAGGTGTCTTCTTCGTTTTCGCGGACGATGACGACATCCATCCCCGGATGTTTGGTGTCAACGAATGGATGATACGCGACGCACGGGCGGATGTTGGCAAATTGGCCGAACGTCTTGCGGATCGTCACGTTCAGCGATTTGTAGCCGCCGCCTTGTGGTGTAGTGATCGGTGCTTTCAAAAAGACTTTTGTGCGGCGCAGCGATTCGTATGCTTCGGGTGCGATGCCTGCGGAGTTACCGGACAAATAGACTTTCTCGCCGATTTCAATGGTTTCGATGTCAATGCGCGCGCCAGCAGCTTGAATGATATGCAGCGTTGCGGCCATAATTTCCGGGCCGATGCCGTCGCCGTGCGCGACCGTAATGGGTACGTTTGCCATGATGATTTACTAATCCCTTTCTCTCAAAAGTGAACAATTACAGTGCAGTTGTTTGGAAATCCAAGAGGATTGCAAAGGCGAGATTTCACCACAAAGTCACGAATTGCACAAATGCAGAACCATCGGTGCAGTACGAGGAGCGGTAGCGACTTGGATTGAGTAGGAATCCTACAAGCTCACCAAGTCGCTACCGCTCCTCGTACTGTACCCGCGTCTCTTAAGCCAACGTCACGCGGTTTGTCGCCTTCTCCCGCGAACGATCAAAATACATTACCTGTCCACTGCGATACGCATCCACGCCTAAGCGAATCGCCACCATTGCCTTGTATCCCAAATCCACGTCGAAGTGGACGGCTTCTTGTCCGTGAACGGCATTGATGAAATTGCCCTGATGGCTTGATGTCCACGGTTTGCCTTGATACTCGCTGCCGATTTCGATGACCAGTTCTTCCGTGTTGTATTTCTTCTTGAACTCGTCACGGTACGGGCGCTCAGGCTGGATGCGGACTTTCGCGCCTTCCAGATACATCGTGCCTTTTGTGCCGCGAATCAGTTGCGGCTGGCCTTGTGCAAATCCGGTCGCATTCAGCATCGAAGAACCAATCAGAATCGCGTATTTGCCGGGAAATTCAATCGAGGTGAAATACGTGTCAGGCACGTCGCGGATGTCGCCGTCCACGGGCGAATAAATGCCGCCGCCTGCCATCACACGCGTCGGGAATTCGGGTTGACCAATCGCAATCATAATCGGCGACAAGCGGTGATAGAACAGGTCAGTTGCGATGCCGCCGGAATAATCCCAATAC
>JAFDVL010000085.1 GCA_018268995.1 Acidobacteriota bacterium | reverse complement strand
AGACCAATCATCACACCGCCCGCAATGTCTTCCTTCCCGCGCTGAACTGTGAAGAAGAAGGCTTCTGCTCCCACAATAAAAGCGATAAGGGTGAGGGCGCAGTATTTGATCGTCCGCAAGGCTTTCACCGCGCGCAGCGAAAATACCTGATTTGCTCCGATGTAACCCAACAGCTTGAAGGCTTGATAGAGCGCAACGAAAAAGGCGATAGACGCCGTATAGGCATACGCCAGGAATGGATCTTTGAAGTAAATCTCAAAGGGCGTGGCATTCACATTCCTGCCTTCAAGGTGAGGTTCCCAAAGCATAAGAGCAAGAACGCCGATCCCGATGAGCACGATGACAATCTGAAGAAATATTGTTGAGCTTCGTTTCATAATGGTTCTTCCTATACGGAGAATGATTCTTAATCAATCATTGGATTTCTATTTTTACAATATGTATTTATTGTTTGTCAATAAATATTTGTCGCGTTATGAGCAATGGGGGGCTGAATAACGATAACCCAAAGTAGGCAGCGGTGCGAAACACCGACCCAAACGCGAAGCGTTACTCAAAGCGGCGCGACGGCGAGAAATTGATGTTGTGATTATCTGGCGACTCGACCGCTGGGGCAGATCGCTGGCCGATCTCGTCACTGCAAGAACTGACACTGCTTGGCATTGGCTTCATTTTCACAGTGTGACCTTGCCCATCGTCTAAAGAGATGAATGGCGAGAATGCGTAATCTCGCTGGTCTGATTCACAACCAGAAGGAAAATTTTATGACCAACCGACGACAACTACTCAAAACCGCCATCGCCGCAGGCGCAACGTTGCTGCAACCCGAAATACTTGTGGCACGAGCAACAAAGCAATCAGCAAACGCTCAGTCAAGTGAAACCCTTTACATCAATCCCGCCACGGGACGCGACAATAATTCGGGCGCAAAAGACGCTCCGCTGAAGTCATTGCCCGAAGTCGCGCGCCGCGTGAATGCGAGCGTTGACACAGGCGCACGACTCGAATACAAAGACATTGATGCAGGCTTTCTCGAAATGATCAGAACGAAAACCTCGGAGCAATCCATTACGTTTGAGCGTGACCAAAGCAAGCGCAATTACTTGCATCCGGTTGCTGGTTCGGACGCTGCGAAAATCGGTGCCGGGCTTTTCCTGAAGCTAATTAGCTGAAATGAGTCAGTGAGCCACTGATAAAGCCAGGCAAGTAAAGAACTACATTATGAAGAGGATAATTCTTTTATTAATCGCTTGTTTGATCATCGGGATTCCCCCCGTATATTCCCAAATCGTCAAGCTGGACATCGCCAAGCTTCAGGCCGTCAGCGTATTCGTGTCCTCGGCAAAAATCATGAAAAAGGACACGATACGAGTCATTAAAGACCCCGCCGTGAAAGAATTTGACGAAGCTACCTTCGCCAAGCTGAAAGGCGTCAATTTCAAAAATGGAACGATTGAAGTCAAGGTACTGAGCCGACTGCTCAAAGATGCCCCTGAAACGGCGCGAGGATTTATCGGCATCGCCTTCAGAATCAATGAGAACAATTCAAAATTTGAGTGCATGTATATCCGCCCGACGAATGGCAGAGTCGAAGTTCAGCTTCGCAGAAATCGAGCCACGCAATATTTTTCGTATCCAGCTTTCAAATTTGATCGCCTCCGAAAGGATTCGCCCGGAGAATATGAATCGTATGCGGACGTTGGGTTGAATGAATGGATTGACCTCAAGATCGAGGTCAAGGGTGTCAAGGCAAAACTCTTTGTCAATGGGAGCAAACAGCCCGTGTTGATCGTGAATGACCTCAAACATGGTGCCGATTTATCCGGTGCAATTGGATTATGGGTTGAGTTTGGGACAGAAGGTTATTTTGCCGATTTGAAAATTACCCACGAATGAACTTCGATACGATGAGCAACGCCAGCGTATTCTTTATCGGCACTGACGACGTCCCGATAACAGCGAAGGTCGAAGCTGCGCGCGCCATCAATCAGGCGCTTGAGTCCGGCTGGCAGGGGCTTGCGATTGCTGCAACGTTTTCGCTGGATGAGATTGCGCAGGCGCACGAGCTCGTTGAACACCCAACCAAGCCAGGGCGTGTAGTGCTGGCAATTTGACTCTCACAGAAAACAGCAGGCATATTACCTGTGAGGAGTAAATCAATGGCCATTCAGACTACTATCGCATTGCAATCAACCGAGGCACATCTCTCGCTTATTCCCCAATATCATCGAGTGCGGCAAGCCACCGAGTCGCTTTGTCAGTCGCTATCCGCTGAGGATTGTGGCGCGCAATCTATGCCAAATTGCAGTCCTGCCAAATGGCATCTGGCGCACACGAGCTGGTTTTTTGAGACCTTTGTGCTGGAGCCTGTCTTACCTAACTATCAAGCCTTTCATCCACAGTTTCGGATGCTTTTTAATTCCTATTACAAAACGGTTGGGGAACAACATCCGCGCCCGCAACGTGGATTATTGACCCGCCCGACGTTGGATGAAGTACGGGCTTATCGCCAGCACGTAGATCAAGCGATGGCACAAGTGTTCGCGCGGGCGAGCAAGATTCCGTCAGAGATTTGGAACGTAGTCGAACTGGGATGTCATCACGAACAACAACATCAGGAACTGCTGCTCACAGACCTCAAGCATTTGTTTTCCTGCAATCCGCTGGCTCCGGCTTACCAGGACGCTGTGCCAACGCAAGAGTTTCACTCCATCGCTTTGGAGTGGCATTCCTATGCAGAAGGCGTGCAGTGGATTGGCGCATCGGGCGAGGGGTTTTGCTTCGATAATGAACTGCCGCGCCATCGCGTCTTTCTTGATGCTTATGCCCTCGCCTCGCGCTTGGTGACGTGCGAAGAGTATTTACAATTTATGAAAGATGGCGGCTATTCACGCCCTGAGTTATGGCTCTCGGATGGCTGGGATGCTGCCCAGCAACAACGTTGGCGAGCGCCGCTTTACTGGGAACAAAACGAAGATCATACCTGGACAATCTTTACGCTGAGCGGGCGGCGCGCTCTCCATCCAGCAGAGCCTGTCAGCCATATTAGTTACTACGAAGCCGATGCCTACGCACGCTGGGCAGGGGCACGATTGCCTACTGAGATGGAATGGGAGTACGCCGCGACCCAGGTTCCCGTCATCGGAAATTTCGTGGAGACGAAGTTGCTGCATCCGCTGCCTGCCACCAAAACAGAAGCGCCGCTGTCACAACTCTTCGGCGATCTCTGGGAATGGACGCAAAGCGCGTATTCCTCCTACCCCGGCTTTGCCCCGCAAGCCGGAGCGTTAGGTGAATACAACGGAAAATTTATGTGTAATCAAATGGTCTTGCGAGGCGGTTCCTGTGCTACGCCACAAAGCCACATCCGCGCCAGCTATCGCAATTTCTTCTCTCCTGAAACGCGCTGGCAATTTAGCGGCATCCGACTTGCACGCACTGTGTAGCACGCTCATCTGTAACTTTTATTGAGGTCTTGCATGAAACCATCACCGATTAGCGCCCGTCCCGAAGATGCTTTTGCAAAAGATGTGCGAGCCGGGCTGACGGCACAACCGAAATCGCTACCGCCGAAATATTTTTACGACACACTGGGGTCGCAACTCTTCGAGGCGATCTGCGCGTTGCCAGAGTATTATCTCACGCGCAGCGAAACAGAAATTTTGCAACGTCACGCGCCTGAAATTGTCGCGCATTTTCCCGATCCACTCAGCCTCGTCGAACTGGGCAGCGGGAGTGCGGTCAAAACGCGCTATCTGTTGGACGCACTGCTGGCAAAACAGAAATCGCTCTTATATCAGCCGATTGATATTTCCGAATCCATCCTGCGCCAGAGCGCTCGGCAATTGTCGCTGGATTATCCGCAGCTACTCGTTCGTGGGCAGGTGGGCGATTACACGAAGGGGTTGGGCCAGATCGAACGGCAGCACAACGAAGCCTTGCTGGTACTTTTTCTCGGCTCCAACATCGGCAATTACAATCCTGACGAAGCACGACAGTTATTGACCGCGCTGCGGCAATCTTTGCGTCCGGGTGATGCGCTGTTGCTAGGAGCGGATTTGAAAAAATCTGCCGAGGTTTTGACTGCTGCTTATGACGATGCGTTGGGCGTCACCGCCGCTTTCAATTTGAACTTACTGAATCGAATCAATCGAGAATTTGAGGCTGATTTTGATCTCAAACATTTCGCGCATCGTGCTCACTACAATGCAGACGATGGGCGAGTTGAAATGCACCTGGTTAGTCAGAAAGCGCAACGCGTGTTTCTGCGGCGGCTAAATTTATCTATCAACTTTGACGCAGGCGAAACCATTCACACGGAAAATTCGTGGAAGTTCGATCTAGCGCAACTCCAGATGCTGGCCACAGAAACGGGCTTTGCGGTACGCCAAACGTGGTTCGATCAAGCGGCGTTTTTTAGCTGTAATCTGTGGCAGGTCGCGTCCTCGTAATCGTTATCGGGTTGGCTGGGGGAGTTCCTGCAAAAAGGTTTTTGCGACCTGGGCGGGATTTTGTTGTTGTTGATCTACCAGCAAGTTCAAGCGACGCATGCGATCTGCCGAAATCGTGTTCGCCAGCGCTTGTAACGCACGCACTACGTCGGGATATTCGCGCATCACGCGAGGACTGGCGAGAATCACCGCATCGTAAGGCGGAATCGCGCTGCGGTTGTCTTCCAAAATACAGAGATCAAGCGCGGCAATGCGGCCATCTGTTGAGAAGGCACTAATCACATCCACCGTGCCATTGGCCGCTGCCTGATACATCAAACTGGGGTCCATACTGCGTGACTGCGCAAAGGTAAGATCGTAGATTGAAGAGACCGCTTTCCATTCCGGTCGCCCCAGAAATTCATAATCGCTCCCAATCGTCATTTTTGCTGCGTGATTGCGCAAATCGCCGATTTGCCGAATGCCAAGTGCTTTGGCCTGTGAACATCGCATGGCCAGCGCGTAGGTGTTCTCAAATCCCAGAGCACTGGGAATGCCGATACCATATTCCTGCTCCAACCAGGCTTTCATTTCGGCGAGCAGCACGGCACGATCCGGCGGCACCGTGTCTCGTTTCATGATCGTCGTCCAAATCGTGCCGGAATAATCCACGTACACATCTATCTGCCCGCGTCGCAGCGCATCAAAGGCCACCGTCGAACCGAGCGAGGACAAGACTTGTGTCTGGTAGGACGTGTCGCGCTGAATTTTCTGCGCCAGGATTTCGCTGAGGATAAATTGTTCCGTGAACGTTTTTGCGCCAATCGTGATGCGTGTGGCAGTGGGTTTTGCAGCGGAACGGATCGCCGTCCATACCGTGAACCCAATCAACCCTGACAACAAGACCAGCGCCACGCCTATCAACCTGCGACTTTCTCGTTGCAGCCCTGCTTCGACCATTCGCACCAGCGCATCCAGCAGCAAAGCCAATCCTGCTGCCGCCGCACTACCCACCAACACGGAAGCATAATTGCGTGTTTGTAGCCCAGTGAAAATAAAGTTCCCCAAACTCGGTGCACCAATCGGAGTCGAAAGTGTCGCCATCCCGACTGTCCAGACAGTTGCCGTGCGAATGCCAGCGACAATGACCGGCAGCGCCAGCGGAAATTCGACGCGCCAAAGCTGCTGCCAGGGCGTCATCCCCACGCCTTGCGCGGCTTCCACATACGCAGCATCAACTCCGCGCAGCCCCGTTACCGTATTGCGCAAGATGGGCAACAAACTGTACAGCGTTAAGCCGATGACCGCAGGCAGATACCCAATGCTCGAAACGCGCAATGCCGCGAGAACAGGCACGATGACGGCTAACAGTGCCAGACTCGGAATCGTTTGAATCACACTAGCCACAGCCAGCACCACTTGCTCGAATCTGTGCCAGCGGGATGCCAGTAATCCGAGCGGGAAACTCAGGGCAATGCCCAACCCCAGTGCCACCAAAGTGAGTTGCAAGTGAGCGGCAAGATAGTTGGGCAAAAGATGTAGCTGTTCCTGAAAATTCACGCTGTAGCTTCAAGCAGTATTGAGGAGTTTGGCAACCCGTTCCGCCTGGTTTTTCGGTGTGCGCATCAGCTGCTCGACGTATTCGTTGGCAGGCTGTACGAGCAATTCTCTGGGCGTTCCGATTTGAATAATTTGTCCGTCTTGCATGACTGCAATGCGATCTCCCAGCAACAGAGCTTCGACCATGTCATGCGTGACGAAAATTGCAGTTAGCGACAGCTTTTGCTTGATCGCCAGCAGCGCCTGCTGCAATCGCTCCCGTGTCAGCGGATCAAGCGCAGCAAAGGGTTCGTCCAGCAACATCACGCGCGGAGAGGCCGCTAAAGCACGCGCTACGGCAACACGTTGTTGCTGCCCGCCAGATAATTCCATCGGGCGACGCTTCAGCAACGCTGATTCCAAATGCACGAGTGCCAACAATTCCTCGACCCGCGCCGCAATTTGTTTTTGTGGTTGTCCCAGTAGGGTCAGAGTTATGCCAATATTTTCCGCTACATTCAGATGGGGAAACAGCCCGATCCGCTGAAACACATACCCAATCCGCCGCCGCAACTCGTGCGGCAAATACGCCTGCACATCCACGCCATCCAGCAAAATGCGCCCTGCTGACGGCTCGATAAGGCGATTGATCATTTTGAGTGTTGTGGTCTTGCCGCAACCGGAAGCGCCAAGAAGAACCAGTAATTCTCCCTGTGCAACCTGCAAACTTACTTGATTGACGACCTGCGCGCTGGCAAAGAATTTCGTCACGTTTTGCAACTCAATCATCGCGTAATATCCTTTGGCAGCAAGCTAGCGCGGGAACTGGAAAAAGACAAGAAGGGAAGGAAGACATCCGCGCACCACAGGAGTAACGAAGGGCAAGCAGCCTTCAAGGAAGCAGGGTGCGCAAAGCGGACGCGACTATCGAGGTCAAGAAAATGATATTCCGAATCAAAGGCTGGGCATCTGCCGCCCCGCCCGGGGCTGGGATACGTGGCGCGCCCGTTCCCCGGATTGCATCCGGGGCTAATCTCTCAACGTCCCTGCCGGGACTCTATTCGGAAATTCTTTTTCTTAAAAACTAAAGCAATAGAGTTCGATCACCAGTCACGCGTTATCTGGCACTGACGGCTTTGTTCTCATATACCTTGACCACAGGCAATAAAATCCGCGATGGATGTGCCTGATCGTGGTGGATTGTGTTGGTGGCGACCTGGGTTTCGTTGTCGGTGCGCAACGGCTTGCCCGTGTTCGGATTTGGATCGAAGCGTGGATCGTTGGAACTGGTGATGTGGACAGCAATCCGATGACCTTTGTTGATGACAATGCTGGTAGACCACAGGTCAATCGTGAGCTTATACACTTCGCCCTTTTTCATCATCACTTCGTGGTCAAAGCCTTTGCGAAAGCGCGCTCGAATCCCATTATCCTGCACTAAACGCTCGGTGCCATCCGGGTAAACGTCTACCAGCTTCGCCATAAAATCTGTGTCGGGACAATCCGACTCGACCCATAATTCGACTGTCAGCGGGCCGGTGACTTCCAAAGGTGCGTCCAGCGGTGCAGTAGCAAACTTCAGCACATCTCTGCGATCCCCGATGGCGCGCTGATCCAGTGGCCCTTTTTTGATGAACAGGTTTGCGCCGCCGATGGTTTTGACCGGATTCTTCGGATCATATTGATAGCTTGTGCTGCTATCTTTTTCGGTAGGAATCTTTTCCCTTAGGCCGCCGCCGGGATTGAGAAAGTACGATGTGGTTTTGGCCGGAATCGGCCAGGCTTGTGCTGTGCGCCATTCGTTGCCGGGCGCTTGTGGATCCGTCACATCACCCATCACGTAATATTTGATCGGCGGATCATGGATCACGCCATTGTTAATGCCTTTCAGCCAGTAATCGAACCAGCGCTGCTGTTCTGTCATGTCCAACAGGGAACTGGAATTGGTTGGATATTTTACTTCGTCAATATTGCCGTGCCCCCACGGCCCCATCATCAGCTTTTGATTGCCTTTGGCCAGACCGCTCCCGCGTTTCTGCAAGCCCGCAAAGTTATCAATATTGCCTTGCACAAAAATATCGTACCAGCCCCCCTGGTTATAAACGGGCACCTGTACTTTCTCCCAGTGCAACTTGCCTTCGCGAATGTTCAAAAAGCCATCATCTCTGGCGTGGTCAATTGTCATCTGTAAAATGTCATCCGCCTTTTGCGACTTAAGCCACATTTCATTCATTTCCTTGCGGAAAATGCCGCCTGTATAAATTGCGTGTTGATACGCGCTGGCCGGAGCGAGTTGCACGAACATCGCCGTCAGATGTGGCGGTGCTGTAATCGAGGCCTGATTGGCCGTGATGCCCATTGCGGATACGCCAGTCATTCCAACTTTGCCATTTGACCAGGGCTGTTTGGCGACCCATTCCACCGTGTCATAGCCGTCAAAGTGATCGTCCATAAACGGCATGTATTTTCCTTCGCTGGCAAAGCGTCCCCGACAATCCTGCACGACGACGGCATAGCCTTTCGTTGTCCAGAACGTAGGCCGTCCCGCGCCCAGGGCCGAGGTTTTGTTGTACGGCGTCCGCGTCAAAATCACGGGCCACGGGCCTTTGCCCTCGGTAGGCAGATAAACGTCCGTTGCCAACTTTATGCCGTCACGCATCAGAACCATCTGTAATTCTGGTTTTGGCGTTGCGGTGACAGCCAAAGCCGGAGCCTGCGCGTAAGTCGGAAGTTGCAGCGAGAGGCCAAAGAGAACAAAGAAGACAACAAACATCAGCCGTTTATTCATACAAATCCTTTTTCATCAGCGGGGAATATAAGATTGAGTCTTACATCAAAGAGTACCGCCAGATTTTGACGGAATCGCTGCGGCGGAGCAACCAGGATCATGGCTCCATCGCAAATTTATGCCGTGCTTTTCATCCAGTCTTTCAGCCGATCCAGACTGTCGCGGAAATGCTTCATCCCCGCCCACAACAAAAGCCCGGAAACGACATGCGCAATCGTACAGACGATCAGCAAAGACCAGTTCACCATCTTGTCATTCTGAAACACAAAATCGGTTGTCATCGCTACTGCCGTCGGGCCAATGCCGAGTCCGATGAGATTGATGACGAACAGATAAATTGCTGAAGCTTGCCCGCGCATTTCATTCGGCATGATTTGCTGGATTGCTGCGGGAGCTACGCCAAATGGCGCGCTGGCCAGAAACGCCGAAGGGATCAGCAGCAAAATTGAAAGCGTAGAATTTGAGACGATGGGGTAAAGGACGCCGAAGGGAAACCAGGCAATCGCAACAATAAATCCGACGCGCATCGTTGCATCACGATACCCACGCACCGCCATTTTATCTGCGACCCATCCACCCGTCGCTACACCCAAGGTAGCAAAAATTCCAACGACCAATCCATATACAATCCCCGCTTTGGAGGCTGTCCAACCGAAATTCCGCACATACATTGTCGGAATCCAGGCAGAAGAACCATAGGAAGAAAACGAAAGCAACGCAAAGCCAATGGTGTGGCAAATGAAGGTCTTCCAATTTGCCAGGGTGTAATTAAAGATTTCGGTGAAGGGAACTTGGGCCTGCTTGATGGAACCATCTGCCGCCTGCACCATTTTTAATCCGCGCCGCACGGGTTCGCGAATTGTGTACATCAACAGGGCTAACAATGCTCCTGGCAAGCCAACCATAAAAAAGATTACCTGCCAGGGACGGGTCTGACCGACAATCGGCAACTCCCACAAACCTTGTTTTGACGCCAGACTCACGACCATCCCCCCAAGTAAAAACGCCATTCCTGAACCGATATAAATTCCCATTGAGTAAATGCTGATGGCGGTCGCCCGCTTTTCTTTCGGAAAGTAATCGGAAATCAACGAATAGGCCGAAGGGGATAGCGCCGCCTCGCCTACGCCTACGCCCATCCGCATCAGCAGCATTTGCAAAAAGTTTTGGGCCAGCCCACAGCCCGCCGTCATCATGCTCCAGAAAACAAAGCCAACGGCAATGATCGAACGACGGCTGTAGCGATCTGCCAACCAGCCCAATGGAATGCCACAAACGGTATAGAACAAGGCAAAACTGAACCCCATCAACAGACTCATCTGCGTGTCAGAGATGCCCAAATCGCGCCGAATCGGCCCAACCAATAAATTCAAAATCTGCCTGTCAATAAACGAAAAGATATAGACGAACGTCAGCACACCAACCACATACCAGGCATAGCGGATGGGTGGATAGGGATCTTCAGCTTTCTGGACAACAGGCGGATTGATGGTAGCTGCTTTCATGGAAACTCCAGGATTTGGGTTGACGGATCGTGACGCGATGGAGGCGCACAACGGGTTATTGCGAACGATGAATCAGTTTTCGATTGAGAAAATGCGTTAGACCGCAGGCATTGTAGATGACTTACCGTACGGTCAGCAAGACGTGTGTGCCGAACAGGCAGAAACTTTCTTCCGGGCTGAATTCGGCAGCAACTTGACGCGAAATCTGATTCGACATAGTCTTTGCCTTCCGACCGGTAGGTAAGTCAAAAAAGGTAGGATAGGCGTCCCGCCTGTCCAGTTTTTTAGGTTCTTTCACAGGTCAGGACAGGCATCCCGCCTATCCTACTTTTCCCCAGGGAGTTTCTTTATGCCAGAACCAGTAATTATAGATGCCGTCCGCACTCCGATTGGCCGTTTCAGAGGCGCGTTTCGTGAAACACGATCCGATCAATTGTTGGCGCATGCCCTGGAAGGGCTGGTCAAACGAACAGGCATTGATAAGGCGAAGGTGGAAGATGTGTTGGCTGGCTGTGTGACGCAGGTCAATGAGCAAGGCGTGAACATTGCGCGTCGCACCGCATTATTGGCGGGCTTTCCGATTGAAACACCGGGCGTTGCGCTCAATCGTTTTTGCAGTTCAGCACAGCAAACGATTCACTTTGCCGCACAGGCTATTGCCGCCGGAGATCATAACTACGTGATTGCATCGGGGGTCGAAAACATGACGCGGACTGTCATGGGGGCAGATTGTCCCGACTACAAAAACCTGATTTACCTGCCGATGCTGGAACATTACGATCTTGTCCATCAGGGCATCAGCGCCGAATTGATTGCCGAACAATGGGGCATTACGCGTGCGCAGGTGGATGAGTATTCGGCGGAATCGCATCGGCGCGGCACTGCGGCAATTCAAGCCGGACACCACAAAGAAATCGAACCAGCGACAGGCTTAGACGGCGAAGGCAAAAACTTTACGCTGAGCCACGATGAAGGCGTTCGCGCGGTGGTCAACCTTGAAAAGATGGCGACCTTAGCGACCGTGTTTCGCCCGGATGGCAACGGCGTTGTGACAGCAGGAAATTCAAGCCAGATTTCAGACGGAGCGGCAGCCGTGCTGGTGGCCAATCGTGAAGTCGCGGAAGCCGATGGATTCAAACCGCGTGCGAAATTCCGCGCCCGCGTTGTTGTCGGCAGCGATCCAAAATTGCAGTTGACGGGCGTGATTCCTGCGACACAAATCGCCCTCAAAAAAGCGGGCTTGGAATTAAGCGACATTGATTGGATTGAGATTAACGAAGCCTTTGCGACCGTTGTGCTTTCGTGGGAGCGCGAACTCAAGCCTGACATGGCAAAAGTAAATCCGTGGGGCGGAGCCATTGCCCACGGGCATCCGGTCGGCGCGACGGGATCAATTCTGATGGCCAAGCTGTTATCCGGGCTGGATTCAGTCAACGGACAATTTGGATTGCAGGTGATGTGCGCTGGACATGGGATGGCAACTTGCACGATCATCGAACGGCTGTGAGCGACGAGTATCAAATCAACATCGAACTGACGCCGGACGAAAGCGACGTGCGCGTTTTACTGAACGGCATTCACGATCACAATACAAGGCATTCAGGCGAGGGCGAGGCCAGCTACCTTTCGATTTTTCTGCGCGACTCGCTTGGGAAAGTCGTTGGTGGCGTGTATGGTTGGACGGCTTATGGCTGGCTGAAAATTGATGTGTTATGGGTGCAGGAAGATTTACGCGGGCAAGGCTTTGGCAAAAAGCTTTTGTTTGCGGCGGAAGCGGAAGGCGCACGACGTGATTGTCAATTTGCCACGCTGGATTCGTTCAGTTTTCAGGCCCCGGACTTGTATAAAAAATATGGCTATGAAGAATTTGCAGTGCTGGACAAAATCGCAGGAAATCAGACTTGGCATTTCCTGAAAAAGGATTTGAGAACGGAAAATTGAAATCTGAAATAGAAAGCAGAAAGGATCGAACGTGGAAATTCAGGGCAATACATTTTTAGTAGCAGGTGGTGGCTCCGGCCTGGGCGCTGCCACTGCTCGGTTGTTGGCAGCTTCAGGTGGTAATGTCGTTGTGGCAGATATTCGCCGGGAAACAGGCGAAGCGACCGCCAATGAAATCGGTGGCAAGTTTGTCGAATGCAATGTCGCCGATGAAGAGCAGGTCAAGAATGCAGTGGCAACCGCTGTAGCAAGCTTTGGTGCGCTCCACGGCGCAGTCAATTGTGCGGGCATTGGCGTCGCAGAAAAAACCGTTGGCAAAGAGGGGCCGCATTCTCTTGCTACATTTGAGCGGGTCATTAAGGTGAATTTGATTGGCACCTTTAACGTGATTCGTCTGGCGGCTGCGCAAATGGCTGCTCAGGAACCGAATGCGAGAGGTGAACGTGGTGTCGTCATCAACACGGCTTCGATTGCGGCCTTTGATGGTCAGATTGGGCAAGCGGCTTATTCTGCCTCAAAAGGCGGAATTGTCGGAATGACCCTGCCGATTGCACGCGATCTGCACAAACTTGGCATTCGCATTATGACGATTGCGCCGGGGCTGTTCGATACGCCGTTGCTCGCCGGATTGCCGGAAAACGTGAAGCAGGTGCTGGGCGCTTCGGTTCCGTTTCCTGCTCGATTGGGGCAACCGCGCGAATATGCCGCGCTGGCGAAGCACATCATCGAAAATGAAATGCTGAATGGTGAAGTGATCCGCCTGGACGGCGCGCTCAGGATGCCGCCGAAATGACCGAAACAAATAACGGGGAAGACAACCCCGAAAAATATCGCAAGGCGAATCTTTATATTCAGGTTGGTCTCGCCGTTGGGGTGGTTGTGTTGTTGCTGGGATACGCAGGCGTGATGAACTTTGATTATGCCCTCTATGCCTGTGTCATTTGCGTCGTCATTGGTGCCGCCATCAGGCAAATTCTGGTTTCTCGCAACTAACCTTATTTTTAATTCATGACTGGAGCAGAATCTGTAATCAACACCGCCGTTGCTGCTGGCATTGACGTTTGCTTTGCCAATCCCGGCACGACTGAAATTCCACTGGTACAAGCTATAGACAATGTCGCTGGCATGCGCGCCGTGCTGGTTTTGTTCGAGGGTGTCGCGACAGGGGCAGCCGATGGTTATTCCCGCATGACAGGCAAGCCGGGGTTGACCCTGCTGCATCTTGGCCCTGGCTTTGCGAATGGCATTGCGTATTTGCACGATGCCAAACGCGCGCGGTCATCAATCATCAATTTAATCGGCGAACACGCAACTTGGCATATTCCCGCTGACCCGCCGCTGAATTCTGACATTGAATCCTTAGCGCGCCCGGTTTCGCATTGGGTGCATCGCAATCAATCGGCTGAAACGCAGGCGAGCGATATGGCTGAGGCTGTCGCCGCCGCATCTGTCTTCCCCGGACGCATCGCCACACTGATTTTGCCGAATGATTATTTGCTGGCGGATGTGAATAGCCAAGCAGAACTGAGGCCGATTGCTGCGCCTCCCAAAGTTGAGCCGGAAACGATTGTCGAGATTGCAAAGCTGTTGCGACAATCGCGACCGAGCGCTTTATTTCTGGGCGGATTTGGATTGCGCAAACGCGGCTTGCAGGCAGCGGCGCGCATCGCGGCGGCGACAGGCTGTCAGTTGATTTGCGAAACTGCTCCAACCCATTTGGAGCGCGGGGCCGGATCGCCACATTTGCTTCGTCTGCCATATTTTCCCGAACCGGGAATGGAAATGCTGGCTCCGTATCAGAATGTTATTTTGGCTGGGGCCAGAAATCCGGTCACGTTTTTTGGCTATCCAAACATCCGCAGCTACTTTGTCGCCCCAGAGCAAAATCTGGCAGTGTTGGCAACGCCGGAAGACGACATCGCCGCGGCATTGGAAGCCCTGGCCGATGAATTAGGCGCATCGGCGAATGCCGGAGTGATGATTGATCTTGCCCGACCAGAACGCCCCACGGGCAGATTAACGCCGGAAACATTAGCCAGAGCCGTTGCCGCAGTTCAGCCGGAAGGCACAATTATTATGGAAGAAGGTATTTCCAGCACCCGAAATTTCTTCCAGCTTTCCAACGGCGCTCCGTTCCATTCCTATCTGGCGCAACCGGGCGGCGCGATTGGTTTGGGGATGCCCTGCGCGACGGGGGCGGCGATTGCCTGTCCTGATCGTCCGGTGATTACGCTGCAATCCGATGGCGCGGGGATGTATACACTGCAAGCTTTGTGGACACAGGCGCGTGAAGGGCTGAATGTGACGACTTTGCTGTGCAACAATCGGCAATATCAAATCCTGAATATTGAACTGCGACGCGCAGGCATCGAACAAATCGGCGATAAAGCTCGTACACTGATTGGCCTCGACAATCCATCACTTGATTGGGTTAGCTTAGCAAAGGGGATGGGCGTTGCGGCGGTTGCCGTGGAAACCGCTGAGGCGTTGACGCAGGAACTGGAAATCGCCCTGGCTGAACCCGGCCCGCATTTGATCGAAGTCAGGTTATAAATCCGTTGCGCGAAGTAATTGCGTAACACCAGAGAGCTTGACTCCACAATTGCGAGAGTGGTAGCTTCCTACCGGTCGGTAGGTAATTCGCAAAAGGCGAGGCAAACTTTCACAACCAAATCTCATCTGAGGCGCGGCTGACACAAAGCCCAGGGCGGCGCGGGTGGTTCAGTCGCTCAACTTCTCAACAATGGTACAACCAATAAAGGGTGATTAAGATATGAAAAAAATGCTGTATTTGCTGACAGTTTCGACGCTGATCGTTATGTCTCTGGCAACACTGGCGATGGCGCAAAATGCCGAAGTCGGGGGAACGTGGAATGTGACAATGAATATTCCCGGCTCTGAGCCACGAAAATTCCCACTGGCACTGAAACAGGAAGGCGCAAATTTAAACGCGACCCTGGGCGGAGAGGCGGGGCCTTTGACGGGAACAGTTAAGGGCAGTGATGTCACGATGAAGTACACAGTTAAGTTTCAGGGCAATGACCTGCCCATCACGATGACAGGCAAGGTGAATGGGAATGAAATGAAAGGCGATGTGGATTTTGGCGGAATGGCACAGGAAACCTGGATGGCCACGCGTGATGGCGCTGCTGCCAAACCGGCTGCCAGTTCCTCATCCTCTGCTGCCAGTGCAGGCAGCGCAACCTGGGATTTGGTTTACTCCTCCCCGGTTGGAGAATTCCCGGTTACGCTCACCGTCAAACAAGATGGTGAAAACCTGAGCGGAATGGCGAAAATGGGTGGCCCGAATCCGCAGGAAGTGCCGGTGAAAGGTACGCTCAAGGGCGATGCCGTCGAACTCCGAATCGTCATTAAATACGAAGGCAACGATCTGCCGATCACTTCCAAGGGCAAACTCACAGGGAATGAAGTTAAAGGAACTGCTGATTACGGTGGGTTGGCGGAAGGCGAATTTAAAGGCAAAAAGAACTAACCTTCTCTGAATACATTATTAGCCACAGAGATCACAGAGATCACAGAGTATTATCCGAACCTCTGTGCGCTCTGTGTTCTTTGTGGCTAATTCATTTCTACTATGAGCGCATTGAAAACCCGAAAAAAAGTCGCTGCCAATGGCGAACCGGATCGGTTGGGCGAAATTTATCGGATGGCAGCCGAAATTATTTACAAGCAGGGATTCGATGCAACCTCGATGAATGATATTGCCGCTGCGGTCGGGATGACCAAAGCTGGTATTTATCACTATATCCCCGGCAAAAAAGATTTACTGTTTACCCTGATGAATTATGCGATGGATCGCCTGGACACTCGTGTGATCCAACCCGCGCAGGGAATCGCTGACGCTGAAACGCGCCTCAACTTCATTGTCACCAGCCACGTGCAATTGATTACTGGGGACGGAAAAAAAGAAGGCAACAGTTTGCTTTCTATTTTGACGGATGAACTGGCCGGATTGACCCGCGCCAATCGTCGCAAAATCATTGAGCGCAAGCGCGTGTACTTAAATCTGGTTCGCACCACCCTGGATGAGTTGAAAGCTGACGGCAAGTTGAAAGCCCTCGATACGACGGTTTGCGCCTTCAGCATTTTCGGCACTGTGATGTGGCTGGCGCGATGGTATCGTCCCGGCGGCCAATTAACGGGCGCGCAGATTGCCGACGAGATTTATCAGATTATTGGCAGCGGGATGTTCAAGCCCGCAGTGAAAAAATGACAACGCGGAGTGCCTGGGAGCGCAAGCGTCCCGCTTGCTGCGGGCGCGTACCACAGTGCTCGCAAACGTAGTGAGGAGATCGCTCCAATTTTAACGAATCAACTCCACGCGGTTGCATCGTGAGGAGCTTGTTTCAATTCCAGCAGATTCGCTCCCCACGCTTGGCGCATCGCATTGCTCGCGTGGCAAGCGGGACGCTTGCGCTCCCAGGTGCTTCGCATCCAAACTTTCAGGAGAACTTTAATGAACGAATTAATCTCATATACCAAAGATGGTGAGCTCGGCATCATTACCGTTAACAATCCGCCTGTAAATGCGCTGAGTCCGGGCGTGCCGGAAGGCATTGGACTTGCGCTGGAAGAAATCAAAAAAGACGAATCCATCAAAGCCGGAATCTTGATTGGCGGCGGTCGCACCTTCATTGCCGGAGCCGACATTAAAGAATTTGGCAAAGTGACTTCCGGGCAAAAAAGAGACGGCATCAATTTTCTGGATTTGCTGGTTTCCATCGAAGATTGTCCGAAACCAATGATTGCCGCGATTCATGGCACGGCGTTCGGTGGTGGATTAGAAGTGGCGATGGCATTTCATTACCGCGTCGCCGTAGCTTCGGCCCAAGTCGGGCAACCGGAATGCAAGCTTGGCATCATTCCTGGCGCGGCGGGCACGCAGCGATTGCCGCGTTTGGCCGGTGTTGCCCTCGCGACGCAAATGTGCGCGGACGGCAATCCAATCAACGCGAAAGCGGCATTAGCAGCGGGGATCATTGACCAGATTGTCGAAGGCGATTTGCTGGAAGGGGCAAAAGCATTTGCTCGCTCGGTGATTGATCAGCCTATCATCAAGACGCGCGACAAAAACGACAAGCTTGGCGATGAAGCCACGAACGCGCCGATTTTTGCGGCAGCCCGCGCCGCAGCGAAGAAAGCAGCGCGCGGGATGATGGCTCCGTTAGCGGCGATTGATGCCGTCGAAGCCGCGACGACGCTGGAATTCTTTGAAGGCTGCAAGCGCGAACGCGAACTCTTTCAGGAATGTCTGTTCTCCGATCAATCGAAAGCGATGATTCACGCCTTTTTCGGCGAACGCGAAGTCGCCAAGATTCCCG
>JAFDVL010000084.1 GCA_018268995.1 Acidobacteriota bacterium | reverse complement strand
TTTGCGATTGCCGGGACGGGCTTCGATGGCGTGCACATATTTGTCTTCGGTAAAATTCGTCGGCACATTGAAATACTGATATTCGTCCGGCCCGGTGGCTTCGACGGTGTACGGCTGCGGCAGCGTGAATACTATGTCGGGCTGACCGATATTCCAGCCTTCGACAAACGTCGGCACGGGCGGCAAATCTTTGGCGTTGCCTTCGACCGCCCCGCCTTCAACCCACGCCGTGATCGTGTCAATTTCAGCTTGCGACAAGCGGCGTTCGTTCTTGAAGTTTCCGAAATGTGGATCGGCGTGCCAGGGCGGCATTGTGCGATTGACGACGTGTTCGCGGATGGATTTGGCCCACGGGCGCACGTCTTTGTAGCTCAGCACGGAAAACGGAGCCGCTTCGCCGGGGCGATGACATTCGGCGCATTTGGCATTGAAGATCGGGGCGACCTCTTTGCTGAAAGTAATGTTTTTCGGTAGTCGTTTTGCACCGCTGGCTTGCGTCGCGCGTAAGGCATAGAACGCGATAACCAACAATGACAGGGCAATGAGAGTGATGCGAATCGGTTTCATAAAGCTTCTCCAGGTTGGTTTGCGCGTTAGCAATGGCTTCGCTCAGGGAAGCACACGCGCAAAAGCGTTCACGAGAGGAAAAAAACTCGGTATATCATTAGAGGCAAAATATTCGGTAATTTTGGGGATGCAAATAGAAAACCTTGCGGATGATTTTCCTTTTCAGTTTTCAGCGGCGTGAACAGATCCGTAAACCGATGGCCTGACCAGTTGTAAAGCTCCAGTGGCACCGTTGCTACGGTGGCGTTCAGGTCAATGCTGGCAAGCCACGACTGCAATTCCGTAGCGGGTTCGTTCTGATCAACCCAATCGTATAAAACCTGAATCGGCCCGGCGATCAGATCAGGGCCAAGATAGCCGTGAATCGTTGCGCCGTCATGAAACGCAGGTTTCATCTCTTCGCTGCGGCCTGATTTCCCGGCGTTAACATATGGCTGAATCATTTTAGCAAGTGCCGCATACTCGCTTCGATTGTTGAGGGTGTCGCTCATGACATTTCCTTTTAAGTTGTTGAGTAGCAGTACGTCGAACGAAGAAAGCCAAAGAATTCATCATTCATCAGGTAAGGGGGAATCGGCAGACAAAAGTGTTCACCGCTGCAAAAAAAAATATATGTCGCGTGTGAACAGCTAGCTGACGAAGAATTATTTTTTGTCTTTGCCGTCAGTTAACCATTCCAGATTGAAGCGAGCCAGCGTCAGTTGCGCGCTGTAGGTGTTGCGCCTGTCTTTGAAGCCGTTTTCGTAAAGGCACAAAATCGTTCCATCTTTGGTGACGGCGAGGTCGGAATAGGCGCTTGGCCCCGGCTCCAGCACTTTCGTCACCGGCCAGGTCTGGCCTTCGTCGTAGCTGAGCCGCACCGAAATGTTTTTGCGATCTCGACCCATTCCCGGCGTATCTTTGCCATCGGCACGCGACAGGTTGTTTGGATTGACGAACAGTAAACGACTCGGCTTTTCGCTCAACCGAATCAGGCTGGCCAGGCAAACCGGTTCGATCAGTTCGTTGTGAAAGCTCGGCTTCGTCCAGTTCGTTGCGCCATCCTGGCTGTAGGCAATCAGGCGGCGATTTGGTCTTGATTCGCTCCGTGAATTGAACATCACGCGACCTTCTGTCAATTCAACGGCAACCGCTTCACTGGGATTTACCCAGTCAGACGTATTCGGGATGATGATTGCGCCACGCTGCCACGTCTTGCCGTGATCGTCGCTGTAAATCGTCGCGTTTACTGAAGGCCGATGGGCGTGTCCGCCCGTGCCTTCTGACAGCCAGATGGGAACAATTAACCGACCTCTTTTCAATTGCAATCCGTGGCCCGGCCCCGTCGCCAGCACTTTCCAGTTGTATTCAGATCGGAACCGCTCGAAGGTTGAAGTGATCTCAACCGGCTTGGAAAACGTTTTCCCGTCATCTGTGCTGCGCGCGTAAAAACAGCGCATGTATTCGAGGCAGAACAGGAAATGCACCACGCCGTTGTGATCTGCAATCATCACGGGATTGTTGTAGGCCACTTCGTCGGTTGCGGTCAGGTTTTGCGCAAGCGCCACGGGGTTTTTCTGTTTCGGCCCTTCGACGTTGGCAATGATGCGTGGAGCATCGAACGTCTTGCCCCCATCGGTGCTGTGGCGGACTTGAATATCTGTCGTTCCCCAATCGCTGCCTGCGCGTTTGCGTGCTTCGCACCACGCCAGGATGCTGCCGCGCCTGGTGACGATGATTCCCGGAATGCGATACAGGGCGTATCCATCCGTTTCTGCCACAAACAGATTACGTTTTTCGATGAAAGGGGCACTGGCCTGAGCAGATGCGTGAGACATTCCCATTAGGGCTGTGCTACCTGCAAGAGCGATGAAGTTGCGGCGCGATAGTTGAGGGCTTTTTTCCTGTTCCATTCTTCCTCCAACCAGAGAATTTTCTTGTGTTTCAGGGTCAGTTAGCCTGAGTTCGATCTTGCCGGTTTGATGTTGCCGCGAGTAAGAGGAATCGTCAATTTGTTGGCATCCTCGAACAAATTTATTATGCTGGCTTTGCTCAGATTCTAAATCAGAATAGTCAATCGGAGGCATTATGCGTAGGTTCCTGGTAGTGATTCTTGGTCTTGTTACATTCTCTGTTATCGCCACGACAGCCAATTCTGAAGCGTCTATACAACGCCTACGACCACCCTCTTCGCTCACTTGCTCGCGCGATCATCTGACCTCGTATCAAGGACGTATTCTCGCCTACCGACGGAGCAAAAATATCATTTTCCTGCGCGTTCGCACGGATGAAGCAACGACCGAAACTTTCACGTTGAAATGGAAGGCGACGGAAAAAGCTGAAAAATGGTTTCTGCTACGTGGTGAGGAGTTCAAGCCGGAAGATTGGAAGCTGATCGAAAGCGCGCCCGGTAAGTTGATTGCCGGAACGCGCATGATCGTTTGGGTGTGTGACGATGGCTCGAAGCCCGTGTTTGATTGGCGACCGAAAGAGAAATGAAAGTCAGAGGACAGCGATACAAAAAGGGCTCAAAACCTCTGACTTTCACACTAGCACCTAGTTATTTACCATACCGATACTGGGAAAACTGCGCATCCATGCGGGTATCTTGACCAGCAGAGAACTCAAACATGCAGGCATCATCTGTGTAATCCATAAAGTTTTTAATGGGGTCAAGTCCTGCGATGTTTCCGCAAGTATCTCTGCCAGTCGGACAACCATAGGCAGCAGATTTTTCCGCTGGCGTATCTGAAACCAAATCCCCACCGGTATCCGCTTTTCTTGCACATCCGCCTTGGAAGGTGTGATAGAGACCCATCCAGTGTCCCACTTCGTGTGTTGCAGTATCACCGAGATTGTAAGGGGCAGCGGTACCACCCGGCAGGGAACTGTAGAGAATTACTACGCCATCCAGTTTGGGACTTTTGGCATAGTTAGAGGGGAATGTTGCCCACCCGAGCAGTCCGCCTCCCATATTATTCGAGTAAATATTCAGGTCATCTGCTGATCCCTGACGCAGCGCATTCTTCATTTGTGACTCAGCCGTGGTTCCTGGCGTGGCGGTATACCAGGTGCTGTTGGTTGTACGGTCTGTTGATACCAGCATGAATTGCCATCCCGTAGAGGCATAGGCGGCATTCAAGACACTGATCTGCTGTGCAATTTGTGAGTCGGGAATGTTTCCCTGCGATGCAGCGTTCCCATTATTAATCACATGCCAATAGACAGGGATCGTTCCTCCCGTTGCTTCCACCGTCACTGCCTCAATGCCAGCTTGCCGGGAATTCGCTCCACCAGGTGCATTCTCATCCTCTGGGAGATCTTTGGTCCCGCACCGCAACCCTGCATCAATAAACGCCTGTTGTGAGGTGTAATGTGTACCGTCTGGTCCGACAAAGGTTCCATCGGGTTGATGTCCAGGTCGTAATTGCTGGGTTCGCCCTTGTCCCTGTGCGTTAACGCTTTGCAAGTAATATCCGCTGATCGCCATGACTGTGACCAGCGCTACTGCCGCCCATGCTAATAGCGTATTCTTTTTCATTTTTTCTCCTTACGGTTTGAGAGGTGTCTGATTTGAATTCCCGCAATGGGAATTCCTGCCCGTTACTTTCACTATAGAGGATTAGGCCAATTTGGCACAATCAAAGAGATCCTTTTGAAGTGGTTTTTAGCTGTTGTTGATCCTCTTCTTTTTTCAAATCGCATTGCTTACATTAGATAAGGGGAAACCTGCATATAAAAATGTTCACGGCGGCGAAAAAAATACTAACCCATGTGTTCTGGATGAGAACAGGATGATGTGCTAATTTAGAGAGGATTTTGTTGCAGTAACGCAAAGCAACTATGACGTCCCCTACACCACCGAATATTACCCAGTTACTCGTCGCTTGGAATCAGGGAGATCAAAATGCGTTGGAACAGTTGACGCCGCTGGTGTACCGCGAATTACACCGATTGGCGCACGGTTATCTGGCGGGTGAGCGGCGTGGCCACGTGTTACAAACCACCGCCTTGGTCAACGAAGCCTTTGTCCGACTGGTTGATTGGCACGAGGTCGAATGGAAGAACCGCGCGCATTTTTTCGGCGTTTCAGCTACGCTGATGCGGCATATCCTGGTGCAATTTGCGCGTGAACAACAAGCCCAAAAACGCGGTGGCAATGCCGTAAAGGTCTCTCTTTCAGAAGCCGCTGCCGTCAGCACACGGCTCAATCCTGATTTGGTGAAACTGGATGATGCGCTGACCGCGCTGGAAAAGCTTGATCCTCGTCAGGCACGCACCGTGGAACTGCGCTTTTTTGGCGGGTTGAGTCTGGAAGAATCCGCCGAAGTCCTGGGCGTGTCTGTCAGCACCGTGCGTCGCGACTGGCGCATGGCGCAAGCCTGGTTACATCAGCAATTAAGCGCAACGACATGACTCCTGAACGTTATCAACAGATTGGCCATCTTTTCGATGCAGCGCTGGAACTCCCGCCCGCTGAGCGTCCGGCTTTTCTGACGGCAGTCAGCGGTGACGATACCGAGCTTCGCACAGAAGTCGAAAAGTTGCTGGCTAATCTTGTGACCTCTGAAGAATTTCTTTCGCGCCCGGCGTTGAATGTGGCGGCTGAAATCTATGCTGAGAATCAACCTGCGGAAGCTTCTCTGATCGGAACGCGAATCAGTCACTATGAAATTCTTTCGCTGCTGGGTGTGGGAGGCATGGGGCAGGTTTATCTGGCCAAAGATACGCGTCTGGGGCGACAGGTGGCGCTGAAGCTGCTGCCGACCCGGTTTATGCAAAATGCTGAGCATTTGCGCCGCTTTGAGCGTGAAGCGTTGGCGGCCTCGGCGTTGAATCATCCGAATATTCTGACGATTTACGAATTTGGCGTGGAAGGGGAAACGCATTTTCTGGTGACAGAATATGTGCAGGGCGAAAACCTCCGCCAGCGAATGGCACAGGGAACGTTGACCGTCGCCGAAGTCCTCGACATCACCACGCAACTCGCCTCGGCCCTGCACGCCGCGCATCAGGCCAAAATCATTCACCGCGACATCAAACCAGACAACGTAATGATTCGCAGCGATGGCATCGTGAAGGTACTGGATTTCGGGCTGGCAAAGTTGATTGAGCAAGTGCAGCAGGATGATGGAACCGCAGCGAACAAACAGCAATCATCGCTGACACAACACGGCGCGATTTTGGGGACGGTTGCCTATATGTCGCCGGAACAGGCGCGTGGGCAAAGCGTAGATGAGCGCACGGATTTGTTCAGCCTGGGCGTAGTTGTTTACGAACTTCTTTCAGGCCGTCAGCCATTTACGGGTGAAACGGTCAGCCACACTATCGTCGCCATTTTAGAAAAAGAACCGCCCCCGCTGGCTGCTTCCGGCCAGGAATTTCCCGCCGAGTTAGAACGCATTCTCAAACAACTACTGGCGAAAAGGGTCGAAGCGCGTTACCCCAGCGCCGCCGATTTGCTGACCGATTTGAAGAAGCTCGCCAAACGCCTCGACCTGGAAGAAGAGCTTCAATTTGCCGCCCCGGGGCAGGGAAGCCTTGAATCGCCGACCCAAATTATTCAGCTCAACACCAATGACCACCTTGCCAATATCACAATGCAGGGGCCACCGCTTGATTCCTTACAAAGCAGCGTAGACCTTGCGCATGTTTTATTCTGCGACATTGTGGGGTACTCGTTGTTGCCGATTGATCGGCAAACACAGGCAATGCAAACGCTGCAACGCATCGTCCGGCAAACTGAGGATTACAAACGTGCAGATGCCAAAGGGCATTTGGTGCGTCTGCCTGCGGGCGATGGCATGGCGCTCGCGTTTTTGCAGGACGTGACGGCACCTGTGCGATGTGCCTGTGACATCGTGCGCGCTTTGCAATCGCATCCTGACCTTCGTTTGCGCATCGGCATCCACAGCGGCCCGGTCTATCAGTCCGCCGACATCAATGCCAATCGAAATGTGGTCGGCAATGGGATCAATCTGGCGCAGCGTGTGATGGATTGCGGTGACGCCGGACATATCCTCATCTCACGGAACGTTGCCGAAGTGCTGGAACAGGTTTCGCACTGGCAACCGATGCTGCACGACCTGGGCGAACAGGAAGTCAAGCATGGCATCCGACTGCACTTGTTTAGTTTGTACAGCGATGAAGTGGGCAATCCAGCCATCCCGGCAAAGCTTCAGGACGAACAGAAACAAGAAAAACTTCGCGCGTTAGCTGCCAGTCCGTCGTCATTGGCCCGCACAGAGGAACGAACTAAGACCGCTGTGATGCAAGCGCCCGCGTCCAAACTCACCCATCAGAAAAAGGTGCTGTTGATGGGCGCTTTGATCGTTGCGGTGGCGATCATGGGCGTTGCGGGTTTTTATTTTTGGCAAGTACAGCCGCCAAGTTCGATTCAGTCAACCGTGCCCGGAGCTTTGCCGGGGCGTAACTTCAGCTATTTCCTGACCGTGCAGAAATACCGCGACGGCAAGCCGTATCAAACCGAATTTCAGTCTTCAGGACGTGAGATTTTTGAGGCAGATTGGCAATTCAAATTAAACGTGACCAGTTCGCAGGACGGATTTCTCTATTTGCTGAACGAGCAGCCCGCCGCGAACGGAAGCGATTACGTGTTGCTCTTTCCGATGCCTTCGCAAAACGCTGGCTCAGCGCGGCTCAGCGCCAACGAACACTTTCAGACCAGTTGGTATGCTTTTGATCAGACATCCGGCACCGAACAATTCCGGTTGGTATGGGCCGCGCAACCTGTGCCGGAATTAGAAGCGTTGCGTGCGCTGGTGAACCCGACAGATAAAGGCCGCGTCAGTGAACCTGCACAAATTCAAGCGGTGCGCGCCTTTTTACAACAACATTCTACCTCCCCGATTGAAAGTGCCAGAGACCCGCAAAACAAACAAACCAACGTACGCGGAACGGGTGCCGTTCTGGTGGTGTTGGTTGAGCTAGAGCATCATTAAGCAATTCGACTCACTGTTAGAAAGTTTGCGGCGTCAGATCAGCAAATTCATAAAGAGTAACCTGGCGACCGGCAAGTTGGCGCTACCGTCAGCTCGCGCGAAAAAAATCTGCGCCAGGATGAACAGATTTGTGGCGGAAATGCCCCTTATCTTTTGGAGAAAACTATGAACACCGAAAAGCGGCTGTGGTGGCCTTTCATCTTTTGTCTTTTTTGTGTGGTAGCACATGCACAGGAAACGAAACTAGAACCGAACAAAAACATTGAGCGCGAAATCGCAGGTGGCGAGTCGCACGTCTATCAAATCACATTACAAGCGGGGCAATTGATCCGCATTCGTCTGGAACAACAAACGTTGGATAGCACGCTGCTCTTAGCTGCTCCTGACGGCAAGCCAATGGCTGAAGTGAATTGGGCGGACGTGGGACAGCCCGAATTATTGGTGCTGGAAGCCTTGCAGGCGGGCACTTATCGCTTGACTGTGCGCGGCGTAGGAACGGCGCTGAGGCGTGGAGCCTATCGGTTGGAAGCGACTGCACCAGCAACGGCAACGGCACAAGACCGAAAACATCTCGCCGCGCAAACGCTCTTGCTCGAAGCTGACGAACTCGCCAAACAAATCCCTCAAACCGCGCCGCAAGTGATCGAGAGACTGGAACAGGCGCTGCCAATCTGGCGCGAACTTGGTGTGCCGTACTGGGTCGCGCTTACGCTGAACCGCATAGGCAGGACGCATATCCGCCAAAATCAGAACCAAAAGGCAATTCCGTATCTGGAACAATCGCTTGCGCTGCAACGGGAATTGAATAATCGGTTTGGCGAAGGAGCCGTCCTCAACAATCTGGCGAATGCGTATTTTAATCAGCGACAATTCGAGAAGGCCGGTGAGATTTTCGAGCAGGCGTTGGCGGTCTATCGCACTGCGCCGGATCGTCGGTGGGAAGGATTGGTGCTGAACAGTCTGGGAAATACAAATAACAATCTAAATCGGCACGAGAAAGCGATTGCATACTTTGAGCAGGCGCTGACGATTTTGCGCGAGGTGAAAGACCACAGTTCTGAGGGGCAGGCGCTCACCAGTCTTGGCAATGTGTATCTCACGCGTGGGCAGTCCGAGAAGGCGATAGCGATTACTGAGGCAGCCGTGGCGCGATTTCGTGAAGTAAACGACCGTTTGGCAGAAGGACTGGCGCTAAACAATCTGGGCGTAGTTTACAGCCGCATAGGCCGATCTGAAAAAGCAGTGGAGGCGCTGGAATTGGCGTTAACCCTGTTCCGCGAACTGAAGGAAGGGGCGCAGGAAGGAAACATCCTGATCTCACTGGGAACGGTGTATGGCGGGATGGGGCAAACGGAAAAGGCCATTGCCTATTTTGAGCAAGGGCTGACGATCAGCCGTGTATTGAAAGACAAGCAAAGAGAAAGTGCAGCACTGAGCAATTTGGGGCTGGCCTACACTTTCCTGAATCAATACGAGAAAGCCATCGAATATCTGGAGCAATCCTTACCCCTCGCCCGTGAAAACAAAAACCGATTAATGGAAGGGGCAACTTTCAGCTATTTGGGAACTTCGTATGCGGGCTTGAGTCGGTTTGAGAAAGCAATTGAGACCCACGAACAAGCCCTCGCCATCTTTCGTGAAGTCAAAAATCGGTTGCACGAAGGCAATACGCTGCAAAACCTGGGCAACGTCTATAAGTTTCTGGGACGCGATGACAAAGCTGTCGAATACTATGCACAGACGCTCCCCCTCTTTCAGGAAACGAAGTACCGCGTTGGCGAAGGCAACGTGCTCAGCAACCTGGGCAGTTCGTATGAACGGCTGGGGCGTTTTGAAGAAGCGATTCGTTCGCACGAGCAGGCTCTCGCTATCTTTCGGGAATTGAAATATCAGTTGGGCGAAGGCACGGCGCTCATGGAATTGGGCGTGGTCTATGCTCGATTGAATCAGCATGAAAAGGCGCTGGAATTGTACGCACAGGCGATCCCGATTCACCGCGAAGTCAAGAGTCCTGAAAACGAAGCTTTAGCTCTTTTCAGGGCAGGCGAGTCGAAAGAAAAGCTGGCACGCGCGGAAGAGGCGGTCGCCTCTTTTACGGAATCTGCCACGATTTTCCGCGCTATCGGAAGGCGAAATTATGAATTTGGCTCGCTTACAGCTCTCGCCAAAACCGAACGTGTACGCGGCAATCTCCGTGAGGCGTTGGCGGTCATTGAGCAAAGTGTGCAGATTGTTGAATCGTTGCGCGCCGAATTGATCAGCCCAGAAAACCGCACGATCTTCCTCGCCAACGTGCAGGAAACTTACCAGCTTTACGCCGACCTGTTGATGCAATTGCATAAATCTGAACCCGCGAAGGGGTTGAATATCAAAGGCCTCGAAATCAGCGAGCGCCAACGCGCCCGCAGCCTGCTTGACCTGCTTGTCGAAAGCCGGATTGATTTGCGTCAGGGCGTAGACACCGCTCTTGTCACGCAGGAACGCGCGCTCGCCAAACAACTCAATGACAAAGCGCAACAACTGACGCAAGCAACGAAACCAGAGCAAACCGCCGCGCTGAAACAAGAGATCGGTCAACTGGAAACCAGCCTCGAACGTGCGCAGGCGGCCATTCGCAAAGCCAATCCGCGTTACGCTGCACTGACGCAACCGCAACCACTCACCGTCAAAGAAATCCAGCAAGAACTTGATTCGGACACGCTGTTGCTGGAATACGCGCTCGGCCCGGAACGCAGTTACCTTTGGGCGATCACGAAAGAAACGCTCATGAGTTATGAATTGCCGAAGGAAGAAGTGATTGAGAAAACCGCGCGGCAAGTTTACGAACTCCTGACCGCCCGCAGTCGCACTAAACGCGGCGAGACCGCAGCGCAACAACGAGCGCGCTTTGTGCAAGCTGAAACACAGCTCACCGCCGCCGCGCAAGCTTTGAGTCAAACGCTACTCGCACCTGTTGCCGCACAGTTGGGCAATAAGCGACTCGTCGTGGTCGCCGATGGCGCGTTGCAATACGTGCCATTTGCGATGTTGCCGGAACCGAGAGCGGAGGGCGGAGGGATGAAGGATGAAACAAAGAAACCTCATCCCTCATCCCTCATCCCTCATCCCTTAATCGTCCAGCACGAAGTCGTGAGCCTGCCGTCCGCTTCGGCCTTGGCGATTCAGCGGGCGGAGTTCGCGGGACGACAAGCTGCGCCGAAGATGCTGGCGGTCATTGCTGACCCGATCTTTGATCGCACCGATGCACGACTCACGGCTGCTGCGACCGCAAGCAGTGACAATACGCCTGTGCCGACGCGTTCCTTCGATGATGAACGCAGCATCGTCCATCTCGCCGAAAAAGCTGACGAGGCGGCGAGTGCGCGCAAATTGGTGATTCCGCGCCTGCCGTTCACGCGACAAGAAGCGACGCGGTTGCTCGCCCTTGCGCCCAAAACGGAAAGTTTCAGCGCGCTGGATTTTCAAGCCAACCGCGCGGCCGTGCTGAATTCGGCCTTGAGCCAATACCGCTACGTCCATTTCGCCACACACGGCGTGTTGGACAGCGAGCGTCCGGGCTTGTCATCACTGCTGCTTTCGATGGTGGACGAACAAGGCAAACCACAGGATGGATTTCTGCGCGCGAACGATATTTACAATCTGAAACTCCCGGCGGAATTGGTTGTCTTGTCAGCCTGTCAAACCGGCCTCGGCAAAGAAATCAAAGGCGAAGGATTGGTCGGACTGACGCGCGGATTTATGTATGCCGGAGCGGCGCGTGTCGTCGTCAGTTTGTGGAATGTGAACGATCAAGCAACGGCAGAATTGATGACGAAGTTCTATCAGAAAATGCTGAAACAAAACCAACGACCAGCGGCTGCGTTGCGTTCAGCACAAGTGGAAATGTGGAAACAGAAGCAATGGAACGCGCCATTTTATTGGGCGGCGTTCACGTTGCAAGGAGAGTGGCGGTGACCGTAGCTAGGGTGACAAACGAGGAAAATTTATGACGCGATTTTTATGCTTGGCATTGCTAACCGCTGGTTGCGCGCTTTCCGCACAAGCGCAGCCAGGTACACGCGGCATTATCCCGGTCGAGTTTGCCAAAACGCGGCCCGGCAAAAGCACTCCATCCGCACGGCGCACCGTCTATCGCCGCACAAGCGCGCAAACCGTCACAGCCGCCAAGCCCGACGAGTTGTCACAATTGGGGCTGACGATTTGGCGGCTGCGTCCGGCGACGACAGCAGACCCCAACGTCCGCATCATTGTGCAGAAAGAGACCGAATCTATTGAATTGATCCCTGAACGTGTGCCCGCGAATGCGCCATTGCGGATTGGCGAAAACATCCGCTTTAGTTTTGAATCGCCGCAGACGGGCTATTTGTACGTGATTGATCGCGAGCTTTATGCCGATGGCATGATGAGCGAACCCGTGCTGATCTTTCCGACCACCCGCACGCGCAAGGGCGACAACAAAGTCGAGGCAGGCAAGCTTATTGAAATCCCCGCACAGGAAGACAAGCCGAACTATTTCACCCTGCAAATGTCGCAACTGCGCAGCATCAGCCAAACTGGCGAAGTGTTGACGGTGATCGTCGCGCCACAACCGCTTGAAGGCATTACCATCGGCCCCAAAGCCCTTACGCTGACCAACGAACAGGTGCGGCAATGGGAACAGCAATGGGGCGCACAGACAGAAACACTGGATTTGTCGGGTGGTGCAGGCAAGACGTGGACGAAAGCGGAGCAGGAAGCAGGCGCAAGCGGGATGCGTTATTTGACGCAGGATGACCCCGAACCGCAAACCATCTATCGCGTTGCTGTCAAACCGGGCGCGCCTTTGTTGGTAAAGGTCGGGTTGAAATACGGCAGGGCAAAAGCGACCACCCGAAAAAGATGAAGTCAAAAGGCAAAAGCTGGCACTTCTATTTACTGCTTAACAATCAGCAATGAGTTCTGACCTTCGGAATCATCCTGATAAAAAATAGTTCCTCTGACCCTTTGCCCTTTGCCTTTTGATATTTGCTTTTTGATTTTGTGTCCTATTCAGGCAACAAGAAAAAACATGATTGACAGCCCCCAAGAGGCACTTTCCAATTTGGTACTGTTTCAGTTGCTCTCTCCAGAGCTGAAACGACTAGCGGCGGAATGTTTTGTACCACAGTCCTTCACATTCGGCAGTGATGTGGTTTCGGAAGGTGACGAGGCAACGGCGTTTTACGTCATTGTGGCGGGTCGTGCGCAAGTCATCAAACGTGGGCGTGACGGCGAAGAGCTTGTCCTGAATACGCTGCATCCCGGCGACAATTTCGGCAAACGGGCATTGGTCGAAAACGCGAAACGCAATGCAACAGTGCGCGCCATCAGCGACCTTGAAGTTTACAAACTCGACCGTCAGGTTTTTCAAACGCTGATTCGCAATCACCCCGAAATCAAGGCGTATTTCGATTTGCAGATCAAACATCGCAGCCTGCACGATTTCTTTCGCCTTTACACGCCATTTGCAAAATTACCCGTTCCGGCGCTCACGTTGTTGTTGCAGGAATTGGAGCCTGTCACGATCAAAAAAGGGGAGCTTGTTATTTGTCAGGGCGATCCATCGGGGCCGATGTACATTGTCGAAGAAGGCCGATTGCGAGCCTTTATCAAGATTAACGAGCAACGACAGTACCGCAACGATTTACACAAAGGCGATTTCTTCGGCGAAGTTTCGCTCTTCAAAAACACGCCGCGCACTGCCAGCGTCGAAGCCATTTCTGCCTGCCGCCTGCTGAGGCTCACGCCTGAAACGTTTCACAAACTCGTCACCGATTATCCTGACTTCAAAGAGCAAATCGCTGCTCGCATCGCGCAATATGATTACAAGTTGAATGCCAACGTCCCGACGGACTTTGGCGAAGAGATGCTGCCTGCGAATGTTACAGTTGATGACGATGTCAGCCCGCATCAGGTGGATCAGCAGTCAGCAACACGTGAGCGGCTTGGCCCGTTTGCGACGCCCGAAGGCCGCTTTGTCAAAGGTGGAAAACGCCTGCGCCAATTCCCCCATGTATTTCAGATTGATGTGATGGACAGCGGTGCAGCGTGTCTGGCGATGATCTGTCAGCATTTCGATTTGAATGTGAGCTTGGGCCGCATCCGACAGCTCATCCACACCGGGCAAAAAGGTTCCAATTTGCGCAGCATTTGTCGTGGCGCAGAAGAAGTCGGATTAGCAGCGCGTTCAGTACAAACGACGACACAGTATTTGTCAGAGATGCCACTGCCCGCGATTGTGCATACAACGGGCAATCAGTGGATGGTGCTATTTGACGTCGAGCGCAAATGGATCAGCGTGTCCGATCCGTCACAAGGGCTGGATCGCATCAGCCGCGCCGAATTTGAAGCGCAATGGAGCGGCTATGCGATTCTTTTTGATTACGTCAAAGAAGTCGCGCGTCCCAAGCCGGAAGCCGAAACGCCGCGCCGCCGCAAAATCGGCTTTCGCTGGATGTGGCCGTTTTTTCGCCCGCTGGCAGGTTCGATGCTCAAGGCGCTGGTGCTGGCAATAATCATCAGCGCGATGGAAATGCTGCGGCCCATCTTTTCGCAAATTATCGTGGATCGCGTGCTGGTCGGACAAGATCGGGATTTGTTGCAGGTCATCATCTACGCGATGGCGGGCGTGTTGATTTTCAATCTTGTTGCCATTGCTGTGCAGCGATATTTGCTGGCGTTTATTGCGGTGCGCTTTGATGCCAGCACCTTGGATTACATCACGCGCAAATTGCTTGCACTGCCGATGACGTACTTCAACACGCGCCGCGCAGGCGACATTCAGCGCCGTTTGTTAGGGATGAAACAGGTGCGCGAATTTCTGGTGGCGTCGGTTTCCAGCGGCATCACAAACGCTACGCAATTGACGGCGTCACTCGTGCTGATGTTCATTTACAGCAGCAAACTCGCATTGGTTTTTATTGCACTCGTCCCGATTTATATGTTGATGATGCGCGTCTCGCAAAAACGATTGCGCCCCATCTTCAACGAACTGGAAGATGCGCAAGGCAAATACCAATCGCATCAAATCGAAGCCATCAAAGGCATCGAAACCATCAAGGCCCTGAGCGCGGAAAGCAAACTGCGCGAGCTAATGCTCAATCAATTTCACGCACTCTCGCGGCAACAATTCAAAGCCTATTTGACCAGCATGTATTACGACGGGGCAGTCAGTGCAACGATCTATGTTTCGCTGATGCTTTTTCTGGCCATTGGCGCGGTCGAAGTGCTGGAAGGACGCATGACCATCGGCGCATTGATGGCGTTCAATTTTTTGATTGCCCTGGCGAATGGGCCGATCAAGGAACTGCTGCGGATCTGGGACGGTTATCAAACCGTGTCGGTTTTGCTGAATCGGCTGGACGACATCTTCGATCAGGAACCGGAGCAAGGCCACGATCACGCGCGTCTGGTGCCTGTCAAACGGCTGGAAGGTGCAGTGAGCTTAAGGGACGTTGGCTTTCAGTATGGCGGTGCAGAGTCGCCCAAAATTCTGGACGGCATTACGTTTGAAATTCCGGCAGGCAAATTAGTCGCCGTTGTCGGTCGCAGTGGTTCTGGCAAAACGACGTTCATCAAATGTCTCGCCGGATTGTTGGAGCCGACCGCAGGCACGATTTATTTTGATGGAATGGAATTAAAGACGCTGAATTACCGCGACCTGCGGCGACAAATCGGATTCGTATTGCAGGACAATTATCTGTTCAATGACACCATTGCGCGCAACATTGGTTATGGCGATGACGAGCCGGATATGGATCGCGTCATCTGGGCGGCGCGCGCTGCCAACGTGCATCAATTCGCCGAACGATTGCCCGCAGGCTATGAAACGAAAGTCGGCGAATCGGGCTTAACGTTGTCGGGCGGGCAAAAACAGCGCATTGCAATTGCTCGTGCGCTCTATTGCCAGCCGCCGATTTTGATTTTTGACGAAGCGACTTCTGCGCTCGATACCGAATCCGAAAAGGTCATCAAAGAAAACATGGAAAAACTATTGCAAGGCCGCACGTCGTTTGTGATTGCCCATCGCCTGAGCACGATTCGCAATGCTGATGTGATTCTGGTGCTGGAAAAAGGACGCCTGGCGGAATACGGATCGCACGATGAACTGATGAAGCAGCAGGGCTTATATTATTACCTGCAAAGTCAGCAACTGGGATTTGAATAGGCGAGCCTACTGAGACAGGCAAGATTTACAAGAATGAATTTTTCCACCCTGTCTCCCCGGACTCTATGAACAATCGTAATGCCAACACGCCCTATTTAACGACTGATCCACCGCACTGGGCAGCACGCGGCTTGTCGTACTTACTGATGCTGATTTTTGTGGCCATCGTAATTGGGTCTGTTGTGATTCAGGTTCCTGAAACGGTTTCAGCGCCATTTGTCCTGGCTCCGCGACTTGGCACAGACCCAGTGCGCGCTTTGCGACGCGGCATCATTGAGCAAGTGAATCTGGTCGAAGGGCAATCAGTCAAAGAAGGCGACAAGCTGTTTGTCATTCGGTCAGAGCAAACAGGCGAGCAATCTGCCGATTTGCGCACACTCGAAACGGAATTACGCAGCGCGAATGAAAGCCTGCGCCTTGCTTCTGAAAAATTTCGCAGCCAGCAACAGGCCGCCGCCGAAGAGCGCGTTCGATTGCAAGGTCGGATTGAGCATTTGGAAAAAATGGTGGAATTAAAATCCGGCGAATTAACACTGGCGCGCGAAGTGGCAGAAAGCTATGCGCAATTGCGCCGCGAGGGCCTGGCGGGCGCAACCACCCTCAAAGAAAAGCAAACCGAAGTTTCACGGCTCAGCGGGCAAATCGAACAATATCGCAACGAACAACGCGACACTCGCGCGGCCTTGGAAAAAATTGGGCGCGACGAAGAATTGCAACGCAACGAATACCGCGAACGCGAACGCGCATTGCAGGAAGAGATTGAGAAAAACAAAATCCAGCTTGCCAATCGCAGCCAGTGGGTTGCACAAAATCAAGGCACGCAATTCATCACAATGGCTCCGTGTTCCGGCACGATTCTGAAGCTTCATGTCAAAACAAATTCCGCGCTGGTGGCCGAAGGTGAAGTGCTTTGCGAACTTGCCTGTGCCAGCGAACGCTTGCAGGCTGAATTGAAAATCCCGCAAACCGGAGCAGGTCGTGTCAAAACCGGGCAGGGCGTCAAACTGCTCTACGATTCGTTTCCGTACCAACAGTTCGGCGTCAAGTTTGCGAATGTGCGGTGGATTAGCCCGACGACTTCGACGCCGGAATTTCGCGCGATTGCCGACATTGCCGATGTCAGCATCAATGTTTTGGGACAGCCAACACCGCTGAAAGCCGGAATGGGCGGACGGGCCGAAGTTGTAATTGCGAAACGTTCGTTGATGAGCATTGCGTTCGATCCGATTCGGCAACTGCGCGAGAATATGACCGCGCCGCCCGAACGGCGACAATCGGAATAAAGTGTATAACAAGCGGCTCGCCTGTCGCTGCATCACTACTGTAAATTCATCAGGACAGCCGGGACGCCTATCCTCCCTTTTTCAATGGAACGCACCAGATGCGGGCAAAGGAACGAAAGTAAATAAGATTGATCCCTGTGAATCCACGATTATTTTTTGTGGCCTGAACATTTCTACCAGCCAAATTCCCCTTATCTAATAAAGGCATCCGAAGTACATTCATTTTGTTACGGCGTACCCGTTGACCGCAATCGGCAAAGTGCAGAAATTTGTTCTGACAGAACAGTTGCTCAAAGACCTGGGGCTGGAAGACGTAGCAAAACTGAGGATGGCTTGAAGGTTCGATTGAGATGCTATGACTCCTGAACACTATCAACGGCTTGGCAAACTCTTTGACGAGGCACTGAAACGCGCGCCCGATGAGCGCGATGCATGGTTGGATAGAGTTTGTCATGATGCCAGTTTGCGAATCGAAGTGAATCTGTTGTTAATCCATCACTTTGAGTCAGAAGAATTCCTTGAACGCCCCGCCATGCACGTGGCCGCCACGATGCTCGCACAAGATCAGGCGACTCCCACGCCTGAGAAATAGATGTTGACTTCAGTTTTCCCACGCCAGTAGACTACACCCGCGAGTTCTCCTTTCTCTGCCACTCGCATTGTTTTCAGGCATTGCGCAACCGTGTTCCTCAGACTGATCCCCACACAGTTTTGAAATAAAACAAGCGCCTCGCCAGACACATAAATTACGTCCTCAGTATGAAACATTCTTATCGTTGGTTCTTTGTTTTTTTCGTTGTTGTCGGTGGTTTGGCTGGAACCTGGTGGTTGACGAAGAACAGCAAATCCTCGTGGCCCGAAACCTCTCAAATCGCTACCCAAAGAAGCAGCGCGCAAACACAGCCCGATACTGCTGATCAACGGTCTGCGGTTGCGGCCTTGCCGTCGTCGGAAAGCCATCGCACTGTCCCAAATCCCGCCGCTAGGCCACAGGTTTCAAGCTCGCCGCTGCCAGAAGCGTTAGTCGAAAAGTTGAATGAAGAATTAGGCGAAAAGCGACGCTACGATAAACCCGCAGAGGCGGCGGAATATTATCGGCTAAAACGATTACCACCGGGCGAAAAAGAAATTCCCGTTGAGCGTTATCTCGTGGCTAAAACGCAGATGGAGGCGATGCCACAATATTCCAGCGCACAGAATCGCGTGTTGCCTTCCAGCAATGAATTGAAAACACGACGAACCGAAGCGACACCAGAAGCGCTCGGCACATGGGCACCGCTTGGCCCCGGCAACATTGGCGGGCGGACGCGCACGCTGGTGATCCATCCGACGAATCCGAATGTCATGTACACGGCGGGCGTTTCCGGCGGTGTCTGGAAGACCGAAGACGGTGGAAATCACTGGCAACCGCTGACGGATTTTCTGGCGAATCTGGCGGTTTGTTCCTTGGCGATTGATCCGAAAAATCCGCAGGTGCTGTATGCCGGAACGGGCGAAGGCTATTTCAATATCGGCTCGATTCGCGGCGCGGGGATTTTCAAAACCAGCGACGGCGGTGCGAACTGGCAACAGCTTGCCAGCACAAATACGCAGGATTTTTATTATGTGAATGATCTGGTTGTCAGTCCGATAAATTCGCAGCGATTGTATGCTGCGACGGATACGGGCGTCTGGCGTTCACTGGATGCGGGGGCAACGTGGACGCGGACGCTTGATCCTGACCTGGTTGCGGGCTGTCTGGATTTGGTCATTCGCACCGATCAGGCGACGGATTATGTGTTCGCGGCGTGCGGCACGTTTGAGCAGTCTTCGGTCTATCGCAATGCGAATGCGGCGGATAGCGGAACGTGGGACAAGGTGCTTTCCGAATCCAACATGGGCCGTACTTCGCTGGCGCTTGCGCCGTCGAATCAAAATGTGGTTTACGCGGCTGCCGCCTGGACGGATGGTGGCGAGGGCGTGAATGAAGGACGTTTGCGGGCGGTGTGGCGTTCATCGAGCAGTGGCGACGCGGGAACGTGGATGGTGCAAACCTCTGCGACCGATACGACGCGTCCGGGGGAATTGCTGTTTAGCAATCCGATTGCGGCTTCGATGAGCGATTGCGGCTTTGATTACGACAACGAATTGATTCATCAGGGCTGGTTCGACAATGTCATTGCGGTTGACCCGCTGGACGAAAATCGCGTGTGGGTGGGCGGCGTGGATTTGTTTCGCTCGGACGATGGCGGGCGAAGGTGGGGTGTTGCTTCGTATTGGTGGGATGAGAAAAGTTCACCGTCTTACGCGCACGCCGATCAGCACATCATCGCGTTTCATCCGAATTACAACGGCACGACGAACAAACAAATGTTTGTTGGCTCGGACGGCGGCATCTTTCGCACGGATGACGCGCGGGCGGCTGTGGCTTTGGGAACGCTCGCCGCTTGCAGCCCGCACAACACAAAGGTCAGATGGACTTCGCTGAATCAGGGGCTGGCGGTGACACAGTTCTATCACGGATTGCCGTTGGCGAACGGGCAAAGTTATTTCGGCGGCACGCAGGACAATGGAACGGTGCTCGGCACCGAAGCGAGCGGCGCGAACAAATGGCGCGAAATTCACGGCGGCGATGGTGGCTTTGTGGCGATTGATCCGACGAATCCGAACGTGTTGTTTGCCACGAATCCCGGCGGCTTTCTGGTCAAATCTACGGACGGCGGCGTAACCTTCAGTCCTGCGATGTTCGGACTGGAAGACAACGGCGCGTTGTTCATTGCTCCCGTGGTGATTGATCCGAGCGATTCACAACGCTTGTGGCTGGGCGGCAGCAAATTGTGGCGCACGAATCGGGGCGGCGCGAATTGGAGCGCGGCCAGCGTTGGCCCCGGTTTTGTCAGCGCAATTGCCATTGCGCCGACAGATTCCAACGTCGTGCTTGCGGGCAATGCAAATGGCGCAGTGATTCGGACAGACAAAGCATTGCTAGCCGACGCGAACACACAATGGATTATCTCTAATCCGCGTCAGGGCTTTGTTTCCGGCCTCGCCTTCGATCCGACGAATGCAAAAATTGCCTATGCCACATACTCGACTTTTGGCGGCGCGCACGTTTGGCGCACGATGGATGGCGGCGCGACGTGGAGCAGCATTGACGGCTTTGGCGCGGGCAGCCTGCCTGACATCCCGGTCAACTGCATTGTCGTTGATCCGATGAATTCCGCGCGCCTGTTTGTCGGAACCGATTTGGGGGTGTTTGTCTCAACTGATGGCGGCAGCGTTTGGAATGTCGAAAACACCGGGTTTGCCAACGTGTCTGTCAGCGCCTTATCCACGCAATCCATCAATGGCGTGACGAATCTTTTTGCCTTCACCTACGGGCGTGGCGCGTGGCGTGTGACGTTGGGCGGCAGTACGGGTTGCGTCTCTTCGTTGTCCTCAACCGTGCAATCTTTTGGCGTGGCAGGCGGCAGCGGAACTGTCAGCGTGCAAGGTGGTTGCAGTTGGGATGCGGTCGTGAATGAAACAGGTGCGGGCTGGCTGACATTTACGCGGGCTGGCAACGATGTGACGTACACGGTTGCGGCAAATCAAACACAGAAAAAGCGCACCGGATCGCTCACGATTGCCGGGCGCAGTTTTGTTATCCTTCAGGAAGCATTTCAGGATGTCACGCCGCCGACACTCAACATTGTCAGCCCGATTGCCAGCGGAACCTACACCTCAGAATCCAATCAGATTGTTATCAGCGGCACGGCTTCAGACAACGTCGCTTTGACGAGCATCAATGTAGAAAATGATCGTGAAGTGCAACCTTACGGCAACACGGGCACGCTGACGAACTGGAATCTGACGGGGATGCGTCTGTTGCCCGGCATCAATACTTTCACGGTCACGGTTTGGGATTCTTCCAACAATAAAACCAGCGCGCAAATCAGTGTATTGTACAAACCTCAAGTCTCTCGCGTCGTTGTCGCAGGCAACGGCAACCCCAATTATCAGGGGGATGGCGGCCCGGCGACGGCGACAGGCATTTCTGCGAAAGACATCGCACTGGATCAAAACGGCAACTTTTATCTGGGCGGACAATACGGTGGACGCGTGCGGAAGGTGACGGCAGCGAACGGCATCATTACGACTATCGCGGGTGGCGGCGAAAAATATGAAGATGGCGTTGCCACCGCTGCTGCATTGCATTCGCCGGAATTTGTGGCGACAGATCGCAATGGCAACGTGTATTTCGCCGAACCGATCATCCACATCATTCGCAAGGTGACGCCCGCCGGACAAATTCAAACCGTCGTGGGTTCCGTCGGCAATTACACCAATGCTGTTGGTGGTTATGGCGGAGACGGCGGCCCCGCAACGCAGGCGCGATTGAATACTCCGCAGGGAATTGCGGTGGATCATCTCGGCAATTTGTACATCGCTGATCAGGGCAACTATCGCGTGCGTCGCGTCAGCCCTGATGGGGTGATTACGACGGTTGCCGGATCAGGCTTAAGTGGTTCGACTGGCGATGGCGGCCCCGCGACTTCCGCGCGGATGTACCCTTACGACGTGGCTGTAGACGCCGCAGGCAATTTGTACATTCTCGAATCCACGCGCGTCCGCAAAGTAAATGTCAGCACGGGCATCATCACGACCGTAGCGGGTGGCGGCGGCAGCACAGATGACAATTTGCCCGCCACGCAAACCAGCTATGGCTTGATCAAAGGCCTGGCGCTTGGACAGGATGGCGCGATGTATTTTTCTGACTATCGCACCAACAAAGTGTTTCGCGTCGGAACTGATGGCATCAGCCGCACGCTGGCTACCGTCCCCGGCGTTCCGCTGAGTTTGGATGTGGATAGCGCGGGTGCTGTGTATGTCGTCGAGCAAAGCACTGCGGTGGTCAGCAAGTTGGTAAACTTTGCTGGCGATGCAACGCCACCAACCATCAAGATCACTGGCCCTTCGACGAATGGCAGCTATATCGGAACCGTGAATTACCTGAATATTCAAGGCAATGTCACTGACAATTTAGAAGTCACGCACGCCGTGTGGCGCAATGATCGCGGCGGCAACGGCAAGATTTCGATTGGCTGGCCGGGGCAACCGAATTTCTGGCAGCAGATGAATATCCCGCTGAAGCCGGGCCGCAATGTTGTCACGGTGACGGCGTGGGATGTGGCAGGCAACAGCAGCAGCGATGTGCTGAATGTTGATTTTGTCATCGGCACGCCGTTCAGCACTGTTGCGGGCACGCGCGTCAGCGGGTACGGCGGTGACAATGCCAACGGTGTCGCGGCGCAATTGTGGAGTCCTGAAACTCTGATCGTAGACGCCGCCGGAAATATTTTTGTTGCAGAGCGCGGCAACCACACCGTTCGCAAGATCAAACCTGATGGCACGATCACAACATTTGCTGGCACGGGGCAACTCGGTTCCAGTGGCGATGATGGCCCGGCAGCCGCAGCGTTGTTGAATGAACCGAGCGGTTTGGCGTTGGATGCGGCAGGCAATCTGTACATTGCCGACACCAACAACCATCGCATCCGCAAAGTCTCAGCCAACGGCATCATCAGCAATTTTGCCGGAACGGGCGTTGGCGGTTTCGGTGGCGATGGTGGAGCCGCAACGGCGGCGCAACTGGCTTTGCCTGTGGGGCTGGTGTTCGATCAGGCAGGGAATTTGTTTGTGGCGGATGCGGGCAACAATCGCGTTCGCAAGATCACGCCGACCGGAACGATCAGCACGTTTGCAGGCGGCAAGATCAGCACGTCAAACAACGATAACATTCCGGCCACAGAGTTTCCGCTTAAATTTCCTACTGCGCTGGCCTTTTCTCCGAGTGGCGAATTGTATATTTCGGACACCGGCAAAAATAGCATTCGCAAAGTTAATGCGACGGGCATTTTGACGACGGCAGTGCGCGGTGATCAAGGACTGTCCGCGCCGGGCAATCTAGCCTTTGATCGCAAAGGCGTGCTTTACATTGCCGATCAGAAAAACAACCGTGTGGCCTTACACGTGCCGGGTTACAACTCTGCTGGTTGGCTGACGGGCGCGCGACCGGATAACAATTTAAGCAGCGGCGCTATCGAAGAACTCAGCCTGAAAGAACCCGCAGGCGTTACCATTGATCGCAACGGAAATTTGCTGATTGCTGACACAGGCAATCATCGCATCGTAAAGCTTGAGTTCAAGAGTTCAGTCACAACGGTCAGCGGAGCCAGCTATGCCGTGCAGCCTGTGGCAGCGGGTTCCATCGTTTCAGCTTTTGGAATAAACCTGGCCAACGTTACGCAGGGCGCGCAATCGTTGCCGTTGCCGCAGGAAATCGGCGGTACGCGTGTGCGCCTTCGTGATTCGACAGGCATCGAAGCATATGCGCCGCTCTTTTATGTTTCCCCGCTCCAGATCAATTACCAGATTCCTGAAACGTTGTCACCGGGCTATGTCAGCATCACGATCACGAACAACGGGCGGAATGTTCCGACGGAATATCTGCTGATTGGCCCGCTCTCGCCTGGATTGTTTGCCGCAAATCAAAACGGCAGCGGCGTTGCGGCGGGTTCGGTGTTGTATGTGACGGGCGAGAATCGGCGCTCAGAAAATAACGCTGCTTGTGATGCGAATGGGCAGAATTGTACTTCGCGGCAAATTGATCTGAACTCAGCCAGCGAAGTGTATCTGGAACTGTACGGAACAGGCATCCGCAACAACAGCGGTCTGGCAAATGTAACAGTGACGATTGGCGGTGTTGCGGTGCCTGTGTTGTATGCGGGCAAGCAGCCTGAATTCGTCGGCCTAGATCAAGTCAACGTGCAATTGCCGCGCAGTCTGGCCGGGCGTGGTGAAGTGGATGTGGTTCTGACCTTAGATGGTAAGGCAGCCAATCCTGTCAAAATCAATCTGAAGTAGGGAGTTGTTTCACATAGTTGCGAGCAAGTTTTGAAGATTAAATCCGGCATCGGCCCGGTACGGGCCATTGATTGTAGGCAGGTCGTTCACGGCCTGTAGGCAAAAGCAAGAGAACCGCGCGTCCCAGCGGGACGCTTGACCAGCAACCCGATTCAAACGTCCCGCTGGGACGTGAAATGATCGTTCGCCTAGTTACAGGCCGTGAACGACCTGCCTAAACTCAGGCGACCCGTTGGGTCGAAAACCAAAACAGAACCCAGTTGCCGATTTTAATCTTCAAACACCATTATTTGCTACTACGTGAAGGAAATATGCCCCCTTCCTCACGGTCAGGCTTCTGCTACGGTCTCGACAATAAGATTTCCCATTTGTTCTGTGCTTAGGGCACCACCTAAATCACGCGTGCGATTTTCTGATGTTTGCAATACTTGCGCTACGGCTTGATGAATGATCGTTGCGCCCTGTTTTGTTTCTGGCGTATCGAACCATTCCAGCATCATCGCTACGGACAAAATGGTGGCGATAGGATTGGCGATGCCTTTGCCTGCGATGTCGGGTGCCGAACCATGCGAGGGCTGAAAGACCGCATATTTGTCACCGATGTCCGCCGATGGAGCCATTCCCATCCCGCCCACTAAACCTCCTGTCAGGTCAGACAAAATGTCGCCAAACATATTTTCCGTCACCATCACGTCAAAGCGTTGCGGTTGTTGCACCAGATACAGCGCCGCCGCATCCACATAAATCCGTTCGGTTTTGATGTCAGGAAACTCGCGGCTGATTTCATCAAAAATGCCCCGAAAAAAGGCCATCGAAGGCAGCACGTTAGCCTTGTCAATCAAGGAAACCAGGCTGCGTCGTTTGCGCGCTTCACGAAAGGCAGCGCGAAACAATCGCTCTGAGGTTTGCCGCGTGATCCGCATTGTATCAGTCGCCTCGGTTGCCCCGACGGGCACGGTATTCAGCCGCGAAGAAAACAATCCTTCGGTGCTTTCGCGGACAATCAGCAAATCAATTTCGCCTGCGCCATAGTTTTTTAGCGGCGTGTCCTGTGCGTGATACAACTTTACCGGGCGCAACCCGCAATACAGCCCCAGCCGTTCGCGCAGGTCAATTTGCGGTGTCATCTCAACTCCGCTTGGCCAGCGGACATTCGGCATCCCCATTGCGCCCAGCAGAATCGCATCGAATTGTTTGATGGCTTCAAACGTAGCGGCAGGCAAGGGGTCGCCGCTTTTCAGATATTCACCCGCACCGACGGAAAATTCCTGCAACTCAAATTGAATGCTGCCGAGTTTAGCTTCAACCGAACGCAGGACGCGAAGGCCTTCGGCAATCACATCCGGGCCGATACCATCGCCGGGCAGCACTGCAATGCGAAATGTTTGTTTTGTACTCATTGTTTTCCCTGAGATTTCTTGTTGGTTCTGAATGCCGCATCTTAATCGTAAGCAGAGATGAATGCTACTTACCGAAACAAAAGTGGCAGGATTGGGTTGGTCAGCTTGCTGTCACAGCCATCTGTGTATAACTCAGGGCTGTTCCTGGCGGTGAACTTCATCTTTCACAATCCTGCCATCGCGCATTGTGATCCGTCGCTGGCAATGCGCTGCCGCCAGTTCATTGTGCGTGACGATTACAATCGTGGTGCCGAACTGACGATGGAGGTTAATCAATAATTCCAAAATACTCTCGCCCGTTTGTGAATCGAGGTTTCCCGTTGGCTCATCGGCCAATAGCAAAGGCGGATTGAACACGAGCGCGCGCGCAATGGCAATGCGCTGCCGTTCACCGCCCGACATTTCATCGGGCAAATGCGACAGCCGATGGCTCAGGCCCACGCATTCCAGCATTTCTTTGGCCCGCGCATCGCTTTTCTTTTTGCTGTTGCCTTGCAGTCGTAAGGTCAATGCGACATTTTCCAATGCGGATAAGGTCGGCAAAAGATTGAAGGTCTGAAAAATAATGCCGATTTTTTCGCGCCGCAGTCGTGTGCTCTCGTTATCGTTCAGGCTGGATAAATCAACCCCCTCAAAATAAATGTGACCTTCGGTCGGCACATCCAGTCCGCAAATCAGGTTCAGCAGCGTTGACTTCCCGGAACCTGAAACGCCCATCAGTGCCACCGTTTCGCCCCGCTTTATTTCCAGGCTTAATTGATCAAGAGCGTGGACTTTTTCTCCTGTATGATAGATTTTGGTGACGTTTTCAAGCCGGACAATCAGATCATTCATCGCTTTGTATTGTTGAGGAAATTGTATGCAAAAGAGAACAGCATCTCACTCTGAATCAGGTAAGTTTGCAAGCCTGAGGATAAGAAATTCATACTATTTTTTGCTGCTGGTTCTGACGCTTTTTCTTCTCAATGGGTGCCAGCAAAATTCTACTTCACTAAGTACAACTACGCCCACAGTTGATGTCCAGAAAACGAATCGTGAGCGGGGCGAGCAAATCATTGCGGAGAATCTGAAACGCGAGGCCGCACCCTATCGCAAAAGCCGTGTTCGATTGACTGTCACGTCCGAAAAAGAACCAACCCAGATTTACGTTTTGGCCATCAGCCGCAAGCACACCGAGGCAGAAACGCGGACGCTGACAGAAATCATCGAACCCAAAGAGGATCAGGATTTGGCTACGCTGACGGTCGAACAAAAGGGCAAACCCACCGTCAGCATTGCGTATGTCTCCTCGACCAATAAGTTCCGAGAGTCAGGCACTGGCAAAATCTTTTTCGGCGGACTGACTGCCCAGGAATTGCTGGGCGAATGGCACAAATACGATTCGCGTTTACTCTTAGAAAAAGAACTTGGCGGGGTCAAAACGCTGGAAGTGGAAAGTACACTCAAGCCTGATGCTGATTCCGTCATTCAACGCTATGTTTCGGTTTTTCGCGCCGATAACTATTTGCCGATTGAGCTACGGCTCTTCGGTTCTGATGGGAAACCATTACGGCTTTTTCAGATCAAAGAAACACGCCCCGTCGAAGGACGAAATGTAGTCTGGCGAACTGAGATAGAAAATTATGTGTACAAAACCAAAGTCATCATCGAAACCCTGGAAATGAGCTTTCCCGCCAAGCTCCCTGATTCGTATTTTGAGAAAGACTACCTGAAATCGCGTGCTGCGAGTAAGCAGAATTTTTAGCCACGAATTTTCACGAATTGTTATGAGCCACAGATTGACACAGATTTTCACAGATTAAATACGGCAGAAAAGAAATCTGTGTGAATCCGCGAGAATCTGTGGCTTATTTTCTTTCGTGAAAATTCGTGCCAATTCGTGGCTAAATTATCTCGCCTCTCCCTTTAACGAAATTGCTGTCGATATTGTGCCTGCATTTGACGTGCTTTCGTGCAGTCGCCACGCTGTGCGGCAATCTGGATTTCAAGCAAGGTTTGCAGGCGCGCGGGATTGCCGGATTTCTTTGCGGCGTCGCGTTCCGTCACGGCCCAGTTGTACACATCGCGACAAGCGTTTGGATCATATTCGGCGCGCGGATTGGCTTCGACATCTTTGCGCATCTGGGCGATGCGACCTTCGACATCGGCGCGGTCGAGTGCGTTCGGTGCGAGCTTCAAATAGCTTTCCGCATTGCGAATCGCGGCCAGCGGCTTGTCATTCGCTTCGTTGACGAGCGCGAGGTTGTAATTCACCGCTGCCGAATTGGGCGCGAGGCTCTGCGCTTGTTGCAACTGATACGTCGCGGCGTTCAGATCCTGCTGCTGAATTGCGCGTTTGGCTGCTGCAAAGTGGCCGGACACTGCCGCGCCGCTACCACCTTGTGCCAACTCGAAATCTTTGAAGAGGCTGGGCAGCATTGCGATCTTGAACGCGTTGACGATTTCTTTCGGGTCTGCTGCGGAAGCCGAATAATTGCGCCCGCCCGTCAGCGTCGCCAGATTTGCCAAATCTCCCTGTGCCTGCTGATTATTTCCAACGTCATAGCCAATGGTGTTGACCGGAATATTGCTTTGCCGAATCGCGGCGGCGGCTTCGGCTTGTTTGTCGCGGCAGGTGTCGCCACCATCGCTCATCAGCACGACAGTTGCCGATTTGCCGCGTCCTTTCTTTTTCGCGTAATCCACCGCAACCCCTGTGGCAATGTACATCGGCGTGCCGCCGCCGGGACTCAAGCCATCAATCGCTTTGAGCAAGGCGTTGAGGTCAGTTGTGAACGGACACGCGTAACGCACCGCACCGCCGCTACAATCGCCAGAGAAATTCAGCACAGCCATTTCATTCGTCTTGCTGACATTGCGTACAGCAGCGCGCGCAGCGGCCTTGGCATTTTCGATTTTGTTGTTGTCGCCCATACTGCCGGACGTATCAATCAACAGCACGATGGACGTTTGAATTTCGGCAGGTTTCTTTTGTTGGATGTCGCGGCATTTCTGGCGAATCGCATCCATTTGACTGCGCTCCTGCATGCACTTCGGCGCGATGCGGTCGGCTTCATCAAGTTTGCTCATCGTCTGTTGCACCAGTTGCCCGACTTTCGCCCAGTCTACGGGTTCGGTCGCGGCTGCGGCGATGGCTTGATTTGCCAGTGAATCCGCATCTTTGATGAATTGCAGCGCCTGTTGCCGATGCAGAATCAATTCAGAAAGCTTTGGCAGTTCGGTGTTCATCCAAGTGGTGATGAAGTCATAACGCGGCGAAATCGCGGTGATCTTGCCGACGACCTGTTGCGCCTTGGTGTAATCGCATTGCTTCGTTGCCTCTTCGACTTGTTCGGTCAGGCCGATGAATTCTTTGCGCTTTTCTAATTCTTTCTTGAGCGATTCCATCGGCGTGCGCATGCAAACGGGCAGGTTCGGCACAGCTAGGGCGCTCGCGAGCGCGCCAATCGCGCCATCCAGATTTTTCTGCTCAATTGCGGCTTTGCCGACTGTCAAATACTGCCGCGCCTGTTGTTGCGCGCTGGCGAGCGTTTGCAATTGCGCAAGGCCCGTTGTTAGCCATTGATTCGATGGATCGGTTTGTTGCAGTTGCGTGGCCAATGTCAGCGCAGCTTCGTATTCGCACTTCGCCATGTTCGATTGAATCTGCGTGACCAGTTGCTGTCCGGCGGCAATGTTTCCGGTGGCGTCTTTGGCGCAGTCTTCAGCGGTCTTCGCGGATTGTGCGGCGACTTGCGCAAAGGCTTCGATGGCATCGGCGGAGGCTTTGCTGGCAGCGATATCCGGCACATCTTTTACATTCTGACAAGCGGTGGCGATCTGTTCGATTTCGCTGCCGAGCGTATAGGCTTCGTTGGCGGAGGTCTGCGATTGGCTGAGCAATTCCTGCATCGTCTTTTGCTCGTCAAGCGCACGCTGACGTTCGCCGGCAACGCCTTTGCTGGCGGTTTCAGCCTGCTCGACGATGGCTTTGCCGGGATGATTGTCCGCGCATTTGCCCAGAGCCTGGCGGACAGCGGCGAGCAAGCGATTGGCTTCGGTCACCGCAGCAGCGGCATCGGTCAAGGCTTGTGCGGCGGTAGTGCCTCCTTGCATTGTCTGGCGCAGTTCAGCCAATTGTTTTTGCAGTGGTGCGAACTCTTTGCGGAACTTCTCCAGCGTGTCCAAAGTCTGTTTGATCTCATTCGCTTTTTGTTCAAGCGCCGCATAGTCCTGCTGCGCTTTTTGCCCTAGCTGCGCAGCTTGATCGGCGGTTTTGCGCGCCTGCGCGGCGAATTGCTTCGCGTTCTGTGCGAAATTGTTGGCTGAAGTTGCGTCCGTGGCTTTTTTCGCTTTGTCCGCGAGTTCGCAAGCGACGCCCGCCAGATTTTTCGCGGTCTCACGCAAGGTGATAATCTGGCTCTCAGCAGCCTTAATGGCTTGGGCTTTTTGCTGCAACTCGTTGATCGTTTGCTCGGCTTTGGTGCAATCCTGCGCGAGTGACGGATAGCGTTGCTTCAGCGCGCGCAACTCTTTTAGCAAATCTCTGGCGAGGTCGGATAAGCCTTGTGCTTGTCGCCGCGCTTCCTGCACTTGGTCGGCGGCTTTCTTGGCTTTCTCGCGTTGCTTGTTGATAGCTTCGATCAGGTCGCGCGCCTTTTGTCGCGCTTGTCGAAATTCTGGAGTCGGCTCCATCCGAAATATTTGTGGCGTGTATGCGCCGCGATCCAGACAAAAGCCCCACCAGATTTCTTTGACGTAAGGCTCAAAGCAATCGCGTGTGATTTCCAGCCGGTAGCGCCCGGAATAAATTGGCCCTTGGATGACAAAGGCCCCAAACAAAATCCTGGCATTCGGATTCGGGTCTTTGCCTTCGACCGTGTCGTAGCGATAGCCCTGGCGCGGCCCCAAACCGATCAATGCAACTTTGAATTTATCAATGTGGTCGTTGGTTCCTTCTTCGATCACTGATCCGGTGAATGAATCGAGCGAGCGCGGTTTGAGCGTGACTTGCCGCGTGATGCGGGCGTTTTTGAGTTCATCGGCGCTGATCGTAAACGTGCCTGAAACATTTTCCCAACCGCAGATCGAAGTGAAATAGTTGTACCGCCCGGCCTGCACGCCTTTGAAGGTCACATCACCTGTTCCGGTGTATGGTTGTTTGGCAGGCGCGGGCTGTCCTTCGATAGGATCAAGCTGCACGGAAGGCTGGTTGGCATCAGGCGGCGCGTCAATCTTGAGCTTGGAGGTGCTGTCGTAGAATTCGACCGCGAAGATGGTTCCCCCTTTGGGACGCATCACCAAATTCACAACCGCAGTTTGTCCCGCATCGGCATTGACGGATTGGCTGGCGGGTTCGTATTTGTCCGTCGGGTCTTTGCCGGTGACTTCATAGGCTGCCGGATCAACTTTCAGGTCAATGGGATTCTTTTGATACGTCGCGCTTGCGCCTGCGCCACCGCTCAAGTTTTTTGCGTCCACCTGAATGTTATCCAACAGATTGCCGTTTTCGTCCTTGATCGAAGCGATGTTGATGATCGGCAGTTTCTTCATCCGCAGCACGGCAGAATAGGTCTTGCAATCGGTAACATCTACCTGCGTGCTTTCCGGCACATAATCGGGCGCAGTGGCTTTGAAGCTGTAGGTGCCTTTATTCACGTCCGCGAATTCAAATGGATTGGCAGCAGATTGCTGCGTTCCAGCAGCGGGCGCAACGGTGAGCGTCGCATTGTTGAGGCTGGCGTTTGTTTTGTCATCCACAATCACGACGATGATCTTGGACTTCATCTTCTCGAACTGGGTCGGATCAGCCATCCATTTTGAAACCGCAACAACTTTCTCGAATTTCTCCAGCAAGCCGGTGAAATATGTTTCGGCGGGATTGGGGCCTGTTGCTTTTTTCTTTTTCAGTTCATCTTCGAGCTTTTGCAACTGCGTTTTGGTTTGTGCCAAATCGCTGGCGGATTTTTGTTGATTGAACGGGGGAATCCAGGAATAAATGTCATCGCGTGTTACGCGATTCAGCGGGATACCATTTTTTCGGCATTGTTCATGCGCGAATTTCTCGAATTCGGCTTTGTTTTCGCGCCAGTAACGGAAATAGTCTTTCGTGCCAGGCAAATTGGCGATCACCATTCCCTGCGGCGTCGAGATGATGTTCTTGTCCCATTTGTCCAGCGCAATGTCCAGCGCGTTCAGCAAATCCTGAATGCCTTTACCGCCTGTGGGGATCATCGAAATCAGCAAGTTCGTTTCAGCCGCAATCGCCCGCATTTTAAAGACCGCATCGGCTCGGTTCTTGACCTTTTCCAGCACGACTATGCGGTCTTTCTTTTGCTGAATTTCTGCTTCCAGTTGGGCAACCGTTTTCGTGCCCGGCTGCCCTGTTTGCGAAGGGATCAAGGCTTTCAATGCAGTGCGCGCATCATCGGTGCTCGGAGCCGTCGGCGCTTTCGTACAAACCGGCAGACTTTGCAAACGAAAATCCATCGAGGTCAAATCTGTTTCCAGCCGATTGATTTCCAGTTCGATAGAAGTGGCCGGAAACGTTTTCCCTTGATTCTCATTCGCCAGCCGAACGATTTCGCGCAACCGCGTTTGGACATCAGTCTGTTTGTCCAGAATGTTTTGCGGAATAGTTTGTTGGGAATGTGCGGTGAAATGCGGCGGCGCGATCAACGCCAGCGAACACAACGCAATGAGTGCGAGAAGTATTTTTATCCTGCCCATATTCACCTCCTGCGCGCAATCAAGGTACGATAGGCGGGTCGCCTATCAGCGCCAAGGCAGCGGAGGGATCACGCCTTTGCCGGGCGTTTTCTGTTGCATTGCGCTTGGCATCAGCGCCATCACTTTCGCCTTAATCTGCTTGAATTCAGCGCTGTCGGTTTTGACCTCGGTGGAGCCAATCGGGAAGGCTTCGACATAATCAATCATATACGCGGCGCGATCCGGTGCAGGCGGGTGCGTGCTGAGAAACTTAATCGGTTGTTTCGGGCTCATTTTGTACATCTTCGCAAACACCATCGAAAACGCCGTCGGGTCATAGCCCGCGTTGTACAAAATATGTGCGCCGTAATGATCGGCTTCTTTTTCCTCGAAGCGACTATATGCCCGCATAATCAGGTTGAGGCCGATGGTGGCCGACAATTGCGCGATGGTTTGTTGTATCGCTCCTTGTGGATTGACGGCTTGCAGAATGGCTCCGGCGATGCTGCGTGTGGTGAATTCCTTGATTGCGGCGCGGCCCTGATGATGCGCGTAATTGTGTGCCAGTTCGTGCGACATCACGGCAGCCAATTCCGATTCGTTGTCCGCAAACGCGAGCAAGCCGGTGTACACGATGATGTGTCCCGGCGGCGTGACGGCGTTTACCTCCGGCGAATTCAGCACCGTCACTTTGTACGCGAAATTCGAGCCGGGATTTTTGGCGACTAATTTATCCACTAGCGTTTGCAGGTAGGTTTGAATTTCCGGGTCATTGTACGGTGGTTTTTGTTGCGTGATGGCGGCAAACCCCTGACTGCCGAGATTCAATTCGTATTCCGGTGTGATCTGAAAAACGACCTCCATCCGATTCGTTTGCGAATTGAAACCTTCGATGCGCGATTCCTTGGATTGATAGAAATTAGCTTGGCGATTCCAGTTGGTCAGAAATTTGTCCTGACACGTATTTTGCACCTGTCGTGCCTGTGCCTTCGTTGCTTCATCGTCGGTGGTGGTCATGACATAGCGGTTCAAGGCCCGCAGCGCCTGATCATATTCTTCACAGTTGTAATGCGCGTAGCCTTTCAGCAAGGCGAGGCGATAATTGTTTGGGAAAAGCTGTAAGCCTTTTTGCGCCGTTTCGACGCAGTTGTCGTAATCCTTCGAGAAACCAAAGTAAGCGCGATATAGATAGGTTTCGGCCAACAACTCAAAGCACCGCTCGCAATCATTCTGCTTTTTTACATAGTCTTTGAGTTGCTTCTCCGCTTTTTCAAGATTTTTCTTGGCGATGTCCTTGGCTTTGTTGTCACGAGTGTTGAGATAATTCAGGCCTTGTTCTTTGGCTTGACTGATCAGTGCAGCGGTTTGGCTTACCCAATCTGGCTGGAACGCAGTCGCAGCTGCAATTGGCCAAACCATCAGCGCCAGGCAAAGCAACAAATCCGTTCCAATACGGTTAGGTCTTTGCATACATCCCCCTTTTGCTGATTCGCCAGCAAGGGAATCAATAAATCAGGGAAAGTCTGAAATCTTCTTCAGACCTTCCTGAAGTGTTCTGAACTTCATTTAGCTGGGTTGTCCGTGCCGATGTTCGGATATAATCGCAATGTCATCCAACTCGTGTTCCCCCCGCTTGAAAATGTGGTAGGTGTAAGCACAGCCGACAATGAACAGCACCAGCACGAGCGCCAGCCAATGCCAGGGAATCACCATGCTGCCGACGACAAAGGCGACAGCAATGCCTGCGATGGCACCGATTAATCCAAGCATTCCAATAAAGCGTTCCCATGCTGCTCCCACAGGACTGGTCAGGTGATAACCCAGTGTGGCCCCGATGGCGGCTGCGCCCAGCGCGGGCAACATCTGCAACAGACTGAGCCACAACGGGGCGAATTGCCCATTTGCGTCCAGCAACCATTTGCTGCCGGTGAATTGGTGGCGCGTGCTTTCGGGCAGGACGTAAAACATGATGTTCGAGACAATCAGCGTCAGTACCGCTGCCCACACGGCGTCGTAAATCCGTGGTTGTTCTTCAAAACGTCCAATGACCAAACCGCCAACCAGAAACGCGGCCAACGTCAAGCCGAAAATGACTAATACCCACTGATCACTTTCAACTGTGCCGGGGCTTTGATTGGAAATTTGAAGCAATAACGAGAACATCAGCGAAGTCAGCACTTGGATGCCGACCATAAACCCGAATCCGATGACGACCCATTTCATTCGCTCTTTCATAACCCACCTCCTTTAGCAGGTTGTTATTTGTCTTCAAGGTCAAACATCAAACAAAACCTTTTGAGAGAAGTATTTTTCATCTCTTCGCCAGGTTCTTCTCTGACCAAAATGACTATGGCAAACAATGTACCAATTGGTTTTCTTCACGGGGGGGACTGGGATCGCGATTGGGTGCGGAATGTTCCCCGTCAAGTTGAGCGAAAACACCCATTGACGTTGTTTGCTGGGTGAATCTTTGAGCGGAAAAAGGGAAATCCTTTTGGCTTCTTTTCAGAGTGACGTTATGATGTCGACGGTCATTGTGGTTCCAGTCTTTCCTGACCGAAAAAGCAATATCGTAAATTACTCATTCACTACTTGGAGGTGACTGGTGCTTTTCAAAACGCTCAGTGCAGCCGTATACGGCATTGATGCCGAATTAGTCGAAGTCGAAGTCAACTTAACGCCCCGTGCCGGGGATTCCATGAACCCCGAACCCACCGTCACAGTTGTCGGACTGCCCGACTTGGCCGTTCGCGAAAGCCGCGAACGCATTCGCGCTGCCATCACCAACAGCGGCATTTTCTTTCCTGTTTACCGCATCACAATTAACCTCGCGCCTGCCGATGTGAAGAAAGAAGGCTCGGCCTTTGATTTGCCGATTGCGGTCGGCATTCTCGGTGCCAATGGCGAGCTGAAACGCGAAGATTTAAGCGACACATTGCTGGTTGGCGAACTGGCATTGGACGGGCGCATTCGTGCGATTCGCGGCGCGTTGCCGATTGCCGTCGCCGCGCGGCGCAACAATTTCAAACGCCTGTTTTTGCCCGCCGAAAACGCGAGCGAAGCTGCTGTCGTCACTGGCTTGGATGTGTACCCGGTCAACGATTTGCGCGAAGTGATTGACTTACTGAATGCTGATGAAATGCCGCCGCCACTTGTCGTGGATACGGCAGCGATGCTGCATGAAGCCGAAAACTATCCTGTGGATTTCCGCGAAGTGCGCGGCCAATTTCACGCCAAGCGTGCGATTGAAATTGCGACTGCCGGAGGCCATAACATCCTGATGATTGGCCCGCCCGGTTCTGGCAAAACAATGCTCGCCAAACGCATCCCGACGATTTTGCCGCCGATCACGTTTGATGAAGCCCTTGAGACAACCAAGATTCATAGCGTCGCGGGACTCTCCGGGGCCAGCGGTTTAGTGCAACATCGTCCGTTTCGCTCGCCACACCACACGATTTCTGATGCGGGATTGATTGGCGGCGGCGCGATTCCGAAGCCGGGTGAAGTCTCGCTGGCCCATAATGGTCTGTTGTTTTTGGATGAATTGCCGGAGTTTGAACGAAACGTTTTAGAAGTGCTGCGGCAACCGCTCGAAGACCACAAAGTCACGATCAGCCGCGCCGCAATGTCACTGACATTTCCGTCGAGCTTTATGTTGGTTGCTGCAATGAATCCATGTCCGTGTGGCTTCTTCAACGATCCGACGCGCGAATGCAAATGTTCGCCGCCGCAAATTCAACGCTACATCTCGAAAATCTCCGGGCCGCTGCTGGATCGCATTGATATTCACATTGATGTGCCTGCGGTGAAGGTGCGCGAGTTATCCGAGAAAGAAGCGGCGGAAGGTTCGGCGGAAATTCGCGCTCGTGTGACCAACGCACGAAAGATTCAACAGGAACGCTATACAGGCGAGCAGGTGTTTTCCAATTCGCAAATGACGCCCCGTCTGATTCGGCAACATTGCCAGCTTGATTTGTCCACACAAACTATGCTTGAGCGCGCAATCACAAAATATGGCTTATCGGCGCGCGCGTATGATCGCATTCTAAAAGTGAGTCGCACGATTGCGGATTTGTTAGGCGTTGAGCAAGTCACGAGCGACCATATCGCAGAAGCGGTGAACTATCGGACACTGGATCGTAATTATTGGCAATGAATAGTAGCCTGGGCTGATGATGACGGACATTGATTACGCCAAGCACAAACTCGCTAATTGTTTTCAGTTCCATCAACGGCACGCCGCGCCCGGTTGCTTCGTCAATGCCCCGGATTTTGAAATAGTCTTTTTGTTGTGCCGAAAGCCCCCAAAAGCCCAAGAGAATTGCACCAAAGCAAGTTCCGGCGTGCAATAAAATACTGTGCCTGTATCGTTTCATCTGCGCTAACCAAGCTGTTTGCGAAATTGTCTGGCGCTAAAAAACACCAGGATAAAAGCGAATACCATCAACACCAGCAGATTCGGAAACAGAATCTCGATGCCTGCGCCCTTGAGCAGGATGCCGCGTGCCACCGTAGAGAAATGACGGACAGGATTGATCCACGTGAAGGCTTGCATCCACATTGGCATTGCTTCAATCGGCGTGGTTGCCCCGGAGATCATAGCCAGGGGCGGATTCACAAAAAAGCTCAACAATTGCGCCTGTTGCAAGGAACGGGAAAACGTAGCGAGGAACGTTCCCAACCCTACGCCCGCCAGCACACATAAAACACCAGCGCAATACAGCAACAACAAACTGCCGTGCAGTGGGACATCAAACACCAGCCAGCCCACACCGAGCGCCAACCAAATGTCGAGCGATAACAGCAAACAAAGCGGCACGATTTTCGCTGTAATGATTTCCCACGCTGCGGCTGGCGTCATCAACAATTGCTCAACGGTTCCTACTTCCTTTTCCTTGACCATCGCGCCTGCCGCCACCAACGTGCCGTTCAGAATCAACAGGATGCCAAGCACGCCTGTCAGGATAAACCACGAATTGCGCAAGCCTGGATTGTAGAGCAATGCCACCCGCGCGGATAACGGTGTGGTAGCGCCATCCAGCTTGACGCCTGCCTCGCTTTTGAAAAACTGTTGATTGAACGAATTGATGATGCGTTGCGCATAGCCGGATGCAATGCCTGCTGTATTGGAATTTACTGCGTCCAAGACAAACTGCACTTTCGCTGTTTCTCCGCGCTCACGCTGACGCGCAAAATCCGGGGGGAAGATGATGCCCGCATCCAGTTTGCCTGCGCTCAACTCCTGACCTAACACGGTCGGCGAAGCGAAGTAGGTTTTCACCCGAAATGATCCGCTGGCTTCAAAAGCCGCAATCAATTCACGGCTCAAGACCGAGCGGCTATCATCCACAACGCCCAGTCGCAAATCGGTGACGTTTGGATTGAGGGCGAAACCGAAGAGGATCAATTGCACAGTCGGCGGCAGAATCAATGCCGCAATGAATTTGCGATCTCGTCTGCTCTGTCGCATTTCTTTCAGGAACAGTACAAAGACACGCAGTCCGCGAATTTTGTGGATCAGATTTTTCATACATTCACCTGCATTCTCCGCATCTTTCGCCATGCGGTGAAAAGGAAAAAGATTCCCAGCCCTGTGAGGGCGAAGATGCCGGGCAAGACAGCGCTCCAGCCGCCGCCCCGCACAAACGCATCACGCGTGATTTCGATGAAGTATTGCGCCGGTACGACATAAGCAACCCAACGGATGATTGACGGCACATTGGAAAGTGGGAAGATAAATCCCGACAGTAAAAACGACAGCAGGAAACAAACCATCGAAACCGCTTGAATTGTTGCCGCCTGATTATCAATCGCGGTGCCCGCCATCACGCCGAAAGCGACACAACAAAAGAGGTAGATCAAAGCGCCAATCAGAAAAGGCGATGGATCACCGACAAAACGCAGCCCAAACAGCAACATTCCAGACGAGACGACCAACACGAATTCCGCCAGCGCAAGGACAAAGAACGCCAGGGTTTTGCCGAGCAAAAATTCCCGCGCCGAGATGTTGGAAACATAGACCTGCAAAATCGTCTTATGCTCGTGCTCGCGTGCCATCGCCAGGGCTGCCAGCAAGGGTGGAAACAAGGCGAGCACCACTGCAATCGTACCGGGGCCGATGTATTTGTATGTTTCGCGTCCGGGGTTGAACCAGAGCCGCATCTCAGCACTTACCGCAGGCCGGATCGCCGTTGGATTCAATCCATTTTGCCGACAGAAAGATTGGGTGATCGCAGTCGCGCTGCCACGCAAATTATTCGCTGTGTTGGCATCGGTGGCATCTATCAGCCACTGCACTTCGGCATTGCGTCCGCGCATCAAATCACTCTCAAAGTGCGGAGGGATCGTTATCACGGCACGCACTACTTCGGCGGCGAGGGCTTCGTCTTTGCCGAGGCCGCCAGGCAAAGAAACTATTCGGAATGTGCGCGAAGCCGCAATTGCCGCGATGTATTCGCGTGAGCGCGGCGATTGATCGAGGTCTTCAATAAAGATCGCGACATTGGTGACAGAAAATGAGATTGCATTACCGTACATCACCAGCAAGATCAGCGGCAGCACCAATGCGAGTGCGACGGTTAACCGATCTCGAAAAATTTGCGTTAGTTCTTTGCGCATTTGCGCGATGATTCGTTTCATAGCAACCTCTTCAATCCTCAGCAGCAACTTTGCCTTCGCGGCGCGCTTGTTCGACGACGGCGATGAACACGTCTTCGAGCGAAATGCGCTCTTCGTAGGCATCGCGAACATCAATGCCCGCGCGGCGCAGGCGTTGTTGCAGGTTTTGAATCGCCGAAAGCACTTCTTCGTCCACAATCACGTGCAAGCGATCTCCGAATAGAGAAACGCGCCACGACTCCATTTCTGCTTTGAGCAAATTCGCCGCCTGTTGCGGGGCACTGGTATTGAGTTCGATCAGCTGACCGCGCTGTGCGGCTTTGACTTCGGTCGGCGTGCCTTGTGCGACTAACTCGCCTGCAACCATTAGGCCGAGCCGATTGCATTGCTCGGCTTCTTCGAGGTAATGCGTTGTCACCAACACCGCGACGCCACGATCTGCAAGGCGGTTGATCATTTGCCAAAAGGCGCGGCGCGCCAGCGGGTCAACGCCGGAAGTCGGTTCGTCCAAAAACAAAACACTGGGTTCGTGCATAATTGCAGCTCCAAAAGCGACGCGTTGTTTCCATCCACCCGGTAATGACCCGGTCAGCATATTGCCGCGTCCGGCGAGCCCGGAAAATTCCAAAGCCCATTGCATTTTCTCGGCGCGTTCAGCAGGGGGCACGCCATACACGCCCGCAAAGAAATCCAGGTTTTCGCTGATCGTCAGGTCGTCATAAAGAGAAAACTTCTGCGACATATAGCCAATGCGTTGCCGCACGAAACTCGAACGAAAGCCGCCTTTTTCATCGGCCAACGTTAGTTCGCCGCTGGTCGCTTCAATCAAACCGCACAGCATCTTGATCGTCGTGGTTTTGCCCGCACCATTGGCACCGAGCAGGCCGTAAATCTCTCCGTATTTGACTTCGAGGTTGATGCCTTTGACCGCGTGGAATTTGCCGAAGCGTTTGTGCAATTCGTGCGCGCCAATCGCAATTGCATTCGGTGCGCGGTCACGAAATTTGCGTCGCACCGGAAACGCAGGCGTGTTCACTTCGCCATTGAGTTCGCGCAGGATCGCAACGAACGTGTTTTCGAGCGTCGGAGCACCGGCACGAATCTCATTCACGGCAATGCCTGCGCTCCTGAGCGTCGCGCGTGTTATCGCTTCCGCCGTTTCGGCATTGCGCGCCATCACATCCAAACGGTCGCCGAAGCGTTGCACATCGGCGAGGCTCTCAACCTTGCAGAGCAGCGTTTCCGCGCGACTCAAATCTGCGGCACGCACTTCCAGTCGCTTTAATCCAGAATGATGTCGCAACTGCGCTGGCGTACCTGTTTGATGAATCACGCCGTCGTGCATCAGTGCAACGCGATGACAGCGTTCGGCTTCGTCGAGGTACGGCGTCGCCACAACAATCGTCATGCCATCCGCCGATAACTGCGCTAACGTGTCCCAGAATTCGCGCCGCGATACCGGGTCAACGCCCGTCGTTGGTTCGTCGAGCAGCAACACTTTCGGCTCTGTAATCAACGCACAAGCCAACGCCAACTTCTGTTTCATTCCACCGCTCAAGCGCCCTGCCAGCCGATCCGTGAAGCGATCCATATCGAAGAGTTTCAGATAGCGCATCCCGCGCCGTTGAATCTCCGCGCGCGACAATCCGCGCAGTTCGCCCATATAGCGCATGTTTTCGGCGACGCTTAAATCCTGATAGAGACTGAACGCCTGCGTCAGATAGCCGATGGACGAACGCGTCTCGCGCGCCGATTGCCCAAAGATTTTCGCTTCGCCCGTGGTCGGTTGCATCACGCCGCCGAGGATTTGAAAGACCGACGTTTTGCCTGCGCCGTCGGGGCCGATGAGGCCGAAGATTTCGCCGCGTTGAATTTCCAGATCAACGCCGCGCACGGCTTCGAGTGCGCCATAGCTTTTGCGCAAACCGCGAATTTTGATCGCGGTCGCGCTTCGTTCAATGGTTTGCGGTTCGTCCCAATCCATCGTCAGCATTTCGCGCGCAACGACATCGGGTGTAATTTCAAGTAATGCTTCCATTGTGATTGCCTCTTATCTTTTGCCGATACGCGGAGCGCCTGGGAGCGCAAGCGTCCCGCTTGCTGCGAGCGAGCGCAGCGATGCTCGCATCCGTCACGGTGCAACCCCTTCATCTTCAGGGCAGCGACTCCGCGCGCCTTCGTCGTGCGGCTATCTCTTGTTCTTGAGCGGATTCGCTCGCCACGCCTCTCGCTTCGCTACGCTCGCCCGGCAAGCGGGACGCTTGCGCTCCCAGGCGCTTCGCGTGCAACAACTGCAACTACTCCTTACGCGCTGTTGCAACCCATTCTTTGCCGTCAACCAGCACTTCCCCATCGGCTGGCATGCCCGGTTTGGCGAAGCCTTCGGGCTTGGTTAATTGCAACTTCACACCGACCACTTGCTTGACGCGATCATCGCGAAAGTACGTGTTTTCGGGCGTAAACGACGCTTGCGGATCAATGCGCGAAACGGTCGCGTCGAGCGGTTGTTTCGGATTCGAGTCGAGATAGACGCGCGCCACCTGTCCGGTGCGCACACGCCCGATGTCTCCTTCTGGGATGTAGCCGCGCAGATAGACCTGACGCGGATTCAGCAACGTGATGAGCGGCGCACCTGCGGCAACGACTTCGCCCGGTTCCGCTGTACGTGTGGCGACGATGCCATCGAAGGGCGCGAGAATATTCAATTCATCGCGGTTCGCTTTGGCTTCATCCAACTGCGCACGGGCGCGGGCGGCTTCGGCTTGCGCGGAAGCGACGGCGGATTTGGCTTGCTGAATTTGTTGCTCGACACCAGCAGCTTGTGCTGCGCGAATGACTGGATTGTCGAGGCTTGCTTTTGTTGCTGCGAGCGCGCCGCGTGCCGCTTCCACTTGCTTTTCTGCGGCGATGACGACGGCGCGATGCGTTTCGAGTGCGGTCTGAGCCTGACGACCTTCGCGTTCGGACACATCGCCTTGTTCGGCGAGCGTGGTGTATTTTTCGTGATCGTAGCGCGCCTGGTTGTAATCCGCTTGTGCTTTGGCGAGCGAAGCTTCGGCAGCCGCAACGTGCGCTTGTGCCTGACTGACGCGGCCTTCCGCGTCGGCGCGTGATTGGCTCACGCCCAAACGACTTTCTTGCAATTGCGTTTGCAACACGGCGATTTGCTGTTGCGCATGCATCACCTTTGCTTCGGCTTGCATGACAGCGGATTGCGCCTGTTCTTCCCGCGCTTTGATTTGTTCGTCATCAAGAAGGGCAATGACTTGCCCTTCCTTGACCGCATCGCCTTCGCGCACGGTGATTTCACGGATGCGGCCTGATGTTTTCGCGGCAACAGTGGCGTCATCACTTTCAATGCGACCGCTGAGCGAAATGATTTCTGCGGAAGCGGTGGACGGGCGTAGGAAATACCATCCTGCCGCTGTTGCCAGCGATAGAAGCAAGGTCAGGATCACCATCGCTTTGATACGATGTTTGGCTTGTTTCATAGTTCCTCCGTGTTTTGTTTAAGTAATTGTCAATCCGCCAGCGCGCGGAGCAGGATGTAAAACCCGATGGCTGCCACACCGATGCCGATTGCTACGCCGATCCCGATTTTTGCGCCGGTCGAAAGATTCTTGCCTTTGACGGCTTTGATGTCGGCATAGGGAATCGTCCTTTTGGCTCCGCTTTGCAGATCAGCAATCGTGACCGCGTCGCTGCCTGCTTCGTGGATGTAACCGGACAGCTTCGTCTTGTCGTACCGCGTGATGCTGACGCGCGCTTGTTCACCAACACCGAGTTTGGCGATGGCTGCTTTGACCTTGGCGGTGTGCTCCGCTGCCTTGTCTTTGCCGAAAGCATGCGGCGCATTGAGTAGCGACAGCAGTAACGTTGCGATGAGATTGAGGGATAAGAGTTGTTTGGTCATGAAGCTCCTTAGCGGCTGGCGATTTCAATGTTCTTGTCGGTCAGCGTTGTGGCCAGCACGCGCTGCAATTCGCTGACGGCTTTGTTGTAATCGGTGATGGCTTTCAGTTCGCGTCCCTGTGCCAGCGATAGCGCATTCTGGCGATCCAGGACGAGGAAGTTGGTTGAGAGTCCCGCATCGAATTTGTTCTGCTCGCTCTTGAGTTGCAGTTCGGCGTTGCTGCGCGAACTCTTGGCGGCTTCGATGCGACGTTGCGAGGTTTCGACGGCTTGCAGCGCATTGCGCACTTCGACTTCGATCTGGTGTTCGGCGCGTTGCCGTTCGGTATCAATCTGCTTGCCTTCGACCAACGCACGTCCGAGATTCGCTTTGGCTGTGCGATTGCCAAACGGCATTGTGATGTTCACGCCGACGCGGAACGCCCGCGAATCGTTGCGAAACAGATTCCCCAAGCTTTGCCCATAGCCACCGTAATAACGATCCGGGATTGTGCCGAAGGAAACCGGCGTCAACGCGGGCAGCCCAGCGACTTGCGAAAGCTGATTGATGCGATCCAGAAGCTGTTGACTGCTGGCGATAATCGGATTCGTTTCTGTGCGCGCGGAACCTGCCAAACCGACTGTGCCGTAGCCCGCAACTAAATCCACTTGCGGTTTGGTTTGATCGCGCAGGTATTCGACATCCACGCCGTTCAATTCGCTGCGCAACCGGTATTGCTCCAATTCCGGGCGATTCGTTAACGCGGTCTTGAGTGCATCGGCAACAGGCATCGGCGCGGTCGTGCGCACTTCCGGTTGATCGGTCGGCGTGATTCGAGTGTTCCAGAGTTCGTCGTTGCTCGGTTGGCTGAGCAACGCTTTGAGCGCGTTTTCAGCACGGACGATGGTTTCGGTTGCGGCTTCGGCTTCATCGGTGCGACGTGCGATTTCTACGCGAGCGGAAGTGACTTCTGCCGGAGCGAGCGTGCCTTGTGCGACTTGCCGCAGATTGTGTTCGAGTTGTGTTTTCGCTAGTTCGACAGACTCGCGTTTGATGGCTTCGTCGCGGCGTGCAAAGACCAAATCCCAATAGGCGCGCTCGACACTGGCAATAATTTCAATCGCACGTTGGCGAAACTGGCTGTCGGACAGATCAAGCTTTTTCTTGGCGATCTTGATGGCCCGTCGCTCTGCATCAATTTTTCGATTGCGCATCAGCGGTTGCGTGTATTCCAAAAACAAGCTCGTGCTGTATTGCGGATTCAGCGCGAAAAATTGGTTCTGTGTCGTCGAGCGGCTTTGATCGAACGTTACGCTCATACTGCCGCCTTGCCACGGCGTTTTGCGCGCGAGTTTGGCTTGCCCGAAGAAGTCGTTTGTCTTCAGCTTGCCGTTTTCGCCGCCTGCCAAAATGGACGCGACGGGTGTGTTGCGTTGCTCGAACGTCAGGCTTGAACTGAACGTCGGATCGTACGCGCCGTGTGCCGCCTTCACATCGAATTCGTTCATTTGCACTTTGAGCCGGACGATTTCGATGTCGCGGCTGTTTTCAAGTGCCCGCGCAACGGCTTCGCGGAGCGAAAGCGCAACGGGCTTGGATGATTCGCTGCGTTGCGCTGTGGGTGCTTGTGCCAACGCGAATGGCGCGCACAGCGCGAGAACTAACAACAGGGATAAATGATTCGATCTTGGCATTCGTGTGTTCTCCTCAGATAGTCGTAGGGCCGGTTCACAGGACAGACTTCTCCCTGACCTAAGGCAGGTTGAGAACCGGCCCTACGTTTTTCGTCTTTTGTATTTCGTGCTTGTTCTTACGAAATGTTCTGATTACGCCGCTGTGTGGCTCCGTCGAGCAACCTTTGCGTAGCGATGATCGCGCGGCGATGCGTTCCGCGTCCGATCTCGCCCCCGGAATCTTCAGCACGCACATCAAAGAGATAGAGCTTGCCTTCTTTTCCCAGGTAGCGAGCCGTGACGTGGACTTCATCTTCAGGAAGCGTCGCTGCCGAATGCGTCACGTCTACAGTCACGCCGACTGATAGTTCGCCTTCGCCGAGCAACGGTTGCAGCAAGCGTGCGGCGGCAACTTCCATCAGCGCAATCATCCGCGATGTTGCGAAGACGGCAGGAAAGTTGTCCTGCGGGTCAATCAGCAGTGCGCTCGCCAGGTCTTCGGTTCTCACGATGTGACGCAGACTTGTAGTCGCTCCGATTTCTAAGGTGATTTGGCTCATGTTCCTCCGATGTAGATGTTAGATACTGGATGCTAGATGCTGGATGCTGGATAGAAACTCGCCTCAAATCTCCAGCCTTTCTTTCGATACAGATGCCGACTGCTAGGCACTGGCAAAACCTAGCATCCAGCATCTAGCATCCAGCATCCCTTTCCTTCCTGTACTGAACTTTACTCCGGCAACAGGGGCGCAAGAATTTCCTCGACGATGGCGTTCATTTGGAGGTCAGTCGCAATCAATGTCGCGCCTGCCGCTGCCATTCGTGCTAGTAATGCCTGGCCGTGTTCGTCAATAAAGCCCACGTCCTTTAATTCAATCTGCACTTGTGTTGGGTTCACCGCCAACCAGCATCGTTCCAGTTCGTGTACCCACTCGCCCATCAACCGCCCTTCGAGAATGAAGCGAGTTGTACCGTTTTCACTTTGCGTCGTAATTCTGAGCATGCGTTTCGCCTTCAAGCTCGATCTGAAATGGCTTTGGCCGCTGCCAACGCTTCCAGCGGGGAAAGCAGCACAATCATCAGCCACAGCGGCACGGCCACGAGCGCACCGACCAAACGCATTGCCCAGCGATTGGTTTGCAACGCGGTTGTGCGCTGGGACACGCCTGTCGTTATTGCCTGCATCAACGGGCCGGAAAATGATTGGTGCATCCCGTTGCTTTCGGAAAACCGTTGGGTGGCGCACTCCGACTTGTGTTGAGGTTGATTGGATGAGTCGTTGCAGAGGCGTTGACTGATTCCGCAACGACGGCAAAATTTGTCGCGCTCAATCAACTCGGCCCCGCAACTGTGACATTGCTTCAGAGCGACGGTTTCGATCAGTTGTGGCGCGAACATAATGTCTCCTTCTCGTAATTGTTTCGTTCTTCTGTTTCGTCCTTAGCGACGCTCTTGGTAAGTGCAATTGCCTTGCCACAGTGCCAAATGAATTGCCTGGACAGGTTAAGTGCTTGAAGCGGAAGAGATTGTACGGATGATGTGGTAAGTGCCGAAGAGCAAGTGCCGAAGAGTGCCGAAAGCCGGCGCGCCGAGATGTCGGCGCGTGCCGAAATGTCGGCTCAGCACTAACGTGTAATGCCGAGCTTCTGCATGCGGGATTGCAGGGTGGTGCGCTTCATTCCTAAACGTGCGGCTGCGCCTTGTGGGCCGCCAATCACCCAATTGGTTTCTGCCAGCGCGCGCAGGATATGTTCACGTTCCGCCGCTTCCAGAGTGGCGAGAGAAGATGAGTTGGACGGGGAGTCAGTGGGAATAGACACCGCAGCAGGTTTTCGCATCGGCTTCAGCTCCGATTGCGAAATTTCCAGCGCCGTGCCTTGCGTCAGCACGACCGCGCGTTCGATGAAGTGTTCCAGTTCGCGGACATTGCCTGGCCAGTGATACGCGGTCAACGCTTCCATCGCTTCGGCGGGAATCGCTTCGATAGGCTTTTTCATCCGGCGCGCATATTTGCGGGTGAAGAAACGCGCCAGCAGCGGAATGTCTTCGGCACGTTCGCGTAGCGGCGGAATCGTGATCGGGAACACGTTCAGGCGATAGTACAAATCGCTGCGATATTTTTTCTCCGCGACCAGTTGCTCCAAATCTGCATTCGTCGCAGCAATCATTCGCACATTTACCTTTTGCGTGCGCGTGCTGCCGAGCCGTTCAAATTCCTGCTCCTGCAAAACGCGCAGCAGTTTCGGTTGCAATTCAACCGGGATGTCCCCGATTTCATCCAGCAACAGCGTGCCGTGATGCGCGAGTTCAAAGCGTCCGATGCGTTGTGTGATTGCGCCTGTGAATGCGCCTTTTTCGTGGCCGAAGAGTTCGCTTTCAAGTAAGCCGGTCGGGATTGCGGCGCAGTTCAATTTGACCAGCGTGCGTTCGCGGCGAGTGCTCAGATTGTGAATCGCGCGCGCGATCAGTTCCTTGCCTGTCCCCGTTTCGCCGCGAATCAGCACGGCGGAATCGGTCGGCGCAACGGTTTCGATCTGTTTCAGGATGCGCTTGAACGAGCGGCTCGCCCCAATCAATTCTTCAAAGTTATGTTCGGTGCGGATTTCGTCTTCGAGATAGAGTTTCTCGCTGGCGAGTTTGTTTTTGAGTGTTTCGATCTCGCGGAAAGCCAGCGCGTTTTCGACTGCAATGGCAAGCTGACTTGCGATGTGGGTCAGCAAGTCGAGGTCTGCTGCCGTAAACGCTTCTTCCCGGTAACTGCCGATCCCCAGCACACCCAATTTGCGGTTGTGGGCCAGCAGCGGAATGCCGCAACCCGACTTCACGCCCATGCCAAGAATCCGCCGCGCAAGGTCGGAGGTAAAGCGTTCCGGGTCAGGTTTGGTGAGCAGGAGCGGACGCTCGGACGTGAAGACCTCGCCCAGCGGCGTGCTTGCGAGCGGGATCGCCATTCCTTCTTCAATCACCCGCATTCCTTCGGGCTGCTCGCCCATGTACACATAAGGCCGCAGCACATTCTGTTCGGCGTCGTACAAAGTTATGCCGACAAAATCGTGCGGGATTACGGCGCGTAAACTCGCGGAGGTTGCGTGCATCAATTCGCGCAGATCGAGATGCGAGACCACCGCGTTGTTGATTTCCAGCATCAGGCGTTCGCGCGCCAGTTGCCGCGTTACCTCCTGCTCGGCCTTGCGTGTGCGCTCAAAGTTCAGCGCATTTTCGACCGCGATGGCGACTTGATCGGCGATCTTCATAAACAACTCGCCATCGTCTTGCGTGAACGCGGCTTCGGTTTTGCTGGCCATGCTCATCGCGCCGATGACGCGGTTTTGCCGGAGCAACGGCGCTGAGCAATTCGCGCGAATGCCCTGACTGACCGCGCGCCGCACCACTTCGGAAGGAAATTGTGCGAGGTAATCCACTCCGGTAACAACCACTTGCTTCGTACGAATGGCGAGGCCGACGGGCGTATCGTCAAGCGTTGCAATTTGGCCTTCCTGCAAAAGCTCTATGCCCTCGCCGCGATCCAGCACATGCACGCGCAGGATGTCTTCCTGCTCGTTGTACAGCCCCATCACGGCGTAATCGAGGCGGAACACTTGGCGCAAACAAGCGGACACGGCGCGAAACAGCGACGGCAAATCCAACGCCGACGCAATGGCGTTATTGACTTGCAGAAGCAATTGCACGCGCTCCGCCTGGCGCTTCGCTTGTTGCTCGGCGACCTGCGCCCGCTCGAAGTTCAAGGCATTCTCGACGGCAATCGCAATCTGGTTGGCAATGTGGCACAGCAATTCCTGATCGGCTTCCGAAAACGCATCTTCCTGAAAACTGCCGACGCCCAGGAACCCCAGCTTGCGGTCGTGCGCAATCAGCGGAATGACGCCGCCCGATTGGATACCCGCTTCCATCAACCGTCGGTCGAACTCAGACGCTTGCACCCCAGGATCAGGACGATTCATGAACACCGGTTGACCAGACAGAAACGCCATTCCGCCGACCGTGCCTTCGAGCGGCATCGGCGTGCCTTCGGGGATTGCGGGCAACGTATCCGGCAGGTCGAACATATAGGCGCGAAACTGGTTGATGGCGGGATCGTAAAGTGAGATGCCCGTGATGTCGTGCTGCAACACTTCGCGCAGGCGCGCCGCCGTCACGCGCGCGAGTTCGCGCAGATCAAGTTGCGTGACGACAGCATTGTTGATTTCCAGCATCAGCCGTTCGCGTTCCAGCTTGCGCTGCACTTCCTGCTCGGCCTTGCGCGCCCGCTCGAAGTTCAAGGCATTGGCAACGGCACTGGCGATTTGGTTAGCGATCAGTTGCAGCATCTCGGCATCGGCGGATGTGATAGAACCTTCGCGCTGGCTCCCGATGGCGAGTACGCCGATCACGCGATCCCGCGCAATCAGCGGGACAGCGCAACCGGAACGGATGCTTACTTGATACGCTGCTTGCACCGCTGTCGCAGGAAATTCCGTCAGGTCAATCCGTTCGCGCCAGACAGCTTGTCGCGTCTGAAACGCCAATCCATGCGGCGTGCCTTCCAGCGGGAGCAAAAGCCCTTCCTCCCAATGCTCCGGCGGATTATCGAGCGCAAAGGCGCGCAACATCCCGCTTGCTTTTTCATACAGCGAGATGCCCGCCGTGTCGTGATGAATATGTTGGCGCAGGATAGCAGACGTTGTGCGCAACAGTTCGCGCAGATCAAGTTGCGACACGACTGCGTTGTTGATCTCCAACAACGACCGATATTGCCGCAGCAGTGCAGTATTGTCTTTGGGAATGGAATCGGGAACCATTGCGCGGTTATTGTACGCAAGGCTGTAGGGTTTGAGAATGGCTGCTGATGTGGCCTGAGATTTTGCTATTGCAACACAAGACTTCTTTTCGAGGGCAAGCCAATATGAATATGCGCGCCTGTCGCTGAGCCGGGAATCGCACAACGGATGGCGATGAAGGGAATGCCCTGATTGCGTAAATATTCAATCAATGTTTGGCCTTCATTGCTGTCAGGATGCACAGCGACGTCAATCGCCGCGCGGTAATCGAAGCCCAACCGATTGTGCGGCGCGCTTTGCCCAAACGCACTCACGGTTAATGGCTTCCCAAACTGTTTGCGGAAGAACCCATCCACTTTGCTGAAATCGCTCAATGCCCACGGACTCGTGCCCACATCACGAATCAGCACGTTGCGCGAACTCGATACGGAAGGGGTTCGCTCGCGGTTCAGCAGATGATGCGGCGAACGGACGCGGCGCGATGATTCGGGTGATTGCTTCGAGGATATTCAGTTGCATTCGCTTCGGCAATCAATTGATCTACTTCTTCCAGTTGCTGGCGTGCTTCGTTTGTGCGCGGCTTGTAAAGCGTGTTCGCCTGCCTCCAATTCGCGTTTGGAAATTGAACCTTGCGCGAACAGCAGTTTTTGTTTTTCCAGCAATTCCCCGGCCCGCGCTTGCTCTTGCATTTGCAATTCCAGCACGCGGGCGAGGCTGGCACGATGGTCTTGCGAGGAAGCAAGCAATTGTGCCCACGATTTGCTGACCGTTTCGCTCAACCGCGTTTGCTTCGCACTTTGCGCGAAGTCCATCGGCGCGCAGGCCAATAAAATCAGGGTTATCGCCATTATTCGTTGCCAATTCGTTTGCATATTCTCTCGCGTTTCAATCGGCGGGTTCGGCGCTGATTTCCGCCACAATACCAGACAGCAGCAGATTCGCGGCCAGCAGCGCGACGCCGTTGCGATACATCATTCTTAACAATGCTTTGCCTTCATCAATGTGCATTGTTGTTGAGATTCGTTGCGCATCGCCTGCAATCAGCCGGGCGCTACGTTCATTCGTGAAATACGTCCACAGCCGATTGCGCAGCACCATCCGACGGTGATGCAGATCAATCAGCAAGCCGATGTGAACGACCAACCATATCAGCCATGCGAACAAGCCGGAAAAGCGCCAGCCGCCACAATCAAATAATCGTAGGGAATCTGCGACCCGTCTTGCAGGCCAACGAACCGTTGTTCGTGATCGAAGCTGACCACCTCACCCAACACAACCTTGATGTTTTTGTACCGATGCAGCGCGCGCCGAATCGGCAAGGTAAGATCGCCCGGCGAGAGGATCGCGGTTACCACTTGATACAGCAGCGGCTGAAACGTGTGATGATTTTTGCGATCAATCAACTTTCCATTGATCTGGGGTCTGCAACGGACCAAGTTTTCCTAATCGCATTTGAGACAGGGTTGCGTGGTCGCATCTCGTTGGCTAATGCAGTTGTCAAGATCGGCGGGGTGAGTTCCCGCGTGGACTATGTCGGATCAACACCAGGTTACGTTGGGTTGGATCAGGTAAATGTCCTCTTGGATAGGAGCTTGGTTGGGGAAGGAGAGGCAGATGTTTGCCTGACATTGGATGGGAAACCAGCCAACATCGTGAAAATCAATATCAAGTAATGTCAGTAACCGGGCAGGGATTATGATCATTCGCAACAACAGCATTAGGAGCAGCGAATGATCATAATCTGCGTCATCTTGATGTATCCACGCAAACGATGCTGGAACACGCGATTACGAAATATGGTCTCTCGGCCCGCGCGTATGATCGTATCTTGAAAGTGAGTCGCACGATTGCCGATTTGTCAGGCGTGGAGAACCTCACCAGCGACCATCTTGCCGAGGCGGTGAATGATCGCACGCTGGATCGCAACTATTGGCAATGATCTGTGGGCTCCGTGTGTCGGTGTTTAGTGAGGAAGATGGATTGAATAGCAATGATTACCAGGAGACTTTTGGCCAGGGTGTTGAGAGCGACGGTTTTCTGCTCTTTGACAATATGAAACGCCACAAGTAGCGTAGTGTTGACATGGCAAGGTAATGTCATGCTTGACCCCTCCTGTAAGCCCGCCTTACACTGCAAGTCCAGGTTGCCCCACTACTCTGACAATGGACGGGCCCCTGAAACCAGCTCTTACTGACAGCGCTTAACTGGAAATGAAGGCCATTATCCGCTTGCTTATCCATTCAGTTCGTCATCCTTTCATAATCTGGTTGCGGTTCGCCTGTCTGATGGGATTGTGCTTCCTAATGCCCGTTCGGGCGCAGTACCGCTTTGACCAGTGGACAGCGGACAACGGGCTGCCGCAAAACTCCATTTTTGCATTGCTGAAAACACGGGATGGCTATTTGTGGATGGCGACTGGCAATGGCTTGGTGCGCTTTGACGGCGTGCGCTTCACCGTCTTCGACAAAACGAATACGCCCGCGCTGCCGAGCAATGGCTCTTTCAGTTTATACGAAGACCGCGACGGGGCGTTGTGGTTTGCGGGCGAAAAGCTGGTGCGTTACCGCGCGGGCGAGTTCAAAGCCTTCGCCTTGCCGGGCGAAACCATCCGCGCCGTGACGGGCGATGAAAGCGGCAGGTTGTGGCTGTTGGCGAAGCATTCCGTCTGGGAATTCAGCCAGGAGCAATTCGTCAAGCGCGCCGACCCCGCGACGGCCTACTCGTTTCATCAATATCAATTCGACCGCCCCGAAGGTTTTTGGTGGAATGGCGAACCGTTGCGGCGTTATGCGCACGGCGAACTGACAACGTGGACGCGCGCCAGCCTCGGCCTAACGGAACACGACGACATCCGCTCTATCATCGAAGATGCACAGGGCGCGCTCTGGCTGGCGGTTTATAACAAAGGCATTTTCAAAGTCGTCGCCGGGCGCGTGGTGCAACGCTACGACACGAGCAATGGTTTGCCGAACAATCGCGCAGTGGGAATTTTCAAACCCGGTGTCGCGGGTTGCGCTGCGCAACAAGCTGACCTGTGGCTGGCGGGCGATGGGTGGCTGCTGCGGTTGAAAGACGGCGTTTTGACTCCGCATCCATTGCCACCCACCAATGATCTCCTTGAAATTCGCACGTTGCTCGAAGATTGCGAAGGCAATCTCTGGCTGGGCACCAATCGGCACGGCCTAATTCGCGCCCGCCCGCAAATCATCACCACGTATTCCAAAGCGCATGGTCTGCCGCAATCCAACGTCTATCCGCTGATTGAAGACCGCGATGGTCAAATGTGGGCCGGTTCGTGGCAGGGTGGATTCAGCCGCTTCAACAATGGACGCTTCGAGAATTATTCGCATCTGCGCCTCAAGTTTCCGCGTGCGCTGGCACTCGACCCGGCGGGGCGCGTCGCCGTGGGAATGAATAACGGTTATGGCGTATGGGACGCGGGGCGCTTCTCGGTCGTAGATGTGCCTGCGCTCAAATTCGACATCCAACACGCCACCACACCGGGCGGCCTGAATTATGAGCCGGTGCTGCTTTTCTGGGATCGTGCGGGCGCGCTGTGGTTGGGCGCGGATCACGTTGGCATCTTACGCCATCAGCAAGGCGCGATAACACACTGGCGGCCTGCGGATGGCCCCGCGTTTGATGCTCCCAAGACGTTGCTTGAAAGCCGCGACGGCAGCATCTGGATTGGCGGTTACGGTGGCTTGGCGCACTATCAAAACGGGCAGATGACCCATTTCACGGCGCAAGACGGCTTGCCTGGCAACACCGTGCGTTGTTTGTACGAAGATGCCGACGGTGTGTTGTGGTTGGGCACGTATGACAGCGGTTTGGGGCGGTACGCCGACGGGCGCTGGACGATGTTCACCACGCGCGAAGGGCTGTATGACAACGGCGTCTTCGCCATTCTCGAAGACGCGCAGGGCTTCTTCTGGATGAGCAGCAATCGCGGCATTCATCGCGTCAGCAAGCGCGAGTTGAATGAACTCGCCGCCGGACGTTTGCGCACGTTGACAGCAGTGGCTTATGGCAAAGAGGACGGCATGCTCAATGCCGAATGCAACGGCGGCGCGTGGCCGAGCGGCGTGCGTGCGCGCGACGGCAAGCTCTGGTTTCCCACGCAAGACGGCGTTGCCGTGATTGACCCCGCCAAACTCAACCGCACGCAATTGCCGCCGCCGCCCGTGCAGATTGAAGAATGTCTGGTGGATGGCGTCGCCGTGCCGCTTCAGCAGTCCGTGCGATTGGAACCGGGCCGCGCGAGTTTTGAAATCCGCTACACGGCGCTGAGCTTTACCAATTCCGACAAGCTGCCGTTTCGCTACCGGCTGCGCGGGCTGGACGACAACTGGGTCGTCGCAGGGACGCGGCGCGCGGTGACATATTCCTACGTTCCGCCGGGCGAATATCAATTTCAAGTGATCGCGGCGAATCGTGATGGCGTCTGGAATACGACGGGCGCGAGCATCACGATTCATGTGTTGCCTCCGCTGTGGCGGCGCTGGTGGTTTCTCGCGTTGTGCAGCAGCGCAGTGTTGGGACTGGGTTTTGTGGCGTATCGCACTCGTGTTGGGCAGTTGGAACGTGCGCGGCAGGCACAGGAAAATTTCTCGCGGCAACTCCTCTCATCGCAGGAACGCGAACGCCAACGCATTGCGGCGGAACTGCACGATAGTCTGGGGCAACGGCTCATCGTCATCAAAAACCTTGCGCTCCTGCTCCTGCAACAACGCCAGGACTCGCCGCAATCACAACAACAGGTCACGCAAATTTCGGCCGAAACCTCGCGTGCCATTCACGAAGTCAAAGAGATTTCCTACAATTTGCGTCCGCATCAATTGGAACAGGTCGGCCTGACCAAAACTTTGCAGGGCTTGGTGCAACAGGTGGCGCAGGCTTCCGGCATTGCGATCACTGCTGAGCTTGATCCGTTGGACGAATTGTTCACGCCTGCTGACCAGATCAATGTCTTTCGCATTGTGCAGGAGGGCTTGAGCAACATCGTCAAGCATTCAGGCGCAACGGCAGCGCAATTGATTATTCTGGGCAAAGACGAGTACGTCGAATTGACGCTGCAAGACAATGGGCGAGGGCTGGCAAATGCGGAGCGCGGAATGCGGAATACGGAATCGCAGGAACCCGCCACTCCGCACGCTGCACTCCACACTCCGCATTCCAGTGGTTTTGGCTTGAAAGGCATCGCGGAGCGGGTGCGGATAATGAATGGGACTTACACGATAAACTCTACGCCGGAAACGGGGACAACATTACGCATCAATCTAAGATGGCAGCATGAACCTACCGAATGAAATTCGCATTGTGATTGCCGACGATCATCCGATTGTGCGCAGCGGATTGCGCACGGTCATCGAATCGCACGCCGCTTTGCGCGTCATCGCGGAAGCGGACGACGGCGCGGCAGCGCTCGCGGCCATTGCGCAAACGCAACCCGACATCGCCATTCTGGATGTGAATATGCCGGGCCTGAGCGGGTTTGATTTGGCGCGACAATTACAGACGCACAAGCTCTCGGTCGCCGTCATCTTTCTGACGATTCACAGTGACGCCGTGATGTTCAATGAAGCCCTCGATCTGGGCGCACGCGGCTACGTGCTGAAAGAAAGCGCCGTCACCGACATCGTGAACAGCATCCACGCCGTAGCGGCAGGCGAATTGTTTATCTCTGCCGCGCTGACCGAACAACTCCAACAGCGGCAGGCGAACGCCACGGCAACCCCGAAAACCGGGCTGCCAACCCTGACCGCCACCGAACGCCGCATCCTGCGCTTGATTGCGGCGAACAAAGAAAGCAAAGACATCGCCGCCGAACTCAGCATCAGCCATCGCACCGTCGAAAACCATCGCGCCAACATCTGCCGCAAACTCGGCCTCAGCGGACATAACGCGCTGTTGCATTTTGCCCTCCATCACAAGCTGGACTTGCTCTACTAAGCCCCAGGGCAAAAGTTTCAAAGCGGGAACAGGTTCATTTTCCATATTCCATTTTCGATTTTTTATTTGTCATTGTGATGGAGCGACGAAGTCTGTGGTGAATGACAACTGACAACTGGAAAATGGAATATGGAAAATGAAAAGACCTGAAACGCTTTGTCTTACTGCTCAACTCGTCGGCATGAGTGGTAGCACCTATATCTTTTCCACAGCCTTCTCGCTATCTTCGTCAGGATTCACTGGAACCTCTCAACCCGGACGACACATTACCCAACAAGAGTCAGGCAATATCTGCCTTGAAATGGCAAGCCGTTCGTTGACCGCCAATGCGTGACGACGAAACTGACCGAAGATTATGCGATAAGGACTGATGCTATGATCCTCACACAAAAGTTCCGCTTCTCTTTCCTCCTGTTTTGCGGCGCATTGGTCGGCGGCCTGGGCTATTGGGGTGTGCAGGCCGAGCAAGGCGTACTGTCACGGAGTGCGGCGCGCACCCTGAAAACGACTGTCCGCGCGGTTCCAGCCGCAGCAACGACAGGGGCCATGAAAGTTCCCGTGGCTGTCCCTGCGCCGCCGCCCGCGATGACGGGCTGCGCGACGCCGAGCTTTGGCGCGGCCACCAACTTCGCGGGCAGTTCGCCACTCACCGTCACGACGGGCGATTTCAATGGGGATGGCAGGCTCGATCTGGCGACGGCGAATTTCGTCTCCGACAATGTCTCGGTGCTGCTCGGCAATGGCGCAGGCGGCTTCGCGGCGGCGGTTAACTTCGGCGTGGGCGATGTGCCTTACTCCATCACAACGGGCGATTTCAATGGCGATGGCAAGCTTGATCTGGCCACAGCAAATGGCAACTCCAACAATGTCTCAGTGCTGCTGGGCAATGGCGCGGGCGGCTTTGCGGCGACGGTTAACTTCGGCGTGGGCAGTTCACCTTACTCTGTGACAACGGGCGACTTCAATAGGGACGGCAAACTCGACCTCGCGGCGGCGAATGTCTTCTCTAACAATATCTCGGTGCTGCTGGGCGACGGCGCGGGCGGCTTTGCGGCGGCGGTCAATTTCGGTGCAGGCACTTCGCCTCGTTCAGTGACAACGGGCGACTTCAACAGGGACGGCAAACTCGACCTCGCGGCGGCGAATGCTGGCTCCGACAATGTCTCGGTGCTGCTGGGCGACGGCGCGGGCGGCTTTGCGGCGGCGGTCAACTTCAGCGCGGGCGATTTTCCCGCCTCCGTGACGACGGGCGATTTCAATGGGGATGGCAATCTCGATCTGGCGACGGCGAATTTAAACTCCGACAATGTCTCGGTGCTGTTCGGCACGGGCATGGGAGGCTTTGGCGCGGCCACGAACTTCGCTGTCGTGGATGACCCTCTCTCCGTGGCGGTGGGCGATTTCAATGGCGATGGCAAGCTTGATCTGGCCACAGCAAATGGCAACTCCAACAATGTCTCGGTGCTGCTGGGCAACGGCGCGGGCGGCTTTGCGGCGACGGTTAACTTCGGCGTGGGCAGTTCGCCTTACTCTGTGACAGCGGGCGATTTCAATAGCGATGGCAGGCTCGATCTGGCGACGGCGAATTTAAACTCCAACAACGTCTCGGTGCTGCTCAACAATTGCAATGCCTTTCCGTGCAGCGGGACGAGCTTTGGCGCGACCACCAACTTCGCGGTCGGGACGGGGCCTCAATCCGTGACGGTGGGGGATGTGAATGGGGATGGCAAGCTCGATCTGGTCACGGCGAATTTCTTCTCCAAGGATGTGTCGGTGCTGCTGGGCGATGGCACGGGCAGCTTTGGCGCGGCCTCCAACTTCGCCGTCGGGGCGAACCCTGAATCCGTGACGGTGGGGGATGTAAATAGCGATGGCAAGCTCGATCTGGTCACGGCGAATGACATCTCCGGCAATGTGTCGGTGCTGCTGGGCAATGGCGCGGGCAGCTTTGGCCCGAAGACCGACTTCGCGGTCGGGTCGTTCCCTCAATCCGTGACGGTGGGCGATTTCAACGGCGATGGCAAGCTCGATCTGGTCACGGCGAATAACAGCTCCAGCAATGTGTCGGTGCTGCTGGGCGATGGCGCGGGAAGCTTTGGCCCGAAGACCGACTTCGCCGCCGGGTCGAACCCTACCTCCGTGACGGTGGGCGATATGAATGGGGATGGCAAGCTCGATCTGGTCACGGCGAATTTCGGCTCCAGCAATGTGTCGGTGCTGCCGGGCAACGGAGATGGCACCTTTAGCGCGGCCTCCAACTTTGCCGCCGGGACGGGGCCTGACTCTGTGACAGTGGGCGATGTGAATGGGGATGGCAAGCTCGATCTGCTCGTGGCGAATTTCGGCTCCAGCAATGTGTCGGTGCTGCTGGGCGATGGCGCGGGCAGCTTTGGCGCGGCCTCCAACTTCGTCGCCGGGACGAACCCTTACTCCGTGAGGGTGGGCGATGTGAATGGGGATGGCAAGCTTGATCTGCTTTTGGCGAATGCTCACTCCAACAATGTGTCGGTGCTGCTGGGCAACGGAGATGGCACCTTTAGCGCGGCCACCAACTTCGCGGTCGGGGCGAGGCCTTACTCCGTGACGGTGGGAGATGTGAATGGGGATGGCAAGCTCGATCTGGTCACCGCCAATTACATCTCCAACAACGTCTCGGTGCTGCTCAACAATTGCACGGCCAACACGCCGCCCATCATTGCGCCGAGCGGCATTATGCGCACGGCGGGCGCAGGCAGCAGCAACTCGCAAATTGCCACCGTGACCGACGCGCAAGACGCCGCTAACACGCTGCAAATCCAAATCAGCGGTGATGGCGGGATGACGTATGGGGCTGCTGCGACGTTGAATGGCGTGACCATCACGCTCACCGACGGCAATGCGGGGGCGGCGAATATCAACCCCGATGACATGGGCAAAGTCTTCGCTGATGTGGTGGCAAGCTGCACGGCGATGCAGGCGACCTTCAAGCTTAAAGTGACCGACAGCGGCGGGCTGACGGACAGCAAAGATTTCACCGTCACCGTCACGCCCAGCCCTATTCCGACCATCACCAATCCTGCCAATCAAACCGTCTTGCAGGGCGGCACGGCAACTTTTTCAGTCACGGCTTCCACGCCCACTGTGCAGTGGTTTGTTTCTACCGATGGCGGCCTGAACTTCTCTCCGCTCGCCGGGCAAACGAATCCGACGTTGACGTTGCCGAATGTCACGTCGGCGATGAATGGCAATCGCTATCGCGCGACGGCTTCCAATGCTTGCAACACGACCACCAGCAACGCCGCGCTGCTTTCGGTCAATGCCTACAGCGCCCGCTTTACTGATCCGCTCGTGTGTCTGGGCGCAGGCGATCTGGTGACAATCACGGCAGCGATTATGAACAACGGCCCGGTCGCTGTGCCTGCGACGTACAACGTGACAAACCTCGCGCCAAACCTAATCGGCATTCCCGGCGCAGGACTCGCCACCGTTGCGCCGCAAAACTTCATCATCACCGCCACGAGCGCGAATTGGAGCGGCACGCTGCAACCCGGCGAAACCGTCAACTTCACCTTCAAAGCCCAGATTGCAGCGGGCGTGGCTACGGGTTCACAGGTGTGCATCACGTCCACCGCCACGATCAATAACGGCCCGCCGCAGGTCTTGACGCCCTGCACCACGCTGGCCTGTCCGGCAGCGGCTGTGCAACCCGCGCTGAGCGATCAGAAAGCCGGGGCCTTGCTCGTCTTCCCTTATTACACCTCAAAAGCCGCCACCAAGTCCGACACGCGCCTGACGATCAGCAACATCGGCGAGGCGGCAACGCGCGTGCATCTGTTCTTCATTGACGGCGCAACGTGTCAACAGGCCGATTCGTTTCTGTGCCTGACACCAAATGCGAGCTTCAGCTTCAAGGCCAGTGAATACGACGCGGAAGCGACGGGCTGGGTGCTGGCCGTCGCCATAGATGCGCAAGGTCGTCCCGTGGCCGACAACGGCCTGATCGGGAATGCTTTCGTGAAAGATGGCGAGTACGCGGACAACTACGGCGCAGAGAGCTTTCGCGCAAATTCGCCTTTGCTGGCGGCCATTGCGGACAACACCGCCACGCTGTTTCTGGATGGACAAAGCTATGACGCTGTGCCGAATCAGTTTGCGGTGGAAGTGCAAAGCCCGGCTGATGCGGTGGGGCAACGGCTGGTGACGGTGGGCTTGCGCGGCAATCTGGCGACGAGTCAGATAAGCGGTGCCGCACAGGTGGGAACCGGACAGGCCATCAACGGCAACGAGAAACCGTTCGGCAGCTTCAGCAGTTGGTTGCTGGGGAGTTGTCAGGCGCTGGCGACAATCACGGCGGCGGCTCCGCGTGTGCCGAATGGGATGGCGAGCATGATTCCGAGCGGACAAGTTGGAACACTCAAGTTCAATGTAGGCGCGGGTGTTGGCTTATTGATGACGCCGCGCACAGCAACCTGGAAAGGCATACGCACCTTGCATAAAACGGGCCTGACGACGACGACCATTACGATCCCGCTGGTGATTCCGGCCTGTTAAGGCAGCCACGCGCGATGATGAAGCTGACCGAAAATTGATAGATCAGGACAAACATTATGAACCTCACCCATAATCCCCGTTTCCTCTTCATTGGACTTTGCTGTGCCGTTACAGTCGGCCTGTTTGGCTACTGGCGCGTACAGGCGCAACAAGGCGCGCATCCGTTTTATCGCAGTGCTGCGATGCCTGCGATGTTTGCCATCCTGACGGTGACGAAAACTGCCGACACGAATGACGGCGTGTGCGATGCCGATTGTTCCTTGCGCGAAGCGATTGCCGCAGCGAATGCGAACGATACGATTCAATTCTCAGCGCTCTTCAATGCACCGCAGACGATCACGCTGGCGCTGGGCGAATTGGCGATCAATCAATCCCTGACGATTCAGGGGCCGGGCGCGAATCTGTTGACCGTGAGCGGCAATAATGCTGTGCGCGTGTTTCGCACAACGGCGGGCGATGTAGCGATCAGCGGCCTGACCATCGCCAACGGCAATGCAGCGGGCGACCTGGGCGGCGGACTGCGCAAGCAAGGCGCGGGCAGTGTGACCTTGACGAATTGTGCGATCACGGGCAACCGCGCGGAGATTGGGGCGGGACTCTTTTTCGATGATGGTACGGTGGACATAATTGGCTGCACAATCAACGACAATGCGGCGGCGAACACAGGCGGCGCGCTTTCCAATCAAGGGGCGACGCTGCGTATGACCAATTGCACCGTGACCGGAACAGTGCTAATGACGCAGGCAGCGGTGGCGATGGGCTACATCTCACGGGAGGCGCAACCACGCTCATCCATTGCACCATCGTGCGGAACAATCAAAACAAGGGAGGCAATACTGCCATCACCTTCAATGGCGGGACGCTGGCGATTCAGAACAACATCATCGCGCTTACGGATACCGCGATCTTCAATCCGAGTATTGGAGCGCCGCGCGTCGTGAATTCGCTGGGCAATAATTTTATTTCCGGTGGGCTTGGCAATGTTTCCGGTTTGCCAGGGGCGAATGACATTCTTGGTGGTGACCCGCAACTCGGATATTTAGGCAATAACGGGGGCGCAACACAGACGATTGCGCCCATCCCTGGCAGTGTCGTGATTGACAAAGGCGCAGCCAGCACACCTGCCATTTCCACCGATCAACGCGGACTCACACGCCCTGTAGATCAAAGCACGATTGCTAACGGCCCCGGCAGCAACGCGAGCGACATCGGTGCAGTTGAAGTGCAATTGCTGACGGGTTTTCCCTGTGACAAGGCGCTCTATTATTCGCAGGGCGATAATGGGCAACCGACGCAGCTTTATGCGCTGACGTTCGATAACTTCAATCAGCTTTACGGTCTGCGACAGATTGGCACGAACAACTTGGGAGCGTCTTCAACGCTATTGGGATGCGCGCGCAGGATGGCTACATTTATGCCACCGAAGCGCCTGCGGGAGCGGCAATTCCGCGCATCTTCCGCATTGACAGCACGGGATTTCTGACCAGCTTAGGCCAGCCTGTGGGCTTGCCGGGCGGCGCGGACAAATACGTGACAGGCGCTATCGGAGCCGATGGGTTTTATTACATTCGCCAGCAGAATCAGAACACGCTTTATCGAATTGACGTGTCAGGCGGGGCGGCAACCTTGGCAGCGACGGTGGCGATTGGTGCGGGCGAGGTGCTTGCTTAGCGGAAATTTTCCATCAGCATGAGTTCATCGTACGGTTGTTCCAGGTGGGCAAAAAGCATCCGGCAACCGTCCGGTGACAAGGCTCGTCCCGCATTCCACCAGAGTGGTGCGTTGGTGAGCGTGGCCAGCGGCGTAATGCGGCGCGTGGCGAAGCTGAAAAAGCGAATCGCCCATTGTGATTCGCCGTCTTTGGCAGCGAAGCCAATGCCTTCATTCACGACTGCCCACGAACGCCAATATCCCGCCCCTTTGAGTTCGGGCACCGGCTTTTCTTCGCCGCCGTCTGCCGGGGTGCTATAAATTCCGTCACCCGCGCGACCTTTGGTGTAATAGAACAGTTTTCCATCGGGCGATTCAAAGCCCTCAAAGCCGCCATTGAAGGTAAGTTGTTTGGCGGGGCCAAAATCCAGTACCTTCACCAGTCCGTCATGGCGAATCATCACATTTTCGGGCTTGATGTCGCGGTGAATGATGTCGGCCTGCTGTGCGGTGTCGAGTGCTTCGGCGATCTGTCGGATGATGGCGACTGTCTCGCGCAAACTCGGTCGTCCTTCAGCAAGCCGCTACAGAAGGGGAAAACAGATTTCCAGTGATCACGCTATTGATGCAAGCGGTCATCCGCCGGATGAATTTCAGGTCATTCAGTTTTTATTTGCATCGTGAACACTTTCGCCCGCGAAATTCCCCTTAACCTTTGAAAGCGAGTTTACTGTTGACCCAGTGAGCTAACATCAGATTCACAGGAATTTCCGGTAGGGTGAAGGTGATGAAGATCATTGTCGGAGTTCTTACAACCCAAACTCCCGTATCGGGAACTTAACTACTAAGGAGACGACTCCCTGAAAAAGAAAACATCCGTGGCTTGGGCGGTATTAGCAATCAGCCTGGTCCTCACAATCAGTGGCTATTATCTGCAACAGGTAAGTGCGCAACGACCAGAAACGCGCCCCGGACATCAACCGGATGGAACCTTCATCAGGCAGGACGGAACCCATTACACTTCACAACAAGCCTCGATAGACGCTGGACTTTGTTGCGGTGTGCGGGATGACGATGCCGACTCGTCCAAACCCAATAACTGAATCTCCGTGCTGCATGAGCAGCTTCTTGCCTGGCGAGGCTGGGATGGAAGTAGGCAGGAAGCGCGAGGGGCAGCGATTTCTTCGTATCGCAGCCAGTTCCCGGAAGAGAAACGTAACCGCAGGAAAAGCGCGGGGCAGTCCCCCCAAACTTCCCCGCGCGGTCAACCTGGGTTGCCTTCGTTCCTTTTGCGCATATACTGCCGACATCAAGCCCATGAACTTTCCGTTTGCGTTTGGCGTGAGTCAATCGGCGGAAAAAACGAATCGGAGGTCAAACAATGAAGCCTAAAGAATGGACAATCATGGTCTATATGGCCGGCGATAATAACCTGGCTGTGGATATGGCCTATGCGATGGAACAGATAAAGGAAGTGGCCGGCGAAGGCGCGGAAAGTCGCAATGTCCTGGTTTACTATGACGGGAACTCTCCGCAGATTCCGACCCTTTACTGTGATTTCTCCGACCCGCAAGCGCAATATGTTCCCTCTGCTACAGTGCCAGACAAACTTTATCCGGTTCCGCGCAAATGGAATGAAAATGCTGCTGATCCCAAGTCCGTCAAGAATTTTGTTGACTGGTGTGTGAATACGCGCGGTCGCCGGGCCAATCGGTATGCGCTGATCTTTTCAGGACATTCCCTGGGCTTTTTGGACAAGGGATTATTCAAGGATGAAACGGCAGGAAAGGCGATGAAGATTGAGGACCTTTTTTTCCTCATCCAGCGGCTGATCTTGCCTAAAAAACAGTTGGCAAAGTTGGCAAAGGGATTAGAAGGTGAGGAACGCGCGCGCGAGACAACCCCTTTAATCGGTCAGCACCTGGATATTTTGGGCTTCGATAGTTGTGTAATGGGCATGTTGGAAGTGGGCTATCAGTTCCAACACCTAACACAAACCATGATCGTGTCGGAAGGCAGCGTTCCGAGTGCAGGTTGGAGCTACGCCAAGATTCTGGGTAGCCTTTGCGGGGGCAAACGCTCAACGAAAGAGGTCGCAGCAAATTTTGTCAAAGAATTCATCCGTGGTCAGGACAAATTTATCGTGGGCGGCGTTACCGTGGATATGGCCGCCTGGGATTTGGAAAGCGGATTCAACGAACTTGCCAATGCGTTCGACGGGCTTTCACAGGTATTGATTGATTGCTTCCAGCACGAAGGAAGCCTGATCTACAGACAGATGGCGCGAATCATTCTCCAGGTTCACTGGAAATGCCAGTCGTATATGTACGACCAGAACATTGACCTCGGAGACTTCTGCCACCTGCTGCAAGCGGAATGTAAAAGTGTCGCAGAGGAATTGGGTGGCGGCGAAGGCCTTGAGCTTTTGCAGGCGGTGCAGGAACTTTGCCAGTGCGTGCTGAGCGAGTTGGAAAAAATCGTACTCCTGAGTGGTTTCAGCGGTGGCGGATACCAGTACTCCAACGGGGTCTCTGTGTTTTTCCCCTGGTCGTGGGAGGGCTATTTGGTGTCGCGGGAAAACTACGAGAGTTTGTGGTTTACCAAGGATCGCAAAAACGGAAACTTCGGTGACAAATGGCAAGGGTGGGCTGATTTTCTCAAACTATATCTCTCCGAGGTCACGTTTCGTAAAGTTGCACCCCTCACGCCGGACGCTCCGTTTGGCGCGAAGTATCGCTATCGGTCTGGGAGCATATTTGATGAGGAATCAGGCTCATTGCCTCTGACCGGAAGCGAAGTTCCGCTGACCAAAATGGGGACTTCGCAAACCTCTAAAATGGGAACGTCACAAACTTCCAAGCTTGGCTCTTCGCAAACCTCCAAAATGGGGACTTCGCAAACCTCCAAAATGGGAACGTCGCAAACCTCCAAAATGGGAACGTCGCAAACCTCCAAAATGGGAACGTCGCAAACCTCCAAAATGGGAACGTCACAAACTTCCAAGCTGGGCGGCGGTGGCGTGGAGGCGTTCTACGATAAACTGAAACTTTGGAAAAACATCGAGAGCCGTTTCGACATTTCCGGCTTTACGAAAAGACCTGAAGAAACTGAGCCGGAAGCCGCTGGTGCGTACGACTCGCCGCATTGATAGGTGGATTTTTTCGGTTATGAACTGAGGCCAATGCGTTTGGTCAGGGCGATAAAGCGCCGATCCGCGCGCAGCCCGTCATACTCGTACCCCGTCTTGATGAAGCGCAGCAGCAGATCGCGTTCGAGATATGCTTGCTCAAGCAATTCCATCGCCTTGTCATTCTCGTCAAGCGCCGCATAAACAGCCGCTAAAAGAGATGGAGATTTGTATCCGCGCATGGCTTCGATCCGCTTCAGGAGTGCGCGCGCCTCGCTGCGTTTTTCCGGCATTTTGGCATACGTTGCGGCCAGATAAACAAGCGGCTGGCTGTATTTCTCTTCGCCCCCAACCAGGTCAACGGCTTTCTTGTAGTATTTGGCCGCCTCGCCGTACATTCCCTTGCCAGCATAGACATATCCCAAAGCGAAGGGCTTCACCTCTGAGTCACGTTCTAAGGCTTGTGCTTCCTGATAGGCTTGCAGCGCGTCATCAAACCTTCTGGCCTGCGCTAAGATGCTCACTTTCCAGAGCAACGTCACGCGCTGGTTAATCGGGTCGCGAATACTGAGTTGTTCAAGTTCACCTAAGGCTTCCGTGTGACGCCCCATGACTGAAAGAAAGAACGCATAATTTGTGCGCGCGAAATCGAGATTCGGGCTTAACTCAATCGCCCGTGCATATTCTTTCTCGGCCCCAACCCAGTCGAATTCGTATTCGTTCACTGTCGCCAGTACGACGTGGGCTTTCGCCAGATTCGGGTCTATGGCTAAGGCTCGCGTTGTTGCCTGCTTTGCCTTAGGCATCAGTTCGTGCGGGTTGCCGTTGCCGTTCGCCTGCGTCCAGTACACCCACGCGATCTCGGCATGCGCGGCAGCAAAATCGGGATCAAGCTGGACGGCCTGCTCAAAATACTCCAGCGCTTTGCTGTATTCGAGCTTTCCGCTTTGGAAGTCTTGCGGGCTGTTGAGTTCCACCAGCCCGTTGAGATAGTAACGATAGGCATCAGAGTTTTCGGTGTCTTGCGCAGCGAGGCGTTTGGATTGCGAATCAGACAGCAGCAACCGTAATTTTTGAGAAGCCGCCTGCGCGATTTCATTCTGAATGCGTAAGAGGTTGCCGCTTTTGCGTTGAAACTGACCTCCCGTGATTTGCTGATCGTTGGTGGCATCAACGAGATCAAACCGGATCACCAGCTCGTCGCCGAGTTGCGCAACGCTCCCGGTCAAGATCGCTTGCACGCCCAATTGTGACGCCACATTTCGCAGATCAAGATTGGCTCCCCGAAACTTAAAACTGGAATTACGTGCAATCACCTTCAGTTGCGGCAACTCCGAAAGCTGGTCAATCAGGCTCTCGCTCAGCCCTTCTGAGACGTACGCCAGCTCTGGCCTGCCGCTGCGATTCTCGAACGGAAGAACCGCGATAGACTCTATTTTGTGGTTGCTGCTCGGTCTGAGAAAGGAAAGATAGGCAGCAAAGGAAATGAGAGCGAGGAAAAGAAAGGCGAAGACGGCGGCCCTGATTTTGCGGGTTTGCACCTGCCGCCATATTCCCGACAAGCTGGACGATGAGCCGAACGACGTTGGGGCGGGCGAATTATCTTGCGTCGGCCTTGCGACCTGCGGTTCGACGGTCTGGACAGGCTGTTGGATGAACAGCGTTGCCGCTTCCGAAACCTCATCCGATTTGCGTTCGGCGTCGAGTTCCAACCGATGGTGCAATCGCTTTAGTTCCGCCGCCAATTGCGCGGAGGACGGGTAACGCTGTTCCCTGTTTTTGACCAGCAGCCTGTCCAGCAGTTGTGCCAATTGCGCGGGCGGATTGGCGAGCGATTCGGTGATTGGCGCGGGCTGACGTTCCAAAATCGCAACGAACAGGTCCGGGGTGCTTTCCCCGTGAAATGGACGTTGGCCCATGAGCATTTCGTACAACACGACGCCCAGACTCCACAGATCGCTGCGCGCATCCACTTTCTGACCGCGCGCTTGTTCGGGCGACATATAAGCGACGGTTCCCATCACCGTGCCGGGCAAGGTGGATTGCGAATGGCCTGAGTGCGGAGTGCGGAATTCGGAGTGCGGAGTTACCTGCCCGGATTGCAACAGGGTTTCGGCGTCTTCTTCATTCCGCATTCCGCGCTCCGCGCTCCGCACTTCGGTTAGTTTCGCCAGCCCGAAATCCAGCACTTTCACAAATCCGTCATGCCGCAACATGATATTTTCGGGTTTGATGTCACGATGAATAATGCCTGTGCCGTGTGCGGCAGCAAGCGCGTTGGCGATTTGATAAGCAATGTTCAGGGCTTCAAGCAGCGGGATAGGCCCCCGACCGAGGCGGTTGCGCAGCGTTTCGCCTTCGACATATTCCTGTGCGATGTAATACGTTCCGTCGGCTTCTCCGATTTCGTGCGTAACGATAATGTTCGGATGGTTCGTGGCACTAGCGGTCCTGGCTTCTTTCTCAAAGCGGCGCAGGCGTTCAGGATCAGTGGCAAACTTGCCGGGCAACAGTTTGAGCGCCACCTTGCGCCCCAGCCGCGTATCTTCGGCCAGCCAGACTTCGCCCATTCCCCCCGCCCCCAACAACGAGAGCACCTGATAGTGGTTGAGTGTCTGCCCCGCCAGGCGTGCGCCCCGATCCTGCGCCAGCAGCTCGGCGGCCACCTCTCGTGCAGGTTCGGCGATGAAGTTCTCGGCCTGCGCCTGCGCATCCGCCACCAGCAATTGTTCCACAGCCTGTCGCAACGCTTCATCTTCGGCACAAGCTTCCTGCAAGAAAGCACCGCGCTGCGCTGGCTCCAGGCTCAGCGCGTGATGGTAGAGGCGACCGATTTGTTGAAAGCGTTCAGGCGTCATACCGTGTGGAAGAGACATTCGAGTATACCCCGTGCCTGCGCTCACAGTCACAATCCTGAAAAAGTTTCTGAAAAAAATTCAGAGCCGCTGAAGGTTTGCTAGTTGCGTTACGCGATTACGAATGAGGGGGGAAAACCGATTTCCAGCGATCCCGCGCCGGATGAATTTCAGGTCATTCAGTTTTTATTGGCAGTTTTTATTTGCAGTCGTGAACACTTTCGCCCGCGAAATCCCCCTACTTAATCAGAGCAATCAAAATTTCAATCAAGGAGCACCCCTATGAACGATCCAATGATGAATGAAGGCGTTTGGCCGACCTGGTTGCAGCAGGCTATGTGGTTGGAGTGGTTGCAGCCGTTTCTGTATGCCCTGCTGGCGCTAGCGGTGGTCAGTCTGGTGATTGCCTTGCTCGATTTGGCCCTGCTGTGCTGGAAAGAATTTCACTCTCTGCAAGCGGAAGAAACAACCAAGGCCCGCACAAAAGCTGCTCCCGTAAGCGAGGTCAAGCGTAAATCCGTTGCCGCGCTGGTGTGGGCGGTGATGGCCTTGGCCTTGACGATAGCACCGCCTGCCAACATCGCAATGCCGCTCTCCTGGTAAAATTTCACTGGTTCAGCGAGTATGTCAGCAAACTTTCTGAACCTGAGAACACAATCCACCGGAGCAAATGAAATTATGTGCGCCCGTTGCCTTGAACTGAAAAGTATCCGCAAAGTGATGAACCGCCACTTTCTCGCACGACTGACCAGCCTGACGTTCACGTTGTTTCTCACGTCGCTGACCATTCATGGCCAGAACATCCCCTGGCCACAGTTTCGTGGGCCGGAATCAAATCCGGTCGCAACGAACACGCGGCTGGCTGAACGCTGGTCAAAGACTGAAAACGTCGAGTGGGCGCAGGCGATTCCCGGTCGCGGTTGGTCTTCGCCCATCGTGACGGGCGACAAAATTTACCTGACGAGCGCAGTCACTGAGGGCAAATCAAAGTCGCCACAGATCGGGACGGAATACAGCAACGAATACAGTGCGGAGCTGCGCAAACAGGGGCTTTCGCCGCAGGAGATTCGAGACCGTCTCAATGAACGCGACTTTGAAATGCCGAACGAAGTGAAGCTGCATTACTTCCTCTATTGCCTGAACCTGAAGAGCGGCAAGGTCGAATGGCAGAAGGAATTTTTCATGGGGCAACCGCCGGGCGGACGCCATCGCAAGAACAGCTTTACGTCAGAGAGTCCCGTGACCGACGGTAAGTTCGTGTATGTTTACGTGGGGAATCTGGGGCTGTGGGCGTTTGACCTGAAAGGCAAACAGGTGTGGACGACACCGCTCGAAGCGAATCCGATCTATCACGATTTTGGCACCGGGAGTTCGCCCGCGCTCATTGGGAACCAACTGATCGTGATGAGCGACAACGAAAAGCAGCAATACATCGCGGCCTTCGACAAACAGACGGGCAAACAAATCTGGCGCACGAATCGCGACATGGGGGCCAAGGGGCGGAAGTCAGGGTGGGTGACGCCGTATGTCTGGCGGCACGCGCTGCGCACCGAGATTGTTACGGTAGGGCCGGGCGAAGGCGTGAGTTACGACTTGACGGGGAAAGAACTGTGGCGCATCTCAGGCATATCGGAAATACCGATACCGATGCCCTTCGCTTATGACGGACTGCTTTACCTCAACGCCGGACGTGGCGGGCCATTGTTCGCGCTTCGTCCCGGTGCAATGGGCGACATTTCGCTCAGCAAAGGCGAAAGCGCAAACCAGTATGTCGCCTGGTCACAGCCGCGCGGCGGAACCTATCTGCCAACGCCCGTGGCTTATGAAGGCGGAATTTACACGCTGACCGAAACGGGCATTCTCACCCGCATTGATGCGAAGACGGGCAAGCAAACTTACAAGACGCGCATTGACCCGGCGGCGACGGCGTTCACAACTTCGCCCTGGATTTACAACGGCAAGTTGTTTTGCCTGAGCGAAGAAGGGCAAACCTTCGTCATCGCGGCGGGCGAGACGTTCAAGCTCCTGCACGTCAATGAACTGGACGAAATCGCGCTGGCGACACCTGCCATCGTCGGCGAGCGATTGCTGGTACGCACGGAAACCAGGCTCTATTCCATCCGCCGCAAAAGCTGAGCATAGCAGCCCGCCAATCGGATTTGTTATTGATAGGAGAAAATTGAATGTTCAGAAAATCAAAGCAAATGAGCCTGTTTATCTTGCTCGCCGCAATCGTCATCTGTATCCGCGCCGAAGCACAGTGGTCACAGTTTCGCGGGCCGAACGGGTCGGGTGTGGATTCAGCTACGGGGTATCCCGTCGAATTTTCGCCGACCAAAAACGTAGTGTGGAAAGCAACGATCCCTTATGGGCAATCATCGCCCATCGTCGTCGGGACTCGGCTTTATGGCACGGCGAGCGAAGGCGAACGATTGATTACCTTCTGCCTCGACACGCGCACAGGTCGTGAATTGTGGCGGCGGGACGTGAAACGCGAACGAGTGCAGGGCGCATACAAAGCCAACGATCCGGCGTCGCCTACGCCAGCCGCTGATGCGAGCGGAGTCGTAGCCTTCTTCCCTGAATTGGGTTTGGTCTCGTACGACAACGGTGGGAAAGAGCAGTGGCGCTACGCGCTTGGCCCCTTCAAAAACTTCTACGGCATGTCGGGTTCGCCGATCATTGCCGAAGGCTTGGTCGTGCTGGTTTGCGATCAGGTGATGGGATCGTTCGCCATTGCGCTTGACCGTGCGACCGGACGTTTGCGCTGGAAGACCGACCGACCGGGCATGACGATTGGCTGGGCTACGCCGATCATCTTTCGACCGGCTGCGACACGCACAGATTTGATCGTACTTGGCACGTCGCGGCTTGACGCTTACGATCTCAAAACCGGTGCCAGCCGCTGGTGGCTGCCAATGGGGTCAACTGGTTCACTGGGGACGCCGTTGGTTGATGGCGACACGCTCTTGATCTCTACACTGGGCGGCAGTGAACCGTTGCTACCGACCTTTGCCTCAGCGTTGGCGCAATACGACAAAGACAAAGATGGGCGGTTGTCATTGGAAGAGTTTAGCCATCATCCATACCTCGGAGATCAGTTCGGCTGGATTGATGAAAATGACGACAAAGTCGTTCTCGCGGCGGAGTGGGAGAAGGCGCGCGCTTACGGCATGGGCGAATGGGGCGCGATTGCCGTTCGTCCGGGCAATGCGCGCGGCCAGTTAGCGGCAAGTGCGGTGCGCTGGCGTGTGCAGAAAAACATCCCGTACATTCCCGCGCCGCTGCTGTATCAAGGTGTGTATTACATGGTGAAAACTGGCGGCATCATCACCTCGCTTGATCCGGCGACCGGCAAGCTGCTGAAACAGGGCCGCAGCCCCGGCGCGCTGGGCGAGTATTACGCCTCACCTGTTGCCGCCGATGGCAAGGTGTTCCTCGCCAATACCGAAGGCAAGATCACCGTTCTCAAAGCGGGCGCGGAGTGGGAAGTGCTGGCCGTCAATGATGTCGGCGACGAGGTTGGCGCAACGCCTGCCCTGAGCAATGGACGCATCTACGTGCGAACGCATAGTGCCATGTATTGCTTCAGCGCCGCACGTTAGCCGTGAGGGCGCAACTGAAAGGAGTTTATGAATAATCCGCAAACCCTGATTGCTGCTTTAGCGAGCGCGCCTGAAATCATCATTGGCCTTGTGCGCGAAGTGCCGCCGCAGTATCTCAAGCGGCGTCCCAGTCCGAACAAATGGTCTGCGCACGAACACGCCTGTCACCTCACGACGGGACACGCGCCGTACCTCGCACGATTGGAGTTGATGCTCTCTCACCCCTCGCCCCGCATCACACCGATGTCCCCATCGCCGGAAGAAGAAGCGGGCGCATTGCTCAATGTTGATCTGGACGAAGCGCTCGCCTTGTATGTGCGCGAACGGGCGCACCTCGTCGAGCGATTGCAGCAACTGTCTGAAGCCGATTGGCAACGGACGGCAGAGCACCCATCGTTCACGCATTACTCTGTCTGGATCATGTTTCGGCAAACGTTGCTGCACGAGATGCAGCACGCTTACCGAATCGAAGAGTTGAGGCTGAAAAAAGACTGGGAGTAAATGTTCACTTCTTCACTTCCGCCGTCCAATTCAATGCCACATTGATCGGCGGTGTGGGCGCGCGTTCTGTCACGACGCTGGTCAGGAAGCGTTGGCCGTCCCGGCTGGGCGCGTAATTCGTGCCTTCGATTTCAAAGAGGGGACGCGGCGCACTGGCCTGGAATTCAGTCGCGCCATTACTGACGCTGGCTGCCATCAGTTGCTTGCCTGAGAGATAAAACAACTCTTTGCCGTCGGCCCGCCAGGCGGGATTGTTGCCGCCGCTTTTCGAGATGCGCCAAGTGCGACCGGGTTGAGGGAAGGTCGTGACGTAAACTTCAGCGGTTCCCGTTTCGTCTGAAACATACGCGAGCCATTTGCCGTCCGGCGAAACTTTCGCGGCGCGTTCATCGAATTTCGTTTGTAGCAACGGCTGGGGCTTGCGTTCGCTAGCAACAGACCCCGAAAGCGGCAAAGCCCAGATGTCGGTGCGCGTCTGCGGATCGCCCATCGCGTAAATCAAAACCTTTCCATCCGGCGACCACGAGAGCGGGTAAGTTTGGAAGCGGGTTTCCAGCAATCGCTCTTCCGGCGCAGTTCCAGTGGTGCGCTTGAGATAAAGATTCAGGGCCGAATTGCGCGCCGAAGCGAACGCTAAGTGTTCGCCATCGGGCGACCAGACGGGGAAAAAATTGGCGCTGTCAGTGTCGGTTACGAAACGGGTGGACGTACCCTGCGCAAGGTTTAACTGCCAAAGCGAATTGAGTCGGTTCGGCTCGTTACGAATCAGCGCGACAGCAGTGTCATCCGGCGACAACGCGAAACTCGTCCACGGCTCAGCGGTTCCGGCTTCACTCAACCGCTTGCCGCTGCGGTCACACCACGTCAGTTGTGCGACGTCCATCTCACGGTTTTGCAGGAATGCGAGTGTTCCATTGGCAGAGGTTGTAAAGCGCGCATTGCCGGTCAGGCTGACGATGACGTTTTCGGCTACGCGAAACGGCTCACCTTTGAATTCCAAGCGGTCGGGATCGAAGGCGCGCGCCAGCAGTGTGTTGCGATTGAGCGCGTACAAAATATAGCCTGACGCTGACCAGACGGCGCGTGTAGCGTTGGCGCTGTCAGGGCTGAGCGGGATCAGCAATTTGCGCTCTTGGCTGTTGAGCGAGCCGACATAAATGCCGTGGTTGTCTTTGCCGAAAAGGTGAAACAGATAATGCTGACCGTCGGGCAGAAAAGACGGATAATCGTGATTGGTTTCACCGCGCGCCGCGTCGAGTTCAGTGACGACTTCCGGTTTCCCGCCTGCCGCATTGACGCGCGAAAGCGCCGCTCCATCGCCCGCACAAAACAGGATGACACCATCGCGGCTCCAATCGCCGCCGCGTCCTGATCCGGCGGGACAAATGATTTCGATCACATTCGACCGCGTATCAATCTTTTTCAATTTGTTGTCGGCGAAAAACGCGATGGAATTGCCGTCCGGCGACCAGAAAGGAGAATCGGCTCCTTCTGTTCCGGCAAGCGGTTGCGTGGTGAAGGAGTCGAGCGACCGCAGCCAGAGTTGGCGCGTTTTGCCAGCCGTTGCGCTGAATGCCAAACGTCCACCGTCGGGTGAGAGGGCAAGGTCAGGAGCCTGTGACGAGAGTGTGCCGGTGTCTTTGGGCAGCGGAATCGAAAGGCGCGTGATGCGCGTTTCCGACGGAGGCTGGCGCAGCCAAAGCATGGTCGAAATTAACGCCGCTACAAGTAACACCAAGCTGATGGCGGTCCACATCATTCTTTCGCGCTGGTAGCTCGTCTTTTCAGGTTCACTTTCCGGCGGGGCCTTCAACATCAGTTGCGGCTGCGAATCAGAGAAAACCGCCACCGCTTCAATGGCAAAGCCAAGATCGCTCGCCGTTTGAAAGCGCCGCTCAGGGCGTTTCTCCAGACAGTGTCGCGTGACGCGCTCAAGCGGAGCCGGGATTTGCGGGTTCGCTGCCGAGATTTCCCGCGGATCATCTTTGACAATCGCCGCCATAACTTCAGCGAAGGTCTCGCCCTGAAACGCACGCTGGCCGGTGAGCATTTCGAACAAAATAATGCCAAAGGAAAAAATGTCTGACCGATGATCGGCTTCTTGCCCGCGCACCTGCTCCGGTGACATATAACCCACAGTGCCCATCACTACCCCCGGCTCAGTATTCGGCATTTGCATTTGTGTCTCAGCATCCACACTCCCGACCAGCTTGATGGGATTCAATTTGGCCAGCCCGAAGTCGAGAATTTTTACTCGCCCTTCGGTCGTGACGAAGATGTTCGCGGGTTTCAGGTCACGATGTGTGATGCCTTTCTCGTGCGCGGCGGCCAGTCCCTGTGCGATTTGCCGTGCGTAATCCAACGCCTGACGCAGCGGTAGCGGCCCGTCACTCAGCAGCGAACTCAGTTCTGTTCCTTCAAGTAATTCCGTGACGATGTAAGGCGTTCCTTCGTGCGCCCCTGTGTCGTGAATGGTGAGAATGTTCGGATGGTTAAGCGATCCGGTGGCTTTGGCTTCCAGTTCAAAGCGTCGCAAGCGATCAGGATCGCTGGCGAATGAAGAGGGCAAAACTTTGATCGCCACCGCGCGGTCAAGTCGCGTGTCGCGGGCCTGATAAACCTGCCCCATGCCGCCTGCGCCCAGTAGCGAGCGAATTTGATAATGCCCGATTTGTTGCCCAACCAATTGCACAGGCGGCTGTTGCGCGAGCAGGTTCGCAGCCACTTGCATCGCAGGTCGGCCAAGAAATTCTTCTGATTCGTTGTGATGAGCCAGGAGGTTTTCGACGGCAGAATACAACGCGAGGTCAGCGCCACAGGCTTGTCGCAGCCACGCGCTCCGTTGTTCTGGCGCTTGTTCCAATGCTTCGTCAAACAAAGCGCCGATGCGTTGATAATGTTCAGGCGTCAATGAAATACGTCTATTTGGTGATGGTAGTAGAACGATCTTTGTTCCCACAAAAGCCTACCATACAACCCCTAACCCGGCACTCCGTCAGTACACTGTAAAGTAAGTTTTCT
>JAFDVL010000083.1 GCA_018268995.1 Acidobacteriota bacterium | reverse complement strand
AATCCCGCTGGATTTGCAAAGCAAACTTTTGCGCGTGTTGCAGGAAGGCACATTTGAACGAGTCGGGGAAGAGAACACGCGGCGCGCGAATGTGCGCATTGTCGCCGCCACCAATCGCGATTTACGGGAGGAGATTAAGGCAGGGAGGTTTCGCCAGGATTTGTTTTACCGCTTGAGCGTTTTCCCGCTTGAACTACCGCCACTGCGCGAACGACAAGCAGACATTCCGTTGCTCGTGCGGCATTTCATCACACAAGCCAACAAACAAGCGCGTTGCGGCAGTTTGCAACTGACCGCCGAACAGATGCGGCGGCTGCAAACTTACGCCTGGCCGGGCAATGTGCGCGAACTACAAAACGTCATCGAACGCGCGATGATTTTGTTCGGTTGTGGTGCTCAAGCCTTGAACCTGGATTTGATTCTTCCCAAAGAAGCCGAGGCTCCAACGCAAAGCCTCGTCCCAACACCAACCGCCGCGTTTGTCACGCAAGCCGAATGGGAAAAACGCGAACGTGAAAATTTGCTGGCGGCACTGGAAGCCGCGAATGGGAAAGTTTATGGCGCGGGCGGCGCGGCGCAATTGCTGGGAATGAAACCGACCACACTGGCGTCTCGCTTGCAATCTTTGGGCATCAGGAAAATGCGTGGTTGATACCGATAGGATCGGCACTGAAGTCTTACTATTTTCACAACGCCTGGCATAACCTCACCGATAAGAGCCAATTCCAGTCAGGTTTCGCGCAAGGCAGTTGTTGAGAGCCAGAGTAAATAAAACAACATCGGCGTAATCAATAACGACAGCACCATCGAAACAGTTACGCCGCCGATCAACGCCAGGGCCAGCGGTTTCAGCAAGTCTGCGCCTGAGTCAAGCCCCAGCGCCAACGGCAGCATGCCGAAAATCGTCGCCAATTGATTTTCACGGTCGGGCTAGGTGAATTTTTTACCCAAAGTTTTCTGCCGATGTAATACGCTGAGTTGGCAGCAGAGGAGGGCAAAGATGTGGCGTTTTGCCGGCAGGGATCAAGTAGAGTTCAGGCGTCAGAAAAACACCTTCGAGATGGCGCAGGTCGCGCAATTTATCTTTGATGGGGATGAAACCAAACTTACGGAAAAGCTCACTCAAACATATCTCACTGCGAAATAACCGCAGTGCATTCAGACCATCCCATTTGTACAAGTCATATCGCATGGCATTTACTCATAACTAAGCGCATCAATCGGGTCTTGTTGTGCGGCGCGCAGGGCCGGGTATAGTGCGCCCATCAAGCCGCTCAATAAACCTACAAGGATCGCATAGCCAATAAAATCAAACTCCAGCGCGATTCTCATGCCATTCCAAACCAACACCCAGCGTGCGAGCAGTGCAATGCCCAGACCACCAAACACGCCAACGCCGCTGACCAGTAAAGCTTCGTTGACAAAAACCAGTGCGATGAATTTCCTGGATGCGCCAAGTGCTTTCAGAATGCCAATTTGCCGCGTGCGCTCGGTCACGCTCGTATACATCGTAAGAAGGATAACCAGCATGCTGACGAATGCGGCGAGCACGGCAACGACGTTCAGAAACATATTGAAGCCTTGATAACCGTAGGCAAACAGTTCTGGCAAATCTTTGGTTAACAGGATACGCATTTCGGGAAATGCGGTTGCGATGCGTTCCGCCACGACCATTTGTTCTTCGGCGTTATGGCATTTGACATACAGCATTGAGCATTGCTGTGGTGCGTTCAGAATCACCTGCATGGTTTTCAGCGGAATCATCATTCGCGCGCCAGTCTCAGGCTCGTAAGTGCCTGCGACGGTGAAATCGCGTCCCAAAGCGGCGATCTTTTCACCAATTTTTGTTTGATGCTCGGCAGCGTAGCGCACATCTACCACGATAAAGTCGCCATCATCAGGCAACGGCTGTCCCGTCACGATGTGGAGTTTTGAGATTGCCGCGAGCAATTGAAATTCGACACCATCAATTTGCCGAATACCCAGGCCGGTTTCGCCTTTCATCTCTAGTTGCTGTCCAACTGGCACAGCGGCAGCAACACCCGAAACGCGCCGCACGTCCTCAGCTAGTTTTGCTGGCATCGTCAAGGGTAACGAAGTCACCGAGAGCCCCTTTTGACCTTGCAGACTCAGGATAATTTCAAACCCCAGATTGGCATCGCGCGTGCCACGATCTCGCAATTGACCCCGCACCAATCCCACCGTCAGCACAACCAGCACGACACCCAGCGCCACGCCGAAAATGCTGGCGATAGTGCGTCCTAGATGGTGCGTAAAATTGGCCGCAATCAAACGGGTCATACAACCGTGTTATGAGATGAGAGTTCAGGCTTCAGCGAAACTAGCCGCCAAGCTATACGCTGAAGCCTGAATCCTCAACGACGCTCTCCGGCAGGAGCGTTTTTCAGGAATCGGGTGCGAGTTTCCATTTGCTATGTTTCGCTTTGCTAAAGCGACCAGTGGAGGTTTCTTCCGTCGCCATCTGATGGAGGCGATCATACAAATTAAAAAACTCTGCCGTTACTTTTTCCCACTCATACCGCTCAGCCGTTCGACGGGCGCGCGCGATGCGATACCACCGCACCTCGTCATCGCTGAAAACATCGCGTACGGCATCGGCAAAGGCTTCGCCATGGGGTTCAGCTAGCCACGCGTTTTCTGAGTTCGCATATGACAGCACGCCGCCAGCGTTTGGTGCGATTAACGGCAAGCCCACTGCCATCGCTTCCAGTGGAGCAATGCCGAACGGTTCGCGCGGGTTGGGATGCAGAAACGCATCGCAGTTGGCATACAATGACGCAAGCGCCGTTGGATTGTTTAGTTGTCCTTGTAGATGCACACATTGGGTCGTAAAACGCATACTTTCCTGACACAGCCAATTCTCTAACGGCCCAGCTCCTGCCATGATCAACCGAAAATCACGGCACTCATCCCGGCGCAAACAGCGCAGCGTTTCCAGCAGCAACGGCAAATTCTTTTCCGCCGAGAGCCGCCCGGCGTATAGCAACAAGCGTGTTCGTTCATTGCCTGCGACTAAGGTCAGCAGCTTCAAGCGATCTTCCGCGTTGCGTCGTGTTGGCGAAAATAAACCAATGTTGACACCCATCGGACGCACCACCACCAATCGTTCGTGGCGTGCCGACATCGCTTGTTGCAATTCGCTGGCGGTGTAATGTGAATTGGCGATGTGATAGTCAAACAACGGCAGGTAGCACTCGCGCAAATACAACTGTGTTAGCTTGCGAGACACCGCATTGCCTGTAATCCATGCCGCAACATTATCGTCCATACGCTCGCAGCTTAATCCCACCAAAGCTGGGCGCTGCACGTTCGACAGCCACCCTTTGCGAATTAATCCGGCAAGCCAACTGAGCGCGTATTTGTCGCAGACTTCAATTAAATCAGGCTGTTCGTTATACAGAATTTGTCGCACAGTTTTTTGCCAAAGATAGGTATGTGGCAGCAGCAACCGATAGCGCGAATCAAACAGCAGCGAGCGCGGTGCGGCAACGTGATAGATACGTGCATACGCATTGACCGTTTCGACGTGCGTGGTTTCGCTCGGCACAATCAATCGCATCTGACGTTGATGCGATTCTGCGGCCTTGAGCAGTTCGCGATAAAACGTACGGATGCCCCCTGAGGATGCATGCCACGAATTGGTCAAATGCAATGTTTTCATTCTCCCCCCTCCATTCGGAACTCTCCATTTTGAGGAATTTGAAGTAGGGTATGTTCTTTATTGTGCAATGAGGAACGTTTCATCCACCAATGCCTGAGACTGTGTTGGCAAGTTGCCGGAAGTTCCACTACCAGCAGGTAGATGAATCTGCCCAGGATGCCTGGTGTATGACGCAAATCCTCGAACAGCGTGTGAGCATCCCGTCCGACAATCAGCGCGCCATGTCGCATGGCAAATAAATTGTATGCAGTCGAAATGGCGGTGAAACAGGCGGACGCCAAAATGCTGACAGCCAGTTTTGGCGTCCCACGCAGCCAGTGAACAAACAACTCAATGCTATGGCTGACGAGTGGCAATAACACCATCGCAGTGAGTGTCGCCTGCCAGGCTGGTCGGGCGTGGCGGAAGGATTGGGTAAGGGCGGCATAAAACCCCGCAGTGCAAGCACGATATAAAAATTCTGTATTCATTGCAGTCAGCGCGGCATCCATTCCGGCGCTGACATTGACGACGAAAAAAATTGACGCTCGAATCACGGAACTTAAAAGCGCAGATTTCCAGTTCCACCGTACGACCAGCAACTTAAAAGGATGCCGCATCAATGACCGCAACACGCCGCGAACTGAGATCATTTCTTCTGTTTTCATGACTTACTCATCGTCGAAGTAGAGGTAGAAATTGTGTTCGACTTGTTTGCTTCTACCGCCAATACTTGCTGCGTTGAGAGACAGGTATCATAGGCTTCATAGACCTGCTCAAATACGCGCGACCACGCAAAGCAGAGCGCTCGTGCGCGGGCGGCTTCGCGCAGTTGGTGTTTGCGTTCTGGGTTCGCCAATTCGCGCATGACCCGGACAACCGTTTCGGCGAAGTCCTTTTCATCCTGGGCCACAAATCCGCTTTTTTCAGACTCGACAATGAATTTGGGGCCTCCACTATTCATCACGACCGCTGGCACACCAGAAGCAAGCGCTTCCAACACGACATTACCGAACGCATCGGTTTGAGAGGGAAAGACGAATAAATCAAAATTCGCATACGACCGGATCAGAGATTGCCCGGTCAGATTGCCTGTGAACACGGCATGTTGCAGATGTTGATTCAACCACTCCTGTTCGCTGCCAGAACCTATGATGATGAATTGATAGTCGTTGATGCCAGTTTTTAGCAGTGCTTCTTCGACGCGCACCAGCGCACGCAAATTCTTTTCAGGGCGTAACCTGCCGACGTAACCCAGTTTAAATTTGCTATCGAGGCGAAGGCGATGTGCGGGTGAAAAAGTTTCTGTCTCGATGCCTCGCTGCATCAGAAACGTTGGTTTGCCTGTGCGTGTTTGCAACAATTCGCGCAACTCTTCGTTCGGAGCCAGCAGGACACGTGCAAGTTGATAAAATCTCAGTGTTAGCGTCAATACGCAGGCTTCGATTTGCTGTGGCTTCATGAACGGCAACCAACGACCGAACCTTTCCACCGCATATTGATGTAAGTTCGTATGCCAGGACGCAACGAGTGGGATTTTGAGCTTATGCGCGACATACGCGCCAAGCTGCCCAATGTCGCTTGGTCCTGTGATGTGAATCACATCCGGTGCAAAATCATGAACGGCTTTATGCACGTCCTGATAATGCCGCCACAGCAGAAAATCTGATCGCAACTCATCATCCAGACGCAGCGCACAGCGTCCGCGCTTGATTTCCATTTGTGTCAACGGACCATCGCGGTTCCACTTTGTTCGACGACCTGCATTCACACACAGCAGCGGGAGCTGACGGCATTTGATAAATTTAACGAACTGACGGCTCGTGTGCGCGACGCCATTAATCTCGTGTAAGGAATCCGTAAAAAATGCGACTCGTGGTTGTGCTTTCAAGATGTTGCCCCTTCACTCGATAAAGCCAGTCGCAACGCGGGGCGAAAACGGCGACTGCCTAACAAACACATCATCCACACGGCGGAACGCACCCACACAGGGCCGCCGCGTTGCCAAAGCGCCGAGAGCGATTTCACTTCACCGCTTTCGGTGTGTGCAAAAACGCGATCCGTCCAGACCTGTTGTTCCAGGGGAAAGTTCGGATATTCGCGCAAAATTTCGGCAGCCGCTTCGAGCGTGCGTGCAATCAATGATTCGTTGTATTCGGGCATCACGATCACCTCGCTGTACCCGGCACGCACTTCGGCAACAAATTCAGGAAAGTCTCCAGCCGTAGTGATGTTGAGCGTGGTATTCGGTTGGCACCCATGCCGATCTCCGCCCGACACCACCGGAAAACCCAAACCATCGGCCATTTTCAGCACTGCTTCGTTTTCCTGCCACGAACGAAAGCCATTCCATTCAAAGGCGTGAATCCATTGGCCGTACGCTTGCACAAATTCCGCAAGCGCCGTGTTGTGTCGTTCTGTGCCGATGTTTTCAATGTCCCACAACGGATGATTTAGCACCATCAATACATCAGGAAGTTCATTCAGCCAGACGAACAGCTCACACAAATCGCCAGACTGTGGTTCGCGCGTGTAGTGCATCAAACGTTCGGCATATTCTGTGGCTCGTTCGCGTGGCAGGTTGTGTATGCCAAGATGAAAATATCCCTGGCCAAACGGAACCGTCCATTCCATTGAAATCGGCACGGGGTTTTTGAGATCAAGCACCTGCAAACGTGCTCCTGCTTCAATGTCGTCGTGATCTGTGATTGAAACGAAGCCTTGTAATTGCAACCGCTCTTCGATTTGATTGGTTTCCGCTTCCCAGACATCGTGCGCCGAAACGGGCGGCGTCCACCACGCGCGCGCAAAATCTACAGGCTTGCCAGCGCGCGTTTCGTACCGCTTCATTTCGCGTTGGAAGAGCGAGGCAACAACGGGGATTTTGGCGGCGTATTGTGGAATGAAGTCGAGGATTTCCTGAGAGTGGTGTGTGTGGCAGTGTAGCGAAAGCGCGGAGCGTGCGGGAAACAATGAAGGCATTTCTTCACGTCCCGTCAGGACACGCAATCGCGTCCGAGCAAGGGGTGTGGGCATCTGGTTCCTCCTGTTTGTCTGAACGGGCGCAACATACAGGAGAAAAGATAAATCAGCAGTGTAACGTTACCGTGAGATCGGGGATAAATGTTGTTTAGAGTTTTGCTAAGTTAACCTTAAAGGCCGAGCAGCACAGGCAATTCTGCGACTGAACCGATCAAGTAATCGTGTGGCAAGACGGAGAGTTGTTCACGCGAGCTTGAACCGTTCGTCACTCCGATCACAAGCCCGCAATCGGCATTCGCGCCTTCCAATAAATCCGCTGGCGCATCACCAATCTTGGCAACATGACGTGAATCGGTCACGCTGCATCGTTGCATCAAACGGCGAATCATCAACGGGTGCGGACGACCCGCTCGACTTCATCACTTGTGACTGACGCATCAATCAGGCCGTCGCGCTCCCAACCCAACCGATCAATCAATGTTTGCGCAATGGTGCGGCTGAACCCGGTGTTGAGCGCAACTTTGATACCGTGTTCTTTGAGTTGGCGAAACGTGTCACTCGTGCCAGGCATTTCGCAGATGGACGGATCATTGCGATAAAAGGTCATCATCCGCTCAACAAAATCTTCGTGAATCGAAGCAAGGCCGGGCAATAATTCATCACGCAATGACGATTGCTCAATCAACACGCGCAAGGCTTCGCGCTTGTCTGTCCCTTTAACCTGATGAATGGCTTCGTCGGTCACCGTCAAACCATTCGCTGCCAACGTGTCACACAATGCCCGGTAGACTGCACCGCCTTCCGAGACGGTTGTGCCCGCCAGATCAAAAACAACGAGTTCGATTTGCATCTCAATGTTCTCCTAAATTTGCTGCGACGATTCTTTCTGCGATGCCGAATGACATCGTCATTCCGCGCCCGCTGGGGCTGGCGATGATGGTTGCGCCGGGAGCCGGGCGATTCGTCCAGCAGAGTTCGTCCGTGTGCGCCGCGTACACACCGTTCCAGCGTTGCAGGATTTGCAAATTCGGAATCATCAGAAAGGTGCTCAGATACGCGAGAATCAAATCGTTGATTTCTTCTTTGTCGAACGGCGAGATGCTTGCGTTGTATTCGTGCGAATCGCCAATCGTGATTTCACCGCGTGCGTGTTGCGACGCCATAATGTGAATGCCGTAGCGCACGTAATCGGGCATCTCGTTTTCAAAACGTTCGCGCAACGCAGGCAGCGACGGGCAATCCTGAAAGTTTTTGTAATGACACAGCGTCAGCCCCGCCGCCAGCATTGGCCCGATGCGCAACGTATCGCCGAATGGTTGCGAGCGCATCATTTGCAGCTTGACGCGATACAATCCGCTGGCGGCAAAGGCTTCCGGGTACAGCGTCTGAAAATCTTCGCCGGAACAAACGTACAGGTGATCCGTGCGCCATTGCTGGCCGCCTGCCCAAACGATGGGGTGATAGTAATTGATCACTGCGGAGTTAAATTGAAATTGCACGCCGTATGCTTTGTGCAACCAGGTCGGCAGCCCCGCAACCACCTCGCGCGGATCAATGCAAATTTCGGTCGAACTCCACAGGCCGCCCAGCAATTTTTTCGGATTGATGACAGGCGATTGCTCGGTGATTTGCGCGGCATCCAACCAAACACATTCGTAACCTGTATGCGGCGCTTCGGCAATAAATTCGCGCAGCACAGCGGCTTCAAGCTCGTGATAGGCCAGATGCAATGAGCCTGTCCGTTCGTGCCACAGGCCGCTTTCGTCCAAGAGCCGCAACCAGATCGCGCGGCTTTGCAACGCCGTTTGAAAAGGAACTCCGGCGGGTTGCCCAACTGGCCAGAGCATTCCAAAATTGCGCACCGACGCGCCCATTGCTTGAGCATTGCGCTCAAAAACAATCACGCGACGTCCGCGTTTTGCCAACGCATAAGCGTGTGCAAGTCCCATAATTCCAGCGCCCACAATGGCGTCGTCAAATTGTTGTGTCATCGCTTTCCTTTTTAGTACATCTCGTAAAATAAATCCCGCTTCCCAGCAACAATAAAACAGCCAGTGCTGTCCCTGTTCCCGCCACCCAAACAAAGAACATCAAAAAGCTCTGAGTCGTCGGCACAAAACCGCGTCCCAGCATTACTGCCACATAGCCGAGATAACCGAACGAATCCGCAAGGTACATCAAAAAGCCAAGATTGCCTTTGTCACCCATCATCGCCAGTAATCGCTCGAAGACCGTCGTATGTAGTGCGACATATGGCAAGTAAAGTCCTAGTCCCATCCGCACCATAAACGCGAAGCCATCCAACCAGCTAAAATGTAACCCCAACAATGCTATGCCTCCCAGCGCAAAGCCGGACAGCGAAACACCCAGCGCCGCAAAAAATGCGCGCCGATTGTTGCGAATCAAGACCGCTAATCCATTGACCGCCACCACACCGAACATCACAAATAATTCAGAGTGAGTGAACACCGTAGGTTGTCCAGCCAATCCCAGAGCTCCCCATATCTCCGGCGCGAAATCTGCACGTACACTACGCAAAATCGTTAGCAACAAATACACCCCTATTAACAACGACAGCCCCATCGCGTATTTGGTAAACAACGCGCGACGCTCTGCTTTGGTCATTGGCGCGCGTTTCTTGCGATGCGCGATGTCGGACAATGTAGGCGGCGGAATGCGTTTCAGCATTTGCACAAACGCCGTCAACGGCAGCAAAAATAACAGCCATGTGGCAAACGGCATCCAGAACGGCGCGACACCCAACGCCAAGAGATATGCGCCGACGGACTTCGTCACGCCATCGGCCAGAATAAAACTTGCGCACAAGCCCGCCATCAACATTTCTGTTACGCGCCGTCCCTCTAACCATCCGAGCACCAACCCAAATATCATTCCGAGCGGCAAGCCATTCAGGAACAAGCAAAAGGAATTCCACGGTGTGGGTACAAGCGCGAAGAGCAACAAAGCGGCTTGCGCAAAGCCAACAAGCCACCACAATGTACGCACCCGTTGTTCAGCGCTCATTTCTGCGATTACGCGAATGCCGAGAAATTTAGAGAGCGTGTAGCCTACAACCTGGGCTGTCACAAGCACCGCTTTGTAGCCCACGCCCCACAACGCTTGTTCTTCATACGTTGCGGCAGTGAACGGTTTGCGCAACCCATAAATGCAAAAGTATGCACCGAACGCGGCGACAACCGTCCACGCCGAAAGCCACGCGGGGTGATCCAGTGACGGGAAACGAACCGATAGTACCTCTTGTTTTAGCAAGGCACACGACTCCTAACGCAATGATGCTGCGTAACCAGAAAGTGCTTGTTCAGGTATGCGTGAATGATTAGCCGCAAACGAATGCTTCTAATCTGCTGCGATAGGTTTCCAAGCTGGGTGTCGTCAAATCCGTCACCTTTGCCGCATCGTCATATCGCCGCAGCCATATTGCTGCGAAGGCGTATGGATGGGAAACGAATTGTTCAGCTTCCTTGGCGGTCATCACTCCACCTTGTAATAGCAAACTGCGTTGCGAGGCTTCCGATAAGCTGTCGAAATAGTTCGGCTGTCGCCAGCCCCAATATCGTTTGGCCGCGACATGCAACCGAACTGGTTCGACGACTTCGGTGATAAAGAGGTTGGCTAAAGCATCCGCGCCCAACTCTTCGTGCCGCGCATCTACTCCAAGTTCGGCGATGTCTTCACCGAGGTCGTGCAACAGATGCCCATAATCGTGCAGCAAACACGCTGCGACGATATGCGCAGGTTCGCCCGCGCGCTCGGCAAACATTGCGCACTGCAAGGCGTGTTGCAGTTCGGTTACCTCTTCGCCGTACTGCCGATGTCCGCGCGTTTCGTATAACGCGAAGACCTGATTAATGATTTGTGACGCGGTCATGGCATTTTCTCCCCTTCGAGAAAAACTGGATGAATGATTTTATTCGCGTCAGTTTTGTTTCACCTTAAACGGATGCAAAATTTTTGCAAAATAAGCTTTTCGGCAAGAGCATAACTGGTCTTGGGGATCGAATTTGGCAGCACAGGATTAACGCAAATTTTTCATCGTGTTAAGGTGTTTCTAAGGCTACCGCCTTACCGTGTAGGCTTACTTTCCTATCCACTTGCATTGGGACGTAAAAATGAAAACGGTACATATCTGCTCCAGTTGTCACGGCGAAACGCAGCGTCTAGCTTATTGTGCGATTCGTCAATGTTTGGTTTGCGCCGAAAGTTGCGCGTTAACAGAAAGGGAAGTGTTTCTGCTGAATCTTTCTATGTCGCCACATCCGCTAACGACCACAGGAAGTGCAGTCGAACCTTTTGACGAAACCTTGATCTGCAAAATAGAAAGGGGCGAATGGTAAATGGCTGCCAACTATGCCCACTGGTGCGCAGGTTGTGTTGGCAGGATTTTACCTGCGAATAAATAGCCCCAGTGGCCGCCACATCACATACTGCCAAATCACTGGCGGATGTCACCGTCAGCTACAAACGTCGCCGGTAATTGCGGGCCGGAGTGTGTTTAGAGTGTGACGAGCGACGAGCCGGAGAATGGCACTGAAGATGGTGATACAGTACCGGATTGCGTAATCATTGCCGCGAACCCTACGCACAAACTTAACAGCTTCTTAAACCGCTGTTGATGGGCTGTTAACCTACATTCGGTACATTCGGCATTTCCCTAAAAACGTAAGATTCATTTGCAGGAGAAAATCATGAAAACTTGGCTCTTTCATAGCAGGGGGTGGCTTGCCCCTTGGTTCATAACCTTCGTTTGCCTGAGCGCGCTGTTTGTCCCGGCGCAAGCACAGGTAGATCGTGCGACGGTCAGCGGCACGGTCAAAGACGCGACTGGCGCGGTGGTTTCCGGCGCAAAAGTTACCCTCGTATCGGCCCGCACGGGTTTCGTGCGTGATGGGGTGACGAATAGCAATGGGTTCTTCACGCTCCCGGCGATTCCGGTGGGCGCATACAATTTGAAAGTCACACAACAAGGCTTTGCGACAGGGAACGTTGACAACATTGTGCTGGGGCCGGGCGATGCGCGCGTTATTGACATCGCGCTGCAAGTTGGCGCGGTGGATAGTATCATCAATATCGTGGACGTAGATTCCGTGCCGATTGACAATGGCTCGCCGACGGTTGGCGCAGTGATTAAAAATGATCAGGTGCAAAATCTGCCACTCAATGGGCGGCATTGGGCTTCGCTGCTCGCGCTGGCTCCTGGCGCGGTCAACGTCGGATCAGGGAATCAGAACAATGTGCGCTTCAACGGGCGCGGGCGTGACGAAAACAACTTCACCCTGGATGGCATTGACCAGACTGGTGTCAAAGACCCGCGTCAGGAAGAGAACCTGCGGTTGGTTGTCAGCACTGAAGCCATTGCGGAATTTCGCATCAACACCGCCACCTATTCTGCCGATCAGGGCAACGGCGCGGGTGCGCAAATTAATTTGGTCACGCGCACGGGCACGAACGAGATGCACGGCAGCGTCTTTCATTTCATCCGCAACAGCGCGCTTGACGCTCGGCTCTGGAACGACACCGACGCCATCAAAGACCCGTTCCAACTGAATCAGTTTGGCTTTCGCATCGGCGGTCCGGCGATCAAAGATCACAGTTTCTTTTTCCTATCGTTTGAAGGCTTGCGGCAGCGGCGCGGCGGGCTTGTTGCCCGATCAGAACAGCATCAGTATTCAGCGCCCTGACTTGTTGTCGGGTGTTTACATTGCGGGCAACCGTGCTGGTGATCGTGGCTTCATCAATCCGGCGGCATTCGGGTTGCCAGCACGTCTGGTGTATGGCAACGCTCCGCGCAACGTGGCGCGCGGCCCTGGATTGGTGCAGTACGATACGTCCTTGTCCAAGATTTTTGCGGTGACGGAGAATCAGAAGATTGAATTCCGCGTGGATGGCTTCAATCTCTTCAATCGTCCGCAGTACGGACAGCCGGACGGTTTTCTGGGCACTGTGACCTACAACGCGGCAGGCGTAGCGGCGCTGGCGGCCAATCCGTTCTTCGGGCAAAGTCGCTTTCCGCTTTCCGTAGACATTGGCACAGGCACCAATCGTTCGTTACAATTTTCGCTGCGCTACAGTTTTTAGATCGGTTTTCAATTCAGT
>JAFDVL010000082.1:9419-22820 GCA_018268995.1 Acidobacteriota bacterium | reverse complement strand
GCCGAAGCCATCGAAGCCGGAATTTACGCGATCAATCTGGATTCGCCCTTTGAATTGGAACTGGTCGAACAAGTCGCCGCCCGATTGAACAAGCGAGCCAACGTCACCGTGCGTTTAGTCGCAGGCGTCGGCACGCGTTCTCACGCCGGATTGCAAACTGCGCTGTACACCTCAAAATTCGGCATCTCTCCCTCGCACGCCCGCGAAGTGATGCTGCGAGCATTGCGCAATCCTGAGCACATTAACCTCGTTGGCATTCACATTCACGTCGGTTCGCAGACGCCTGATCCTGAACCATATGCCGAGGCGTTTGCGACGATGTGGGAACATTTGTTGTGGCTGCATAAAGAAACCGGACATCAGTTGCAGCACATCAACATCGGTGGCGGCATCCCGGTGAATTACCTCCGTGATCGTTCGCACGCCGAAGAAATCAGTGCTGACGAACGCAATATGCTGGGCGCGATTCTCACCTCTGATGAAGCCATTGGTGCCGCTATCCAGGCCGTCCGCAAAGCCGCTCGTACTGCTGGGGCAGAGCATTTGCTCAATAATCTGGAAATCGTGATGGAACCCGGACGCGCCGTGATTGGCGATGCCGTGACGATTCTGACCACTGTGCGCAACATTAAATCCCGCCCGGAAACGGGTGAAAACTGGGTGCTGACCGATGCTGGATACAATCTGATGCTTTCGATGGTGATGTATCACTGGTACTACCACGCCGTGAACGCTTCACGCGCAGGCGAATCCGCTGATGCCCGTTACCGCATGGCCGGGCCGCTGTGTGATGGCGGCGATGTCTATTTTGATTTGCACGGCGACGGGCATTTGCCGGATTGCCGCTTACTTCCGGTCAATGCGCAGGTCGGCGAAGTGATTGCGATGCTGAACACAGGCGCGTACACGATGTCGCAGATGACCGCCTACAACGGGCGACCTTTTCCTGCTGCGGTGTTAGTGGATGATGGCGGCAAAGTCGAAGTCATTCGCAAACGCGACAACTACGAAGATTTGTTGCTGAATGAAGTTTGATTAAGGAGTAAAATTCAGGAGATAAGGAGGAATCCAATATGTCAGCTAAAATGCTTAACGAAGTTATCAAGCGACTTGAAACCCTCAATCCGAGTGAACGGCAAACGATCAAGGCTTTTTTAGAAGAACAGGAAAGAAAAGATGCTGACGTCGAGAGTCACGAAACAGTAGTCGAGTCATCTATTACGCACGACCTTTTACGCCGACGCGAATATCAATGGATTCGAGAGCATCGTGATGAATATGCAGGGCAATATGTGGTGGTCGAAGGCGATCAGCTAGTGGCACACGGAGCGGATGGCCGCCAAGTGCTGGCTGACGCTCGACAGGCAGGGATAAAAATCCCTTTTATCGTCCGCCTCGAATCCCTGGATGAGCCGCCGTTTGGAGGTTGGTAAGAATGTCCTATCAACTCAACCTCAGTCTTGTCCAATTCTATGATCCCGGAAAAAGCGGAATTAATATTACTGTGCGACTGTATTATGAGGAGCGCGTCATTGATGTTGTAGCAAAGTTTGATACCGGCTCAACGTTTTGTGTTTTTGAGCGGCTGATCGGCGAGGATTTAGGGCTTGATATTGAGGCAGGGGAGCCACAGGTTATTAGCGCGGTGACTGGTAACTTTCTCACGTATGGTCATTTCATTACTTTTTCAGTAGACGATATTGACTTTGAGGGAATGGTCTATTTTGCGAAAGACTATGCCTTCAATCGCAACGTATTAGGGCGCGTTGGTTTCCTGAATCGCGTGCTGGTTGGATTGAATGATTACGCGGGCAGGCTTTATCTCAGCCGCGACATTGACGATCAATAAAGCTGCCTTATGACCAAGTCCTTCCTGGCCTTTTTTCTGCTTCTCTTTGGCTTAAGTGAAAAATCGGTACAAACAACAAAACTGCCACAATCCACAACCCAAATCGTTTTGCTCGGTACAGGCACACCGAACGCTGATCCTGAACGATTCGGCCCGTCGGTCGCCATCGTCGTGAATGATACGCCGTACATCGTAGATTTCGGTCCCGGCGTGGTTCGCCGCGCGGCAGCAGCTCAGCGCAAAGGCGTTGTCGGGCTTGCGATGCCGAAACTCAGCAAGGCATTTGTCACGCATCTGCATTCGGATCACACGACGGGCTATGCGGATTTGATTTTTACGCCGTGGGTATTGGAGCGCAAAGACCCGCTGGATGTCTACGGGCCGAAGGGGCTGAAGGCGATGACAGACCACATTGTCAAAGCCTATCAGCAAGACCTCGATATGCGGCTGTTTGGTGGCGAGCCATCGAATAAAACCGGCCACAAGGTCAATACACACGAAATCAAGCCTGGGGTGATTTACAAGGATGCGAACGTCACAGTCAAAGCCTTTTCCGTCAAGCACGGTTCGTGGAAAGAAGCATACGGTTTCCGCTTTGAGACGCCTGACAAAACGATTGTGATTTCAGGCGACTGTGCGCCGAGTCAGAGTGTGATTGATGCTTGCGATGGCTGCGACGTGCTGATTCACGAGGTCTATTCGCAAACGGGCTTTCTGAAGCGTCCGCCCGAATGGCAAAAATATCATTCCCAATTTCACACGTCCTCACGCGAACTTGCAGAAATTGCGACAAAGGCGAAACCGGGCTTGCTGATTCTGTATCATCAGCTATTCTGGGGCACGTCTGAAGATGCGTTGCTCAACGAAATCCGGCAAGATTACAGCGGCAAAGTCGTGTCGGGCCGCGATCTGGATGTTTATTAACCCTTATCGGAACTGAACCACGAAGCACACGGAGCGCACGGAGAAAGGCCAGACATGATTAACAAGATTGTTGGCAGAATGAACAAGATTGTCTCGTAAATCTTGTAGAAAATCTTGTTCATCCTGTCTAAAAATCTCGTGCTCTCAGTGATTCATTCCGCAAATACCATCACAATGTCTGTCTTTGAAATTCAATCCAAACTACGTGCATTTGCCAGTGAAGAGAATGCCAGGACAGCACTTTGGTTTTTCAAAACCGGGCCGGGCGAATATGGCGAAGGCGATCAATTCATCGGCGTCCGCGCGCCTGATTTGCGGCGCTTAGCAAAGGAATTGAAAGCCACGCCGATTGCAGATTGCCTTCAGCTTTTGCAATCGCCGATTCACGAAGATCGGTCGTTGGCCTTGCTGATTCTGGTTCACGCTTTTACGAAAGGCGATGCGATAGCGAAGCAGAAAATCTACGAGGCGTACTTGCAGCACACTGATTACATCAACAATTGGGATTTGGTGGATATTTCTGCGCCGCACATCGTCGGCGCGTATTTATTCGACCAAAGCCGGACGCCGCTCTACGAACTGGCGAAGTCAAACAGTCTGTGGGAACGGCGCATTGCAATCATCGCCACACAACATTTCATCCGGCAGAAAGACTTTGATGACACGTTGCAGATTGCGAAGTTATTGCTGTACGACAAGCACGACTTGATTCAAAAGGCCGTCGGCTGGATGCTGCGCGAAATCGGCAACCGCGATTTCGCCGTAGAGGAAGCGTTCCTGCAACAACATTACAACACCATGCCGCGCACAATGTTGCGCTATGCGATTGAAAAATTCCCCGAACCGAAGCGTCAGGCTTACCTGAAAGGCACAATTTGATGGCAGAAGAAAAATCTCAACTGATTCGCGGTCTCACCTTGACCGGCACAACTGCACTTGTAATTGGCACCGTCATCGGTACAGGAGTGTTTTTGAAAACGGCTCCGATGGCGCAGGACGTGCGCACGCCGACGATGGTGTTGTTGGCGTGGCTGGCGGCGGGGTTGCTTTCGCTTGCAGGCGCGTTGACATATGCCGAACTGGGCGCGATGTTGCCGCACGCGGGGGGCGAGTACGTCTTTCTGCGGCATTCGTACGGCGAGGCGGCAGCGTTTCTGTTCGGCTGGCAGCGGTTCATCATCGCGGGCAGCGCTTCAATTGCGAGTTTGGGAGCAGGATCGGCAATTTTTCTGGCGGCTTTTCTGCCGCTCAATGCCGTTTGGGCACAGAAAACTTTTACTTTGCTGGGACAAACGATTAATTGGCAATTCGGCGCGAAACAGGTGGTGACGATTGCGATCATTTTGTTTCTGACCGCGATCAATTGCCTGACGGTCGCGTTTGGCGGCAAGGTGCAATCGTTCCTCACCGTTCTGAAAATTGCAGGCATCGCGTTTGTCGTCGGAGGCGTGTTTTTCGCGTCACAAACGGCAACGTGGTCACATCTGGCAACGCCTGCGAACACGCCGGAATGGAGTGGCTTCGCATTGTTTGGTACGGCAATGCTGGCAGCGTTGTGGGGCTACGACGGCTGGAACAATATGCCGATGGCGGCGGGCGAAGTGCAGAATCCGGGGCGCAACATTCCGCGCGCGTTGATTGGCGGAATGGCGTTGGTGATGGTGATTTATTTGTTGGCGAACCTGGCTTATTTTTACGCGCTGCCATTTGATGAAGTTGTCACGTCGAATTCAACCAAATACCGCGATGCGCTGCCTGCGGCGGGCAAAGCGGCGCAAACATTTCTGGGCGAATACGGCGGCAAATTGATTGCGATTGCGTTTGTGATTTCGGCGGTGGGCGCATTGAATGGCTCAATTTTGTCGAATGCGCGCGTGCCGTTTGCGATGGCGAAAGATGGATTGTTTTTTCCAGCAATGGCACGTTTGAGCGCCACGTCACGCGTGCCAATTATTGCGCTGATTGTGCAGGCAATTTGGTCGTGCGTGCTGGCGCTGTCAGGAACCTACGATCAGTTGACGGATTGTCTGTTGTTCGCCTCGTGGATTTTCTATGGGCTGGTCACTTCGGCAGTCTTTGTCCTGCGCCGCAAAATGCCGGATGCGCCACGTCCATACAAGACATTCGGCTATCCGCTGATTCCAATTATATTTGTGCTTGTCGCAGTGTGGCTGATTTTCAATACGCTGTTCACGAAGCCGGTGGAATCCATCTTCGGCCTGGTGCTGATCGCAATTGGTTTGCCTCTGTATTTTTACTACCGCAACCGAAAATAACCTTAATCTAGCCCTGTCGGATTCAAAGACAATGCGAAAAATATATGTTATCGGAGTGCTTTTATTTTGGTCGCTGATCGGTCAGACGCGGGCGCAGGAATCTTTGGCTAAAGCCTTCGTTTCAGCTGTTCAGGCCAATAATCCAGCTTTGCTGAAGGCCTGGCATCCAACGCCAGTGCTGGTCAGAATGCTGGAACCGGAGCGCACGAAAAAGCTTTCAGATGATGCGATCAAGCAAACCTTTCTTGCCCCATTGCAGAAAAAACTGGCGAAGGATTTTGCGAACTTTCAGGCATCTGCGCAAAAAAGCTCAATTGAGCTGGGCAAATTGCAATACGTCAATTTTCAGTTGCAGCGCGATGAACCCAGCAGTGCGAACAAACCAGTGGCTTGCACGATCACGTATTCATATGGCGACAAACAAGGCACATTCGCTGTTACCGTGCTGGAAAAGCAGGGCAAATGGTATCTCTTTGAAGTCCTGCGTAGCGTGAATATTTTTGAGGTGTTGAAGTAGCCCACAAAGGAGCCCAAACATGCAAAACAGATGTTCTCTCATCGCACTTTTTCTCATCGCACTGTGTCTGTCACTTCAGGCACAGGACAACAAAGTCGAATCTGGAACGATCAATGGCGCGAACTTCCGCATTGAAATTCCGGCGAACTGGAACAACAGCCTGGTGATGTATTGTCACGGCTATGCCTTGGCCGGATCAAACCCAAATCTGGATGGCGGCAAACCGATCCGCGATGTATTCCTGTCGCGTGGCTTTGCCCTCGCGCAATCGGCCTACAGCGTGCAAGGCTGGGCAGTAAAAGAAGCCGTTGAAGACACTGAAGCCTTGCGCAAATACTTTGTGGCGAAATACGGCGCACCGAAAGAAACGATTGTGCTGGGGCATTCGATGGGCGGCGTAATTACGCTGGCGACGATTGAAAAATATCCTGAAGTGTATGACGGCGCATTGCCAATGTGTGGGCCGCTGAACGTGAGCTTGAACGGGTTGCAGGATCGGGTGTTCGATATGCTGGTGACGTTTGATTTCCAGTTTCCGAACATTGTTGGCTCGCTGGCGAATTTGCCGAAAGGTGCAAAGCTGGATCAGGCAAAGGTCAAAGCCGCGCTTGAAGCCGCGCCAGACAAGGCTGCGATGTTTGCCAAACGATACAGCATTGCGGTGAATGATTTGCCCGGCACGCTGGCCTTTTGGTACGAAATCAACCGCGAATTACAAGTCCGAAGCAGTGGCAATCCTTTCGACAATCGCAACACGCTGTACGATGGCTTCGATGATGATGTGGCCGTTAATCGCGGGGTCAAGCGATATGCCGCCGACGCGAAAGCCCGCGAATATTTACGCCAACATTATGCGCCGACGGGACGTATTGCCGATCCGGTACTGACGATTCACACGACCTATGACCCGCTGATTCCAGGGCGCTATGTCAGCGAATATAATTCAATTGCCAACGTCGCAGGCACGCAGGATTTATTTGTTGCCAAATTCGTTGTGGGGAAAGGGCATTGTACGTTCACACCTGCGCAAACAGGGATGGCGTTTGAGGAACTGTTGAAATGGGTGCGTGAAAAGAAAAGGCCGGAAGTCGGAGAAATTAAATAGACAATCACCTTTTCGCTAAATAAAAGCCAAAGGGTGAGTCTCAAGGGGAAGGCAATCTATGCTGCGGAAGTGGTTTATCGCTGGTACTGTCGCCTTGATGGTCTTTTATTTCGGCGTTAATGCTAAACAACCCCCAAATCGCATTGCTACCTCACAGTCATCGTCAAAAGACGCGCAGGCAAAAGAGAAACCCTCTGAAAAAGATTCGCAGACACAAAAGAAGAGCGACCGCTTCATTATCAAAACCAGGATGGTCAGCGTTACTGTGACGGTCAGCGATAGAAATCGCCGCTTTGTGACGGGGCTAACAAAGGATAACTTTGAGGTTTACGATGATAACGTCAAGCAGGAAATCGCGCTGTTTTCCACTGAGGATTCACCCATCACTTTGGGGATTGTCTATGACGTTTCGGGGTCAATGAATCCGCTCAGTCAGCAATCACTCCACGCACTCAAAGGGCTGTTTGATTACTCTCATACGGACGATGAATATTTTGTCGTTTCCTTCAGCGACAAATCCAAATTGATTCAGAATTTTACCTCGGTTCCAAATGACATCATCAATCGCGCGGTTTTCATTAAACCGAAAGGCAGCACAGCGCTTTTTGATGCGGTGTATATGGCCTTGGAAAAAGTCAAAGATGGTCGGCATAAAAAGAAAGCCTTGTTAATTATTTCAGACGGTGAGGAAAACAACAGCCGCTATTCGTTTGGAGAATTGCGCAAAGCCTTGCGGGAAACCGATGCCCAGATTTATGCCATTGGATTGGGCACGGGTGGCTCGTTGCCCCACATCACTGAAACATCTGGTGGTCTGACGTTTTTCCCGATGCAATACGGCGAAGTCGGGGATATTTACACCCGCATTGCGCTGATGTTGCGCAATCAGTATGTCATTGGATTTTATCCTAATAATGAAAGTGAGGTTTCCAAATGGCACAAACTACGCATCAAAGTGGACGTGCCGAAACCATTGGGGAAAGTTATTATGTTTTATCGAGATGGTTACCAGTCCTCAGATCAGTGAATGAGCGCGCTTTGATCATATCGGCGCACCGAAATCGGATTGAGAAAATTTGGCCAAAATCAGGCGTGAAGGGCGCTTTCGCCGAAGCGTAAATTCCCACTTGACCTGTTCCGGCAAGAGGCGTAAGGTAGCGCTTGTTAGATTGATTGCATCATCAAATTTGCGGTAAGCGGCGACCGTGGAAGGCCGCTGAAAGTTCCAGAATGTGACCGGCCCAAAATAAGGAGGTGCTGCATAGAAACTGACGAACAATTTCATATTTTAATCCAGGCGTTCACAGAACGTCGAAATTGCATCTCTTGATGCAATAGTGATAGATAAGCAAATGAGCCTGTCAGGGAAAATACCTGGCAGGCTCATTTGCTTTTGGTGCTAGATTTCTTCTCCTTCCTCTTCCACTTTTCCCAGCTTGCGAGTAAAAAGAGCCTATGAAAGCCCTCGATCTCATCATTCTTTTCGCCTATCTCATCGGAACAGTTTTATTTGGCTCCTGGTTTTCGCGACGGCAGCGTCGTGAAATGAAAGATTACTTTGTCAGCGAACAACGCGTGCCCTGGTGGGCAATTATGGCTTCGGTAGTTTCAACCGAAACCAGCAGCCTCACCTTTGTCAGCGTGCCGGGGTTTGCCTTCACCGGCAATTTTACGTTTTTACAATTAGTGATGGGCTATCTGATCGGACGCCTGGCGGTCACGCTGATTTTTGTGCCGCTCTATTTTCGCGGCGAATTGCTGACTGTGTATCAATTGCTAGGGCAGCGTTTCGGAAACGGCGTGCGGCGATTGGCTTCGACGTTGTTTTTGATTACGCGCAGCATTGCCGATGGCTTTCGACTGTATCTGACCGGGTTGGTGCTGGCGGCGGTAATCCTGGCGTTGCCGGGTAGTGAAGCGGCGGCGAGCAATCTGTTTCCTGCGCTGAATCCAACCCTGACGATCATTTTGATTTCAGTGCTGGTCATGGGGATTGCAACGATCATCTTTTCTTATCTGGGTGGAATTGATGCCGTGATTTGGACGGATGTTACGCAACTGGGAATTTATCTGATTGGCGCGATTGTCGCTGCCTTTATCCTGCTCGGCAAAATCCCCGGTGGCTGGAGTGAAATCATCAGCACGGGCAGCGCCGCTGGCAAATTCAATCTCTTTGATTTCACTTGGGACATTACGAAAAGTTATACGTTCTGGTCAGGCGTTATCGGCGGCGCATTTTTGACGACCGCAACACACGGCACTGATCAGTTGATGGTGCAACGATACTTGTGCGGCGATTCCCCGAAAGAAGCGCGCAAGGCATTGCTGGTGAGCGGCGTAGTTGTTCTTGTGCAGTTTGCCTTGTTCCTCTTCATCGGCGTGATGCTGTACGTTTTTTACAACGGCTACGCGACCAACGAAATGGGGGCGTTTTTGGTCGAAGGCAAATTGCGCGCAGATCGTGTCTTCCCGCATTTCATCGTTTCCCATCTGCCGACAGGCGTGGTTGGGCTAGTGATTGCCGCCATCGCTGCCGCCGCATTTACTTCGTCCCTGAATTCGCAAGCGGCAACAACGATGGCCGATTTTTATGTGCCGATGACGGGCAACAAAAAATCGAATGAGCATTACATCAAGGCGTCCAAATTGTTCACCTTCATCTGGGGCGTTGTGCAGGTCGCAACGGGGATGTTCGCGGCATTTTATTTGTCACGTAGCATGGTGGATCAGGTGTTGGACATTCAATCGTTCACGAATGGTGTCATTTTAGGCATCTTCTTTTTAGGAACCTTTACAAGGCGCGTGCAGTCAAAAGCTGCGATTATCGGCATCATTGCCGGGGCTGCAACGATTTTGTACGTCAAGTTCTGGACGCCCATTTCGTGGCAGTGGTATGTCGTGATCGGATCAGTCATAACGTTTTTGGTTGGACTTGGAATGAGCATTTTATTAGGTGAGAAGGAAGCCGTTAAGCAAGCGGAGGTTTTAGCAGAATGAGAAGACAATGTAGCAAAAGTTCAGTTTACCGCAGCGCAGATAGCGCGACGGAGAGAACGAGGGGCGAAGAGAAAGAACGACGAGGAGGAGAGTCTCTAACACTATCGCGCCATCTCTCAATCGCTCTTTCGTTGCTTCTCTCTTTCTGCTGCGTTGCTTTTGCTCAACCTTCCTCTTATCAACCGCTCAATCGCGAACTTACGAAGGAAGAAGAGAAGTGGGTACGCGACAAAATGAAGCAACTCACGCTTGAAGCGAAAATCGGGCAGATGTTTATGGCCGATGGCAACGCGATTTTTATGAATCGTCAGACCGACGCCTATCAGCAACTCAAGCATCACATTGAAGACAACAAAGTCGGCGGCGTGCTCTGGTTTCGCAGCGATGTCTGGACAACCGCTGTGTTAACGAATCGCTTACAGGGAATGGCTGACATACCTTTGCTGGTTGCATCAGATTTGGAAATGGGCTTGGGAATGCGGCTGAACGATACGCAATGGTGGCCGCCGAATATGGCCGTTGCAGCCACGGGCGACACACGTTATGCGCTCAATCAGGGGATTTGCACCGCCCGCGAAGCCCGCGCCATTGGCATCAATTGGTTGTTTGCTCCGGTCGCCGACGTCAATAACAATCCCGAAAACCCGGTTATCAATGTCCGTTCGTATAGCGAAGACCCCCAAACCGTCGCCAACTTTGCACTGGCCTTTGTCCAAGGCGCACAAGGCGAAAACGTGCTGGCGTGCGCGAAACATTTTCCCGGTCACGGCAACACGGCGACAGATTCGCACATTGGCTTGCCCGTGGTTGATGTCAGCAAAGATAGTTTGAGTAAGCTGGAACTGCTACCGTTTCGCGTGCTGGCGGGCACAGACAACAAGAAAAATGAATCCTTTGCGGTGAGCGCTGTGATGTCGGCACATATTTCGTTGCCACAAATTGAACCTGATGCCGTAGCGCCCGTGCGCAAACTCAGTGCAAACGAGCAATCCACGGCAGAATTTACTTCGCAAACCGAAGTGACTTCGCCAAAGGTGACGAAGCCTGCGACGCTCTCGAACAAAATTCTGACCGGGATTCTGCGTAACGAACTGAAATTTGGCGGACTGGTCGTCACGGATGCGATGAATATGGCCGGGATTTCGGCGCGTTACGATGCGGCTACAGCGGCGTTGGAAGCGATCAAGGCTGGCGTGGATGTGATCGAAAAATGTCCTGATATTGATGCGGCGATCACTGGCATCAAAGAAGCTGTGGCGAAAAAAGAAATCACCGAAGATCGCATCAATGCTTCAGTCGAGCGGATTTTGCGCGCTAAGGCGGCCTTGGGATTGATTGAAGAACACATAGTAGATTTAGATAAAGTTGACCAGATTGTTTCCAGTCCCGGCTGTCAGATTCTGGCGCAGGAAATTGCTGATCGCTCAATCACGTTGGTGCGTGATGAAAAGAAACTCTTGCCGCTGAAATCCGGTGCTCGGTTGCTGAATATTACCTTTGCTGATGACGATGGCGTCTTTAACTCGAATACATTCGTGACCGAATTGCGCAACCGCAAAATGAACGTCGAAAGCGTGACCGTTGATCACCGTGCGACAGAAGCTGATCTGCAAAAGCTCTTTGCGCGTCTGGAGCAAAGTAAATTCGATGCTGTTATTTTCTCAAGTCTTGTGCGTGCCCGCAGCGGCAAAGGTACGGTCAGTTTGCCACCGATAGGAATGCGATTGGCCGATGAGCTGACCAAACGTGATTTGCCCTTGATCGTGATTTCGTTTGGCAACCCCTATTTGTTGACGGCGATGCCGAATGCTAAAGCGTACCTTGCCGCATATAGTCCTTATCCGTTCAGCCAGTATGCTGCCGCTAAAGCGATTCTCGGCGTTAATGAAATTACGGGAAAACTTCCGATTAGCCTGCCAGGATTGTATCAGCGTGGTCATGGGATTGAAGTCAGGAAACGATAAAAGGAATGGCACCAGCTGACAATGAAGGTGTGTGGTGATAGTACGCTTGAAGTTGGATTTCATCCACCGAAACACCCTCCCATCACTTGCAAATTTTGTCTTAAAAAGGAACTATGTACGGCGTAACACCCGTCTGAGATGTCTGGATAACAACTAACTTAAAATTGAAGAAGGAGATTTTCAGGATGAAGGAAATTAAGGTTCTGCGACTCGTGTTGTTTACTTTAGCCCTAACAATTGGCGTGGGTGCCCACGCTCAAACCCCCGTAAAAGTTCAGCGAGCTGAGCTTTCGATTCCATTTGGCGTGGTCAAGGGAAAGCTGATTGCAGCTAATGACTTGATGATATTTGTGGATGAGGAAAACACAGATGCCTCATTTACCATTGAAAAAGCCTCAATCAAAGGTTGGAACGAACAGGATGGTGTCATCACGATTGATACCAGCAAACCGATCAAAGATCGCTCTGGTGAAAGAACTCGCCTGGCCTTTCGTTTGACTGATGGAAACAGTGCAGCATTGGCCGCCTGGTATAAAAATTCAGCGGCAGGCATGACTACTGCGACAACGAACGGCGAAGCAAAAACAGCTGCTGTCACCGCTCCAGCCCCCGCTTCTTCTGATATGTCGGGAACAAAGGTTTATCAGGCGACTCAAAAGCGGTTTCCTATTGGTTCGACCGATGGCAAGCTGATAATTAGTGAAACGGAAATTGCCTTTGAAAGCCTCAATGACATCAAGCGCTCACAACGATGGAGTTATCGAGACATCAAAGAAATCAAGCAGATCAGCACTTACATTATTGAAGTTGCGCCGTTTCGTGGCGACAAATATAAGTTGGAATTACAAGGTGAAGGGATGAGCAGCGCACAGTTCAAAATCTTGACAGATCGCATTGCTTCGGCCCGTGTGGCGAAATAGTCCGTGTAGGACGAGCGGAGCAGGGCCTGGCTTGTCGAACCTGTAGCTTGCAAGTTTGCGATTGTCAGGCCCGCGCCGTATATTGTTCGTGTTTGTCAACTTATCTTTGCCAACATATACAGGAGTCTTTTTGCGGTAGGAATGAAAAGACCTTGTTTCTTTACTTGCGTGCGTGCCAACCGTTGTTTATCATTGGCGCTCTCACGGAAGAGTTGTCAGGTGCCCGATAAATTTTCATGACGAATCAACTCACACCATTTATTTCCACGGAGGCCATCCGGTGATGCGACGAGGCGAAGATATGCTACGCTGTAGCTTCTGCGGTAAGAGCCAAAATGAAGTCAAAAAGCTCATCGCTGGACCCACGGTCTACATCTGCAACGAATGTATTGATATTTGTATTGAGATCATCAGTGATGATGCACAGCAGGAAGCCGCTGCCGCGCGCCCGCTCTTGCCAAAACCTCACGAAATCAAAGAATTTTTGGATGAGTATGTCATCGGTCAGGACGAAACGAAAAAGAAACTGGCTGTGGCTGTCTATCAGCACTATAAGCGCATCGAAATGGCCAAGCGGCGGGGTGATGTCGAAATCCAGAAATCCAATATCCTGCTGATTGGGCCAACCGGAACCGGCAAGACGCTGCTGGCACAAACGCTGGCGCGCATGCTGAAGGTTCCCTTCACGATTGTAGACGCCACGACGCTGACCGAAGCGGGCTATGTGGGCGAAGATGTTGAGAACATCATCCTCAAGCTCTTGCAGGCTTCCAACGGCGATGTCGAACGTGCGCAAAATGGCATTATCTACATTGACGAAATAGACAAGATTTGTCGCAAGGACGAAAA
>JAFDVL010000082.1:0-9367 GCA_018268995.1 Acidobacteriota bacterium | reverse complement strand
CGCAAGCATCCGCATCAGGAATTCTTCCCGGTTGACACCACCAACATCCTGTTTATTTGCGGCGGAGCTTTTGTTGGCTTGGAACGTGTGATCCAACGTCGCATTGGCCAAAAAGGATTGGGCTTCGGTGCCAAGGTGCGACCGTTAACACAAACGCTCAATGGCAACCTGCTGGAACAAATCCAACCGGAAGACCTGATTCGCTTTGGCTTGATCCCGGAATTTGTCGGACGTCTACCCGTTGTCGGAACCTTACACGAACTGACGGAAGATGCCATGATCGAAATTTTGACCGAGCCGAAGAACGCGTTGATCAAACAATATCAGCGACAGTTTGAATGGGATAATATCCGGCTCCGGTTCACGGACGATGCCTTACGTGCGGTCGCGCGCCTTGCCTGTGAGCGAAAGGTCGGTGCCCGCGGTCTAAGAATGATTCTGGAAGAACTGATGCTGGACGCGATGTACTCGCTCCCCGGACAAAAGAAAGTCCGCGATTTTATCGTCACGGCAGACATGGTGGTAAACCGCACCGTGATGTTCACGCTTGAAAAAGCGGGCTAATTGATATTTCGGACTTTGAATTTGCGATTGCGGATCTCCTTCTCCCGATGCTTTGATCCGCAATCCACTTTCTATTACTCAGAATCGGAAGCTCCCTTCCTTGCTTTTAATCCCCAAGGCTGAACTCTTCTAAGACGGCTGCTACTGAAGAGCACCAGAGGCTTTTTTATCATGCAAGATTTTCAAGAATTCACCGATAACACTCCCGAAGACATCGCTGGCTATCCAATGGTTCCAATTCGGGATGTGGTGGTTTTCCCGTTCTCGAAAGCAGCTTTTAATATTGGGCGAACCTCATCTGTCCGTGCGCTGGAAGAAGCGCTGTCCACAAATCGCCTGATCTTTCTGGCCACGCAACACGACGCGACAATGGAAGACCCCGGCGCTGACGAAATCTATCACGTCGGCACAATTGCTTACATTTCCAATTCGTTGCGCAAGCCGGAAGAAGTCACCATCAAGGTTTTGGTAGAAGGACGAGAGCGTGCGCGGGCTGTGCGGATCATTGAAGAAGATGGCTATTTACGGGCGATTGTCCGGCGCGCTCCTGTCGTGCCGGAAAACAATCGTCGGACGATAAATCTGGTGGCGCGCATCGGAGCATTGGTTGAGCAGTATCTTAAATTGGCGCAGGAGCCAAACCCTGAATTGTTGCTTTCCGCCTTGCGTGTGGGTGACCCCGGACAAATGGTGGATCTGCTGGCGCATGTGATGAAATTGCAGATGGAGGATAAGCAAAGCCTGCTTGAAACCTATTCTGTGCATGAACGCCTGCTGAAAATGGTTGACCTGATCGAAGTCGAAATCGAAAAGCTCAACATTGATCGTACGATTCAGACGCGCGTCAAACGGCAGATGGAAAAGTCTCAGCGCGAGTATTATCTCAACGAAAAAATCAAAGCGATTCACAAGGAATTGGGACGCAAAGACGAAAAGGCTGAATTTGACGAACTGCGTGTGAAAATCGAAGAAGCGGGCATGACAGTCGAAGCGAAAGAAAAAGCATTGACCGAATTACAGAAGCTCGAACAAATGCCACCGATGTCTGCTGAATCTACCGTCTCGCGCAACTACATTGACTGGTTGGTCGGGGTTCCCTGGCAGAAAAAGAGTGAAGAGATTCGCGACTTAACACACGCGCAGGAAGTGCTGGAAACCGACCATTATGGTCTTGATAAAATCAAAGAGCGCATCCTTGAATATCTGGCTGTCCGCCAGTTGGTCGAAAAACCACGCGGCACAATTCTTTGTTTTGTTGGCCCGCCAGGCGTAGGCAAAACTTCGCTGGGACGTTCCATTGCCAAAGCGACAGGCCGGAATTTTGTGCGCCTGGCATTAGGTGGTGTACGCGATGAGGCCGAAATCCGCGGTCATCGCCGCACTTACATTGGGGCTTTACCAGGACAGATCATCCAAATGATGAAAAAGGCCAAGACCATCAATCCCGTAATTTTACTGGACGAAGTGGATAAGCTGGGCCACGATCATCGTGGCGATCCGGCGTCTGCGTTGCTCGAAGTCCTTGATCCAGAGCAAAATCACACCTTCCACGATCACTATTTGGATGTCGAATATGATCTTTCGCAGGTGATGTTCATTGCGACGGCAAACGTGTTGCACACGATTCCGGGGCCTTTGCAGGATCGGCTGGAAATCATTCGGCTGGCCGGATACACCGAACGCGAAAAGCTGGAAATCGCACGACGACATCTGATTCCAAAGCAACTCGAAGGAAATGGGTTGCGTGAGAGCCAGATTGAATTTGCTGATGAAGGCATTCGCTCTCTTGTCAGTTCCTACACGCGCGAGGCCGGCGTTCGGAACCTTGAGCGCGAAATTGGTTCTGTCTGCCGCAAAGTGGCGCGCCAGGTGGTTTTGCAGAAAGAAAGAGATTTCAATTACACGGTGAATGAGTCGGCAGTAAAAGACTTGCTTGGCCCCATCAAATTTCGTCCGCAAACCATCGCGGAACACAGTGAAATCGGCTTAGTCAATGGCCTGGCCTATACGGAAGTTGGCGGCGATGTTTTGCAGGTCGAAGCCACGCTCATTCCTGGAGCCGGAAAGTTAACCTTGACCGGCAAGATGGGCGATGTGATGCAGGAATCAGCGCAGGCCGCTGTCACTTACCTGCGCTCGCGTGCTGCTGAATTAGGCATCCCGGCAGACTTTCATAAACATTATGACTTGCACGTACACGTGCCGGAAGGTGCAATTCCAAAGGACGGGCCATCTGCTGGCATCACGATTGCGACTGCGCTGGCCTCGGTGCTGACGCGCATTGCTGTTCACAAAAACGTCGCGATGACGGGCGAAATTACCTTGCGTGGCAAAGTGTTGCCAATCGGTGGCCTGAAAGAAAAATTGCTAGCTGCGCATCGTGCAGGCATTACGACGATTATCCTTCCGAAAGACAACGAAAAGGATTTAAGCGATATTCCGGCAGATATTCTGGAGGCCTTTCAACTCAATCCAGTTGAGACGATGGATGCTGTGCTGCAAATTGCCTTGGAGCGATTGCCTGATCCTGCACCAACAGTTAATGATCTGGATGCAGCTTTGTGGCAAACGCCAAGTGTGTCAACTCAAACGAGCACGGGGTTAAATAGTTGAACGCATGAAGGTTAGCAACGCCAAATTTATTGCCAGCGCTGCGACTGTGGCTTCAATCCCACGTGAGACGTTGCCGGAGATCGCCTTTATGGGGCGCTCAAATGTAGGCAAATCCAGCTTGATTAATAGCCTGCTTGGCGTCAAAGGATTGGCCCGCACCAGTTCGACGCCGGGGCGCACGCAGGCGTTGAATTTTTTCGATATCAATGGGGAAATGCTCTTTGTTGATTTGCCGGGTTATGGTTATGCAAAGGTTTCTAAGGCAGATCGGCAGCATTGGGGCAAACTAATTGAAAAATACCTTGCACAACGTTCGACTCTTGTGCTATGTATCTTGATCGTTGATGCACGGCACGAGCCTTCCCCGTTAGATCTTCAGATGAAATCCTGGCTAGAGCACTTCGGACTTTCCTTTCTGGTGGTCACAACGAAAATTGATAAGCTGTCGGCCAATGAGCAACGTGCTTCTCTTCTTCGTGCCCAAAAGGTGCTGGCGACGGAACGACTCATCCCCTATTCTGCATTTACGCGGGCCGGCGCAAAGCAGCTCTGGGATGCGATCAGAACAAGTTTGACTCTCCGACAAGAAAGCGGTCTCGGCAGTCATTAACAAATCTCCCTAGCGGTAAACTTCACACGAGAGGAATATTATTTACTCTCGCATCAATAACAATCCTAAAAAATCGTTGGTGCAATAATCACAATTTAAATCATAGACCAGCGATGTAATCCTAAGCGGCAATCGCAATCTAAAAATGAACAACAATGCCCCATCGTGGTTCCTGCTCCCATCAAAATAGCAGTGACCTCCGGCTTATTTGCAGAAACCAGTTCAGTGTGTACTGCGCACATTGAGAATCCCCTTCAAAATAACCTTTGCCCCGCAACGGCAAATAACGTGACTGGCCTATTAACCCTATGGGTCACCAAAAAAATAAAGTTATGGCAGACAAATCAGCAAAAGCGCGCGAGCGTGCCGTCGAGTATTTAGACGAAGAAGAAGAAGTCCTGGACAGTAATCTTCTGGACATTTCTGAACTTAAGGAAATGAGTATTTCCAAGCTAACGTCCATTGCGAAAGAGTTAGACGTACCAGGTGCAACCGGAATGCGTAAACAGGAATTGATCTTCAAAATCCTGCAAGCGCAAACCGAAAAATCTGGATTGATCTTCTCTGAAGGCGTGCTGGAAACGTTACCTGATGGCTTCGGCTTTTTGCGTGCCCCCGAATACAACTACTTACCAGGGCCGGATGACATTTATGTCAGTCCGTCACAAATTCGCAAATTCGATTTACGCACAGGCGATACAATTTCCGGTCAAATTCGCCCACCCAAGGAAGGCGAGCGATATTTCGCGCTTATTAAGGTTGAAGCGATCAATTTTGAGCCACCCGATCTGGCGCGCGACAAAGTCTTTTTTGATAATCTGACGCCGCTCTATCCTAACGAGCAACTGAAGATGGAAACTGCGTCGGAAAATCTTTCCGGACGTGTCATTGACCTGGTGACGCCGATTGGTAAAGGCCAACGCGGATTGATCGTGGCACCGCCACGCACTGGTAAAACCGTACTGTTACAGACGATTGCCAATTCCATTACGGAAAATCATCCTGAAGTCACTTTGATTGTGTTGTTGATTGATGAGCGTCCTGAAGAAGTCACGGACATGCAACGTTCCGTCAATGGCGAAGTCATCTCTTCAACCTTCGATGAACCCGCTTCACGACACGTTCAGGTTGCCGATATGGTAATTGAAAAGGCCAAGCGGCTGGTCGAACACGGACGCGACGTCGTGATCCTGCTTGACTCCATCACACGTCTGGCGCGCGCGCACAACGCGGTTGTTCCGCCTTCCGGCAAGATTCTTTCTGGCGGTGTGGACTCCAACGCGTTGCAGCGCCCGAAACGGTTTTTCGGTGCGGCTCGTAATATCGAAGAAGGCGGGTCGCTCACGATCATTGCCACCGCGCTGATCGAAACCGGCAGCCGTATGGACGATGTGATCTTTGAAGAATTCAAAGGCACTGGCAATATGGAAATCCACTTGGATCGCAAGCTCTCTGATAAGCGCGTCTTCCCAGCTATTGATTTGCAAAAATCTGGTACACGTAAGGAAGAATTGCTGATTCAGAAGAAGGACCTGGATCGTATCTGGGTTCTGCGTCGCGTGCTGAATCCGCTGTCGCCAGTGGAGCAAATGGAACTGGTGTTAGATCGCTTAGATCGCACCAAGAGCAATGGTGAGTTTTTGAATTCGATGAACCAATAGTTGAGAAAGAGAGAGGGGGCGAAAGAGGGAAAGAGAGCAAAAGCCCTCCTGTCGCTCTTTCTCTCCTTCCCGCTGTCTCTCTGTCAGTTTTTCCTCTCTATCTGCAACACGACCTGTCGAATTTCGTCGCCATCAATCGTCACTTCTTTGCTGACAGTTTTGAATCCATCTGCGCTGGCTGTGACGCGATAGGTTCCTTTTTCAGCAGGAACACGAAAGGCGAATTCGCCGCCTTCGGTTGAAAGCTTCTCCACCTTTTTGAATTTCTTGCCATCTGTGCGTTCAAGGATAATTTGGACGTTTTGCAATGAGTAGCCGCTGCTATCCAGTGCTGCGCCACGAATCAATCCATACGGTTCACGTTCGCGCGACATTTCAATCGCGCGTGGGACTTTCAGGGTTTCTCCTTCTGCCAATTCAACCCGTCGCGTCACAAACGTGCGATAGCCTGTCAATTCAAAGGTGAGCGTATAGTTACCCGCCAGAAGATTAGTAAAGACAAACTCGCCTTTATCATTGGTTTTGACTTCGTAATCCTTTGGCCTGGTATCCTGATCATTCAAGCTGCGTGTGACAGAGCGGGCCGCTTTGACTGTAACGCCACTCAGCGATTTGCCGCCTTCTTCTTTGACCTTGCCCTGGATTTTGGCTCCATCTGCCAGCGCCGTAAAACAGAAAAGCAGGAGGCCCATCGAAACAAAATATGTGCGTAAAATCATCCGCATAACAACTCCTTGAAAAGGGACTGGCAGCTTTGGCTGCGGGAATTTATAATCGCTTAACGAGTCCATCACTGCAAGTTAGTCTGTCAACGCTTGCGTTGAAATTGCTGGTAAACTAAAGGCTGGAAGTAATGAATATCGTAAGCCGCAAGTCATCATCCATTATTGCTCTGTTCTCATTTGTCTTAATCTTTATAGCCCTGTCAGTTGCTTTGAGCGCGCAGGATAACAAATCGCGTACAGGTGAGGACGTGCTGAAAATTGACACTGATCTGGTGATGGTGGAGGCGGTTGCCACTGACAAAGCTGGAAACTATGTGCGCAATTTGAAAGCAGATGACTTTCGGCTTTTTGTTGATGGGCAGCAGCGAAAGATAGATTTTTTTACTGTTACGGATGAGGTGACGACTTCACGGGCATTGGCTGTAGTTTTTGCGCTGGATCTTTCCGGTAGTCTCAAACCCAATGAGATTGAAACCTTGCGCGCAGCAGCCGCAAAATTCACGGAGATTATGAAGGGGGAATCAGTATTTGCCGCGTTGTCATTTAACTATGAAGTGAAGGTCTATCAGGACTTCACTTCCGATCAGAAAAAAATCGAAAATGCCTTTGCGAAGATGGATAATTTTGGTGGCTCGACACGTATCTATGACGCGCTGGATAAATCCGTCACGATGCTTTCGCGCCGTTCACGCTTTTCCAAAAGTAATTTTCCGTTGCGGCGTGTGATCGTTGTCATCACCGATGGATTTGATTCTTCCAGTATGATTGACAGTCGGGAGTTGATTCGGCGGGCGAATGCGGCAGGCGTGACAGTTTATTCAATTACCTTGCCATCATACATCTTGTCCGCCAGTCGCAGCACAGATCGAGTCATTACTCCACTGGATGCTTCCCGCATCGTTGCTGCCACTGGCGGACGTGATTTTTCAGCGGATGCACGCGACTTCGCTCCTGTTTTTAAATCCTTGGCAGAGGAAATCCGTGCCAGCTATGGGGTGGCATACTATCCAGAAATGCGTGATGGAAAGCAACATGATGTCCGTGTGGAACCTGTCAATCCAGTTATCAAACTACGCACCAATCGCACTACATTTCTGGCCCCATCCAAATAGGCTTATCAACGTTCCTTATCAATAATCGTCATCGTCATCGTCGTCATAATCATCATCTGCATCATCAGGCGCGACATCTAATTCAATCGGATCAAGCCCCACAACTTCGAGACGCGCTTCACATTCATCACACTCTACAATGTCACCTTTGTCCATATCTTCATCAACATGGATATCCGCATCACATTCCGGACAAGTAGCTAATGGCACGATTTAGTTCCTCCTCATAATCCGAAGCAGTACCAGGATCGGTAAAACTGCCCTGCCTCTTTAATAAGCTATTATTACTGACAAATAAATTGAAACAACACTGAATGCGGCGCAAATCTAAACTAATCCTGCGGCATTTTGCAACGAGGAAATGCAGAAAAAAGACAGTTTTTACGGCATCTTTTTTCCTTTCGTTCTGATGTGTTCAGGGCAGGCAGATTTCCAAGCGCGGCAAACCTCAATATTGATGCGGTTGAAAATGCGATTATGCTGAAATTCCCCAATAAAAATAGGCTAAAATGGGCTTGCGCTCACCTACCAGCTAATGTATACTCCGCCGCGTTCTAACACAATATACAGTCGCTTGAAAAAAATCACGAACATAAAAGCGATGATCCCTTTCTCACTAGCCTGATAAAAAGGGAATAGGTTCTTTTCACATCACAAACAGAATCCCCTACATCAAGTTGACGCTTGCAAAATGCGGTCGAAAGGCAAGCATTGGGATAGACGTGGCATCTGTCGGCCAACGCTTCTGTTTGAATTTAGACCCAGAGGAAGTCTTTTTGGTTTCCTATTCGGTGCCGAAGCTTTTCCTGATCGTTCATTTCAGACTGGTTCCTGTAGTTTGAAACCAAGAACTGAATCTGACAGCAGCAAAGTGAAGCATACTTACATTATCAAAGGAGAATTTTTATGGCAGCAGCAAAAGCAGCAGCAAAACCCATGACCAAAGGGCAATTGGCCACTCATCTGGCTGAGAAATTCGGTGTTTCCAAGAAAGTCAGCAACGAAATTCTTGATGAGATCGCCAGTGTCGCCGTCGCGCAAACCAAGAAGGTCGGACAGTTTGTTGTGCCTGGCATCGGCAAATTAGTCAAAGCCGAGCGTAAGGCACGCAAGGGCCGCAACCCTGCGACTGGTGCAGAAATCAAGATTCCGAAGAAAACGGTCGTCAAATTCCGTGTGGCCAAAGCCGCGAAAGATGCGGTTGTCCCACCCAAGAAGTAATACCCTTAACATTATTCTTTTACTTAAATGGCGTGATTCAAAACCTGAATCGCGCCATTTCCATCTCAGGCTGCAAGTCACCCTGCCAATCCCGCCGAAATAGGCTACAATTGCCGCGCAATGAAGAAATCTGAGATCGAAAAAATCGGCTTCGTCAGTCTTGGCTGTCCCAAAAATTTGGTGGATAGCGAAGTGATGATGGGGCAATTGAAACAACACGGCTACGAACTGACGACCACACGCGAAGATGCAGATGTGATTGTCGTCAATACCTGTGGTTTTATTGATGCCGCCAAACAGGAATCCATCAATACGATTCTGGAAATGGCCGAACTCAAGGACACCGCAAATTGCAAACGGCTTGTTGTCGCGGGCTGTTTGGTCGAACGCTATCGTCAGGACTTGCTGAATCAATTGCCTGAAGTGGACGCCGTGCTGGGCACCAGCGAGATTGAAAAGATTGTCGCGGCTGTTGATCCTGCCGCCGCTGCCAAACAGGACGCGGCTTTTGTTGCTTCCAACAGTTGGATGACGCGCGGGCTTCCCACCTACATTTATGACGAGAACGCGCCGCGTGTGCTGGCCACACCGCAGCATTTTGCGTATGTGAAAATTGCCGAAGGCTGCGATCACACCTGCGCCTTTTGCGCGATTCCACAGATGCGCGGCAAGTATCGTTCGCGCCGCGCCGGTTCGATCATCAACGAAGCGCATCAACTGGCCGCGCAAGGTGTCAAAGAGTTAGTCCTGATTTCACAGGACTCAACGCAATACGGTTTGGACTTGGGCTTGAAAGACGGTTTGGCAGATTTGCTGAAAGGCTTGGCGCAAGTGGACGGCATCGAATGGATTCGCGTGATG
>JAFDVL010000081.1 GCA_018268995.1 Acidobacteriota bacterium | reverse complement strand
GAGAAAGTAAGTCCAGGGTTCCATCCCTAAATCACAATAAAACAAGATGTCGAACTGTGCTGCCGCGATTTGCTGTCGTGCCGCCTCCAACGCATTGGGCACGTGCAGCAGTCGGTCGCCGTCGCGCAGCATGAGCCTGATTTCATTGCACGGCGCGTTTGGATGAAGCAACGTCACCTGAAAGCGGTCACGCGGCCAATTAGCAATGACGCCGCTCATCACCCGATTCACGATGTGGTTTTCACGCGCAAAGCTGGAAGACAGAAATCCGATTTTGAGCGGTTCGCCGCCGCGTTTGGGCGTCAGGCAATGCGGTGCAACCTGCCCCAACGTTGGACAAGTTTTGAGGAAAAGATCGCCGATGCGACTTAACATCTCAACTTCATTTTCGCCCTGATATGCCAGATAAAAAGGCGTCAGCGCCACCTCGTTGAGCGGATCGGTCAGCCGTAGTTTTTTATTCGCTAGATGTTTTAGCTCTGCGGTCAGGCGTTCTCGCTCAGCCTGAACCTGTGCGGCTGATTCATAAACAGCGGGCAGGCACAACGCCGTTTTTATGTGGAGTGCATCGCTTGGCAGTATGGCTTGCGCGCGGCGAAAATATTCGCGTGCGATGTCTGCCAAACCATGCTCGTAGTGAAGTCCGCCCAGATTCAAATAGCCCTGCACCAGCTTCGGATCAAGTTGCACAGATTTTTCGAGTGCGGCGATTCCCTCAGAAAGCCGACGTTGACCCAATAAACTCACACCCAATTCATGCCAGGCTTCGGCATAATCAGGCTTCAGCCGAATGACTTGCTCTAAGACGGCTTGTGCTTGTTGGTAACGCCCTTGTTCCTGCAAGGCGAGCGCCAACAGATGATAGGTTTTGTGCTGTTCAGGGCGCAGTTCGATAGCGCGTACCAGATGAACAATGGCTTGATCGTACTGATGAACGCTCAGCAGCAGTTGGCCCAGATTGTTGTGGACCTCTGGGAAATTCGGCTGACAACGCAACGCTTCACGATAGGCTTGCTGCGCCTCGGCCAGTTTCCCTTGCGAATGCCAGATGTCTCCGAGCTTGTGATGTGCCTTCGCGTTGTCAGAGTCAAGTTGAATCGCTGTTTTATAGCTTTGTTCCGCCTCGTTGATTCGTTGTAGCTCTAATTGAATCGTGCCCAGAATGTTGTAAAGCGTGCTGGATTGCGGAGATTGCTGAATAGCGCGCCGGAGGTACGTCAAGGCCGTTTTGTGATCCCTTCGCTGCAACGCAATCGTCACGCGCAGTTGCAAGGCGTCGGCGTGATTCGGTTCCAGTCGCAATGCCTGTTCGCAGCTTGTCTGGGCCTGTTGCCAGTTTTCGGCTTCACAGGCTTGCAATGCGGCTTGCATGGCTGCTGAAAACTTCGCAGCTTTCCCGCAGCATTTCTCATATTTCTTTTGGCTGCCACAGGGACAGACATCATTGTGCCCGGACGCGCCCGGTTGAAGTTGAGGTTTGGTCAAGTGATGGCTCCGCTTGCTTAAAAGCAGAAGGGCTGGTGAATAAGTTCAAACTGAAAAGCGGGGGGCTAAGTGAAATATTCGGCCTGTTCAGCCGCGCAGGCATTATAAGCAAAGTCCGACTTCAATGACACCAGAATTTCATTAACGCGCCCTGAGATTCATCGTAGAGCTGGCGGCAGCAAGCCTTGACTTTGTTTTCGCAGGCTTGTACTACCTGAAGAGAAATTTTTGCTAAAGGAAATTCACGGTTTTTCTATGTTGGTATATCTCGATTTACTGAAAGATATTTTGGCAACGGGTGTGCAGAAAGGGGATCGCACAGGCGTCGGAACAGTTTCGGTTTTCGGCAGGCAAATGCGTTTTGATTTGCAGGCGGGCTTTCCGCTGGTGACCACCAAACGTGTGCATTTGAAATCCATCATCTATGAATTGCTGTGGTTTTTACGCGGCGACACGAGCATTCAGTATTTGCGCGATCATGGCGTCACCATTTGGGATGAATGGGCGGATGCAAATGGCGAACTGGGCGAAGGGATTTACGGTTCGATGTGGCGTTCGTGGCCGAATCCCGATGGTACGCACATTGACCAAATCAGCCAGGTCATTGCCCAGATCAAAAACAATCCGAATTCACGCCGTCTGATGGTCGTTGCCTTTAATCCGAGCTTTGCTGATAAAACCCCGCTGCCCCCTTGTCATTCTTTTTTTCAGTTCTATGTGGCAGAAGGAAAGTTGTCCTGCCAGCTTTACCAGCGGTCAGCAGACATGTTTCTTGGCGTTCCGTTCAATATCGCTTCGTACGCGTTGCTCACGCACATGATCGCGCAGCAATGTGATTTAGATGTGGGAGAGTTTGTTTGGACGGGAGGCGATTGCCACATTTACAACAACCATTTTGAGCAGGTGAATTTACAACTCAGTCGCACGCCCTATCCGTTGCCGCAACTGGTTATTAAGCGTAAGCCCGAATCTATCTTTGATTATCAATTCGAGGATTTTGAGGTGGTGAATTATCAATATCATCCTGCGATCAAAGCTGCGGTTGCGGTGTAATGTGTAGCGAATCTTCAATTAGCGATTCAACGATAAAAGATAAACTGCAAACGATGCCAGCCAATGTTCTCCGGCATAATCGCCGCTGGCAATATTCGCCAGCGCGTCTTTTGCGTGTGAATTCGCCGCATTCAGTAAGATTTTTCGTCTGGGATCATTGGCTGGCAAGGCAGCCGCAATGCTGCGCATACACCACGCCCGGCTCAAATTCAGCCCATCCAGATGCACAATTTTCGGATCGCTGCGATCTGCTACCACCGCAGGCAAGAGCAGCGATTTTGGGTCTCCTTTGGTGAGTTCCGGCAAAAATGCTGCGAACCATTTTTGAAATTCCGCTGGCTTCATGACACGCCGCATCAAATCGGCTTCCATCAAACTGGGCGAGAAAAAATCTTCGCCACCCGGTTCCCACGCTGCCGGATAATTTGTATCTTTGCCGTAGTACGTTCGGCTCCGCTCGGTAATCAAATCCACCAGCTTTTGCTCGCCGACGGTTTTCGCATAATCCAGCGCGAAGGCCAGACCAAACGCCGTATTCGGATGGACGCCTGTGCGAATCGGATACGTTTGCTTGGGCAGGAAATTCACGTAGCGCGTAACCAATGCGTCGGCCAGCGGCTTCAAATTCGTCGCCCATTGTTTGCCATCTGCATCGTTCCATCCGTGCAATTCTTCGGCCAGTTTCAGCAACCACGCCCAGCCGTAAGTGCGCTCAAAGGATTGCCGATTGGGTTGCTGCAAGTACGCAATCTCGCCTTGCAGGTTGGCCGCCGAAAGATTTTCATTCAACGCCGCCCGAATCTCTGCGGCTTCGGGGAGATTCGGAAACGTTTTGAGCAATCGCACCAGCATCCAGTGCCCGTGTACCGACGAATGCCAATCGAAGCAGCCATAAAAGGCCGGATGCAACGCACGCGGGCTTTGTACCTCACCCTTGTCATTCATCACGTGATCAAGTTTGTTCGGATATTCCTTGCGCACGCATTTGAGCGGCAATTTCGCGAGGCTGGAAGCTTGCGCCTGCGTCAGCGCAAGCGTTTCGTTGGGTTGTGCCATAGCAATTAATGGAAGCGATAGACCAAGTACGAGCGCACAAAATTTCAGCATCAATTTTTCCTTTCGGCGCAAAATGCTACCCTAGTGGATTGAAACGATCACTATCAAGTATCAATTGTCATTTATCAACTACGAATGTTTATTTCAATCATTGTCGCAATGGGGCGCAATCGCGCTATCGGATTTCAGAATACACTGCCGTGGCGGTTGTCAGCGGACTTACAACGATTCAAGCAACTGACAATGGGGCATCACATGATTATGGGGCGCAAGACCTATGAAAGCATCGGACGCCCATTGCCGGGCCGCACTTCGATCATCATCACACGTCAATCGGATTTTCAGGCGGAAGGTTGTTTGATTGCGCATTCGTTCGATGCTGCCGTTGAGTTGGCGCGCACACGCGGCGAGCAGGAAGCATTTGTGATTGGCGGGGCCGAAATTTACGCGCAGGCTTTGCCGATGACGGATCGGCTGTACTTGACCTTGGTGGAGGTTGTACCAGAAGCGGATGCTTTTTTTCCCGCGTTGGATGAATCGGAATGGGAGCGCAGCGAAGAAACATTTGTGGCGGCAGACGAGAAAAATCAATATGACTCGCGCTTTGTGTTGTTGCGCCGCGTGCAGGGGGGATGAAGCTTTGGCTACCGATGGCGACGCTATTTTTCCAGCTGCTTCTTGAGGGCGGTTAACTGCTTTTTCAGCTTTTTTTCTCCCTTGGGATATTTGCCCGTCGCATCTCCTGCTACTACTTCCGTGACAGCTTCAATCATTACGGTGTCATCCTGTTGTTTGAACTGATACGTGATGCGTTCATCAGGGATCGAGCCGATGCGCGTGAAAACCAGACCGTATTTGAACTCGGCACGTTTTTCGCTTTTGCCTTGCACCACTAACTTTTTATCGGAGTTTTCTTTGAGGTCGTAGCGCTTTTCGGTGGCTTCGACGATCAGTTGAGCGCGAATTTTCTCCAGCGATGATTTGATTGTGACGTTGATGGGGGCAGGAGTAGGAGCAGGAGCTTGACCCCAAACAGCAACGGATGACAACAGCAGAAACGTAGCAAAGAATAATTTCATAATCCTCTCGTATAGAAACGGTGGAATGACTACACTAGGGAACGACTTCATCATGCCAAGTCTGCGCTTGAAATACAATTTGTGAAGCGGCCTGTTTCCACGAAGAAAACCTATTTATGCGTCACCAAAAATCAATCGTTACTTTTGCTTTTTTGTTTCTCTTTCTTGTGCTGTCCAGCTTTGCCCAAACCCCACAACTGCCATTGCAATCGTGTAAGTTGCCAAGTTGGACGGAAGACGTGAAATGTGGGAAGTACGAAGTCTTTGAGAATCGCGCCACGAAACAAGGACGCAAGATTGCACTGCGTGTGGTTGTGCTTCCGGCCCTGAGTGCGAGTCACGCACCTGATCCCGTGTTTTATTTGTCTGGCGGGCCGGGCGCGAGCGCTGTAGAAACGATTATTCGTGCCGGAAAAACGTATCTGGCGGAACTGCGACAAAACCGCGATCTTGTCTTCATAGATCAACGCGGAACGGGCGAATCAAATCCGCTGGCCTGCAATTTGTACGGCGACAAAAACGAGATGGGCGCGTATTTCACCGAGGTCTTTTCGCTGGAAAAACTGCGGGCTTGTCAGGCTGAGTTAGAGAAGATCGCAGATTTGAGGCAATACACTACATCGAATGCGATTGCTGATTTTGATGAAGTGCGTGGGGCGCTGGGCTACGACAAAATCAATTTGTACGGTGGTTCATATGGCACGCAGGCGGCGTTGTATTACCTGCGCCAGTGTCCTGATCGTGTGCGCACTGCAACGTTGATGGGGACTGCGCCGCCCGATTACAAGTTGCCGCTGAAAGTCCCGCAAAGCGTCCAGCACGCCCTGGATTTGCTGTTTTCTGATTGCGCTGCGGATACAAAATGCAACACCGCTTTCCCTAAACTCAAGGCGGATTTCGAGGCGGCCTTGAAGCATCTGGACAAAGGGCCTGTGACATTTGAAACGGCGAATCCGTTTACTGGCAAGTTGCAGAAAGTGACAATGACGCGTGCGGCTTTCAATGAGCATGTGCGCGTGATGTTGTACAACTCGGAATTTATGCGTTGGTTGCCGCTCACGATTAGCTTTGCGGGCAACGATGATTTTCGTTTGTTTGCCTCTGTTGCACATCAAGCCTTTCGCATCATTGAAGACGCCATTGCCAGAGGACAGCATTTTTCTGTTGTTTGTGCTGAAGATGTGCCCTTCATCACGCCGCAGGAAATCAACGCCGCCATCGCAGGCACGTTTTATGGTGGCGCGCGCATTGAAGCCTATCGCAAAGCTTGCGAGTTTTGGCCGAGCTTAAAGGCGAATGAATCGCTGCTTGCGCCTGTCAAATCCAACGTGCCTGTGCTCTTGATTTCCGGCGAACTTGATCCGGTCACGCCGCCTTCGATTGCCGCCGCCACCTTGCCTCATTTGCCGAATGGCAAGCATGTGGTGATTCGTAATACCGCACACGCGTTCAGTTTTCCGTGCGTCAATGATTTGGTCTCTACCTTTATTGCAAAAGGCTCGGCAAAGGAATTGGACGCATCGTGCGTGCAGCAAATCAAGCGGCCTGCGTTTGTGACGAGTGATGATTTTACGCCAGTCCCCGTCTCGTCAAAACCTGCTGCTGCCAACAATGCGCAGGAGCTATGGGAAGGCATTTTGGATGTGGGGGCTGCGAAATTGAAATTGGTATTAAAACTGGCCAAAGCCGCCGATGGAAGCTATACCGCCACGCTTGATAGCCCTGATCAGGGCGCTTTCGATTTGCCCATAGATGTCGTGACGGTGAAAGACCAGACGTTGCATTTTGAAATGAAGCGACTCGGTGCCAGCTACGAGGGCAAAATCAGCGAAAAAGAAGTGCGCGGCGAATGGTCACAGGGCGGACGTTCGTGGCCGTTGAACCTTCAAAAGAAATCATGAATCGTTTGCTTTTGCTCAATAAGCCTTTTCAGGTGATGTGTCAGTTCACCGATGATATAGGGCGTGCAACGCTGGCGGATTTCGTCAATGTGCCGGGCGTCTATCCGGCAGGGCGATTGGATTATGACAGCGAAGGCTTATTGATTCTGACAAATGTTGGATGGCTGCAACACCTCATCGCCGAACCGCGCCACAAACTACCGAAAAACTACCTCGTGCAGGTGGAACGCGTCCCTGACGCAAACGCTCTGAAGCAATTGGCGAAAGGCGTTTTGCTCAACGATGGTCTGACGCAGCCCGCCCAGGTGGAATTGATCGAACCACCCAATGTGTGGGAACGTACGCCGCCAATTCGCTTTCGTAAAAATGTGCCGGATGCGTGGTTACGATTAACGATTACCGAAGGACGCAATCGGCAGGTGCGACGAATGACTGCTGCCGTCGGGCATCCGACGTTGCGGTTGATTCGAGAACGAACTGGGTCGTGGACATTGGGCGAGTTGCAACCGGGCGAATGGAAAGAAGTAGTTTGTCCCGCACGTTCCGAATTTTTGACTTGATAGGAACGCGGAGCGCCTGGGAGCGCACGCGGCTCGCGTGCTACAGCTTGAGCAAGGAAATCCGCTTCGAGAAACGTTATTGCCTCCAAGTCTCAGCACGCGAGCCGCGTGCGCTCCCAGGCGCTTCGTGTCACTCGTATTCGTAAAATGCGATGATGTTTTTCGCTTGCTCAATGATCTGTTCGCGTAGCTCCACCGGTTCCAGAATTTCGATATTGGCTCCCAGACCTAGTAATCCTTCTACTGCCATTTCTTCTACCTGAAAAACGATGACGGCTTTGCGCCAACCGTCCGCTGCTGGTTCCTCAACCTTTTCCACACGCGAAAACCTGCCAATCAGATACAGGTGCGAGACAAAGTCAGGATGCACGCGCAACGTGACGGCATAGCGTGGGAATTTCTCTTTGAATTCGACGGCGGATTGTTTCCAGTATGCCACTAAATCAAAAGTTGCAGGCCGTTGGCATCGTTCAGGCAGGATGGATGCGCTTTGTATACGTGAGATACGATATGACCGCAAACTGCCTTCTACGTTGGCGACCAAATACCAGGCGCTGCCTTTGGCGACAAGGCCAAGCGGATCAACCAATCGTTCGACTGGATCGCAATCCCCGCGATTGTAGGTGATTTGCAATCTTCGTTCATTCCAGACGGCTTCAAATAACATTGGCAGCAAGGGCACAGCTTCTTTGGCGTTATTCCAACCCGTGAGATCAACGTGAATGCGCTCTTGCGCAAACGTCGCATCGCGCTGATGCGGCAATGGCAACGAAGCTTGTAACTTAATCAGTCCGGCTTCTGATGCCTTGTCGAGTCCCAAATCCGCCAGCAATCCGGCTGGGCGTGAGAGAAATAACGCCTGCACTTCGGCTTCGCTGAGTCCTGTCAGATTTGAGCGATAGCCTTCAATCAACGACCATCCGCCGCCTGTGCCGCGTTCAGCCATTACTGGAATACCGGCGATGCTCAACGCCTCCATATCGCGATGGATCGTACGTTCGGACACTTCCAACCGCTCCGCGAGTTCGTGCGAAGTCAGCCGCCGATGAATTTGCAGCAATAACAAAATCGAGATCAAACGATCAGCACGCATGCGAAATCCTCCTCGTGCCAAAGTTTATGGGTTCAATATGACATCAGATGTCATGAATTGCTGCCTATGCTGCACCAGTCAAAATAAAAAGCACAAGGAGTGAAGCATGAAACAACCTCTACAAGGAAAAGTTGCAGTGGTCGGAGGCGCAACGCGTGGCACCGGGCGCGGCATTGCGTGTGAGCTTGGCGCGGCAGGCGCAATCGTGTATTGCACTGGACGCAGCACGCGTGAAAATCGCAAAGCGGTCAGAGACAAAAAGGCGAATCCGTTTGATCTGTCAAATCGCCCTGAAACGATTGACGAAACGGCTGAAATGGTCACGGCACGTGGCGGGCAGGGAATTGCTGTTCAGGTAGATCACACCATCCCCGAACAAGTGCAATCACTATTTCAGCGCGTCGAGCAGGAGCAGGGCAAACTCGACATTCTCGTCAACGACGTTTGGGGCGGCGATGAGTTGACTGAATGGAAACCATTTTGGGAAAGCTCGTTGGAAAAAGGCTTGCTGATGATTGAGCGCGCTGTGCATTCGCACATCATTACCGCGCATTATGCCACGCCGCTGATGATAAAAAATAAGCGCGGGCTGATCGTTGAAATTACGGACGGCAATCATTATGGCTATCGCGGGATGTTTTACTACGACTTGGTGAAAACCTCGGTGATCCGGCTGGCATTTATGCTTGCCACGGAATTGAAGAAATACAAAATCTCGGCGGTTGCGCTAACGCCGGGTTTTATTCGCTCTGAAGCGATGCTCGACTACTTCGGCGTAACAGAAGCGAATTGGCAGGATGCCGTGAAGAAACGTCCAGATTTTGGCGAATCCGAAACGCCGTTTTATACAGGTCGCGCGGTTGTGGCACTAGCAACGGATCGGAAGATTGTAAAAAAGTCCGGGCGTGTTTTCGCCGCGTGGGATTTGGGCCCTGAATATGGCTTCACGGACGTGGATGGACGTCAGCCGAATATGAAGCAGTGGCTGATGGAGAATATGCCCCATTGGCAGTGGAAGACGTGCGATGAGACATTCTATGAATATTGGGGATTGAAATAAAAAAAGCCCTCGGCAAACACGCGCGCCGAGGGCTTGGTTGCAACCTCACCTTGCAACTCAACTCGTTAGAATTCAGCGTCGAACGCTACCTCACCGACCACGCCGACTTGATAAGCCGACACCCGACGCTCAAAGAAGTTGGCTAGTTCCTGCACATCCTGCAAGTCCATAAATGCGAACGGATTTTTTGCGCCATAACGTGGAGTAATGCCGAGCATCATTAATCGCTGATCGGCCACAAACTCCAAATACTGACGCATATCCGCTAGTGATAATCCCGCCACTCCGCCGCTCAAAATATCCTCGGCGAATTGCGTTTCGCCTGCCACCGCTTCTTCAATCATATCGAGAAGTTGCAGAGTCATTTCATCGTCAAAAAGCTCTGGTTCTTCGCGGCGCACCGTATTGACCACTTCAAAAGCAAAGGCCATATGTGCGCTTTCATCACGGAAAACCCAATTTGTGCCTGCTGCCAAGCCATGCAACAGACCGCGTGAACGCAAAAAGTAAACGTAAGCAAAGGCTGCAAAAAAGAATAAACCTTCAATACAGGCCGCAAAGCAAATTAAATTTAATAAGAATTTGCGACGATCTTCCTTCGTCTGCAATTTATCGAGTTCATTGATCGAATCAATCCACTTCAAACAGAATTCCGCTTTTTTGCGAATCGAAGGAATATTGTGAATGGCAGCGAACGCCTGTTCGCGTTCGTTAATATCGGGAATGTATGTATCAAGCAACGTCAGGTAAAACTGAACATGCAAGGCTTCTTCGTAAAGCTGGCGCGACAAATACATCCGCCCTTCGGGGGCATTGATGTGTTTGTACAGATTCAGCACCAGATTATTCGACACAATCGAATCGCCCGTGGCGAAAAAGGCGACAAGCCGACTGATTAAATGCCGCTCCGCTGCATTCATCCGTGAACGTAAATCTGTCACGTCGGTCGAGAAATCAACTTCTTCCACCGTCCAGGTATTCTTGATCGCATTGCGATACATTTCATAAAAGGCCGGATACTTCATGGGCCGTAACGTCAAATTAAAGCCGGGATCCAACAACATTACTAACTCCTCACATCCAAGGGCAAAACAAAAAGTGAAAGATGAAATGCGTGTTTACTGGCACGCTTCGCAAGCTTCGGGGTTCTCTAGCGAACACACCAACGCTTCTTCATCGGTATAAGTTTTCTTTGGCGCTTCAACCTGCACGGTTGGCTGCGGCTGCGACACGGTCGTTTTGGCAATTCGTGTTGCCGGGCGCGAACGCAGGTAATACGTCGTCTTCAAGCCTTTTTGCCAGGCATACATATACATCGAAGACAGTTTGCCAATGTTTGGGCTTTCGACAAATAAGTTCAGCGATTGCGATTGATCAATAAACGCACCGCGATCCGCTGCCATATCAATCAATGAGCGCATCGGAATTTCCCACGCCGTGCGGTAAATTTCGCGCAAGTCGGCGGGCAACTCTTCAATATCCTGAATCGAACCTTCGGCCAGTTTGATCTTGGCGCGTAACTCTTCGTTCCATTTGCCAAGCTTCTTGAGTTCTTGCACGAGGTAACGATTCACTTGCAGGAAGTCGCCCGACAGCGTTTCGCGTTTGAAAAGATTCGAGACTTGCGGCTCGATACATTCGTAGCAACCAACAATCGAAGCAATCGTCGCGGTCGGTGCAATTGCGATCATCAGCGAATTGCGCAGACCGTGTTGCTTGATCTTCTCGCGCAACAAATTCCAGCGGTCTTTGTCTTCGATTTCGACGCCCCACAAATCGAATTGCAGATCGCCCTTTGCCGCGCGTGTTTCCGGGAATGCCGGATGCTGACCTTTCTCGCGCGCTAATTCGCACGAGGCATTCAATGCCGCATAGTAAATTTCTTCCTGAATCTTTTTGGAAATCGCGCGTGCCTGTGGCGAATCAAAGGGTAAGCGGAATTGGAAGAACACATCCTGCAATCCCATTAATCCCAGCCCGATATTGCGCCAACGATTGTTGGAGGCTTTTGTGCTGGGAATCGGATAAAAGTTTAAGTCAATGACGCGATCCAATTGGCGAACTGCCAGTCGCACATTACGCGCCAGCTTTTCATAATCAATCTGTCCATCCACGACATAGCGGGCCAGATTGATGGAGCCGAGATTGCATACCGCAGTTTCCTCTTCCGACGTCACTTCGATGATTTCGGTGCAGAGATTTGAGAGGTGAACAACCTCTTTTGACGTGCCGGTTTGATTGCACTTCTTGTTGCTCGCATCCTTGAACGTCATCCATCCATTGCCGGTTTGCGCAAGTGTGCGCATCATCCGCGAATACAAATCACGCGCTTTAACTTGTTTGGCAAAGAGGTTTTCCTGTTCAGCTTTGACATAGGCGGCTTCAAAGTCCGCGCCGTACAAATCAGTTAAATGCGGCGTCGCTTTCGGATCGAACAACGACCACACCCCATCTTCCTGCACACGTTGCATGAACAAATCAGAAATCCAATTCGCCGTGTTCAGGTTGTAAGTGCGGCGCGCATCGTCGCCTGTGTTGTCACGTAATTCCAGAAAGTCTTCGATGTCGGAATGCCACGATTCAAGATAAACACAGCACGCGCCTTTTCGCTTACCGCCATTGTGTACCAGCCCGGCAGTTGTCATATACGTTTCATCGCCTTCGACTTTCAAGTCGTGGACGATGGGCAACGGTTCAATTTCCTGTGTCTTACGAACGCGCGTCCAAATACAGTTATCCTTCACAAACCAATTCCGTTTTTCAATGGCCTGGCATTCTACCAGTTCGGCAATTTCAGGCACTGCCGGAATGCGTAAGTCGTAGGCGCGGCTTTTAGTTTTGAAGCTGATTACCGTGCCGTCCGAACGTCTTCCTTCGTGCGCGTTGTCTCGTTCACGAAGCTGTCCAGCCGCCGGAATACCTAACCGCATCAGTTGATAACGCAGCCCTTCGATCAAAGGCTGAGAGGTATTGGTGAAATAGATTTCTTTACTGCGACTGACTCCACCATCAGTTTCCAGCAGGCCTTTGATCAGCGCTTTTGTCTGTGTCGGTGGCAAATGCGAGAAGCGGCGCGCAATATGCTTTCGTCCTTGCTGATCATATAAATCGGCACGGCTGAATGGCAAAGCTGAGCCGCCCAGGCTCACAAAACGCCCCGACGTAGCTTCGCGCGCCAAGCCAATTCCCGCCGCCCAGTGAAGTTGCAAATAACTTTCGCCTCGTCCCGTTTCCCAGCAATGAATTCCGCGCGCCGTCAAATATTCGCGCACAAATTGCAAATGTCCATCGCAGGTGGGATTGCCTGACACGCCAAATTCCAAGCCGTCTTTTGAGATATGCCCATCGCCGAGCAAAATGCCATACATCCGCGCATCCTCTTGGCTGAAGCCTTCAATTGGCACTACTTCTTGTGGGATGACTTGGGCTACGTAATCGCCACGTCGAAGCTGTCCTGCTTTAACCCAGGCAGCCGTAACGGTTCCCCGTTGTAATTGGGCTTCTGTGCGTTCGATACTTTGTTCCATCGGCACGCCTTGAATTGCCCAGAACGGATGTCCGGCGGTGACCTGCGTTGGCACGAGCGCGTGTTTGATATCCAATTCAACCATCGCGCCTTCTTGTCGGTAAACGAAGTGATCTATGACTTCGCGGTACGCTCCCTTTTGCCCCAAGACGAGATCGCCGACTTTGACATCTTGAATTTCTTTCGGCCCCGCAGCCGTAAATACGACTGTGTTCGGTGCAAAGCACTGATTAACGGCTGCGACAGAAGCATCCAACGTTTTCAGCCAGGGCACGATGCCATTCGACTTTCCGTTTGTGCCTTTGATTAATGATCCTTGCGAACGTACGCGATGATAGGCAATGCCGATGCCGCCAGCGAATTTTGAAAGCAGCGCAACATCGGTGTATTTCTTGTAAATGGCACCCAAATCATCCTGCGGCGAATCCAGCAAATAGCACGAAGACAATTGTTCGTGATGGGTTCCCGCGTTGAAAAGCGTCGGGGTGCTGGGAATATATTCAAAGGACGAAAACAACCGATACAGTTGAATTGCGTCTGCCACTGTTTCAGACAGGCCACAGGCCACTCGCATAAAGAAATACTGCGGCGTTTCAATCACATCACGGCTGGTCGGGTCTTTCAGCAGGTACCGATCATAAACCGTTCGCAGGCCAAAAAATTCAAACTGCTGATTGCGTTCAGTTTCAATCGCATCATTCAGCTTCCGGCTATTGGCCGAGACAAATTTGGCGACGCGGTCATTGATCAGGCCAACCGTTTTCCCTTTATTGATGGATTGGGAGAACGAATGAATCTCCTGGTTGGCGACTTCCTTGTCTATATAAGTCGAAAGCAGTCGTGCTGCCAGACGCGAATATTCTGGTTCCTCGACGATCAAGGCCGCTGCGGTTTGAATCGAAAGCTTGTCGAGTTCTTTGGTAGTCGCACCGTCGTAAATCCCACTGATGGTTTTGGTCGCCACGCGCAAGGCATCTACCTGCGTTAAGCCCTGGCAGGAGCGCCCGACTGCACGCACAATTTTATTCAAATCAACTGGCTCAAAAGAACCGTTGCGTTTGCGTACACGCATCATGGTTGGTGCTTCGGCACCTTCATCTTTGGTGGGTTTCGGAGGAGCTGTCGCGGTTCGTTGAGTAGCCATACTTACACCTGCACTTACAGTAGAATAAACAATTGAGCTATTTTCTGGGGCGAACGAGTTAGTGTCAAAAGGTTCCAAGGCTTGCTCCTCTCATTTGGCAAAATTTTCCCGGATAAATTACCCAGAAGTGGGGGACTTCCCAGGCTTTTTGGGCTTGAGTCAAAAAGCGTTGACACAGATAGAATTTTCGCAAAGTTATGAGGCAGTCTTCGAGATTGGAAAAAATGCGAAAAAAACAAGCGCTCGCTGCTTCGCATAGCTCGGCCTTCGGGGCGAAACAGCAAAGGAGTTGTGAGACTTACTTTCCTGTCCAGGTTAGCAATCTTCAAGCCGATTAAAATCGGTCTTAAATTGTCTTAGAAGTACTGTCTGTTGCGTGATCCTATCTGCAACGGAGGCGCAGTCTATAGTAGGCGATATTGATTGTCAACACAGCATCTTGTGGCTAAGAGTTGACGAACTGTGTAAAGTAAATCACCCAAAAGGGTTAGCTCAGCGAAATTTTTTCTAAAATTTTTTTGGAGGATTTCCTTCTCTCAAAAATTCGAGTAGAAAATGAAGTTAGTGGTCGTAAAGTGTTGAGAAAAGCCGGGTTATCTGATTAAGATTTTGCTGGTGCTGGTAAGGTATCTATTTTCAATGACTTAAATAAAGTTCAAGGTTTGGGCGTTTGTGCGCGGTCTTTAGTTAGCTTCGCGGCTTTGAGCTTTTGAACGGTCGCAAACTCCCGCGCTGCATCTTCTCGGCGACCGAGTTGTTGATAAATGCGGGCGAGTAAATAACGTTTTTCCGGGTCGGTGGTGTCCTGGGTCACGGCAGCTTCAAGCGATTGCATCGCCTGGTCAAGTTTATTTTGCTTGACCAGGATTTTGCCAAGCAGTGCAAGGGCATCAGGGTTTTTCGGGGTGAGCTTGAGCGCTTCCCGAACATGTGGTTCAGCCGCATCCGGTTTGCCATCAGCTTCGAGCACAAGTGCCAGATAATAAAGCGTGGAAGCATCCTGCGGCGAATAGCGGGTTTCTTTTTCAAAAGCTGCAATTGCTTCCTGGTGGTGGCCGAGTTGTTGATGTGCCAATCCCAGTGCGTAGTACAACCGTGGCAGCGCAGGGCTAAGTTTTTCTGCTTCTTTTAATTCTTCTAACGCCTGCTCAAATTCCTGATCCCGCAAGAACGCCTGGCCTTGTAGCAGGTGCAAAGCCGACAGTCCGGCAGGAAAGGCAGCAAGCCGTTCAAGTGTGGCACGAAAGCCCGGCTTTCCCGTGCGTAGATAAGTCAGACCGAGGGTATACAGCACGGCTGCATCAGGCGGAGCGACATCCAACGTTGGTTGCAATTGCTGGATCGCTTCTTCATCCCTGCCCAACGCCGCAAGTGACAATCCGTAGAGTTGTTGCGCTTGTACGTTACCGGGGTGTTTGGCTAAAAATTGCGGAAAGACTTCGACCGCTTTGGCGAATTGTCCGGCGCGATAATAGGCAATTCCGAGGTTAAGCAGAATCGGCGTCAGTTGCGGCGCGAGTTTGTAGGCAGCTTCGTAGGCTTGAACGGCCTCATCAAATTTGCCGAGCCGCGCGAGCACGACGCCGAGGTTTGCTTGTGCCTCGACGTAATCGGGTTTGCGCTGAAGAAGGACGCGATATTCGGCGGCGGCTTCATTAAACTTGTTCTGTTGTTGCAGCGCGACGGCGCGATTGAACTGGGCTGCCAGTTCATCTGTTTGCTGAGCAGGCAGTGCGAACACCAAAATCAATGTCAGAACAAAATGGATCATCTGGCCAGAGCTTACCACAAAACCACTATTTGGCTTTGCCACGCCATTGTGTTTCCAGGTCTTTCAACTGCGCCGCATCGGCGGCCTGGGGATTGACCTTTAAGTACGTGTGAATTTCCTCGGCGGCTTCTTTGAATTTTTGTTCGTGCGCAAAAATTTCGCCCAAATAAACGTGGGCACGGGCGGCGCTTTTTTCATCCAGGCGCAACGCTTCGCGCAGGCATTGGCGGGCTTCTTCGTAACGATTGAGCGAAAGGTTTCCATAGCCCAACAACAGCAGCGTCATCGGCATATTTGGTTCGAGCGTAAAAGCGTTTTCCAGATTTTTTACTGCTGCCGCAAAGTTTTTCTGTTGAATTTGGCAATAGCCGATGCCGCGCCACGCCGGGGCATATCTGCCGTTGATTTTCAGCGCCTGCGCAAAATCAGCTTCCGCTTCAGGCAGGCGGTTTTGTTGCATCAGCAAATTGGCGCGCTCGGTCAGGGCCTGCACATAGGTTGGGTACAGTTCAATGGCCTGTGTCAGTTGTGCGAGTGCCTCTTGCGGTTGCTTATCTTTTTGCAGTTTTAGCGCCTGTTCGTAAGCTTTGCGTGCGGGTTTGGGGATACTTGTGTCCTCGGCATTGACTGCACCGGGATTGAAATTTTGTTTTTCCTGGGGGAAGGGCAGTTTCAAAAAGACATCTATTTGCAGGCGATTGGAATACGCGCGATTGGTGTCAGATTCGGTCGGATCGCACATTTGTTCCGGTGCTTCAGGATTGACGGCGCGGACGCGATACCGCCCGGCGGGCAGGCTGCGAATTTCGTATTGCCCCTCATCGTCGGCAATGGTGTCGCGCGCGAGTCCCCGCGAACCTTCCAAATACACTTTGACGCGTGCCGCTGGTTTGCCATTAGGCAGACTGATTTTCCCAAAAATCGTAAACCCACTACCGGTTTGGACCTGTCCAAATTGAAATGCGCTGGCGGAGGAGGAAGCCATCAGGACACAAAAGAGGCACAGTAGCAGAGACACCGAGAACTGCTTGATTCTTTGCGGCGACTGTAAAGTCAACATCGGTTGCTCTCCGTAAAAACGGGGGTTGCAATCAGATTGCAACCCCCATCATTGGTGCGATCCAGCCTTTGGTTTAGAAGAAAATCTTCACCGCAAGCTGAATGATGCGGTTGGCGGAAACGGAACCGCTCAAGCCGTTGTATTCGCCCAGACCTCCACCCAAACGCGGATTGCCTTGTAATGTGGTGCCGCGAACATTTTGCACGTACGAAGCATCCGCTTTCTGTCTCGTCAGGAAATCCGAGAAGTTTTGGGCGATGTTGAAGGTTACACCATTACTGAAGCTGCTGAACTGGGCGTGATTGAAGACGTTGAAGGCTTCTACACGAAGTTGAAGTTTCCGTTGATCATCACTGCCACCCAGAGAGAAGTTCTTGAACACTGAGAGGTCAGTGACGTTGGTGCCAGGGTTTCTCAAGTAGGTACGTGGGAAATTGCCCTTCAGCGCCAGCGCTTCCGCCACGCTTGGCAATCGGACGTTTTGCCAATTGAACGCATTGTTCGGGTCAGAAGACCGTTTCACGTCCCCCGTCAAGAGCGCGTTCACGCCCAGATTCCAGGAACCCGCGATTCGTTGGTTCAAATTGATATTCTGGATGCCAATGCCGGCTTGCGTTGGCGAGCCGGAGGCAAACTGCGTGATGCCCGTGAACTGCCAGCCATTCGTGAAGCCTTTGACCAGCCAGAACGCATCCTTCAATCCCGGCACGCGCCAGTCGTAGTTAATAACCGCCAAATGCGTGCGGTCGAAGGACAGGAGTTTGTAATCGGCACAACGCGAGCAGATCGGATTGATGCCGTCGGTGTAACCGTTGGATGTTCCCATTGTCTTCGACCAGGTGTAGGCCACGCCCAGATTGAATGATCTGCCGAGCCGTTGGCTCAGGGTCGCCTGCATCGAATGGTAATTCGACGAACCGCCGAACGTACGCATCCCAACCGTGTCATAGCCCGGATAACGCTTGAGCAAGACGGCTTGGAGCGCGTTCTGCCCAGAGAATTTGACACCAGCGTCTATGTAAACTTGCGCCAATCCGGGTTCTACATCCGGCACGATCCCATTCGCATATCGTGACGGGTCTTGTGCCGCTTTGGTGAAGAGTTCACCGTACGGGCTGTAGTTGATGTTCAGAATCTCCTGTTGATGACGACCCAATGTGCCGACATAGCCTACACTGATGACGGTGCTTCTGCCCAAGTCCTGTTGCACCTGGAGGCTGAAGCTCTGGATGCTGGGGACTTTTCCTTCGGGATCCGCGCCAATTACGCTGACTGGACCGAGTGCCACCGGGCCGGAACCAGAACCGAGATTGGAAAGATTCCCGAAGTTGAAAGTGGGATTGATGAATAGCGGTGGTTGACCGACAGCGGCAAAGACTAATTCGTTGCCTTGCACGCGGTCATAAGCGAAGCGATAGCCACCACGTAAGACGGTCTTTTTGTTGCCAAAGACGTCATACGCAAAACCCACCGCCGGGCCATATTGCACGCCGCGACTCTTGATGCCGCCCGGCAAGTAACCATCTTTGGTTCCTTGCTGACCGTTGAAGGCATTCCCCGATCCCGGCACGATGCGGTTAACCAGAAAAGCCGGGAGCAGTGCGGTCGGGTTGGCCGGATCGTAGGCGCGTTGGTTTGCCGAACTGGTACACCAGTTGTTGTCGCGGAAGGTGCCTGCCACGCAGGTCGGACGATACAATCGCACGGCTTGCGCGGAGTTCCATTTTTCCGGCACAAAGTAATAATCCTGCTGGCGTGCATCATATTGCGGATAGATCAGGCTGAACCGCATCCCGTAATCAAGCGTCAGACGGCTGGTGGCCTTCCAGTTGTCCTGCAAATAAAACTCAACGTTGGTCGAGCGATATTGTCCCTGGAAGACGCCGATGTTCGGTTGGCTATAGGTATTGAAATTGCCGAGCAACGCATTGGCGAACGGATGCTGCGCGTTGTTCGGGTCATTGACATTGTGGCTGAAATTCATCGCGGCGGAATTGCCAGCGGCTTGATCCTTGCGGCTGCGCTGGTAATAGAAGCCTGCTTTCACCGTGTGCGTATTCAAGACCTTGCTGAAGTTATCGTAAATATCGAAGGTCGTGTTGGAGTTTTTGTACGGGAACTGGCTGTAGCC
>JAFDVL010000080.1 GCA_018268995.1 Acidobacteriota bacterium | reverse complement strand
TTCGTGCAGGTTGTCAATCGCCTTCAGCTTCACGTCGAACAGGTTGCCGACTTGACGGTGTCCGTTCGCCGCGTTGCCGATGCCATCGAATTGCAGATAGACATAACGCAATCCAGCTTCAGCAGCTTTGCGACAAAATTCTTTCGACTTGGCGAATTCGATACCGTTCGTCGCGGCCTGAACGGAGTTGTATCCGACTTTCTTCGAGTACTTAATCGCGTCGAGGAAGTACGGCGAGAGCGTCGGTTCGCCGCCGGAAAACTGAATGGACATTTGGCGACGCGGCTTGATCGAAACCGCATTGTCCATAATTTCCTTGATGTCTTCCCAGCTCAGCTCATGCACGAAGCCGACTTGGTTCGCGTCCATAAAGCACGGGTCACACATCATGTTGCAACGGTTCGTCAGGTCTACAGTCAAGACGGAACCGCGTCCGTGCTTGATCGTGGACGAGCCGTGTTTGTGCAGGCGTTCGTCGTTGTGCGCATCAATGTCACGCCCCGGATACATCGCTTCGATGTGTTCCAGGAACTTCGTGTCCATTGCCATCATGTCTTCATAGTGGCCGTGGATCGGGCAATCCTTGACCATCCAAACTTCGTTGTCACGATTGATGATCTGCGCTTTGATTTCGCCAGGACGATCTTCGATGACCTTGAACGGGTCTTCGCCGTCTTCGATGATGCGTTTGCGGGCTTCTTTTACGCATTGTGGGCAAAGAGAATCCGTTGTGCGTGGCCAACCGAGCGTCGGCTTGGATTTTTGCCACGACTTGAGCAGCGGCTTTTCTGACCATTTGGGGGTGAACGCCGGAGCGGGCTTGTATTGATTCACCGATTGAATTGCATTGAAAGCAAATGATGCAAATTTCGATAGCCCTTTTTCGACGTATTTAATGGGACTGTGTGCCATTTTGTTTCCTCATTGGTTGATGTTGAGTTTGAACTTCCAGGGGTTTCAGCACCGACTCAAAACATATTCGTTTAATAATTGCAGTTCTCGCCATCAGGTTGAGACGTGTGTCATTTTCGAACGCGCTCAGCTTTAAAATATTCAAACTCTCTTCTATTTATAGCCTATTACCGCTTGGCAGTGACGAGCGACCTTAAAACATTTGAATTATAGCAAACAGTGGGCCAGAAAGCACAAGGGCTGGCGGGCAATTTTGACATTTCCCAAATAAACCGCTAACCCCTGCCATATCAACACTTGCAAAAACACACCTGAATTAGAGAAAGGCAGATTTAGGCTAAACTGTCCTTCCGAGCCAGACTTAATCGGGTCAAAATGAAATTGTCTGGCTAGCCAAAAGCGATTATGTAGCAAAGTAGCCTAAAAAACCCGCCTCCTGCTAGACTAGCGCGTCAAAATGAAACACAAGCAGAATATTTTGAAATATTTCAGTAATTTCTGGCTGGACAAAGCTCACAAATCAACAATTCAATTTGCAAGCGAGGGGTTCCCATTGAGGATTTCAAGGCGACGTCTGTTGCGGCGATTCGCTGAATGCCTTGCAACAAACGACGGCTTTCCATCTTGCGAGCCTTTTCATTTAGGTGGGTTACAGCATAGGGCGACATGCCAACAGCTTTTGCAATTTCAGAGTTCGGCGCATTTTGCTGCATCAGTTCTTTCGAGATCAGCAAATTACGATAGCTGCGTGCGATAGCTCCCAAAATCATCAGCGCCAAGCCCTGTTTGTCGGAACTGTTCTCAAAAATATGTTCGAGCAGCGTCAGCGCGCGTTTTCGATTCCCTTCCAGCAAAGCATCCGTCAATTCAAAATTGGAATGTTCCCGCGAATAACGCACCAGCAGCTCAACATCCTGACGCGAAATCCTGCCCCGTTCGCCGACGAAGGTAACTAGCTTATCCAACTCCGTCGAAAGTTGCTGCAACTCCGTTCCGACCATCCCAACCAGAAACGCAGCTGTCGCGTTATCTATCGAAGCGCCCGCCCGCGAAACATAATCTACAATCCAGCGCGGTGCAGCATCGCGTTCGTCGAGGGAATCAAAGCTCACAACCTCGCAAAACTTGCTGAGCATTGTGGCAATGTTGCGCCGCTTATCCAACCCCGGCGTATTGAAAATCAGTACCGTCGTTTCGACCGGATTGCGGATGTAATCTTTTAGCCATTCCAATTGATCTTCGTCATTGATGGATTCAAAGCCAGTGACGACAACTGCGCGTCGTGCGGACATCATCGGATACTGGCGCGCAATCGCCAGCGCTTCGTCCAGATTACCTTTGGTCACGGAGATTTCGGAAACATTGAAATCGCGCAAACCTTCGTCCACTGCGGCGTCAATTAATTGCTTGAGCGTCTGTTCTCGCAGGTAGTTTTCTGCACCTTCAAACAAGTACATTGGCGCAAATTTGCCGCTCAGGATTTTGCGGGCAAATTCTGTTTGTGATTTCAGCGCATCGCCGGATGCAGGTTTCTTGACTGCCATAAATTCAATGCTGTGACGTGTTTTCCAGTTCCTGAATCCGCTGCCGAAATGCGTCAGGCAAGGCCGCTTTCTTGAGCGCGTTGTAATCGTACGCCACCAGCAGCCCGTCACCTTCGGCAGCGATTTTCTGGTGGTGATGGCTGACAATGCGATGTTCGACGGTGAAGCGATCTTCCTGAATATTGATGACACGCACGCCGACCGAAATCTTATCGGGAAACGTCAGTGGAATCCGAAAGCGGCAATTGATCGAAGCCAGAATCACGCCAACGCCCGTGTCGCCAATCATCTTCCACACGCCAAGCTTTTCAAAGTAAAGCGTGCGAGCGCTTTCAAAGTAGCGAAAATACACGGCATTGTTGACGTGTTGCCGCGCATCCATTTCGCCCCAAACAACAGGTAATTCAACGACGACCGGAAAATCCTTCAGCAAATCATCCATCGCTCAAAAGCCTTCCAGAATGGTGGTCAGCACGCTCTTGGCAAAATCACGCGCCAGACGATTGACCGCAGTTCCTTCTTCATTGAAAAAATTATTGGGGTCACCCGTGACTTCGTATTCGGTTTTGAAAATGTAATTTTGATTATCAAAGATGACTTTGTTTGTCGTCTGATCTCTGACGGTAATGCCTGCGATGATCGTAACCTCAAACACTCGCGCGCGACCGTAATCGTCCAGCAAGACACCACGATAATTGAACTGCTTGATCGTGCCGAGCATCACGGCATCGGCACCTTCAGCTTTTGAAACAACCTGCAAAGCGCGCTGTCTCCGCAAGACTTCATCAATCATCGCCGAAGTAAATCGCTGCTCCACTTTGTAGCGTAAGCCCGGATTTTGGAACGGCGGAATCGCTAACGTCTGAATATGTTTGGGCAACGCTTCACCTTTGCCGACCGGCTTGTAGCATTCTTTGAAGCCACAAACCAACCCCAGCAAAAGAAACAATGCAAGTTGAGAAATTCTTTTTGTCATTCACCCTCGCTATTGCCCGTTGACGTGAGAACCGAGCCAATCTGCACGCAGTTTTTTCATTTCCGCAGTCACTTCCCGATTCAGCGACTCGAAAGAAACCACTTCAAGCTGCGGGTCTTCCAGAAAAGTAAGCTGCGCGCTTTTCTTCACGCCGCGCTGCTCAAATTCAATCGTCACGGTATCGCCGGGTTTGTGCTTTTCCAAAACTGCCTGCACATCAGCAAACATTTTCACCGCTTGCCCATCCAGCGAAAGCACTTTGTCATTGCGATCCAATCCAGCCTTGTACATCGCGCCTAGCCAGTTCGTCGGGGCCGCCACAACTAACGCGCCGCCCTGTTCGCGCAGCACCGCATCCATCCAGATTTTGCCGGGGCGCGCTTTACGCATTTGATAGCCCGCTTTGGCCAACAAACTTTCGTAGTCAATTGCCTCGTGCCCCTCGATGTAGCGAGCAAAGAAATCATTCGCAAAGGCTGCATCGCCAGTCAATTTGGCAAGCGAAGCCCGCAGATCCGCAATCGTGTATGGCTTTGCAGGCGCGTAATTTTTCTGATGCTTGCCGTACGATTGCCACAACTCGCGCATGTAACTATCGAGCGTTTTGCCCGGATATTTCGTGCGCAAGGTCAGGTCAAGTCCGAGCGCAACGGCACTGCCGTACGTGTAGTACGAAAGGAAAAGATTCTGGCTGTTATTCGGAGCGCCAAAGACGCCGCCATCTTCAAAAACTGCGCGCTGGCTCATATCGAACGGCCCATGCAGGCGACGCCCCGGCGTGTTGATGACCGCATTGATCGTAAAGCCTAGATTGCGCCCGAAGCCTTCATCTTCGCCGCCGAAGCCTGCGCGTTTCATCACCAAATTGCCGTAATATTGCGTGAAGCCTTCGGCCAGCCACAATTCGCCCGACACATTCGCATCTTCAAAACTGAACGGCTCCAGCGTGCGCGGACGCAGGCGCTCGACATTCCAGGCGTGAAAGAATTCGTGCGACACAGTGCCCAGATTCGCGCGCGGATTGCCTTTGATGGATCGTGGGCTGGTCAGACTGGTGGAATTGCGATGCTCCATCCCATCGCCGCCGATTTGCGGAACGTAGTTGGAAAGAAACGTGTACGTGCCGTAATCGAAATCCGGCGATTCGCCAAACACTGCGATTTGTTCCGCAACAATCTTTTTCGCCATTTCAGCAAAATCGTCTACGTCCTTATCCGTGCAATAGTCATTGATCGCCAGGCGAATTGTGTACGTCTTGCCATTCGATTGCACAGGCCATTCGCGAAAGCGCAAATCGCCCAGCATCGTCGGCGAATCCATAAAATATTGCAGGTGCGGTGCGGTAAAGACTTCCGGGTCAGAGGTCAGAACCAATTGTGTAGCAATTTTCCATTTCGCTTCAGGCCGTCGGAACCGAATCTGAAGGGGCGAGTCCTCCATTCCGCGCGGCCACATAAACGTCGCAGGAATGCTTAAATGCGCCATCGTATTGTCAATTCCCGTATACGTCCCGCTGCCCAAATCGCCGAACAGCGTGTAGCTGACGCGCACTTTGCCGTGATGCCCGTTGATGTTCCATTGATGCGCGTTTGGACGAGTGATCGCAAGCGATACGCCTTTGTCATCCATTGCTTTCACGTTGTAGACGTTTCGAGCAAATTCGTGCGCAGCATAGCGTCCCGGCGAAGAGCGGCTCATCCGCATTTCCAGCGGTTTATTAGACGGAGCATTATTCACAGTCACCACAATTTCCGCTTCGTGATGCGCTGCGTTCGGGAAAGAAATTTCATATTCGATTTTGCTTTGTGCGACAGCCGTTGCGGTTAGCAACAACAGCGTGAAAATGAAAAGTTGTGCGTGGAAGAAAGAACGAATCCGTTCGGGGCAAGAATGAATCATAATTTTTAATCTCCGAAAAAATGTAGCCGTAGCCTAGCGCATATCAGCAATGTCATGCAAAAGCGAAACGCCCTGCAATTTCTTTTTGCAGGGCGTTCGCATCTTCGTTCAATTATTTGCTGATTACTTCGCTACAATATTGACCAACCGCTTCGGCACAACAATCGTCTTGACGATTTGTCGTTCACCAATTTTGGCTTTGATCTTGTCATCGCCCAAAACAGCTTGCTTTAAAGCCTCGTCGTCAATTTCTGCGGCGACGATCACACGCCCGGACATCTTGCCGTTAATCTGCACGGGGATTTCCAGCTCATCCGCTTTCGCCAGTTCAGCATCGAACACAGGCCACGAAGCAATCACGATGAAATCATTGTGACCTAACGCCGCCCACAGTTCTTCGGCAATGTGCGGCGTGTATGGGGCCAGCATTTTCACCAACGATTCCAAGGCTTCTTTCAGCACAAACATATCGCCCACGTTGGATTCGTCAATTTTCTTATCGAAGTCGTAAATCGCATTGGTCAGTTCCATCAACGCAGCGACGCCAGTGTTGAAGTTCATGCGTTGCCCGATGTCGTTGGAAATACGCTGAATCGTCTGATGGGTCTTTCGTCGCAGCGCACGTGCGTCAGCAGAAAACTCGCACTCCGCACTCCGCACTCCGCACTCCGCACTCTTCTGGTGCCATTTGTGGACGATTCGCCAGACGCGATTCAGATACCGCGAAGCGCCCTCGACAGCGGAATCGTCCCATTCCAAATCTTTTTCGGGCGGCGCGGCAAACAGCATAAACAGGCGTACCGTGTCCGCCCCAAACGTATTGATCATTTCGTCAGGATCAATCGTGTTCTTCTTGGACTTGGACATTTTTTCGGTGCGACCGATTTGTGCCGTACGTCCGCAGAATTTGCATTTGCCGTCCAGCACTTCCGTCGGGTTCAGCCAATCGTGTTCTTCGCAGCGTGCCGTCGCCAGGCAAACCATTCCCTGTGTCAGCAATTTTTTGACGGGTTCGTCGAATGTAATCAAGCCCAGATCGCGCTGAATCTTCGTCCACAGCCGCGTGTAAATCAGGTGCAGCACGGCGTGTTCGATGCCGCCGATGTATTGATCTACAGGCGTCCAGTAGGCTGCGACTTTCGGATCGAACGGCAGTTCCGTGTTGTGCGGATCAACGTAGCGGAAGTAATACCACGACGAATCTACGAACGTGTCCATCGTGTCAGTGTCGCGTCGCGCCGCATTGCCACAAGTCGGGCAATTCACGTTCACGAACCCGGTGTGTTCGGCCAGCGGCGCGCCCTGCGTATTGAAGTTCAAATCTTTTGGCAATTCGACGGGCAGTTGGTCTTCAGGAACTGGAACGATGCCGCACGTTGCACAATGAATGAAGGGCAGCGGCGTTCCCCAGGCGCGTTGTCGTGACACGCCCCAATCGCGGATTTTGAAATTCGTCTGCGCGGTGCCGAAGCTCCCGGCTTCAGCTTTCGCCGTCATTGCCGCAATCGCTTCAGGAACGGTTTTGCCGCTCCATTCGCCCGAATTGATCAGGGTGCCGGATTCGTCTTTTGCCGTGAACGGCACTTCGACAGGCGCATCATCGGCGTCGGTGGTGTCCGCATTTTTGATGACGCGAACTATCGGCAAATCGTACTTTTTGCAAAACTCAAAATCGCGTTCATCGTGCGCAGGCACAGCCATAATCGCGCCTGTGCCGTAACCTGTCAGCACAAAGTTCGCCGTCCAAATCGGCAGCTTCACGCCGTTGAATGGATTGATCGCAAACAGCCCGGTGTTCACGCCTTCTTTTTCTGTGCCTTCGGCAATGCGATCTTCTTTGGAGGTCGCGCGTTGTTTTTCTACAAAGGCTTTCAGCTTGTCAATAGTAGCCTGATCTTTCTCAGGCCATTCAGCCTTTGTAGCAAACTCCAACCACTTGTCAATCAACGGATGTTCTGGCGCAACGATCATGCAACTCGCGCCAAAGATGGTGTCAATGCGAGTCGTAAAGATGCGAACATCAACCTGCCATTTCTCCTCAATACTCATCTGCCCCAAGACAAACGCATTTTGCAGACCACCTATTCCCTTCAAGCTGAAATCCACTTCCGCGCCACGGCTCCGACCAATCCAGTTGCGTTGCATGGTCAGCACGCGTTCGGGCCAGCCGCCTTCCAGCGTGTCCAGATCATCCAGCAATTGATCGGCATATTTCGACACGCGGATGAACCATTGCTCCAGTTCGCGCAGCTCAACCGGCGTGTCTTCGTGCCGCCAGCAAAAGCCGCCTTCGGCCTGTTCATTCGCCAGCGACGTGTTGCATTTGACGCACCAGTTCACCGTCGCGTTCTTGCGATACAGCAGTCCCTTCTTGAACATTTGGATGAAGAACCACTGATTCCAGCGATAGTATTCCGGCGTGCAGGAAGCAATTTCGCGCCGCCAGTCATAACTGAAACCGACGCGCTGCAATTGCGCCCGCATCGTGTCAATGTTCTCAAATGTCCACGTATCAGGCCGCGAATTATTCTTGATCGCCGCGTTTTCGGCTGGCATGCCGAACGCGTCCCACCCCATCGGATGCAACACATTGAAGCCATTCATTCGCTTGTATGCCGACAGCGCGTCACCAATAGAGTAGTTGCGCACGTGCCCCATGTGGATGCGCCCTGAAGGGTACGGCAGCATTTCCAGGCAATAAAAATGCGGCTTTGCTTCGTCTACATTGGCTTCAAAAACCTTCGCCTCGGCCCAGCGTTGTTGCTGGCGCTCTTCAATTTCTGTGGGAAAATATTTTTCGTTCATGACAATTCCTTGTGATAGCTCTCAAGCCTTACCTCTGTGAAGCCGGAGAAGATAACAAAATCAGTGCGAGAAGAGAATGGATTTGATGTTGGGAGGCGCAGCGCAACAGAAATGAATTGCGCTGCTAGATAAGGGAGAGCAAATACAACGACGCGTTGCGATGGCGATAAATGCGAGTTGTGTTTGCGATGACATTCATTGTTCTTAACCTCAATGTCGGATTGTACACAGCCGCACGCACCCACTCAAGCGCAAAAATGTACGACAAGCGGCCCGCCTATCATTGCTGATGGTTCAATAGTTCAGGCTAAAGACAGGCGGGCCGCCTGTCGTACATTGCGCAAGCCATCGCCAAGATTGAGCAAGATCGCGCAAGACAACTTCAGCCCGCCGCGCCTACACTTTGCCATCCTTTTCAATTCTGGAATCAAATTTAGGGAGTTTTACTATGATCGAAAAAGGCGCGGAAATTGCTCCCGCAAAAGGCAAACTTGGCGTGCTGTGCGTTGGCATGGGCGCAGTCACAACCACATTTATTGCAGGTGTCGAAGCCATCAAAAAAGACTTGGCGAAACCGATTGGCTCGCTGACGCAGATGGCGACGATTCGGTTGGGCAAACGTACAGACGGGCGTTCGCCGCTCATCAAAGACTTTGTGCCGCTCGCGGATTTGAATGACATCGTTTTCGGCACGTGGGACATCTTTGCCGAAAACGCGTATGAAGCCGCGATGCACGCGGGCGTGTTGGAAAAAGAATTGCTCGTCCAACTGAAACCGCAGCTCTCCAAGATCAAACCGATGGCAGCGGTCTTCGATCAAAATTACGTCAAGCGATTGCACGGCACGCACGTCAAAACGGGCGCGAACAAGATGGAATTGGCCGAGCAATTGATGCAGGACATCGCCGACTTCAAGCGCAAAAACAAATGCGCGCGCCTCGTGATGGTCTGGTGTGGTTCGACGGAAGTGTTCATTAAAGAGCAGCCCGTTCACAAAACGCTGGCAAGTTTTGAAAAGGCGCTACGCGAAAACCACAAGGCGATTGCGCCCTCGATGATTTACGCTTACGCCGCTCTCAAGTCAGGCGTGCCGTTTGCGAATGGCGCACCGAACCTGACAGTAGACATTCCGGCACTGCTTGATTTGGCCAATAAAAACGGGCTTCCCGTGTGCGGCAAGGATTTCAAGACGGGGCAAACGTGGATGAAAACGATGCTCGCGCCAGGATTGAAAGCCCGCATGTTAGGGTTGCACGGCTGGTATTCGACCAACATCCTCGGCAATCGTGACGGCGAAGTGTTGGATGACCCCGGCTCCTTCAAAACCAAAGAAGAATCGAAGCTGTCCGTCCTTGAATACATTTTGCAACCGCAGGTTTATCCCGAACTTTACGATAATTTTTCGCATCTGGTCCGAATCAATTACTACCCCCCGCGCGGCGATAACAAAGAAGGCTGGGACAACATTGATATTTTCGGCTGGCTCGGCTATCCGATGCAGATCAAGATTGATTTCCTGTGCCGCGATTCAATATTGGCTGCGCCGATTGTCCTGGATTTGGCGCTGTTTATGGATTTGGCGCAACGCTCCGGGATGCGCGGGATTCAGGAATGGTTATCGTTTTACTTCAAATCGCCGATGTGCGCGCCGTCGCTCTATCCTGAGCACGACTTATTTATTCAGTTGATGAAACTCAAGAACACGTTGCGACACTTACGTGGAGAAGAGTTAATCACGCATCTGGGCTTGGAGTATTACGACTAACTTCGGATGTTCTCAGCCATTGGCTGCTGTTGGTTCATTTATGTACTCTGATTGTTGGGCAGGCACGGTGTCTGCCCAATTTTTATTGGTACCTACAACGGAAGCCCGCCTGTTTCTCATAAGCGACCGCATATGTTTCCTGCCCATTTACAATTTAAAATTGCTTCTATTTGCGGCTATTGACTATGATGCCCTCTTCAGGGAATCCATTTTTGCCCCTGCATGTTCTGATGATTCCCGCGTTCTAACATTCCTGCCTGATTTCGAGCGAGGCAAGATTTCAGGCCCTCACAAATGAGCAAGCGCATGGTTATACGCAAACGGATCTGGGAAATTATCGAAGTGGCAAAACCGGGCGATACAGCCAGCAAGGTTTTTGACTTTTTTATTCTGGCGCTGATTTTTCTGAATGTGGTGGCCGTGATTCTGGAATCAGTGGAAGCGCTTGAGCGAAGATTCCACCTGGCGTTTGAGGTCTTCGAGCTATTTTCGGTAGCGGTTTTTTCACTGGAGTATGTCGCCCGAATTTGGTCATGTGTTTCCCTCCCGCAATATGCAAAACCACTGACCGGAAGGCTGCGGTTTATCTTCAAACCATTATCAATCATTGATCTGGTCGCCGTTTTACCGTTCTATTTATCGTTCGTTTCTGTTGATCTGCGAGTAATTCGGATGCTGCGATTGCTGCGAATCTTCCGGGTCGCCAAGTTAACACGCTATTCTTCTGTCATGCGCCTTTTCGGTCGCGTTTTCAAAGACAAGAAAGAAGAGTTGGCATTAACATTTATGCTGATGCTGGGATTAATTATCCTTGTGTCGTCGTTGATGTATTTTGCAGAACACGAGGCACAGCCCGATAAATTCCCGGATATTCCCTCTGCAATGTGGTGGTCGGTGGTGACGCTGACGACGGTCGGATACGGTGATATTTATCCGGTTACGACATTGGGCAAAGTGCTCGCCGGGCTAAGTGCCATTTTGGGAGTAGGAATGTTCGCCCTGCCAACCGGAATTTTGGGCGCAAGTTTTGTCGAAGAAATTCAAAAGCAGAAAGCCGGGCGCAAGTGCTGTCCGCATTGCGGGGGAGAGTTATAGAACGAAACCGCAAAAATGGAAGCACTTGCCTGAGCTTTGGCATTGACGGTTGCGCAAGTTATCTCCGCGGCTCGTATTTTGCAGACCAGACGGGATACTTTTCAAACCGCGTGCGATGTCTGGGGTCGTCGTAAAAGATGATGATCGTTTTGTCCTCGATGACTCTCGCCATCAAGTGTTTGTGGATCAGAACAATCTTCAGGGCGGACTCCAACGTAACATCATTCAATTCCAGATCATATTTCGGCTGATCGCGGAAACTTTCATCAAAGACGACATTGAGCTTGAGCTGGGTGGTCAGGTTCTTAATGACTGACTTCAAAGAAACGTCCTTGTACTCCACAACCGTCATCTGACGACTTTGGAGCTTTGACGTTTGGGCACCCCCCAAACCGGAAACGCAAAGCAAGACCAGCAGTGATGTCCAAACGATTTGTGGCCCACGAGAGTGCTTGAAGTGACGCATAGGTTCTGGTTCCTCCTTTTGGCTGATGACCTGTGAATTTGCACGATCAGGATTGACCGCAAACCATCACACGCTGAAGAGTTCCCAGTTGCACAATTATTTTTCAATGGGTCATCGAGTAGACAATGGCGTTCATCCCCAACCGATACGCCGCCAGCCCAAACTTTAAGGCATATTGCGGCTCGTCAATCCATTCCCACGCGTCTCCATTGTCGGTGTTGCGGGCAATCAGAACCAGCACACGTCCATCGTCGGCAACGACCGCTTCATAATGCGGCACGTAGCCCCCCTTCTCTGAGGTTTGGTGCGAATACACCCAATTGCCGACATTAGGAACCTGGACAACCTCGTCAATGTCAAAGTAGCAATGAAAGAGAGGATGCGTTAAGGGTAATTCCTGAATTGTATATTCGGGGAAGATTTTCTTCATCTGGATTTGCACGTTTTGCCATTCCCGCTCGCCCCAAAAATCATCCAGCATCAGAAAGCCACCACGTAGCAAGTATTCGCGCATAGCCGCCGCATCATTATCATTCAACTCCATTCCGCCCGGCTCAACGCAATAAATGAACGGATAGTCATAGACCTTCGGATCATGCATCGAAACCGCTACCGGTTGGCCAGAAATCGCGAGCAGGCTTTGCACCCAGCCGCGCAGTCCTTGCAGGAACTGATGATCGGCTTTCGGGTAATCAGTCGTCCAGCTTTCGCGCCAGCCCCACGAAGGATAAATCAATCGGGCAAAGGTAAATTCGCGCACGACTTGATCAGCATTTTCGTTCCAGTAACCGGGCAAACGCGGCTGACGTTGACGTTGACTATAAGCAGGCAAGACAGCCAAGAAAAAAAGCAGCAAGAGACTAACGCGCGATGATTTCATATAGGCTTAAGGGATTTTCAATGTGTCATCGAATACACAATTGCATTCATTCCTAAACGATAAGCCGCCAGTCCGAAGCGCAACGGATAACGCGGATCATCAATCCATTCCCACGCATCGCCGTTATCCGTGTTGCGCGCAATCAACACCAGCACGCGCCCTTCATTATCCGTAATTCCTTCGTAATGCGGCACGTAACCATCCTGTTCATAGGTGCGTCCTCGGCGAATCCAGTTCATGTTCTGCGGCACCTGTACGACTTCGTTGACATCGAAGTAACAATGAAACAAGGGGTGATCCAGAGGAAGTTCTTTAATCGGATATTCAGGAAAAACCTTTTTCAATTGATCCTGCACATTTTGCCATTCGTATGTGCCCCAGAAATCATCCAGCATAATGAAGCCACCACGTAGCAAATATTCGCGTAGCGCTGCTGCATCCTGATCGTTCAGCACCATGTGGCCTGGCTCAACGACATACATAAACGGATAATTGAACAACTCAGGATCGTGCAAACCAACGGCGTTAGGTTCGTTATTGATTGCTAAAAAGCTTTTCGCCCAGCCGCGCAAACCACGAATAAATTGATAATCCGCTTTGGGATAATCGGTGGTCCAACCTTCCCAACCGTACGAGCCATACTTCATCCGCACGAAGGTAAATTCAGGATTTTTATTGGCTGTATCATCAGGATAATAATCCGGTAGGCGGGATATGCGCTGGCTTTTTATAGGTAAGGTTGCCAATAACAAAAATAACAGAAGCGCAACGCGTGAAGGTTTCATATTTGTTATTTAGGAAGCCAGGCACGATAGTTTCGACCGCCTATCGCATATCAGTCGTAGAGCAAATGCAATGTCGCTCCGGGATAATAGTGCATCAGAATCTTTTGATATTCGTATCCCCGCTCCGCCATCAGCGCCGCACCGATTTGGCAAAGTCCAACGCCATGCCCCCAACCTGCGCCGTGTAAAATAAAGTGCTTAGGAATCGGTGAATCGTCGGCTTCGATAATAAACGCGGAACTGTATAAATGCGAGGGCGAAAACGCGCGGCGAATTTCCAATTCCTTGCCGACAACCAACGTAAGTTTTTCGCCGACGATTCGCAGCTTCACCAAACGCCCTGATTCTGCCCGCTCGACAGGTTCAAGTTTCAGAATCGCGCCGAAATCTACGCCCAGTTTTTTCTGCAAGAGCGATTGAACTTCATCTTGCGTCAAAGCGACTTTCCAGCGGTAAAAATCCGTTGTTTCCTGATCGAAGCCGGGCAAAATCCGCGCCAGAATTTCCTTGTCCTGCGTGTTACAAAACGCGGAGGGATGCCCCAGAATCCATTGCCGTGCATTGGCTTCATCGCTCAGCGGCAATTGGTATTCAGCGGGAAAGTGCTCGCCGTCATAAAGCACCGTCAAATAATCCAGTTTGGTGTTGTCCCAGGCGGCGGCGTAATCTTCGACCATTCCGCCGCAGCATTTGGAAAACCGCGCATCGCAAATCGTTTCGTCAAATGTCAGCACATTACCGCGTGTGGATTTGATCGTCTCAAACACGCGCGGATCGGTCGCCTTTGTGATGCCCTGATAGCGTTGGCAATGATCGTCCGCGCAAACATCAAATTCCGTATGCGCTTCCCTCGCGTACCAGCGAATCAATTCCTTCTCGCCTTGCGCGTTTGTGGAAATCGCGCCATTGCTCAAATCTGTCTGACGTTCGATGCGCCAGGGCTTGATCTGTGCCAACAACCAGCCGCGTGAAATAATCGAATGCGCCTTGAGCAATTCAAGATTTGAGGTTGCCGACATCTCAGATGAAATCACGCTGGTGACGTATTGTTCGAGCGGAACCAGATTAATCACCAGCAAATTCCCTGCCCCATCAATCTTCAACTTCAGCGCGCCCTGAAACGATTGATCTTCTTTGCGCTCCCAATGGAAGTTGATGCCAATCACGACATCGTGGACGGTGAACGAAGCGGCTGCCGCAGGCGTCAACGTCACTTCGGAATCAAAAACGGAGCCGTTGCTTAGCTGAACCGACTTTCCTGTGACATTAACATGATATTGCCCCGCAGATAGTGTGCTCTGATTGTTCGTGACAAATTCGCCCTGTAAAGTAAAACTAACCTTGCCCGCAGGTATAGTCATTGCCCCTACTGCGATAATTGGTTCCTGTTCGATTTTTTTCACAGAGTTACTCCGGTAATTTTTCGATGTCGTGGATTTTTCCGACATCAATTGTGATCGGGTCGTTGCCCGTGATCGGTTCGTAAAGATTGCTGAACTTCGCGCGCCACACAATTTCGTTGTGCTTGTACGAAGACCGCGTATGTACAGTCTGCGTCGAGGTTTCGTCGAGGGCTGTCAGGATTACCACAAACTCCGCTTCCGCCTGTCGCAAGCGTTCCGTCGTGTAGCCGTGCAGCGGGCTGTGTTCGTCAATCGGATGCACAACTGTCCACGAGAGAGGGAAGACGTCTACACGGGAGCGTTCCAGACTCAATTGATGAAAGCGGCGATTTGTCGGGCCATTGCCGCCTTCATAAAGTGATAGATTGACTTTGACTTCCAAACCAATCAATTGGGTTTTGCGCGCATTCGTGATGCGAAACATAAACGCGGTGATGTTTCGATACGGCGCAATCACAGCTTGATTGCTGAACACCAGCTTTGCCGAAGGGCGCGAAAACCGCGCGAAAATCAGCCCGGTAATCAATGCCGTTGCCAGCATTCCCATCCACGATTCGATCACGACCAGCATGTTCGCTGCTACGCCTACGGGGCTGACATTGCCGTATCCAATTGTGGCAAACGTATCTACGCTGAAAAAAAATGCCTGCCAAAATGGATGCTCCCCTTCTTTCAGCATCGTCCCCGCCATTGCGCCTTCACCGCAAGCCATAAATGCCAGTGCAAAGGCGGTATTAATCAACACGAACGACAGCATCATAAGGCCCAGAAATTTGCCCCACGAAACCGTAAGCAACAAATGATACGGGCTTAGCGAAGACCAGAACGGCAAACCGGTGCGCCGCACGTTGAAGCTGCCATCACGATTCACAAACCGCTGGCGGCTTTCTTTCGTGACAACCGCGCCAAAGCCCAGGTCTTTGTTTTCTTCTTCGACAACAAGATTGGTTGGATTAGTTGGAAGGGCTTCCGAAATAACATCAGCAGGCATAGCATCTCTGTCGCTGGGAGCGCACGCGTCTCGCGTGCTTATTTTGATAAAGTGTGGGGGGTACTGCCGTTGTTCGCTCTCACAACCTCAGCACGCGAGACGCGTGCGCTCCCAGCGGATTAATCGAAAATTACAGTCTTTTTGTTGTAGACCAGAATCCGATGATCTATGTGCCAGCGCACGGCACGCGACAGCACGACCTTTTCCAGGTCGCGCCCTTTTTGAATCAGATCATCAAGCTGATCACGATGCGAAACACGCATCACATCTTGCTCGATAATCGGGCCTTCGTCCAGTTCTGAAGTTACATAGTGGCTCGTCGCGCCGATGAGTTTGACGCCACGCTCAAAGGCGCGATGATATGGTTTCGCGCCCATAAACGCAGGCAGAAACGAATGATGCACGTTGATAATGCGCTGCGGATACTGGTCTACAAAGTGCGGCGACAAAATTTGCATGTACCGCGCCAACACAATCAAATCTACGGCTTTGTCGCGCAGCAATTCCTGCTGTTGCGCCTCGGATTCAGCTTTATTTTCTTTGGTGATAGGAATCAGGTGAAAGGGGATTTGATAGAACTCGGCAATGCGTTCGGCAGTATTGTGGTTGCTGATAATCAGCGGAATGTCGCAGGCCAGTTCCCCGCTTTGTTGGCGATACAACAAATCAACGATGCAATGATCGTACTGCGAAACAAAGATCGCGACCTTGGGCCGCAAGGCTGAAAGCTCCAACCGCCAGCGCATCTGAAATTGATCGGCGATGCGCGCAAACTGCCGCCGGAATTCCTCCAGGCTCAAGTCAAAACCGGCCAAATCCCATTCGACCCGCATCAGGAACAACCCTTGTTCGTTGTCCTGATGCTGGTCGGCGTGCAGGATGTTCGCGTTATGGCGATACAAAAAATCGGCGACCGCAGCGACTAGGCCTCTACGGTCAGGACAATCAATTAACAGAATGGCAGTGGCGTTCATTCCTCTTTGGGCATTCCTCTTTGCTATGGGGCGAGGGTTCTTTCGTTCCGATGTAAATTAAATACGGGCTGAACCAATGACTCTCAGCGCCTTGTTTGCCAAAGGCGGCCCGAAAGAACATATTAAGCAAGAGTTGGACGTTCATCAACGCATTCATCACAGTTGCCTTGACACCGCTGAGTTGCGTTGCCCCGCAAACAGACACCTTGAAGGTTCCATAATCATTGCAGTATTGCTGTTTCAATTCTTTTCGCCGAAACAAAGACGCAAATGACCTCCGATTCATGATCTTCAAATTGTGCATCGGAATCACTTCAGGATTGAAAAGTCGGAACAGCAAATTTGGCGCGCCGGTTAACTTTGGAATTGTCACGATCAACGTTCCACCCGGCTTCAGCAACCGCAAGTGAGCATTCATCACTTTATCCATCTCGGTGAAATGCTCAATAAATCCGCGCGAAAGGACGAGATCAAAATAGCCTTCATAACGCGTCAGAAACTCTTCTGAAAAGGCATCCGCACGAATGACGTTATTTGGATTCAATCCATGCTGGCTGAACTCCTCGCGATTCAGGTTTGCCCCGGCTTCTGCATATTCGACCCCATACGGTTCATAACCAAACGTCTTGTGGTGCCGAACCAAATTGGTGCCGGGGGCACTGCCGATTTCAATAATTTTCAGCCCACTGACATTTGGTAAATAGGTTGGATATAAGACGTCCCATTCCAGATAATCGCTGTAATCGCGCCAGTATTCGCCGAGTGTTCGTTTGAGCCAGCCCTTCAAACTCCTTCCTGATTGTCCCGTCGCGCGCGCTTTCGCCTGAAAAGGAGCCGTTCCTAAATACACCGTATTCCAATAATCTTTTTTCGTTAGTCTCTCCATTATTTCCCTTTTGCGAGGGGCGATGTTGTACTGCCAAACAAGTGAAATTTCTCCGGCATGTCAGTTCACAGACACGAATCCAGTGTCTTTTCGGTAGACTTACGATTGGGGACACACGCCAGTTATGCCAGACTGGCTTCGGGGTTATGCGAATGGGGCGAGCGTTATTTCTTCATAGATCTGCGCGATATGAGGCGCGGTGAGACGGGCAAAGTGGTGGGGGTCGGGAACAACCAGGACGCCGGTCAAATCAATGCCGGCAGGGCTAATGGTCAATTTTTCTTCTCCTTCTGCGTAATAACATGCGGGCCGATGTTTCTTACGGGGGAATAAATAAACCATCCAATGGTGGGGATCATAGGTCACAACTAAGTTCAATAGGGGTTCCGCAGTGGCTGCTGTCAAAGAGGCCAGGCGGTGCAGGGAGCGATGAAACCAGGTCGCGATTGTATCCATTTTGGAACCAGAAGCAACCAGAATATTCAGCCGATAATCGTGCAAGGTAAAGACTTCCAAGTCTGATTCTCGCAAAACGTAGTCTCGTGGCCAATTTTCGACTTCGGTGAAAAGCGGAATATTTTTTCGACTACAGGCTTGAAAATGATGATGATCTGGCGCAGAAGCGCCACAGGCCGGGCCATTGTACAAAGTGAAGTATTCGCTGCCCATCGCCTGAGTTAATTCCAGCAAGTCGGTAAAGCGCGGCGCGATGGCTTGTGGCGTATGCGCCTGTTCCGAAATCACCAGATGATCTTCGAGCACGGGAAACGGATTGCATAACACAACGTAGTTGTTGCCAAATAGCACGCCCTTCTCTTCCGCAGGCAGATTCTCAGCACATAAAAAGCAGGGACGCGCCTGAATGGAGGCCGTATCCACCTTCGCCGCAGTGCTGACAATCCGCGCCGGATTGAACTGCGCCAGCACGCGCGAGCCTTTGACATCAAACTCTCTGTATTGCACTTGCGCGAGCGCTTCTGTTGCATTGCGCAACATCGGCCACGTCGCGAGTTGTTGCTGGATCAAGGCAGGCACACGAACCGGCAAATCGGTAAGTGGCTCCCTGGCATAAGCGGTCAGTGCGTCGTCAGTGATAATTCGTGATTCCCAGGTCATAGGATGTACGACAGGCAATTTGCCTGTCACATCTAGTTAAAGTGATTTTGGTTATAAACATTGCGACAGGCAAGCTGCCTGTCGTACATTCACCGTGCATTCTTTCGCTGCCGTGCCTGTATTTCCCACGTGCGGATGCGGTCTTTGTACGTGTCGTAGCGATTCATCGTCGGCAAAGGCAAGGCGCTATCAGAATTCCCACTCCAACGGCGGGCGAAATAGACAGATTCATACACACGTCCGATTTCATACTCGCGGCTGATCCGTAAAGCCAGCGCGTAATCTTCGCCGTAGCTGACATTCGGCAATCCAATTTGGCGCAGGATCGAAACATCAAACGCACGCGGCGCGCCCAGTCCGTTGATGCGCAGCGCATTGTTGCGTCCGTTGTCGCGCGTCCATTCCTTGTGATCAATCAAGCCGGGCGGCAGTTCACTCAGGTCAAAATCTACGGTTGTGTACGAACCAATCACCATCGCGTATTTGCCGTTTTCAAAGGCCTCTACCATTTTGGCCAACGTTCGCTCATTCGTGTAGATGTCGTCCGAATCCAATTGCACAGCGTAGCGTCCACAACGCGCCGAATACACGCCTTCGTTCCAGCAACCGCCGATGCCGTAATCCGTGCGTGTCGGAATCAAATGAATCACACGCGAATCTTCGGTCGCCAGATTTTCGAGCACTTCGGTTGTGCCATCGGTCGAATGATTGTCCACGACGATGACATTGAAATCGAAATCAGTTCGTTGCGACAACACGCTGCGCACCGCATCGCCAATCGTTTTTTCGCGATTGCGCACGGGGATGATGACGCTGGCGTGAACGGGAAAGATTTCTGTCGTCGCAGGCACAGCAGCAAACTCTGGTTCCAGATACGCGCCGATGCGCTTCAGGTGTGCCGTCGCGATTTGTTCCATCTCAATCTGATAATCGCGATTGCGCGGATCAACATAATCAAAAATCTTCTCGCCGCTGCGTCGCGCATCCAGAATCGAACGCGTGTACAAGGGCTCAGGAATCCGCAGGATTTCGCCTTCAATCGAAAGCTTCAAACGCAAATCGTATAGGCCGCCCCATTGCAAATCACCTGGCACTGCGCCGTGTTTGTCCAGCGCAGCCAACGCTGCGTTACGTGAAAGCAACAACACGGAACCAAAATCAAAATTGTCGCGGATCGAACCCAATTGATAATCAATCAACGGATGATCGCTGATCTCGCCTTGTTCGTTACTTTCGCGGAAGTCGGAATAAACCAACGTGGCCCCGGTGTCTTCGGCAACCTGCACCAGACGTTCGAGCGTACGTGCGCCGAGTGTGATTTGGCTGCCGGAAAATGTAAGCAACAGATAAGCAGCTTGGATAGTATTGATAAGGTCATTAATTGCTTCGCCGGGCAAATTCGTTGGCGTCTTGATTTCTTGAATTTTCGGATGAGAGGAATTAGTGATCGCTAGGGTATTCATAATTTCGGTACAGATTCTTTGGGTCTCGCGACAATGAAACCAGGCATTGTATTCACTTTTACAAATTCCGCCAGTTCCTGTTCGACGACACCGCCTTTGCTTTTGGCAGAATGTCGTAGCACCAGTTTGTCATTGACCCAAAACAACAGGCCGACATGAAACGTGTCCAGCCCTTTGCGCGTCGAGGCGAAATAAATCAAATCGCCGTCGCGGAACCGCTTGCTGACCTTGTTGAGCTTGCGTTTCGGAAAGTAACGATAGGTAATTGCGCGCGGCTTGAAGCATTTCAGAAAATTGATTTCTTTCGTTCGACTCAGCGTATCTTCGCCGCGTGTGATGTCCGCCAGCGCGCCACGTTTGAGGTGATACTTACTCCAATCGGTCGTGTAATGCAGCCGCTCTTCCCATTTGATGTTGCCGTTGCGATAGCGAATTTCGCGCAGGAGTTCTTTTACATCGTTTGGCGTTTTTGCCCACGCCAAAGCCAGTGCGGTTTCCAGGTACGTGACGCAATCAAACCCGTCGTAGGTTGCAGTAAACACTTCTGGTTCTGTGTCTGAGCCAATGAGAGGATTAATGATATAAGGCTTGCCGAGAAAATATGCGGTGATGAATTTCAATCGTTCGCCCACGGTGGGAAGCGATTTGGTTTCTTTTAAGAGTTGTTGTGTGATTTTGCGGTCTAATGTTTGGCCTTTACGTGGCACTTGCAGCTCCTTAGCGTGTAAAGAATCTCAAAAGAGCTGCAAGTATGCCTCAGCCTTGCAGTGGAAGGAAAGCTTTCTGTAAGAAGAGGGCACCGACCTGTAAATAGGCCCAGAGCTTCACAATAAAATTATCGGACTGCTCGGCAATCTTTTGCGTTGCTCTCCGATGTGCCCTGAAAAGCAGTTTGTCTTTCCAGAAAGGCGGATAGCCACGACGCAAAGCAGCCAGGCTGGCAAGTCGTGAGACACCTTCTTCGGGCGCGCGCGCAAATTCCACCATCGTGACCGCAGTGTCGTAGGCGAATTTATCCCAATCGCGTAATCCATCGTAATGGATTTGGCGCAACCGCTCGCCTGCCGTCTCGACATCATTCGCCAGCACTTCGTCAAAACTGAGCAAAACCTGATGGGCATCGAAAATATGATCCGGCGGCAATTCCACTGCGTGACGTCCCGCCTCATACGCTTCTGTATCACGGTTCAGGTGACGCAAGGCCAGCACGTAATTCCAGAACATCCAGGGGCGAAGCTCTTTTCGCGTCCGCCAATCGGCCAACCATTCGACCACATCTTTGTAGCGATCCAATTCAAGCAACACATAGCCAACGGTGCCCCACGTATCATTATCGCTGCGCAAAGCGGCGGCGTTTTTCTGGACAAACTTTCGCACGTCAGAAACGCGCTTGGTTTTGGCGGACTTTTCCAAAAAAGTTCCGGCGGCATGATGCCAGACAGGGCTTCTTGGCATATCGCCTTCAAGTCGCTGACGGCATTTCTCAAACTCGCCGCGTTCGACCCAACGCTCCACCCAAATATCGCCCACTGCCGGATTGGCATTCGCCACATCTAACGATTCTTCCAATACCATTTCGGCTTGCTGATACAGGTTATTCGCATCCATCGCCTTGATTGCAAAATCAAGCAAGGAACGTTCAGCCTCCGTTTCCTGACAAAGATGCCGGAAAAGTTTAGTGGCCGTTTCTTTGTCTTTTTGTTTGATGGCCAAGTCCAACTCGCGCAGCGTCACCCAATCGCCACCCACATGTTGTTTCAGAGTCTGAAGCGTTTCTTTCGCGGCTTCAATTTCGTCATCTTCCAATTGCAAATCGAAGAGATTAAACCCGCCAAAATCGTAATCCGGCGACAACGTGAATGCGCGCTTGAAGGCTTCCTTAGCGCCCGCACGATCTCCATTCAAGCTGCGCGCTTCGCCCAGATAGCCAAGCGAGATGACATAATTCGGCGCAATGCGAGCCAACTCTGTCGCGGCTTTTAAGTATTGATCTTTACGCCGCTCATCGCCCCGCGTCCACACCACCAGGCAATCCCAACCTTCGTAGTTATTCGGTTCTTCATTGACGACTTCGTACATCTTCTCAATGGCTTGTTCAAGGTTGCCGCTATCGGCTTCCACAAGGGCTTCCGCTGTGCGCAATCGCGCAGGCCGATCACCATTGAAAATCGCCGGATGACAAGCCGCGCGGGCTGCGTCATAACGATGCGCTTCTGACAAAAGCCGTGCCCGCATCACGTGTGCTTCAACCAAACGCGGATTGAGATCATTGGCCCGATCCAATGCGCGTAATCGCTCCGGCAAGTCTTCCGAACGATCCAGCGTTTGCGCCAGCAACAGCCACGAACGCGCTTCGCCCGAACGCTTTTCCGCCAACTCACGCGCTAAAGCGATGACTTCGTTTTCGCGTTTGAGGTCTTTCGACCACGCCCGCAACGAAGTCCAGGCCCAATCGTAGCCAGGCTCTATCGTGACCGCGCGTTTGAGCTGTTCAATTGCCTGCTCTTTTTCACCCAACCGCCACAGCACATCAGCCAGATAACCATAATTGATCGAATCGAGCGGCGTTTGTGCAATGGACTGTTCCAGCATCGTGCGCGCTTTTTCCAGTTCGCCGGAATTCAAATAAGCATCGGCCAGTTGGCGGACGGCTTTGCCCCAGCTTGGATTGATTTCCAGTGCTTTTTGCAACGCAGCAATTTCGCCCTGACGATCCAGGCGCGATTGATGCACCAGCGACAAATCAAACCAGACGCGCGGCACCAACGGGAAGAATTCTGCCGATTGTTCGGCCAGTTTCAGCGCCTCGTCGTACTGCTGCATGTCAACCAGATGCAAACATAACGCCGACCACGCGGGCCACAAATCAGGTCGTGCCTGTAAAGCCGCTTGCAACACATCGCGCAATTCTTCATCGCTAAGGGTACTTCGTGCGTATTCACGATAAGCCAGCAAACCATCGCCAAACGTTACCTGCCGCACCAATTCTTCTTTGATAAATTGTAATGCGGCGCGCCGCTCCGTCGCCGAATGCGAAATCGCAATCAGGCTGGCAATGGCGAAATCGTTATCCACCGAAAGCTTGATGGTCTCACGATACGCAGCCTTTGCCTCCTCCGGTTTTCCAGTTTCGGTGTACACACGGGCAAGCAGGTTGTAGCTGTAGGGGCTGGTTGGCTCCAGTTTTTGTGCCAGCTCGGCTTCCGCCAGGGCGGCCTGATAACGTTGTTGTGAAATCAAAGCCTGTGCCAATTCGCGGTGCGCCCAGGCATCTACCGGATCAACTTCAATCATCGCGCGCGCCGCTTGTTCTTGCGCGGCAGAATCGTTGCGCGCCCATTCAACCAGCAACCGATGCAATGCCAGGTTATGCGGAAACTGTGCAATGCGTTCACGCAGGAAGGAAAGCACCGCTTCATCACCCTGCGTATCAGCCAATAACTGCGCGATGTTTCGCGTTGCCCCAATACTGAGCGGTTCTGCCTGCAACACCGACTGCCAGGTGGAAAGTGCAGAGGTCAATTCGCCACGATACGCCGCCACTGTTGCAGCGGTGTGCAACCAATCCTCACGCCGAGCCTTACTTTCGGCCTGTTGCAGCCACCGTGCGGCCTCGTCAAATTTTCCGAACCGCGCCAAAACATCTACGGCATACAACATCAACTCAGCATCATCCGGTCGCAGGCGCAAACCTTCTCTTAATACTTCCAGGGCGCGCGGTTGTTGGCCCGTTTGCTCATAAGCCCAAGACAGCGTGCGTGCCGGGTAGCCTGAACGTTTTCCGAAGCGCTGGAAACGACTGCTTAGAAACTGAAGCGCTTCAGATTGTTCGTGGAAATATTGTGCTGCATTGAAATATGCCCGCACATAATATTCGTTCGTATCTTTCAAACACGCGGCAAAGCGATACAATTCTTTGGCTTCAGCAAAACGGTTTTGCGTCCAGAACTGATTGGCCAGCAAAAAATAATTATGTGCGTCCCCTGCGCCGTACCGCATCGTACGCCGTAACAGCTTGCGGACTTTTGCCTGCTCGCGACCATCATCGCCTAGTTCATCGGCATACATTTGCCAGAAGAGCGGATGCGAACGCTTGTCTGCGTAAATCGCTTGCAGCAATTCCAGCCGTTCAGTGCGTCGTGCCATCCGACGCAGCACGGAAAGCTTGTACAACCGCCAGTTCGCATCTTCAGGAAACAATGCCAGCAGTTTGTCCAGACAAGCCAACACGCGCATATCGTCGCAATCGTATTCTGCGACCGAAAGCTGCGCCTGATGCGTCAGCCGATGATTTTCAGCGGTGCTAGTCATTGCCTGAAGTAGCGCATCGGTTTTAGTCCGCTCGTGTGTATACAAGGCTTGTTGCACCTGATAAAGCCCGTCGTACAAAGAGGCTTCGTGCAAATTCAAATCTTCGAGCAGATGATTCTGAGCCATCGGCACCATCGCCATCCCACGCGGGCCAGACGAAGCATAGCGTTCCAGCATTTCTTTGGCCGCAAATTCGCCCAGGCTTCGTTCGTATGGGTCACGCACCAGCATCGTGCCGCGTCGGCTGTCATAGCCAATCACAGACTGCAAATGTGCATTGCCCGGATGAACCGTGGTCAGGGTAAATGGGATGCCACGATCAATCAGCTTCACGGTGTCGTCCCAGTTCACACAAAATTCCCGGACAAACCAGCCTTGCTTTTCGGCCCAATCTCGCTCGCTGCGCGCGGGTGTGCCGTCGTAACAAATAGCTTCAACCACGCTCAAATGCTCCACTGGCATTTGCCAGAAGCGACTGATGAAGGTGAGCGTCGCCGGAGCACAGGTCAGATAATGCTGACGAACAAAACCAACGGGCAACAAAACACGTTTTGCATCTGTGCCTGCTGCCTGCATCCGTTCCGCCACAAGCTTATGAAACAGGCTTTCTGAAAGCTGCGTAAAATGAAGCGCTGCCTCATAATCGCCGCACAAATAAGCAATATCCGCGCGCTGGGCGTGCAACCATTGTTCCGTGGGCTTATCTATCAACGGCGCGAGTTCGGCAAATCGTTCGATGCTTTGCCGCGCTTCCGCGTGCAGGCCAAGTTCAATTTGCAATTGCGCCAGTTGCCCGACCAACCAACAGCTTTCGATTTGTTGGGCAGCGTCAGTCAATAATTGCAACGCTTCCGCATCCCGCCCCAACAGCACCAGCATTTGTGCTGCCGCCTGTACGCCGGGGCGAAAATTCGGGCGCAGTTCCAGCGAACGATTGGCCGCCATTAACGATTCTTCGTACTTGTCTTCCAGTTCGTACAGATGCGAGCGCTCAATCCAAATCCAGGGGTTGGCGGGATCAAGTTTTTCGGCTTTTGCCAGCCATTCCTCAGCTGCATCGAAGTCGCGCAATGCGCCCAGCACAATCGCGTGATAGGCAAGCCAATCGGCTTGCACAACGGTCGGCGCGTTGACGGTTTCGCCCACATTGCACAGGAAATTCCAGGCGGCGAGCGGCCCACGGCGTTCGTGAATCAAGCGAGCTTTGTAATACACAGCTTCGCCATGCTGCGGATCATTCCGATAAGCCTGCAAATGCAGTTTGCGCCCTAAAGAATACGAGCCGAGATTGTTGGCTAATCGCCCGGCCAGCAGCCTGGCATCGGTGCCTTCCCATTCGGCCAAAGGGCCAATAGTTTCGGCGAAATGATAGGCTTGCAGGTAGTAGCCATCGAAATACAAATCTCGCACGCGTGCGAGTTGTTCTGGTGAAATGTTCATAAAACCTGGCTGATTCAACTTCGTCTTTGGCAAAGGACGGCGCGCAGTTTCGCATAAATACTGGCCGATTGCGAGAATTATTTTCTGCCGGAGGGCCGGATTTCCACAGGAAAAGTGTGGCCCAGTTCCTCTTGAATTTGAGCCTGACTGTTCCACAGGCTAGAATCCCAGTTCGCTAATTTAAGTATGCTTTTCCGCGACAAAATCTTTGCGCAACTGGAAGCCAAGCAAGCGGGCTTTCGCAATTACAACGACGACGCTCAGCACGATGCGGCGGTGTATGCTGAAGCATTGCGCCAATTTGCCGATTTATCCGGCGAACAGATTCGGCGAAGGGTCGCAGACATCGCTACGCCAGGCGCGTTACCGACAACTGAATTCGACACTGCGCCGCAATTGCAGATGCGTTTTCCACAGGAATTCCACAACCACGAAAACGCGCGGCATTGGGCTTGCGAAACGTTGCTGAATCACGTCACGCTGGCGACGGATGGTAGTCAGATTTTGCCCGTCAAAGAATTCAGCATTCCCGTCGCGGCAGTGCAAGTCGCGTGGTTTGTGAATGCTCACACGCGCGCTGGAAGTTACGTCAAAGATGTAGATTTTCAGGTGCTCGCGCCGCAGGAACTCATGATCGAATACAACGGCGAGCGCAATATTTCTGAGCAAGCTGTCAATCTGCGCCGCTTTGAGTTGGAAATTCGCACTCTCTGCCGCTTAATGCAGGAAATTGCGGCCAATCCGGCGCAAATGGAAAAACGTCCGTTGGCCTTATTTGACAGCTCGCTGGTAATTTCATTCGTAGATCGGTTGCAGGAAGAACAGCGAATCAAGTACACCAAGCTTGTGCTGGAATTGCTGCGCTGTTCCGAAGAAACACGGGTGCCGCTGATTGGTTATGTGGACACGAGCTACGCGCGCGACCTGACGCATTTGCTGGAAAACTGTTTCAGTTTGCAGGAGTCTGAAAAAATCCACGACGCGCAACTGGTCAATGGATTGCTGCAATGGGGCGACCGCACACCATTGTTTGTTTGTGCTCGTGGCAGTGCCGACAAAAAACAACAGGGCGTGTTGGAAGGCTTTGCCGAATACCGACGCGGTATCGGCTTTGTTTATCTCAAAACACATTCATCGCTACCGCCTGCCCGCCTGGAAATCCCGCTGTGGATTGCGGAGGAAGGCTGGCTGGAAGAAGTGCTTGATCTGGTTCGGGCCGAAGCCATTGTAGGCAATGGCTATCCATACGTGCTGGAAACCGCAGATGCCGCCGCCGTAATTTCCGCGCGCGACCGCGATGCGTTTTATGCCATCTTTCAGAAATTCGCCGAAGAGCAACGCATTGACCTGCGCATCTCGCAAAAAGCGGTCAGTAAATTCAGGAGAAGATAATTATAATGGTAAAAACCCTGCTTCCCACGTTCGCGCTTGCATTGATCATGACTGCAAGCACGTTAGCTCAATCCGCAAATTCGGCAGCCCCCAACCCACAGGTTCGCCGCGCGTTGGAATACATCCAAACCATCGAAACAGAAACAATCAACGAACAAATCAAAACCTGCGAAATCCCTGCGCCTTTTTTTAAGGAAGAAGCGCGCGCGGCATACTACAAACAACGCTTTGCCGAAGTCGGCTTGAAAAACGTTCGCATTGACAAAGAAGGCAATGTCATCGGCGAACGTCCCGGCACAAGCAGTGACACGACGTTGGTGTTAGCCGCCCACCTCGATACCGTTTTCCCCGAAGGCACGGATGTCAAGGTAAAGCGCGAAGGCAATATTCTTAGAGGCCCCGGCATTGGCGACGATTGTCGCGGCCTGGCGGTAATTTTGACCGTTGCACGTGCCCTAAATGAGGCAAAGATCATGACCAAAGGCACCATCATTTTTGTCGCCAACGTGGGCGAAGAAGGACTCGGCGATCTGCGCGGCGTCAAATATCTTTTCAATACGGAACTCAAAGGACGGATCACACATTTCATTTCGGTTGACGGCACCGGAACGCGCACGACGAACGCGGGCGTAGGCAGCAATCGTTACCGCGTGACATTCAAGGGGCCGGGCGGACATAGCTACGGCGCGTTTGGGATGCCAAGTCCGATTCACGCGCTCGGTCGTGCAGTCGAAAAAATCTCTCGTTTTGAAGTCCCGAAAACACCGAAGACTACGTTCACTGTTGGTCGTATTGAAGGCGGCACCTCCGTAAATTCCATCGCGCATACGGCCTGGATGGAAGTGGACATGCGCAGCGAAAGCGCCGCCGCCCTGGCAAAAGTTGACGCACAGTTTCAGCAGGCGGTGCAAGATGCGCTGAAAGAAGAAAATGAATTCTGGAACCACGAGAAAAAGCTGACCGTCGAAGTCACCCTCGTCGGCAACCGTCCCGTAGGCGATCAGCCCGCCGATGCGCCCATTGTTCAGGCGGCGATTGCTGCCGACGCGGCACTGGGGCTGAAATCCGTCTTTGGTGCCAGCAGCACCGACTCGAATATTCCAATGAGTCTGAATATTCCTGCCATCACCATCGGCGGCGGCGGAATCGGGCGAGAGGCGCACGCGCTTACCGAATCATTTGATACAACCAATAGTCATGTCGGGACGCAACGCACCCTGTTGATCACACTAAATATTGTGGGCGTGAAATAGCCTGAGCGGGCAAGTGATAAACACAGTCTATTTAGTTAATGTTTTTTCTTAACATTTACAAATTAAATTATTGTTTTTATGCCCTCTACTTGACTTGAATCTGTAAATTCCGCAAACTGCGGTTGCCTTATAAATATAGAAAGATGCCCCAAAATGATATTTGCCTCTTAAGGTCGAGATTGCAGCTTGCTTCTGAGCGTTTATCTCTCAGCCTTTGCCCTAAAGCTTAGAAACAAGCCAAATAGATGTTAGCGGTGACTCTTTTACCCCTCTGAGATTGATATTTCCGGGCTGGTGGCGAAGCCCGCTAAACAGTGTTGCTGCTAACAACGTGGGAAAGATATAAAGATGGCTTTTGAAATGAACTCCGAGCAATCGGTTGTCACTCCCCAACTATCTTCAGGCTACGCCCCTGGTGCCTTGTGTGAATTGCAGAAAATCAGCCAGCTGGATGACGCGGCTGAATATGGGGCAATTTTGACGTTGCGATCAACGGAGGCAGTCTTTCCGACGACCAGCATTGCCACGGTGGTGGCACCTAAGATTGGGTTAAGCTTTCTCAACCAAACGAATCAAGCGCTCATGAAATGCGGCTCAGACGCTGCGGTTGCGCAATGTTTAGTCCATTCCGCCAACGCATTAGGCATTGCGGCGTACGCAGAGGTCTGGCTTTATGATCGGGTCTCACAACGGTTGCGCCCCCAGCAAAAAGAAACACAGTCGCCCCTGCCAGCCAATATTATCGAAGCGGTTTTCGCCACAGGGGAAACGCGACGAGGTTCGACTCCGCTGCGTGAGGCGGAGTTGTTTTATCTCTGTGTTCCACTGGCATCCAGTCAGGAAATCTATGGTGTTTGTGCTCTTGGTTCCAGATCCCGCGCATTCTCTCGCGAAGAGCTGGAAATGCTGACGGCAATCGGGCACCACGCCGGAGCCGTCCTGGGATCGTTGCACACCAAACTAGAACAGGAGAAGGCTTGCGAAAACCTGATTCAGGCCTTAGCCCTGACAATTGATGCGCGCGACGAAATTACCGCCGGACATTCCGGGCGGGTGGCGAATTATTCGGCGACCATTGCGCGTTACATGCAATTGCCCGAACGGGAACAGCGTCTGGCGTATTACGCGGGCTTGCTCCACGATTATGGAAAAGTTGGGGTGCGCGATGAGGTGTTATGCAAACCGTCGTCGCTGACGGCAGAAGAATATGAGGAAATCAAACAGCACCCTGAATATACCTTAAGCATTTTGTCGAAGATAAAATTCAGTGAGGGACTGGCCGAAGTCCCTCACGTCGCCAGTTGCCACCACGAACGTCCCGATGGTAAAGGTTATCCGCGTGGGCTGAAACGGGGAGAAATCCACATTTGCGCATTGATCATTGCTGTCGCGGATGTGTTTGATGCCTTGACGGTGAAACGGCATTATCGTGACCCAATGCCGTTGGACGAAGTTATCGCGCTCCTGGAAGCAGGCCGAGAGACACAGTTTGAGGGCGTAGTCGTGGATGCCTTCAAACAGTTCTATTACGAAGAATACTTGCCGCGGCAGGATCGGTATCGCAAATGAAGTTATTCACGCTGGAAGAAGCCAATGCACTTTTGCCACAGTTGCGTCGCTTGTTTGCCGGACTGAAAGCAAATCGTGCAGTGTTGCAACGACTGGCATCTGAGGCCAAACAGGCCCAGGAAAAAGCAACCACAGGCGGCGGAATTCAGCACGGCCAACTGTATGCCACCGCGCTTTTTCAGGTGATCGAACAACTGGAAACCATCTCCAGCCTGGGGGTCGAAATTAAGGATATTGATCGCGGCTTATGCGATTTCCCGGCACTGCGCGATGGTCGCATCGTTTATTTGTGCTGGCTGCTCGGTGAAGACTACATCGAGTGGTGGCACGACTTGGAAGCTGGCTTTGCCGGACGCCAGCCGCTCTAACGCATGCCTTCTCAATCATCTGCCCAAGACCTACAGATTTTCACTTTCGTCGCCGAAACTAAAGGCTTACGATTTGATCAATTTCTCGCATTACATTTTCCTGCCATCAGCCTGACCCGGCTTCGAGCGGCGATCAAACAAGGCGAAGCACGCATCAACGGAAAGACTTCGTTTTCCGGTTGGATTTTGAAAGCCGGGGATGAGATAACAATCCAACTAGACCCGGATTCGCCCACCTCCGCAATGCCGGAAAAAATCCCACTGGAAATTCTGTTTGAAGACGACGACCTGCTGGTCATCAATAAGCAAACAGGACTGCTTTCTCATCCAAGCCATAAAGAAAAATCCGGCACGCTGATGAACGCGGTTGCGTGGCATTTTCTTCATAGCACACATCAACCGGGCAAGACTGCGCCGCGCCCGATTTTGTTGCACCGACTCGACCGCGACACGTCAGGCGTAATTGCCATTGCCAAAACCGAGCGTGCCAGCCGCATCGTTTCCAAGGCGTTCCGTGAGCGCCGCGTCAAGAAATCATATCTGGCGCTGGTTCAGGGCGTCGTGGCGGAAGAAACAGGGACGATTGATGCTTCAATTGGTTGTGATCCGCACGGCTGGCCGCGTTGGAAGGTATTGCCAGAGGGCGATCCCTCACAAACCAACTTCACGGTCAAGCAACGTTTCGCACACCACACATTGCTGGAGCTTGAACCACTCACAGGACGGACGCATCAGTTGCGTATTCACTGTGCGCATCTCGGCCATCCGATTGTTGGTGATCAAGTGTACAGAAGAACAACGCGGGCGGAATCGGAGGCAAGCACAGTGAAGAAGAAGGAAACCGCTGAGATAACGATGCAGCCTGAAATCAAGGTCAAACACCAACTGTTGCATGCCCATTCATTGACCTTTCGCCATCCCACCACCAATGAAGATGTTTGTTTTCTGGCTCCGCTGCCAACCGAAATGGCCCAAATTATCCAGCGCCTTTCCTCACCATAAGTCTCGCCCTACGGCCTAACACTATTAATTTGGAAAACCATTCGATACAATCTGATTTCTGTTTTGCATCCCCGTAAAATTTAACGTGCAAGTGTTCTCAACTGAGCTATACTAGCCAGACTAGAGCTTCTGTGTGCTGTTTACAGGGGCATTTGGGTGACTTGACCACTGATTATTAGCAGGATTCTATGACCGGGATTGTAATCCGTCTGGCGGGGGTGGAGCAGCCAGAAACCAGAGTTTTCCATCAAAAAACGATTACGATTGGCACGTCACCGAGTTGTGACCTCAGCTTTCGCGACGACGAATTCCATCTGCCATCATCGGAGGTTCTTTTAACCCTACACGCGGAAGAAGGCCCGTATCGGGTTACGGAAATTCACGAAGAAGCACAACTGATTCGGGATGGTGAAGCTGTCATCCTGGGCGAAGCAATCCGTGATGGCGACACGATTAGTTTTGGGACGACTGGCGTGCGGCTGCGTTTTTTTTCGCTTTCGCCTTCCTTCGAGTTGGCAGAATCCCTGCAACTGGGCACCGCAGTTCTGTCGCGCAGGAAGTCAGACACCAAAACACTTCCTGCTAGTCCCCATGCACATGCACCGCGCACCGACGTTGCCATTGTCTTTGTCAAACAACTGCTCCGCGAGTTAGCCGCCGAAATCCCACGGCGATATTTGCTTCTGGGCGCGGGGATCGTGGGCATCGCAATTTTTGCCTGGCTTTACATCAACGTGATTAATTTTATCGCCGTGAAAATTAACACGGATAAGACCACGACGCTCAACAAAGACGTCAAAGATTTGAAAGACCAGCTGGAGCGCGTACGCGAGGAAATTCGGACAACCAAAGAAATTGCCACCGATGCCAAAAACATCATTTCCCTGCCGACGGGGCTGGTTGAAAAGTTTGGCCCTGGCGTGTGTCTGGTCTATGGGCTTTATACCTACGTTGATCCGCGCTCCGGGCGTGAGGCGCGCTATAAAGACGGCGGAGAAATGAACAATTTGCTTGGGCCAAACGGCACGGTCAATATCAGTGTGGATGGAATTGGGCCGCCAAGCGACATTGAATTTATCGGCACAGGATTTCAGGTTGCGACGGGCCTGATCCTGACCAATCGGCATGTCGTTCAACCCTGGGATGATGATCCGGTAACAGGTGTCTTGCGTAATTACGGATTACGCGCCAAGTTGAAAGAACTATACGTCTATTTTCCCAGGGTCAAACAGCCCTTCGTGTTGCACACGCTCGAAGCCTCTTCGACAGATGATGTTGCCTTATGTAGCTTTCAGCGTGGCGACACTGATCCGAACCTGCTGCCCGTATTGCCTTTGGACGATGGCAAAGACAGCAGCGCCGCCAGTGGACAAACAATGGTTTTGATCGGATATCCGGCGGGACTGGATGGGTTGATGGCAAAAGTAGATGATAAAGAACGCGCTGGACTATCGTTGAATCGGCGTTCATCGCTGAAAGCTGTCTTAAATGAATTGGCTGCGCGCGGTCTGATCCGCCCGCTAACCACACAAGGGCATATCAGTGATTTGCTGACGCGCAAGATTGTCCATGACGCCTTGACGACCGATGGAGGTTCGGGCGGCCCGATTTTTGGAGCCAATGGGAAAGTCATTGGTATCAATCAAGCCGTGCTCGACAATTCTCCGGCAAAGTTTGGTGTGCCGATTCGCTACGGGATTGAGCTACTGCAAAAACAGCCGGAAGCGATGGTGTCACAGAGTGTGAAGCCGGAAGAAAACAAACAATAAACCGTTATTTGCTTTGTGTTATTTTCCGAATCGCCAGCACGCGCCGGACGTCCGTCCACGCGACCCCTTTCCAATGCAAACGCCGCCACATCGCTGAAACACGATTGAGCAAGCTGCCAGAAGAGGGCACAGTTGCTGAGGGTTGCGGCGCGTTTTCAAGTGTCAGCAATTGATATAAATGCTTGATCCGGGCTACGGGCTGTTGGCGTAAATCAAGGTATTCAAACAAGCGCGCTGTTTCAAATAAACTCTGACTTGATCCCATCAAGGCAGTTTCCAGCAACAATCTGGCTTGCGCTCCAGCCTGCTCGAACGTATTGGCCTCAAGACAATCCAAGGCATCCAGTGCCATGTTGACCGCGCCACTCAAAGCAAACTCCTCTGCTCGAATTAACAATCGTCCTCGCGCTTTCGGTTCTGCCGCAAACAGAAAATGTAAATCTGCCAGCGTCCGCAGGATTGCATACGCGCTGGTCAAATCCACAATCGTGTGCTGAATCAAATGCAACGCCAGGTCTTCTGTGGCAGGCAGCAAGACGTCGTTTCGTCGAACCGCACGCTCAGCCATTTCTGCCCAGCCAAAATCGCGGTGCCGACGCAGATCGTGAAAAGCACGATAATGTAGTTCCAGCAACACGCCGCTGCGCCCGCGCAGCACAGGCAAATGCCGCAACTCATGCGCCAGCGGAACCGCCACACGCACCGGCTTTTTGATTTCGACTTTTTCATATCCGCGAGCTTCAGCAAGAGCAAATGCCGCTTCCGCTTGCTCAGCCGGAAGAAGCAAATCCACATCCACCGCAGAGCGCAGTCCCGGCAGCGGATAATATTCGCCAAGCATCAACGCCGCGCCTTTGAGGGGCAGTGAGGCAATCCCCTTCTCCCTGAACGCTTCGATCAATTGCGTTGCTTCAGCCACATAAATCTGCTGTCGCACTGCCCACGAATGGCTTTCCTTTTCCAGCAATTCCTGCTCCGGTTTTGGCACTCGTCCAAGCACAGCAGCACGCGCCAAATTCCAGCGCAGCAAGGCCGCTGTACCACCCGCCATGCTTCGTCGTACGGCTAACGCCCAATCAATTTCGCTGTTGGATAAAAGTTCTGTCAGACGCTGCTGGTTGGTTGCCGTGGGCAACAAGGCGCTGAGCAATAATTTATCGGTCGGAGTGAAAGTCAATTCCGTTTCCTGCTAAAAATTCCGCGAGCAGATTGCCCGCCACCCGCAAGCGATATTCGGCGGTCGAGCGAATATCATCAATCGGCGTCAGTTCGGCAGCCAAAGCAGATCGCGCATCCTTGATTGTGGCGTCATCAATCGCTCGACTTTTCAAAACCGCTTCGGTTTGCACACATCGCAGCGGCCCAGGCGCAACGCTGCCGAACGCGAGGCGAATGTCGTGGATCGTATTGTTTTCAATCTTTGCCAGCGCAGCAATGCAAACTTTGGAAATCGCCTGCGCCTTACGCGTGCCGACCTTGCGCGAATGCTGAATCCACTGATTTGTCGTGCGCGGCAAGCGAATCGCTTTGATGAGTTCATCGCTGCGCATCGCCATTTGTTTGTAGCCCGTGTGAAAGCTTTGATACGAAACCCAGCGTGCGCCTCTTGCCGAAACGAGTTCGAGTTCCGCTTCATACACCAGCAGCGCGGGCAACGAATCTGCCGCCGGAGAAGCGTTCGCAATGTTTCCGCCAATCGTCCCGCGATTCTGAATCGCCACACTCCCCGTCCAACTCGCCGCCTGACAGAGCAGCGGGAATTCGCGTTGTAGAATTGGATGCGTCTGCACCTGCGAATACGTTGTCATCGCACCGAGCGTGATGGAATCGTCGGTGATGGAGATGCCGCGCAGTTCCGGCAAATGCCAAAGGCTGATGAATTGCTTGTGCGCGAGCTTGCCCGCTTCGAGCAACACCATCAAATCCGTCCCGCCCGCAAACGGCTTCCAAACGCCGGGCGCATCGGCGAGCAAGCGTAAAGCTTCCGCGAGATTGGCGGGCGTTTGTAAATCGTAAGCGGGAAGATAAGCGCGCATAGTTATAATTTTATCCACGAAGCCACACGAAGTAGCACGAAGAAAGACAACAGACAGGATTGACAAGATTGGTTTCAGGATTGACAAGATAAAGCACTGATTGAATCAATCTTGTCAATCTTGCAAAAATCCTGTTAATCCTGTCAAAAATCTTTATGGGGAAGAAAAGCTCCTTCATTTCTGACAAGCCTCCACCACTGCCGCAAAGATTTTCATATATCCCGTGCAACGACAGAGATTGCCTGCGAGTCCGGTGCGAACGTCGGCTTCGGTCGGGTTTGGATTTCGTTCGAGCAAGCTGATCGCCGCCAGCACCATCCCCGGCGTACAAATGCCGCATTGCGCGCCGCCGTGTGTGAGAAAAGATTGCTGTACCGCGTGCAATTGATCGCCCGCCGCGATGCCTTCAATCGTGGTGATGTTCGCGCCGCTCACCTGCGCGACCGGAACCAGACAACTGTTCACCAGTTCGCCATTCAGCAGCACCGAACACGCGCCGCATTCGCCTTCGCCGCAGCCTTCTTTCATGCCGGTCAAGCGCAATCCCTCGCGCAACACGTCGAGCAAACGCGCCATCGGATACGCGCGAATGGAATGTGCGGTATGGTTGACGGTGCAATCAATGGTGATTTTTTCGATGGTCATTTCAGAGCGAGGTTGGATCAATACCAAGTTCGCGGAGCTTGGCAGCTAAGCGCACTTTTTCCTGCTCCGCCTGCTCCGCCCGCTCGCGCTCCTGCTCCGCCTCTGCCATCGCTTCGCGCGCCAGCCGCCGCGATTCAACGGGAGGGAGAAAGCGGCTGCCATCTGGATAGAAAACACTGAGCGCGCCATCTGGCTCAAGACGCATCGTGATTTCCAGCAGCGGGCTTTGCCAACCACCAACGAACGAGATTGGCCGTAGCCCTTCTTCATCGCGCATCCAAACTTCCAGCGTCCCCTTGTCGGGATCGTATTCGTAATACTCCTGCACGCCGTAGCGTTCATAAAAGCGCCGCTTCTCGGACATTTCCTGCCAGGTGTTGCCGGGCGAGAGAATTTCAAACGCGACTTGTGGAGCAATGTCGTTTTCTTCCCATTGCTTATAGGAACCGCGATGCCCTTTGGGACGACCCAATATCACCATCGTATCCGGTGCCGCACGAATGCTGGGGCGACCTTTCAACGGATACCACAACAAATCCGCCGCGACGAAAACGTCAGGGTTCTCGGCAAACATATCGTCGAGATTCACCTGAAGCAGAATGATGTACTGATATTGTTTGGTATTGTCAGACATGGGCTTGCCATCCGAATCAGGATAGATAATGGCCTCGTCAATCACGGTGGGAAATACATATTTGGCCAGGTTGCTCATAGGAATACTCCTTGCAAAAGCAGTTTGCGAATACGAGTTGCATCATAGCATTTCTTTATGCGTTCATCACTTTCATCAACGTTTCCGGCAATAACGGAATGCAATTCACGCGCACGCCAATCGCACTCTCAATCGCATTCAAAATCGCCGGAGCCGGGCCGTCCATCGGCAATTCGCCAATGCCTTTCGCGCCCGATGGGCCGTACGTGTATGGGTTCTCTTCAAAAAACACGCGAATCGGCGGCAGGTCTTCGGACGTGGGCATAATGTAATTCGTCATCTGATTATTCCGCATCGTGCCGTTGTCCCACACGACGTTTTCATAGAGTGCGTAGCCAATCGCCTGCGCCACGCCGCCTTCGATTTGTCCGGCAGCGAGCACCGGGTTGATGACTTTGCCGACTTCCTGCAACGCGACGAAATCGTCTACGCGCGTTTCGTAGGTCACGAGGTTAACGGTGACTTCAGCGACGTACACCGCCCACGCATACGCGCCATACGCATCGCCCTGATAGGTTTCGTCGTTCCAGAAAATATTCGGCGGCGCTTCGTACTTGCTGAAGGATTTGAGCGCGCCGTGCTCGGCAATGTAGATTGCACAAGCCTGCCGCCATTCGTCCAAACTGTAATCGTCCGTCAACAATCCACTTTGCACGAGCGTTTGCTTCAGCCCCAACGCAGCGGATTCGACCAGCTTGCCAACGATCATACAAGTGCGCGAAGCCACGGTCGGGCCACTGTTCGGCACGTTCGCCGTGTCGGGTTGTGCAAGCTCGATCATCTCGTAATCCAGCCGCAAAGCCTCCGCCGCAATCTGCGACAGGATCGTATTTGTGCCTTGCCCGATTTCGGTGCTAGCAACGAGGATGCACACGTTGCCGGTCGCAGTCGCTTCGATGCCGACGACGGATTCGAGAAAGCGTTCGCCCGATCCTGTAAAACCTGCGCCGTGCAGGAACGTCGCAAAGCCGATGCCTTTTTTCTGCGTTGCATTCGTCGCGTTGTGTTCGGCGAAGCGTTCTTTCTTCGCGTGATAATCGCTCAGTTCCAGCGCGCGCGTCAGCAGTCCATCCAAGTCGAGTTTTTCGCGGATGACTTGCCCGGTCGCGGTCGTTTGGCCTTCGTGCAAAAAGTTGCGGCGGCGCAATTCTTCGGGACGCAAGCCAACCGTTGCAGCGACTTTGTTCAGATGTCGTTCGAGCGCGAAGATGCTTTGCGGTGCGCCGAAGCCGCGAAACGCGCCGTGCGGCGGATGATTCGTCGCTACGGCCTTACTGCGCACGCGCACGTTATCGCAAGCGTACGGCCCTGCCGCGTGAATCGTGCCGCGCGAGAGCACGACCGAAGACAACGTGGCATACGCGCCGCCATCAATGACAAATTCAATGTCCATCGCCAACAGCTTGCCGTCTTTATTGACCGCCGTGCGATGGCGCGTGCGCGAAGGATGCCGCTTCGTCGTCGCCGCCATATCTTCGGCGCGGTCGTAAATCAGCTTGACTGGCTTGCCTGCTTTCCAGGCCAATAACGCCGCGTGTCCCGCAATCATCGAAGGGTATTCTTCCTTGCCGCCAAAGCCGCCGCCCGTCGCCGCCTGAATCACGCGCACCTTGTCCGGCGGCAGGCCAAACAGCTTCAGCAACGCCTTATGCACGTAGTACGGACATTGCAGCGAACCCCACACCGTCACGCCGTCGTCTGCGTTCGCCATCGCAATCATCCCGTTCGGTTCGATGTAAAGCTGTTCCTGCGCACCCGTTTCGTATTCGCCTTCGACAATGAAATCCGCGCTCGCCCACACGTCATCCACGTTGCCTTTTTCGACGAGGAACGTTTTGAAAACATTGTCATCGCCCCAGATGATTTCGGTTTGGTTCAGCGCATCGTCCATCGTGAAGAGTGCGGGCAGCGGTTCAATGTCAATCTTCACTGCGCGCCGCGCTTCTTCGAGCAAGTATTTATCAGGATGCGCGAGCAACACGACAGGCTCTTCCGCGTGATTGACGAATTTATCCGCGAGACAAGGCTGATCGTCGAGGATCAAAGCGGTGCAGTTCTGACCGGAAATATCTTTCGCCGTCACAATCGTGAATTCGTGCCACGGCAGATTGCCTGTGAATTCAATGCTGCGAATGCGACCGCGGGCAATCGGCGAACGCACTGTCGCGCCGAACCACATCTCAGGAAACAAAAGGTCATCCACATAGCGCATCGCGCCCGTCACTTTGTCGCGCCCTTCTTTGCGCTGTATGGATTGACCGACGATTTGTGTTTGATTTGTACTCATCGAACGACTCGCTTACCCAAAATCAATCAACCTGTATTCCAAATTCCTTGAGAGGGAAAGGAAAGTTTTTCCCCGGCTTTAATTCCAAATTCCTTGTTCCATCAGGCTGATAGGCCCATTGAACGCGGTAGTGTAAGGGATTTTCGTCACAACAGCGCCATAACCGCATTTTCGCGTAATGTGCGCCGTCGCTGGTTCTGACAAAGTAAACTCCATCTTCCTTTGGCTTAATTCGTATCTGCTCTTCATACCCGCCTTGAGGGGCTTCATACAAGTTGTATAAGTCCACTTTCTCTCCGTCTGGTTGAAATAGAATTCCCCCGTTCCCCTTGCACTTGAGAAATAGTGAATCTTCAGACGCGGGCATTGCCGCAAAGATCAGGTCCGCCGCAGTATCTGTATTACTGGTTATTCTCCCATCTTTGAATGAGAATCCGTTATTTGGCACCATCTCTTTATCTGTTTCCTGAAGCGACAGCAGATTGGTAGGAGTCAACTTACGAAGCGTAATCGTGACGTTATTTGTCCAGATAAAAAACGATGGCTGATCTTGAATCCAGCTTATCTGAAACCCTGGCTTCCACACCTGAATTCTTGCCTTGCCTCTGGCTACTGTACTGAAGTTTCCATCGGATGTTGTTCGGGTGAGGGTTTGCTCCATGCCATCTGAATCCAAACTATTGGATAAGACTTCAATCAGAGCATCAGCAACCGGCTCTTTCGTATCCGCCATAATGACTCGTCCATAAAACGGCAGGCGAATTACAGGTTTCAAAATGTTCATGACGGCAAGGCCACACACAAGAATTGCAATAGAAATTATGATTGTACGACGCATCTTCTGCATATATAGCAAGCTCACCGCATTTCAGCAGAAAGAAACCCCGTTTATGTTTTATTCGCCTTCACCCATTTTCGGAACTTCTTCACCATCGCAATCGTGCCTTCTGCTTCGCCTTCTTCTAAAAAATCCAACACCACGTCGGGCGTCAAAAAAGGAAACAAATCGCTGGCGTCAATCTCGTAATAATCTTCGTCTTCCAGCCGATAGAACTGCACTTGCTTGCCATCGTGTCGCCACAGTTCCGGCACGCCGAGCGCCGCATAAATCGGAAACTTGGGGATTGAGCCGGAAGTAATGTCTATTTCAAACGCCAAATCCGGCGGCGGGTCTACGGATAAATCAAGGCGCTTCTTGCCCGAAATCTTTTTGTATTCTTTGAAGTAATAACAATCGTCAGGGTCAGTGCCTTTCGCCCGTTTCTGTTTGCGCAGCGTCGTCGAGCCGCGACTGAGAAAGTCGAAATCAAGTTCTTCTGCAATGACCGCGATCAAGTGCGGCGGCAGATGCGCAGGGCCTTCGTGCTCAGAAGAGACAGTCATAATTTCCAGCTTTCCGGTATCGTAGGTCAATCGGTAGTACGGTTGTTCCGCCAACTCCTCCAACAATTCTTCATACTCATCCCAACTGACATTGCTGAGCATCAGAACCGTGCCCGGAGGGCGGTTTTCAATCAAAGCTAAGTAGTTTGTACTGGTGGCAATCATAAAATTCCTCGCCGTTAGTTTACGCTGGTTGCCCTGTCATTTCACGCCAACTCATCGTCTGACTTCCGTCATCCACGCGCACCATTGAAATGCAGCCGGGCGCGGGGCAAACGAGATGACAGAGATTGCAGCCCACGCATTCGGCTTCGTCTACGATGGGAAACTGCTTGCCATTTACGTCGGTGAAATGAATGCACTGATGCGCGCCGTCTTCGCAGGCGATGTGGCAGAGGTTGCAGTTGACGCATTTGCTGTGGTCAATGCGGGCGACGGTTTTGTATTTCAAATCCAGATTGCCCCAATCTGTCACGCGATGGACGCTCTGGCCGATGATGTCGTTGACGCTCGCGTAGCCTTTTTCATCGAGGTAATTCGACAGCCCGTCAATCAGGTCTTCGACGATGCGATAGCCGTAGTGCATCACGGCGGTGCAAACCTGCACGGTCGTCGCGCCAAGCAACAAAAACTCCGCCGCATCACGCCACGTTGCGATGCCGCCGATGCCGCTGATCGGGATGTTTACTTCAGGATCGCGCGCGAGTTCCGACACCATATTCAACGCGATAGGCTTGACCGCCGGGCCGCAATAGCCGCCGTGCGCCGCCATTCCGTTGACGTTCGGATACGGAATCATCGTGTCGAGGTCTACGCCAATCACGGAATTGATGGTGTTGATGAGCGACAGCGCATCCGCTCCGCCCTTGACCGCCGCGCGGGCGGGATAATTGATGGCAGTAATATTCGGCGTGAGCTTCACGATGACAGGCAAGTTCGTTGCCTCTTTGACCCATTCGGTCACCATACAAGTGTATTCCGGCACTTGCCCCATCGCTGCGCCCATCCCGCGTTCGGACATACCGTGCGGACAGCCGAAGTTCAATTCAAAGCCGTCTGCACCTGTGTCTTCGACTTTCTTGGCAATCTCTTGCCACGCTTCGCGTTTGGATTCGACCATCAGCGAAATGATGAGCGCGTGTTTCGGGTACTTGCGTTTGCAGGCGCGGATTTCTTTCAGGTTTACGTCAAGCGGTCGGTCGGTGATGAGTTCGATGTTGTTGAGGCCCATCATTCGCTGCGTGCCATAATCCATTGCCGCGAGCCGCGACGACACGTTGACAATCGGTTCGCCCAGCGTCTTCCACACCGCTCCGCCCCAGCCCGCATCAAATGCGCGCTCGACCATCGAACCCATATTCGTCGGCGGCGCAGAGGCGAGCCAGAACGGATTCGGGGATTGAATGCCTGCAAAATTTACGCTCAAATCTGCCATAAAAAATCCTGGGAGCGCACGCGGCCCGCGTGCTTGTTTTGTAAGGTTTACATTTGATCGCAGCGAGTTTGTAGCGGAGGGATTAGCAAGCGGGACGCTTGCGCTCCCAGGGCTACGCGCCCGCCAGCGTTATCGTTTCGCCTGTCAGGAATTGATGAATGCCCATTGCCGCGTGTTTGCCGTGTTGCGCGGCGTCTACGGCTTCTGCGCCACCATTCACGCAATCGCCGCCTGCAAAGTATTTGGGAGTGTCAGTTTGCATCGTCGCTGGATTTACCACTGCGCGCCCGGATTGATCCAGCCTAAGGCCCGGAATAGTTGCGAGAAACCCGCGCTGCTTTTGCTGCCCTGTTGCCTTGATGACCATTTCGACAGGCAAATTAAATTCGGAGCCAGCGACATTGGTCAGCTTTCCCTCTTGCAATTCTGTTTGTACGCAACGCAACGCGGCGACTCGGCTGCCATCCATATTCGCCAGAATTTCCAGCGGTGTGGTTTGCCAATGAAATTCAACCGCATCCTGTTTCGCCAACTCATACTCGTATTCATACGCAGACATTTCAGGCTGTGTGCGGCGATAAATCAGCATCACTTTTTCTGCGCCTAATCGTTTCGCCTGCGTCACAGCATCAATCGCGGTGTTGCCTGCGCCAATCACGGCGACACTTTTTGCCAGCGGCACGTTAGCCCAATCGCGCGTCTTGACGTGTTCGATGAATTCCAGCGCGTCGTACACGCCCGCCAACTCTTCGCCCGGAATGCCGAGTTTATTTGTCGCACCCAAGCCAACGCCAATAAAGACGGCGTCATGCGCGGCTTCGAGATCGGCAAACGTGACATCGCGTCCGACCTCGCAACTCAAACGAAACTGCACGCCAAGGCGTTCGATCATGGCGACTTCATCGGCAGAATCCTGCTGCGTCATTTTGTATTCAGCCATTCCATACGTGCCAAGTCCACCTGCTTTTGCGCGTCGTTCATAAATCGTCACCGCATAGCCAAGCCGCGCCAGATACGTCGCGCACGAAAGCCCTGCGGGGCCGGAACCGATGATGCCGACAGATTTTCCATTCGCTGCGCCTGCTTTGAATACGTCAATTTGTTTGCTGATGACATGATCCATCGCATAGCGTTGCAGACGCGCAATTTGAATCGGTTGTTCCATCAACGTCTTCTCGACGCAAGCGCCCTCGCAGAGCACGTCAACGGGACACACACGCGAACAGGTCGAACCAATGGGGTTCGCATCCAGAATCACGCGCGCCGATCCGGTCAGATTCCCGCTGGCGATTTTCTTGATGAACGAAGGAACGTTGATGTGCGTCGGGCAGGCTTGCGTACACGGCGCGTCGTAGCAGTACAAACAGCGGTGCGCCTCAAACAGTGCTTCAGCCATTGGCAGCGGCGGCTCAATCTCGCAGAAATTGGCAGTGATTTGTTCGGGGGTCAGCGGGGAGTTCGATAACTCAGGCATCAGCACGCTCCTTAACGTTGGTCTTGCAGTACGGATAATCGTGGATGAATCTCGTGTCAGAATTGTCCAGGTGGGGCGGCCTTGATTCCTGACGTTTGCCAGCCGGAATTGTTATCTTTTGTGCGCCGAAGCGCAAGTACGAAATGCGATGGCCGTGGTACTATAACGCGCACCTTTTTTCAGGAGTAGAACAAAAAATTGAGACCGAAAATGCTATGAAAACTTCGCTCACATCCGAATCCATTCAAGCCATCACCGCACATTTGCAACCCGCCCAACAGGCATTTGCCGCACGTTATCCGGGCGATTCCAGCCAACGCCAGCCGATTCACGTGGTGTATGGCGGCGCACATCTTTTCAAATTCGATACCGCTGTGCGGCTGGGCAAAATGGCGCTTGCCTCATTGGAAGAATACGCGCCGGACTTTGCGCATCTTGCCCACGCAGCAGGCTTGCCGCACGCCGAAGAAGTGCCGAACTCCATTGCGCACAATGCTGATTTGATGGCGCTACTGAAGGACGCGCCGGAAACGATCAAGGCGAAGTATCCGGCGACGTGGTTTGCCTGGACGGTGTATGAACGCGTGAAAGAGAAATTGCACCGAGAGCCGATTGAAGATTACCGCATTGATTTTGAGGACGGCTACGGCTATCGCTCCGATGCCCAAGAAGACAGCCACGCCATCGCGGCGGCGATAGAATTGGCCAAAGGAATGCAGGCAAATACGCTGCCGCCCTTCATTGGCATTCGCATCAAGCCATTCACCGCAGAAGCACAGGCGCGTGCCATCCGCACGTTTGACCTATTCGTCAGCACATTGCTGGAACAAACCGGAGGACAATTGCCGCCGAATTTCGTGGTGATGCTGCCCAAAGTTTCCCTGCCCGAACAGGTCGCGGCGCTGGTTGAACTCTTCGAGCTTTTCGAGCAGCAAACCGGTCTGACATCAGGCTCGCTGAAGATGGAGATGATGATTGAAACAACGCAGGCGATCATCAACGAACGTGGGGAAATCAATTTGCCGCACCTGCTTGCCGCCGCGCGCGGGCGTTGCATCTCTGCACATTTTGGCGCGTACGATTACACCGCCAGTTGCAACGTGACCGCCACGCATCAGCACATGCTGCACCCGGCCTGTGATTTTGCGCGGAATATAATGCAGGTCGCGCTGGCGGGAACCGGCGTTTGGCTATCCGATGGCGCGACGAACGTGATGCCGATTCCGCCGCATCGCGCGCTTGAGGGGCACGCGTTGACCGAAGAACAACTTGCCGAAAACCAGACGGTCGTACATCGTGCGTGGCGCGTGCATTACGATCACATACAGCATTCTTTAATCAATGCGTTTTATCAGGGCTGGGATTTGCATCCGGCGCAGTTACCTGTGCGTTACGCTGCCGTCTATGCCTTTTTCCTCGAAGGATTGGATACCGCCGCCGCACGATTGCGTAACTTTGTTGCCAAAGCCGCGCAGGCCACACGCGTTGGTGAGATGTTCGATGACGCAGCGACGGGGCAGGGCCTATTGAATTACTTTCTGCGCGCAATGAACTGCGGGGCGTTGACCGAACAAGAAGCCACCGAATTTACCGGATTGTCCTTGGAAGAATTGCGCGCCGGGTCGTTTGCCAAGATTCTGCAAAATCGGCAAACGTAACGCCGACTGGCTCTACCTGGCAACGGAGTTAACTTCCCCAGAAAAATACCAAGCCAAATCCGCTCTCTCCCCTTCGCCTCTACGGTTGTAGTACACTGCCGCCATCCGCTACACAATGCGAATCCATCGTTGCCCCCGCAACGATGGCGACTGTCGGAGAGCATTTCGGCCAGGTGCAAGAGTCAAAGAGTAACGAATAGAACCACGAGGGATCAGACTTATGTCCAGTACATCACCTGATGGGACAGATGACATTTTCATCAGCTATGCCCACGTTGATAACGAATCACCTAAAAAAGGGCTGGATGGTTGGATCACGCGCTTTCATCACGCGCTGGAAGTGCGCGTCGCGCAGGTGCGCGGGCAACGACCGAAAATCTTTCGCGACCCCAAGCTGCAAGGGAATGACGTGTTTGCCGATGTGTTGATGGATCGTATTCAGAAAAGCGGAATTCTGATTTCGATTCTCTCGCCGCGTTACCTGAAATCCGAATGGTGTTCGCGCGAGCTGACCGAGTTTTATAACCAGCAGCAAAAGGCCGGAACCTTAGTCATCGGCGATCACAAAGCGCGCGTCTTCAAAATCGTCAAGACCAGTATCGCGCTTGATAAATTGCCCCAAGAAGTACAGGAGTTGATCGGCTATGACTTCTTCAAGTTTGATGAGCGAGGCCGCCCGCAGGAATTGGACGAAATGTACGGCCCCGAAGCTGAATATGCGTTCTGGGCGCGGCTGAATGATCTGGCCTACGACATCGCGCAACTACTTGACCTGCTGGAAACAAAAGCAAAAATTGCTTCGCCGAAACCGATGGTTTATCTGGCGGAAACGATTTCGGAGTTGCAGGACGAACGTGATGCCATTCGCCGCGATCTGCAACGACATGGGTACACCGTGCTGCCGGATCGCATTTTGCCGTTGGTGCGCTCGGAATTGGAAGCGTTTCTGCGCGACGAAATTACGCGCTGCAAAGTCTCCGTGCATTTGCTGGGGCCGGAATATGGAATCGTGCCGGAAGGAACGGAAGAGTCGCTGACCATCGTGCAAAACCGGATCGCGCGCGATTTGGGTAAGGCCGGAAAGGTCGCGCGGCTGATTTGGATTCAAGCCGATTCCGACGGCAAAGACGCGCGACAAACGCGCTTCCTCGAACAAGTGCGCATTGATCCGGGATTGGATGAAGGCGCAGATGTGTTGGAAACACCGCTGGAAGAATTGAAGACGGTGCTCTACGAACGACTCAAGGCAGCAGAACAACCCGTCGTGCTAGCCCCACTGCCTACCGCGCTGAGCAGTGCAACCAGAGTTTATTTAGTCTGCGATGCGCGCGACCGCGAAGCAGTGAAGCCACTCCAGCAATACTTAAAGCAGCAAGAATGCAAAGTGTCGCTGCCTTTATTCGAGGGGGATGAAACTGAACTGCGCGAAGATCACGAAGACAATCTGCGGCTCTGCGATGCCGTGCTGATTTATTACGGACAAGGCAGCGAAGCCTGGCAGCGCAAGAAAATGCGCGAAGTCATCGGCAGTATGGCTTTCGGGCGAAAAGCGCCGTTGTCTGCGGTCGGCATTGTGTTGGGCACGCCAATGACAGACGCAAAGGAAGACTTCTCAAACGATGATGCTATCGTGATGAACATGGTGGATTCGTTTTCCCCAGAAATCCTGCGCGAATTTCTGATGCGCCTGCAAGCCGCCCGACAACAGGAGATCGTATGAGCCAGAACGGCATCCACAACCCGTTTCCGGGACTGCGCGCGTTTGAGCCGGAAGAGGATTACCTATTTTTCGGGCGCGAAAAAGAAACCGACGAATTGCGCCGCCGTTTGCGCACCACACGCTTCCTTGCGGTCATCGGCAGTTCCGGCAGCGGCAAATCTTCGCTCGTCAAATCCGGGCTGATTCCGTCCTTGCACGCAGGCTTTATGGCACAGGCAGGATCAAACTGGCGCGTAGCAATGCTCAGACCGGGCGAAGACCCGATTGGCAATCTGGTCAAAGCATTGCAGGTTTCAGAAGTCGTCCCTGCGATGAGTACAGTGCAGGCACGAGACAAAACCGTACTGGAAGTCACGCTGCGCGATAGCAGTCTGGGCGTCGCCGAAGCCGTGCGCCACGCAATGCTGCCGATGGGCGACAACTTACTTGTCGTCGTAGATCAGTTCGAGGAACTGTTTCGCTTCAAGCGCAGCCGTACAAAGCATAACGACGATGAGTCGGTCGCATTTGTGAAACTGCTGCTGGACGCGGCACATCAGGATTACGCTTCGGTGTATGTCGTCATCACAATGCGCTCGGAATTCATCGGCGATTGCATGCCGTTCCCCGGTTTGCCTGAAGCCATCAACGAAGGTCTGTACCTAATCCCGCGCATGTCCCGCGATGAAATGCGCGCCGCCATCACCAAACCTGTTGCCGTCAGCGGTGCGACGATTGCTCCGCGCCTTGTGGTGCGATTGCTGAACGAAGTCGGCGACGAAATGGATCGCCTGCCCGTGCTGCAACACGCGCTGATGCGGACGTGGGACAATTGGAACGCGGAACGCAGAGCGCGGAATGCAGAATTTACGGAGAAACCGATTGGGTTGAAGTCGGTAAAGGCCGAAGGCGAGGATTTGCATTCTTTATTCCGCACTCCGCCTTCCGCACTCCGCCTTCCGATTGATCTTCGCCATTACGAAGCCATCGGCACAATGCGCAGCGGGCTTTCGCGGCACGGCGAAGAGGCCTACAACGATCTGCCTTCGGAACGCGCCAAAGGCATCGCCGAACGATTATTCAAAACCATTACCGACACCACCGAAGAAGGTCGCGGAGTGCGCAACCCCGCACCATTAGGCCGTATTGCTGCGGTTTGTGCGGCAACAGAACCCGAAGTCGCCGAAGTCATCGAAACCTTTCGCCAACCCGGTCGCGCCTTTTTGCAACCACCGAAAGCGGTGCCGCTCAACTCCGATTCGATCATAGATATTTCGCACGAAAGCCTGATGCGGTTGTGGGATCGGTTGGTCGCTTGGACAAAAGACGAAGCGCGTTCGACCGAAATCTATGATCGCCTGAATCGCAGCGCCACACGACACGCGGCGGGCGAAGAAAGTCTGTGGCGCAATCCGCAATTGCAAATCGGCCTGCGCTGGCGCGACGAAAATCATCCGACCGCCGCGTGGGCAGGCGATGAACAAGGCTTTGCCCGTTCGATGAAGTTTTTGGATCGCAGCCGCCTTGCCCACTTGTTGCGGCGCGCGGCATTGATCACGGCAGTGCTGTGCGTGATTGGCGGCCTGGCGGGCTGGGTTTATCAGCAGTACAAAATCAATCGCGCCTTGAAGGCACAACTCGCCAGCCTCACGCAAAAGAAAGCAGAAGCCAAAATAGAAACCGCTGCCGTTTCGCAGGAAGTGATTGAGTTGCGCCACCAGAATGAGCAGTTGAAAGAGTCCATCACCGATTTGCAGTTTCAGCAGGCCGCACTGAATCAACGGATGCAGACACGACGCGACGAAAACAAACAAGCCGAAGATCAACTCAAGACGCTGAACACCGAAAACCAACAACTCGCTGAGAATATCAACAAACTGCGCGATGAGGCAGAAGAGCTATCTGATACTACTTCTAATTTAGAGTATTTGCGTGATTCTTTAGCCAGGCAAAAGCAGACATTGACTGAACAAATACAGCGATTGACAAAGGAAGCAGAGGTGGCGGATGCCAGACGTGCTAAGCTCTATGAGAAAGCTTTGTGGTTAGTTGAGATTCGTGAGGTGTTGCCCGTTACACCACCCCGGCGCGCGGGCGCGATAGGCCCTGAAGCGGATGTGATGGCAGCGCTTTTCCAGCTTCCCCGCGACATCCGGGACAATGATGCCTTGCGGCGACAGATCGAAGAATTACAACGACAATTAGACGAACTCCGCGCCGAACGCGCCCGCCAAACCGATGAAGTGCAATGGCTGAAGCAAGAAAATGAATTGCTTGCGCAACAGCAACAGGCGCTGCGCCGTGAGATTCAACGGTTGCAAAAGATTGAGACTGAGTTGATCGCCCGCAGCCAGGCGCTGCAAAAAAACATCGCAGCCGCACAAACGCAACAGGGGAAATTACAACAAATCGCACAGGACAAAGAGACGGAAAATGCCGTGGTGCGCAAGGAGGTGGCTGCGCTTCGTGAAACAACCGCTACCGCACAGGACAAAAATAATGCATCAGTAGACCAGATTCAGGGAATTCAGCGCAATATTGACCGCTCTCGCTACCAAGGTGATGAATACGCCGCCATGATTGCAGAACATTTGGGCAAACTGCTTGCCCCTGACGCACAAGCCAGCGCCGAAACTGCCGCGCTCCTGGCTGTTGCGGCTTTTCGAGTTGCACCATATGATCCAGACGATCCGGCGCATCCCGAAATTTACAATGCGTTGTGGCAGGCGCTACGCCGTTTGGACAATAACGTTGCACAAGCGTTAATTGCGCCACAGGCAAAAGAAAAACGAAAAATTGGCCTGACAACCAGCGAAGAATTGATAAAGGCCATTTGCGCGCGCGTCAATCGCAGCTTTACGCCCGAAGAATGGCAACGATATTTTCCGCCCACCGCTCAGTTTGATAAATTGGGGCAGCCTTGTAAATGACTTTACCAGGCAATTGCCGTTAACAGCCGCGCTATTCTTTCACCAATGCCCCATACGTTTCCGGTCGGCGGTCACGGAAGAATTGCCACGTGTTGCGTACTTCGCGGATCAAATCCAAATTCACATCCGCAACAACCAACGCATCTTCATCACGCGGAGCCTGCGCAATGAATTGTCCGCGCGGATCGCAGATGTAACTTTGCCCGTAAAACTCGCCTATGTTCCAGGGCTCTTCATAACCAACGCGATTGATTGCCGCAATGAAATAGCCATTCGCTACGGCGTGCGCAGGCTGTTCCAGCCTCCACAAATATTCGCTCAATCCCGCCACGGTTGCCGAAGGATTGAAGACAATCTCTGCGCCGTTCAAGCCCAGCGCGCGTGCGCCTTCAGGGAAATGGCGGTCGTAGCAGATGTATACACCAATGCGCGCGAACGCTGTGTCAAAGCACGGATAGCCGAGATTGCCCGGCTTGAAGTAAAACTTTTCCCAAAAGCCCGGCGCGACGTGCGGGATGTGGTTCTTGCGATATTTGCCGAGATACTTGCCATCAGCATCAATCACGGCGGCGGTGTTGTAATAGATGCCAGTAATTTCCTCTTCGTAAATCGGCACGATGATGACCATGCCTTTGTCACGCGCGACTTCCTGCATCAATTTCACCGTTGGGCCGTCGGGAATTTTCTCAACCGCTTCGTACCAGCGCGTTTGTTGCTCGGCGCAGAAATACGGCGTCGTGAAAACTTCCTGCATGCACAAAATTTGCACGCCCTGATTGGCGGCGTCTTCGATCAGTTCGAGGTGCCGTTCAATGTTGATGCGCTTGATGTCTTCGATAGGTAAATCGGTCGGGGCAGCATTCTTTGCCTGAATCAAACCACATTTGATAACTCGTGCCATGTTTTCTCCTAAAACGGTACGGTACGACGAGCAGTAGCGAGTTGGGGTTTGCTGATACCAGATCGCTACCGCTCGCTGTACTGTACCTGTGTCATTGGGATTGCTTTCATCAAACCATAATGAATCACTGCCGCTGCGCCAAAGCCGACGAACCAGCCGTAATCATAGAGCGGCTTCAGCGCCGGAACGACCAGGCCAATCCACGCCAAGCCGCAACCAATCAGCGTCGCCACAATCGCGCGCCAATTCCAGCCGCTGTAGATGCCATCGGTGCGGTACAAGTCGGCCAGCGCCAATTGCTTATTGCGCACCAGCCAGTAATCCGCAATCAACACGCCTGCAATCGAACCGAGTCCGCCTGAATAGCCGTTCAGCCACGTGAAAATGTACGCCGACGGATCGGCCAACAATTTCCACGGCTGCATCGCAATGCCCAACAACCCCGTAATCAAGCCACCCGTACGAAACGAAATCAGCTTCGGAAACGCATTCGCAAAATCATTCGCAGGCGATACGACATTCGCCGCGATGTTGACTGCCAGCGTTGCGACGACTGCCGTGAACATTGAAATCGCTACAACAAACACGTTGTCGAATTGCCCGACGACTTTCAGCGGATCCCACAATTCCGAAGCTTTCATATTGGGGTAAATCACAATCGCCGCCGAAGTGATAATCACGCCCATCGCCGCAAACACAGTCATTGTTGTGGGCAATGCAACGACTTGCCCAATTGTTTGTTCACGTTGGCTGCGACCAAAGCGCGTGAAG
>JAFDVL010000007.1 GCA_018268995.1 Acidobacteriota bacterium | reverse complement strand
GCGATTGAGCCTTGCAGGATCGGTTTCAGTTTGTCTTTGTCCTGAATGCGCGCTTTCGGATATTCGTGCTCGACGATCAGGAACGTATTTTCGACATCCAACGTCAGCAATTCGCGCGCAGCAAGTTGATGATCCAGCCAATCTACGGTGCGATTTTGCAGGTATGCGAGCGGATCATGTTTCGCGGTCCCCGGCAATTCGTGCTCGCACAGGATTACTTGTTTCTTCCACGCGTTTAGCAGGTCGGACGGATTTTCAGACGGCTTGCCGTTGACCATATCGCCGCGCTGCACCGTTTGTCCGCCGTAACCCCAGGCAGACACGCCGCGAACATCCGTGACCTGGCCTTTGACGTGGAAGCCGCCAATCAGAAAGTTGTATCCCTCTTCTTTCAAGTATTGGAAAATTGAACGTGTGTCCTGCCCCATCAAAATCGCGTGTGATGGATCGTAGTGAATTCTGAACTGATCGCCCACGCCATGCTTTTCACAAATCTGGTGTAACGCGATCCAGGTGCCGGGCGTATAGGCGATGTTGTTGTGCCAATTGTCACCGGGAACCCAGCCGGGCATCGGGCATTGTTCGTTGCGATACTGCAAGCCGCGCGCTTTGCATTCTTTCAGCAACGGAATAAAGTTCTCTTCAAAATCAATCAGGTTTGCGTCCATGTTCTGTTGCTGATTGCGACCGACGAAACCGCAGACCGCCTCTGCGCCCAGCTCAACAGCGGCATCCATCGCGCGAATCATGAAATCGTGCTTGGATTTCCGAATCGCCGGATCGTGATGCAGCATATTGTCGAAATAACCAATATCCGAAATTCCCATGTTTCCGGCTTCCATCGCGGCGCGAACGCGTTTGGCGCGGTCTTTGGTGAAAGGTTGGCGCAGGTCGAGCGTGTTGGCGACAGGGTCAAGCATTGCTTCGGGTGGGATGTCTGCTTGGTCAGGATGTACGGCAGCAGAAAGCTGAATGTAATTCACCCCCAGCTCGGTGGCGAATTGAATCCACTCTTCAATGGCTAAATCAGGATCGGGATCACGTTTTTCACGGGGCGTAAGTTCCTGCAAGGCGGCGGTCAGCACACCGACTTTCATAAATTTGGGCATAAAATCTGCGATGGCCATCAGTTCCTCCAAATGAAGTTTTTGCGCAAGGCAACAGCTTGCGATTGTGATTGAAGAAGCGAATAGTTCTTTTAGGTATTAATTTACGATGATGATCGAATCATCTGAAACGAGTGTGCCTAAGAGAGTTGGCAGTGTCAAGAATCGGCTTAACCTCGCCCCAGGTATCGCCTCTCTCTTGCTTCGTTCGCAGCAAAATCGCCCACCAGATGATTTATTTTAGCCTTGACGCGACAAGCGATATGACGATTGGATATAATGCAATCTCCAAATTGGTTGCACGAACTTAATTGATAGCGATGCTGGTGATTCAGCCTGGATGAACGTTGATCTCGGTCGAGATTGTCAGCCTCGTAAACGCGCTGTTCCAGTATCACACTGTGATGGCTATTAACGGGATGAAGCGTGATGGACAACCTGATTCAATTCTTCTTCAAATACAAACCATCCATTTTTGCCAAAGGACAACTGGGGCTGGCTGCACGTCCCTCATGGTTGATCCTGCTCTTGTTGGCATTGGCAGGCGGCGGCCTGATTTATTACCTATATTTTCGGGGCGCGCTGAAACTGGACTCGTGGCCACGCATCGGTCTGGCCGCATTGCGCGTTGCCCTGATCGCCGTGCTGGCGCTGTTGTTGATGCGACCATCACTTGTGGTTTCGTCCGTCATCCCCAAGGCGAATTATGTGGCTGTCCTCAGTGATGATTCGCGCAGCATGCAACTCAATGATGAGAATGGGACGACCAGAAATCAGGCGGTAAAAAATTTGCTTCAGTCCAATGGACAATTTTCCAAAGGACTGGATGAAAAATTCAAAACCAATTATTTCAAGTTTGCCTCAGACACAACCAAATTAACTGACGCCAATCAACTGACTGCCGAGGGTGGCAGCACTGATATTGCGGTCGCGTTACAACAGGCGGTAAAGGATTCATCAGGCAACGCGCTGGCAGCATTGGTTTTGATTTCTGATGGTGGAATGAATACACCGCGCGACATCGGCGCAGCATTGCGAGAATTACGCGCCAAGAATCTGCCAGTGTTTACGCTTGGCACCGGAAGCACTGAAAAATTCAAAGACGCAGAAATGGTGCGCGTCAATACGCCGCGCCGCATCCTGACTGGTTCTGCGGTCATCGCAGATGCGTTGGTGCGTTTGAGCGGATATGAAAGCGGCAAGGTCACGATTCAAGTAACGGAAGATGGGCATGCGCTCAAGACCGAAGCGTTTGATATCAAAGGCGGCGAAGCGCAAACCGTGACATTGGAATTTATTCCTTCTTCGCCGGGAACGCATAAATATAACTTCAATATCGCCCCGCTCGAAGGAGAACACACCACTGAAGACAATGCACAGGAAACGCTGATCGAAATCACGAACGAACAGCCCAAAGTGCTGTACATCGAAGGCGAGCCGCGTTGGGAATACGGCAAAATGCGTTTTTCATTAAGCAAAAATGAGAAGAACGTCATTGTTGTTTCCGCGTTGCGTTCTGCTGACGGCAAGTTCTATCGGCAGGGCGTTGAAAGTGGCGAGCAGTTGGAAAAAGGCTTTCCGCTGACCATTGAAGAACTATTCAGCTATCAGGGGTTTGTGCTTGGTTCGATTGAAGCCAATTTCTTCAGCTTCGAGCAATTGCGAATGATCGAACAATTTGTCGCACGACGAGGCGGCGGATTTCTGGCCTTAGCCGGAAGCCGGGCCTTTGATGCGGGCAAATATGCGAATACGCCCATCGGAGATTTGCTGCCATTCATACTTGATGACCGTGTGGACGGGCCGGAAGTATCAGAACCTGGCGCGTGGAAGCCTGTCCTCACCTCACGAGGTGCCAAGCACGCGATCACGCGTCTGGCCGACAATCGCGAGCAGTCGGCTAAGGAGTGGGAGGGGCTTCCCCCGGTGACGATTCCTGAATATTTGACTGCGACAAAACCCGGCGCGACGGTCGTGCTCGAAGCGCGCAACACACAGGACAAATCGCGCACGATTCCACTGCTGGCAGAACAACGCTACGGACGAGGCAGAACGATGGCGCTGCTAACCAATGATACCTGGCGTTGGCGTATGCAGTTGGAGTCAAAAAATACTTCGCACGAAAATTTCTGGCGGCAAGCCCTGCGGTATCTGGTCAGCACGACGCCAAACCCGATTGAGGTGTTGTCAGAGCGCGATGTCTATGCGGCCAACGACCCGGTTCGATTGCGCGGCGAGGTCAACGACAAGAAATTTGAAGCGATCAAAGACGCGGGAGTTACGGCTCGTATCACTAAGCCTTCCGGCCAGTTCGTCGAGATGCCGATGACCTTCAACTTCCCCGCCGAATCGGCGGATGTGAATGATTATCAAGCGGAATACAAGCCAGACGAACAAGGGCTATACAAAGTGGAATTAACCGCGAAAAAAGGCGGGGCAGTGCTTGGCACCGCAGCATCCAGCTTTCTGGTGACAGAACTAAATCGCGAATTCCACGATGCAGCACAAAATGTCGAGTTGCTCAAACGCATCGCGGCAGAAACTGGCGGCAAGTACTTCCCTCTGAGCAAAGCGAGCGACTTGATTGAAGAACTGACGTATCTGGAAGGAAAAAACTCCGAACGCATCAGTCTCGATTTGTGGGATATGCCAATAAACTTTTTACTCTTACTTGGATTGGCAAGCGCAGAATGGTTTTTGCGGAAGCGAAAGGGGCTGGCCTAAAAAACATGAACAACCTCTTTTTCATAGCTTTAACTTTTTGCCTGCTTGCAACCGCAGCCTGTGCTCAACCGGCCAAAACGCCATCGCAAACAGCATCACAGGCGACAGCCACGGCCACGCCTGCGCCCAAGATGGTGCCTGACCCAAACAAATACGCGCTGATCATTTCGGGCGTTGGGGGCGAAGAAGAATATTCCAAGCTATTCGCCAAATGGTCTGCGGATTTGAAATCAGCGTTGACAGACAAGTTGGCGTTCGCCCCTGAAAACGTTTCCCTGTTGTCGGAAAGTAATGAAGCCAGCAAGGCAACCGCCGCTGAAATTCGCAAAACGTTTACTGCGCTTCGCAGCAACTGCAAACCCGAAAATCTGGTTTTTATCTTCTTTATCGGACACGGAAGCTATGACGGGAAAGATGCCAAATTCAATTTGGTCGGGCCTGATCTAAATGCCACGGAATACGGGACGATGATCAAAGCCCTCCCGGCCAAGCAAGTGGTTGTCATCAATATGACGAGTGCCAGTGGTGAATTCATCAAACCGCTTTCTGTTCCCGGCCATATTACGATCACTGCCACAAGAAGCGGGCAGGAAACGAACGCTACGCATTTTGGCGAATATTTCATCAAAGCGCTGACCAGCAAAGATGCCGATGCCGATCAAAATCAACGGCTCTCCGTGCTGGAAGTTTTTAATTACACCACCGCGCAATTGGAACGGTTTTACAAAGAACAAAATCGGCTGGTCACGGAACATGCTTTGCTTGATGACAATGGTGATGGCAAAGGCAGCGAGAAGCCCGGTGAAGCTGACGGCGGCATGTCGAAAAACACCTACTTTGATTCCCTGCTTTATCAATTAGCTGGTGGCGATGCCGAATTACAAAAAGTTTATGCAGATCGGATTCGACTAGAGAACGAAGTCGAACAATTGAAAGCACGCAAAGCGCAAATGAAGCCCGAAGAGTATGAAAATGAGCTGGAAAAATTGCTACTGCAACTTGCCGAAATCAACGAGAAAATCAAAGCGAAGCAAAAATAGAGGTCGTAAATGATCAAAGATGTCGTAAAAACAATAAAGCTGAATTCAATCCTTTCGATCTGCTCAGTTGTGCTTTTGCTGCTGACTGCTTGTGCGGCAGCGCAAGCACCAACGCTGGAAGATGCGTTGGAAGAATTGAAACAAGGGAAATATCCAGAAGCCATCACAGCCTTGAATCGCCTGTTGGCAGCGAATCCCAATGAAGCCGTCGCACAGGCAGGATTGTTACGCGCGTATCTCGAAACAGGCAAATACAAAGAAACCGAAGAAGCAGCGAAAAAATTTAATAGCAATGAGGCCAAATTAGCCTTGGCTGAAGTGTATGCCCTGACAGGTCGGTACAACGAAGCGATCAATGAATTTGACCGCATCAGCAAAGCTGCCAAAGACACCATCAAATATCGCGCCGACCTGCGCAAGGCAGAGTTGCTGGTCTTGACCGGAAAGCCTGAGCAGGCAGAACCAATCTTCAAATCCTTCATTCAAATTTACAACGCTGAAAAAGAAAAAACCGCCGAAGATTTAACGATCATTTCTCAAGCGCTGATCTATCTTGAAAAGTATCAGGACGCGAACGATGTCGTGTTAGAAGCGAGTAGCGAGGATAGTGAATTCATCGAAGCCAAACTGGTCGGGGGCGAGTTATACACGAAAAAATATAACTATGCTGAGGCCGCCGATTTTTACAAAGAAGCTTTAGAGATCAATCCTAATTCGGCGCGGACATTTTTGGGAATGGCAGCCAACAAGGAAATCGAAGGCGGCGAGGAAATGCAACAAGCCCTGGCGAAGGCGCTGGAAATCAATCCGAATTATGTGAACGCCTATCTCTTGCGGGCCAAAACAAGGATTGATGCTGAAAGCTTCCCGGAAGCAATTTCGGACATGGAAGCCGCCTTGAAAATCAATCCGAATTCTTTGGAGGCCCACTCACTAAAAGCGGCTTTCTTCTGGTTGCAGGATCGCAAAGCTGATTACGAAAACGAAGTCAAAACAGTGCTGGCGATCAATCCCAAATACGGTGAACTATATGAAACGCTCTCCCACTTTGCGACCAACACCCGTCGGTATGCTGAAAGCGCGGAGTTTTCCAAGAAGGCAATGGAGCTTTCGCCAAACCTATGGGATGCCCATTTAAGCTATGGCATTGCATTGACACGACTCGGTAAAGTGGCTGAAGGCCGCGCCGAAATGGAAGTCGGATTCAAAGGTGATCCCTTCAATGTCCGCGCTAAAAATACGCTCGACCTGCTGGATGTCCTGGCAGAATATCCCACGGTCAACCACGGTTCCTTTATCCTGCGAGCATCGGCCAAAGAGAATCCTTCGATCACGCCTTATGCAGCCAATCTGCTGGACGAGGCGTTACAAAAGTTAAGTACCAAATACAAATTCACACCGCGCAGCCCGATCACGGTTGAAATCTATGAGAACCACGAAGATTTTGCCGTTCGCACATTGGGGTTGCCGGGGCTAGGCGCGCTTGGTGTTTGCTTTGGACAAGTCGTCACATTGGATTCACCGTCGGCCCGCAAGGCGGGGGAATTCAATTGGGGCAGCACGCTCTGGCACGAATTCACGCACGTAATTACCTTGCAGACCACAGACAATCGCATTCCGCGCTGGTTCTCTGAAGGCTTGAGTGTGTACGAAGAACGTCGCGCACGACCGGGCTGGGGTGATGATTGGAATATTATGGTGCTGAAGGCGTATGCCGAAGGTCGTTGGTTCAGGATTGCGGATTTGGATGGAGGCTTTTTACGACCCAAGACTGCTGAGTCTGTCCCGCTCGCCTACTTTCAGGCATCGCAGGTCTGCGAATTTATTACCGAAAAATACGGGTTCGATAAAATCCTCGAATTGCTGGCGAAATACAAAGCTGGCACCAAAAATCTGGATGCCTTGCAGGTCGTCTTGAATACAACGAATGACAAATTTGACCGTGAATTCAACGAATTCATTCAAGGGAAAGTTGGCAAATACGTCAAAGCCGGAGAGTCGCTCTGGAAACGGCAACCGGGCGATCAACCCAGTAAAGAGGCGGCAATCGCTGCGGTGGCCAGCAACCCAGATGACTTTGTCGCCAACTTCCGTGCCGGGGTGTTACTCAAAGATGAAAATCCAGATCGTGCGATTGGGTATCTGAAACATGCAATCGAAGTATTTCCCTACTTCGTTGACGAAGGAAATCCATATGAAGCGTTAGCCAAGTTGTATGAGGCACGAGGCGACAAACAGGCGCAAGCGGACGTCTTAGAAGCGCTGGTAAAAGTGAATGAAAATGAATATGACTCGCTAAAGAAGCTGATTGAGCTACGAGCTGCGCTGGGAGACAAGCCGCGTGCGCTGGAAGCCATAAAACTCAGTTTTTATATCAGCCCCTTCGATCCGACTTTTCATTCGATTGCGGGAGACTTATTGCTGGACAAGAATGAAATCAAACCTGCAATTACTGAATACCAGGTCGCATTAGCATTAAAGCCAACAAATCTTGCCGAAGCGCACTATAATCTGGCGCGGGCGTTGTTCGCTGACGGCAATCGCCCCGAATCGCGCAAGGCATTATTGCAATCGCTGGAACTAGCCCCAAGTTATGGCAAAGCGTTGGAATTATTACTTAAGCTGAAAAGCAATTGAGGTGGTTATGAAAATGACGAAACCACAACTAAGCAAAAGCAATTGGCGCATTCTGTTCAGCGGCATTTTGATTCTGGGCTTGATTGCAACGGTGGCGATTGCACAACGCCGTGGCGGAGGCGGGAGCCATCAAAAGAAAAATGCAGAAGGGCTGCCGACCTATTATGAAGTGCCGAAAGATCAGGCAGACCTGTCAGGGAAATTCATCATGGCGCGCCTGCGTTTTGACGTGAGCATGTATGGCTGGAACTTCACGCATCTGGGGGATGGCGGGTTCCCATGGTCGCACGATTGGCCGGGTGCGGGTCGGCATCTGAACAAGATCGTTTCGGAGCTTTCCAAACTGGATATTAATCTGGACGTAAATGAACCGATTTATGGGTTCACAGATGCAGATTTGTATAAATATCCGATGGCGTATTTGTGTGAGGTCGGCTATATGAACCTCACAGATCAGGAACTGCAAGGGATGCGGGAATACTGCCTGCGAGGTGGATTCATTCTGGTGGATGATTTTCGCCTACAGCGTGAATGGTATCCATTTGAAGCACAAATCAAACGCGCCTTTCCCGAATACCAATTAAAGAAGCTCGACATTTCACATCCCATTTTCAACTGCTTTTTTTCAATCAAGACCCTGGATGTTCCGCCACCCTACGGCAACTTCGGGCCGATCAAGCCTGAGTTCTGGGGTGTAGAAGACGACAAAGGTCGTCTGATGATGGTCATCAATTACAACAACGATGTCAGCGATTACTGGCAATGGTCTGACAACCCATTCGACCCGATTGGCACAAATGAAGCCTACAAATTTGGCGTAAATTATGTAATGTACGCGCTGACTCATTAAGAGAGTTACGAGTATTAAGTTTCGATGCTAGAGAGACTAAGCAGCCCGAAAAATTGAGCTCATTAAAATTACGCGTAACTCAAAACTCGTAACCCTTAACGTAACCCCTTCCATGCTCCGAAATATATTCAACTTCACCCTCATTGCATCTACTTTACGATTAGCAACCCCTTTAATCCTGGCGGCGCTTGGTGGTTTATATTGCGAACGTTCGGGCGTTATTAACATCGCGCTCGAAGGCATTATGCTGGCAGGAGCGTTTACGGCGGCACTCATTACGTTTTACACGCAAAATCCGTGGATCGGGATTTTGGCGGCGGTAACAGCAGGCGTGCTTGTCGCAGCAATTCATGCAGTCGCAACAATTAATTTTCGAGCCAATCAGGTGGTCAGCGGGACGGCAATCAATATTCTATTTTTAGGAGTTCCGGCATTGCTTTGCGGAGTCTTTTTCGGCACAACAGGCAACACCCCACAGCTGCCACGAGAACAGACCTTGAATGATTGGCAAGTTTTTAATCCGCAAGAATCACCATTACTTGCCTCCATCTTCAATCAAAACCCACTGGTATATTTTGCCTTGCTAGCCGTGCTGCTAACCTTCTTTGTCATTTATAAAATGCGGTTTGGGTTGCGTCTGCGTGCCGTAGGAGAAAACCCGGAGGCCGCTGACACGGCGGGCATCAGCGTCAATCGGATGCGATATGCCGGAGTCTTGCTTTCAGGAGCTTTTGCCGCATTGGGTGGAGCCTATATTTCCATCGGGCAGAATTCACTGTTCACACGGAATATGACCGCCGGGCGAGGCTTCATTGCGCTGGCAGCGCTGATCTTTGGCAAGTGGGACCCACTCGGAACAATGATTGCCTGTTTATTATTTGGCTTTGCCGAAGCGATTGCGATCCGAATGCAGGGAACGGTCAACATCCCCAATCAATTTATCCAAATCGTGCCTTACGTCCTGACAATTGTTGTTCTGGCAGGATTCATCAGTCGTGCACACCCACCCAAAGCGCTCGGCATTGCGTACACCAAGGAATAATTCGCCACCTTGCGAAATGCCGCCAAGATCGTTAGTCTTTCAGTTCATAAACTGAACTAAAAACGAACCTATTCTTTCTATGTCAATGAAAACACTCTTACTCAATCCGCCTTCGTTTGAAAAATTCGATGGTGGCGCAAGTTCACGTTGGCCAGCCACGAGAGAAATTGAAAGTTACTGGTATCCAGTCTGGCTCGGGTATCCTGCGGCATTAATCAAAAACTCCCGATTGCTGGATGCTCCGCCGCATCACGTCAGCCCGGAAGAAACAGCAAAGATCGCCAAGGATTATGAATTTGTCATCCTGTTCACTTCGCACGTTGGCTTTAATAACGATGTAAAACTGGCAGAGATGATGAAAAGCCTGAATCCGAGCTTGAAAATCGCATTCGTTGGCCCACCTGTCACAACGCATCCTGAGGTCGCGCTACATGCCAGCGAAGCGATTGATTTTGTCACGCACAAAGAATTCGACTATGCCGTGACTCGGTTTGCGAATGGTGAATCGCTTGAAACGATTCCCGGTGTGCATTTTCTGAAGGGAAATCAAATGGTTTCCAATCCGCCTGATGCACCGATTGAAGATTTGGATTCAATGCCGTGGGTCACTCCAATTTATAAACGTGACCTCAATATCAAAAACTACAACGTTCCGTTCCTACTGCATCCCTTTATTGCGTTTTATTCAACCCGTGGCTGTCCGGCGCTCTGCACTTTCTGTTTGTGGCCGCAAACCTTCGACGGGCACAAATGGCGGCAACGTTCGGTGCAAGATGTGGCGAACGAAGTCGAATGGGCCCTGGATGCTTTTAAGCCGGAAGGGCTGAAGGAAATATTCTTTGACGATGACACGTTTACCTACAATCCAAAGCGGATGGTAGAAATGGCCAAGGCCTTTAAGCCACTAAAATTTCAATGGTCAAGCACATCACGGTCACATCTGGATTATGAAACGTTGAAAGTGCTGGCTGATTCGGGCTGTCGGTTGTTCATCGTCGGTTTTGAATCTGGCAACGATCAGATTTTGAAGAACATCAAGAAAGGCATTTCAGCCGCGCGTTCATTAGAGTTCGTGAAAAACTGCAAGAAAGTCGGCATCAAAGTTCACGCCGATTTCATTATCGGACTCCCCGGCGAAACGCGCGAAACGATTAAGGAAACGATTGCCTACGCTAAAGAAATGGACCCGGAAACGTTGCAGGTTTCGGTTGCTCACGCCTACCCCGGCACAGATATGTATGAATGGTTCCGCGATAAGGGGATCATCATGAACACGAAGATGTCGGACGAGCTAGGCCAGCAATTGCCAATGGCAAACTTCCCGCACCTTTCCGGCGCAGAAATGCTCGAATGGGTGCATAAATTTTATGATGAATATTACTTCCGCCCGAAACCGATCTTCCGCATCTTGAAAGGTGCAATGTCGAATCACAATGATCGTCAGCGTCTGTACAAAGAAGCCAGAGAGTTTCTGCAAACGCGTGCTCGCCGACGGAAACTGGTCGAAGCCGGTCAGGTATAGGCAGCAAGACAACAGCGGAAACCCGACGGTGAAGGAGGGCGCAGAGTGCATATGACTCTCTCCTTCACAGTCGGGCTTCCGCCCATCTCCCGTGACCATAGACTATCCCATCTAGGGAAGCCTGATGCGCCGCCTCTCTGACAATCAAGAGTCAACCTCCCTAAATTCACCGCAGACTGGACTGTCTTGCGGCCACCCCCAAATCCATCTCTTCAATTCCTGCGTAGTAATCTTTGGAGGAACACCATATGCCCGCAAATGAATATGAATTTCTGACGAAATGGCGCGTGATTGCGCCAATTGAATTGGTTTATGACATTCTGAAAGAAGGCAAAGACTATGTTCGCTGGTGGCCGGATGTTTATCTGGACGCACAATACTTTGCCTCTGGCCATCCCGATGGAATTGGCGATCACGTGGTGTTACTGACCAAAGGTTGGCTTCCTTATCGGCTGCGGTGGACAGCGACCGCACAGCGGCGAGAGCGACCACATACGATTGCGATTACGGCGTCAGGAGATTTTGACGGACGCGGCGTTTGGCAGTTGGAACAACAAGGACAGGAATGTTTGATTACTTTTGATTGGCGGCTTCGCGCTGACAAACCACTGCTGCGATGGCTTTCCCCAATTTTTAAGCCGATCTTTAAATGGAATCACCGCTGGGCAATGGATCGCGGATTGATTCGCTTACAGGAAGAAATTGCGCGCAGGCAGGCTCAGGAGAATATTTATCTTGCCGCAGAGAAATCCAATTATCTCGTTTCGACGTAATTACTGATAAATCAGATTTTTTCTGATTTAAAAATTTGCGAGCCGTCAAATTTGTGCATTGGTGTTGGGGGACTATCAATGCAGCCAATTTGTGGCTCGCATTTCTTTTTAGGCAAGGTTACTGCTCCACTTCAATCTGTGGTTCCATTTTGGTAAATCCAAAGCCAAATGCAGTCAAGGTAAACGGCAAGCGAAGAATTCGATCATTGTAAAGATTCACGCTATTCAAATATTCTTCGCGCGCGGATTTGACCTGTTTCTTGGCAGCTTCCAGTCCATCATTCAAGCGTAAATACGCATCGTTGGCCTTCAGATCAGGAAGTTCATCCGTGAGCCGTGCGATGGGTTCTACGGCCTGCGTGAGGTCTTTGTAAGCTGTTTTGAGCGCATCAGTATCATTCGCTTCACGAGCCTTTTTTAGCGCTTCGCGGGCTGTGTTGAGAGCCGCGAGAGGTTCAGGGTCTTTTTTGATCACAGCTTTGGCCGTGTCGAGTAACTTATGAGCGGCTTCGCCTTCAGCCGTCAATGAATCCAGATATTTTTTCCAGGTCACGCCCACGCCATCACGACTTCGGGTCAGGAAATCTTTAGCATATGGAAACAGCTTATCAATCGGATAAAATTTGGAATCGTTTTTGAATTGCTCCCATTTCCAGGTGCCATCAGGCTGTGCGGCAAAGATCAACGGAATCTCTTTATTGACAGAGATAGTAACCGCAGGCGTTTTTTCTTTGACAACAGCGGAAAACTTTCCGTCTTTCGGAGAAACGGTGATTTCACCTACTTCGATTACTTCATCCAGCGCTCCAATAATGCTGGTGACAGGTGATTCTGATTGCGTGATCACCTGTGCAGCAATCGCGCGAAACACATCGTCCTTCGTCATCTTTTTGGCAGGCGCTTGCGCAAAGCTTGTCACTGAGGCTAATAATAACAGGGCAAGTCCAAATTTGAGTTTTACAATGCGGCTAATCATAGTTCCTCCGAAGATTTAGTAGCGCAAACAGTCGGTTTGCGATAGCGTTGGAATTGCGTTCCGTATTTAGTCTGATGAACCAAATCATCTGCAAACTGAAGGTTTGCACAACAACGTAAGAGGAGTTTAGGTTATTCCCAACATTGAAGGCAACACAAAAGGCTTAAAAGCAAATCATCTGAAACGTCTCGAAAAGCTCACAACGCGGCGTGTTCCCCCGAATGAGATCACAACGCAGGAGCTGGCACGCCAGATGACAGAAATTTCGCATGAAATCGGACGCCAGGTCGGAGTTCTGATTGATCGCAAAGGCCACGTCGAACACGTTATCGTTGGCGACGCATCACGCATCGTCCTGCCTGCTCAAGCGCGCTCACGAATGGCGGAGGCACGCTTTAACGGGTTACGGTGTCTTCATACACATTTGCGCGGGGAGCCATTGACCCAGGACGACTTAACCGATCTGGCATTACTGCGGCTGGATTTGATGGCAGTGGTGGATGTTGATCCTAAAACAGGACTTCCCGGCCTGGTCAAGGCAGCACATATTTTGCCTTCAACGCAGATTCACAACGAAGACGGGGCATCGCTCAGTCCGCAATATCAATTTCTTGATCCGAAGCCTCCCAGTCAGTTGGATGTCAATTTCCTTGAGCTGATCGAGTCGCTCGAAGCGGAAATGGCCCGCAATCGTGGGGCACGAAAACGATCTGACACACGTGATCGCGCCATCCTCGTGAGTGTAACCACTGACGGTTTGATGACAGCGCGAGAGTCTTTAGCAGAGCTGCGTGAGTTGGCGACATCGGGCGGCCTGGTAGTCCTGGATGAAATTATTCAGCGACGCCCGAAGCTTGATCCCGCCACACTTGTCGGCAAAGGTAAACTCGACGAAATCATTATCAATTGTTTGCAGTACGGCGCGGATATGATCGTGTTTGATCGCGAACTTTCTCCGGGACAAGTACGCGCGATCAATGCGGCGACAGATTTAAAAATCCTCGACCGTTCGCAGTTAATTCTGGACATCTTTGCGCAACGTGCCCAAACCAGCGAAGGCCGTATTCAGGTTGAACTCGCGCAGTTGAAATATTTACTCCCACGATTAACTGGCTCCGGGACAGAAATGTCCCGGTTGATGGGTGGCATCGGAGGACGAGGCCCCGGTGAAACCAAGCTGGAAGTGGATCGCCGCCGGGTTCGCGACCGCATCACACATTTGGAAGGCCAGTTGGAAAAAGTCCGCGAGGCACGGCATCAACGCCGCGCGCAACGAACCCGGCGCGAAATGCCCGTCGTTTCCATCGTCGGCTATACGAACGCTGGCAAGAGCACCTTGCTCAATTCCCTAACACAAAGCCAAGTCACAGCAGAACAAAAAATGTTTGCGACGCTTGACCCAACCTCACGTCGTTTGCGATTGCCTCAGGAGCAGGAAATCATCATCAACGATACGGTGGGATTTATTCGGGATTTGCCGAAAGATTTGCTCGCCGCATTCAAAGCAACACTCGAAGAAATCGAACAATCGGATTTGCTAATCCATTTGGCCGATGCGTCATCGCCAACCCTGGAAAGCCAATTGCTATCTGTCGAAAGGATTTTAGAAGAGTTGGAATTGCACCAAATCCCGCGCTTACTGGTTTTCAATAAAGCTGACGCGGTGATAGATAAAGAGCAATTAGAAAATCTGTGCATCACGCATCAGGCATTGGCGGTCTCGGCCTTGGATCGCAGATCGCTCGCGCCACTTGCATCAGAAATTGAGAAGCGCCTTACTCACGAAATCGGCTCTTGAACCGACTCCATTTCCTGTCTGACATCTTTATCGGTATTCGTTTTTATTCCTTTTTTGAGCGCGAAACTGCGGGTGGCTGTCGTGCGCGCTTTTTTTTATCGCCTGCCCCGAAATTCGGCTGCTAGTTCTGGTAGCCAATCGCCGAGTAGGAGTATGATGTGGCGATCAAGTCGGGTGACTAAGCGCACAACAACGAAATTCGACAAGAGCAACATCACGCGCACCACTACAGTTCCTTAGCCGGTTGGGAGTGGGCATCACTCGGCACGCGAAAACAACCACTGACATCGTAGAAAGGAGCGTCTGGTATGAACCGACCGTTGCAAAAAGCCATCGCATTCGGCATCGGCTGTAGCCTTTGCCTGTGGGCCGAACAAGCTGCTTTATCCAGCACGGCGCACGATTACATCGAACCTATGTGGCAAACCGCAAAAGTGCTACGTGAATTCAAAGGAGTAAAACTAGGGCTGAAGCCTGAACAGGTACACGCCGCACTGGGACAACCCGAAAACAACAATGATGCCAGCGAAGATTACAAGCTGACCGGCGAAGACACCATGACCGTGCGCTATGAAAACGGTGAAGTAAAAGCCATTCAACTTGCTTTTATGGAGGCGAAGAATGCGCCTGCCTGGCGAGATGTCGTTGGAGATGCAGAGGTCGTGGAATTGGCGAATGGGGCGAAAACTGCGCGCAAAGTGCTGGCGGAAGAAAAATTCTGGGTAGCGATTTACCAAAATAAAGAGGGCACCATAACGCGCATCACCATCAGCCGCTGAGGCTATTGGTGGCTGATGCCAATTACACAGTTTTGCATCCTGGAAGCAATACGGCGAGCGCGCTTGGAAGCAAGCACGCCATAGGGAGGGTTTATTCTGTCATTAGGGCTTGGAAGCCGGAGTTTGGGCAGCCTTTTTCACCTTGGCAATCATTTCCTGCACTTGTGGTGCATCAGGCGCATTGGGGACTTGTTTCAGGTAGGCTTCCAATTCCGATGCTGCTTTGCTGTAGTCGCGGCGTCGGACATGCAAATTGAAAAGGAATTTATGCACATACGCCAGTTGAGTGCCTCCCAACGATAGCGCTTTTATGAATTCCCTCTCGGCGCGTTCGAGATTCGCCTCACTTTGCGGAGTAACTTCTAACAGTGCTACGCCCAAATTCAAATGCGCCATCGGAAAGCTTTCATCAAGGTTATTGGCCGCGTCTAAATGCTCAATCGCTTCTGGATAGCGTTTATTGCCGACATAGAGCATGCCTAAATTAATATGCGTTTGCGGATATTTTGGAGCAATTTTCAGTGCCTGCTGAAAAAGCGACTCTGCTTCTGCCACTTGTTGCTGGGAAAGCTGCAATTCGCCCATTTTATTGAGAGCCTGTAAATATTCAGGATAAATTTTCAGGGCTTCCTGAAAATGGGTCGCTGCCTCCTGATTTTTACCGTCTTTCATTTTCTTTACGCCCTGCTCAAAACTTTTCTTCGCGGGCTTAGGGACCTCCTGCGAAAATTCCGCAGCGGAGATCATTTTATTCTGCGCGTTTCTGGTGTCCCGTTCCTTTTCACGTAAATACAATTGCGTTGAGAACGTACGTGGAACAGCGCCGGACACTTCCATATTTTCCTGAACAGAATCATACGTTTGACCGTCACTTGGCACGACGATCTTATAGTTGTTGTTAGGCAAGGATCGGAATTCAAAATTCCCGACGGAATCAGAAAAAGTTTCGGCATAAATGCCTCCGCTGGAAACTTCTAAAACTACCCGCATCCGCAGCTCTGGTAAGCGACCTGAAGGCATAAAGATTTTTCCACGGATGGAATGATTTCCGCGTGAGCCGCCCCCCGATCCAGAAGTCTGATCCATTCGCGTTGATCCTTGGGCGTAGCCCAGGCTATTGAGCAAGCAAAGCAGGAGAATTGCCCTTTTGAGCGAGAGAAAAAGAGGCTGGTGCATAATCACCTCCGACGAATAATGGGCAGAATCAATGGTTAAGAAAAACGGTGAAAGGGCAACTGACAAATACAGCTTAGCAGAATTTGTATAGATATTGAATTGAACTGCGACAGGGATCAAGCACAAGCCTGAAATCGCTTACCTCCCCAAAAACAAATCCCGGCCTTTCACCAGTGCGGCGATCTTGCGATCTGCGATTGAACGCTTGTTCATCCAGAAACCACAATCGGGATGCACCCAGGTGATTCGATTCTCGCCCATGATTTTTGCCGCCTGTTCGATTCGTTGTGCGACTAACTCCGGCGATTCGACGGTGTTCACTTTGATGTCTATCACACCCAACCCAAGGCCGATTCGCGGGTCAAGCTCCTCTTTAAAATATTGCAATTCGTCATACCCCCGAAAAGCCATTTCCAGCACGACGTGATCACAATGCAAGGCATTCAAAAAGCTGATTAATTTGCGCCATTCGCCGCGCTGAATTGATTGTCCGCCATAGTTTCCGAAGCAAAGATGAACGCCCTTTTCCTTCGCCTTTGTCGCAGCATCAAGCACCACATTGATTGCTGCTGCTGCCCATTCTGCCTCGTCGGGATGACCAGTGATATTGGCTTCGTCTATCTGAATCACCTCAGGATCAAGTTCAGCAACCTGGAAGGCAAGGGCTTTTGCCAATCCCATTGCCATTTCTGCCTGCGAACCATAATGATGATCCATCAGCGTCTTGCAAAGCATGTGCGGCCCGGTAAGAGTGAACTTCATTGGATGGTTGGTACAGGCACGTGCGCGTTGATAATCGGAAATCAGACTTAAAGTGCCTTCCGTAATTTCCCCTTCGACAACACCTGCCGGAGCAGCGCGGAACCCCATGCCTTCCAACCGACGAAACTCAGCAATGTCGCTCCGAGTAATCGTCGAGCGAATACCACCCATCGGGCGAATGAAATATTCAATCATTCCATTCGTGTCAGGATGATTGACATCCCAGCGATATAATTCGCCATCTACTACCACATCAATGCCCGCCAGCTCCTGAATCGAAAAAACAACTTTAGTGGCGTCTATCAGCGCCTGCTGACTCGGCAAAGCAATTAACCATTCGGGAACGGGATACGATCCCACGACAGTCGTACGAATTGAAGAATGACTCACTAATTACTCCTAGCAAAAAAAGTTGATCAAAAAAGTGCGCCCAAGATAAAGCAGAAGACATTACCTGATCAAGTCACTGCACAAACAAAACCCCGGCAGGTTCCTTAACTTGCCGGGGTCTATCGCTGGAAGTGAAAAGAAAATCAGGATTTCCTTTGAGAAGATCGCCGTCGGCCAAGACCGATCAATCCGGCTACTCCGCTGCCGAGCAATAACAAGCTGGCAGGCTCTGGAATCGCATTGAAGGTCAGGTTATCCAGCGCGAACCGACCACCCGCAATGGCCGAACTGAACGTGATCACAGCTCTGGCAACCGGGACCCCTCCATATTGAAAAAATCCTTCTGTAAAAGAGAGCGTGCTGACTGTCGTGACATTGTAAGTGCCGATCAGATTCAGCGAGGAATCAAACAATCGCACTGTAAAGCCTGGGGCCAGCGTATTAAAGCTGTCCAGCGCCACCCCAAAGCTCAAGACACTGGTTGCCTGGGTGAAATTCAAGGTCAATGCGCCATCTACACTGCCTTCCAATGCAGAACCGCGAATAAAGCGAGTATTTCCCGCCGCCGTGCTGTTGTAAATCGCATCGGGGGAAGCTGCACCATTGATTGAAAACCCAAATGAAACGCCTCCGATACTGACACCGTGCGCAAAACGCGGTGTGAGTTCGCTAAACGTCAGGGTGATGGGTTCTGCAAATGCGCTGCTGACACAGACGGTTGCTAAAAATATGAGGGTGAGGGTGAGTGATTTCATTGTGAGGCCTCCTGTGATTTGGTTGGATTTGTAAAAAGTTCAAATGCGCCACGACCGTAGGTTCCAGCTTGAATCAAGCCACTACGTTGTGCGGTCAGCGAAGTAACAATGACCGGTGGCATTCCTTTGTTGAAGTATTGCCAGCTTGATCCGCCATCAATAGAGCGAAACACACCGATGTCAGTCCCAACATACATGGTTTGTGCATTGCGCGGGTCTATGAGGAAGGTGTTGACCGGAACATCTGGCAACCCAGTGCTGATGCTTTTCCAGCTCGTGCCAGCGTTCGTGGTTTTGAAAACGTGATTGGTTTCGTATCCACTAAATGTGATGTAAGACACAGCAGGATTTTCACGATCTACGGTAATACTGGTAATCGTTCGGTTTGGCAAACCGGCTGTAATATCCGCCCAGCTGCGACCTGCCGTAGCCGTCACCATCGCGCGTCCGAATAATGATCCCGTATAGATAACATTCGTATTTGAACGCGAGACAGCAATTGCGTTGATGACATCAGGTCGCTGCCCTGGAGGCGCACCTTTGGTCAGATCGCGTCGCCATCCGGGCGTGTACCAGGTATCACCAAAATCATTGCTGATGAAGAGACGGTAGCTGCCAAAGTACATGCGATTGTCTACACCATTGCCGACGAAAGGCGGATAGAAGCCGATGTTTCCATTCCCAAAATCCTCGCCAAATAATTCAGGGTAGGTCGTCACATCGTTTGGCAATACATCTCCGTTTTCATCCACCTTGACGCCCAAGCCATAATAAATTGTCGTAAAGACTTGGCTTGGATTGGTCGGGTTAATAACGACATTGCCGCCATCACCACCTATAAAATCCTGCCACACCAGCCCGCCGTTTACTCGTCGCTGTGTTCCGTTGTCCTGTGTGCCGCCATAGGAAATCAGCGGATTCGTTGGATGTACGACATACGAAACAAATTGGGTGAGAGCCAACGAGTTATTTTGCGACTGAATTGTCTTGCCACGATCTGTCGAAACAAAGAATCCTCCATCATTCCCAAAGTACAAAACATCAGGGGAATTGGGAGAAAAAGCGATGGCGTGTTGATCAGGATGGGTAAAGGAATTTTCGTAATTGAATTCACCATTTGGCCCACTGGTCTGCGTAAGGTTTTCCCAGGTGCGCCCCGCATCATCACTGCGATGAACATCTACCGTCCCAACATAGACGTTATTTGCATTACGCGGATCAACCGCCAGATAAGTGTTATAGCTGAATTGTGCAGGGTCAATTCCCTTCCCACCACGATCCGTCCAGGTTGCCCCACCATCAGGACTCACCACCAGACGCACGCCGAAAACATCTCTGAGATAACCACCCAGATAAACGTAAAGCACTTGTGGATTCGCCGGGGACGAAGCAAATCTAATGTCATACGTGATCTCATAGGCTGATTGGTAAATTTGCTTCCAGGTTTGTCCACCATCGGTTGAACGATGCAGCCCCTGTGTGCTTGAAGTGGGGTCATCAGGATCATACGAGAGAGTTGCGTAAATCGTGTTTGCATCTGTGGGATGAACAGCAACATCGTTCACCCAACCAGTAAAGGTTTTCTTCCAACTGACACCGCCATCCGCTGAGACAAGAATGCCACCAGCCTGATAATCCACGCCTGAATAGAACAGCGCCACATACACACGATTCGGATTGTTTGGATCAACGGCTAATTTATGGACGGTCCCGGGTTCAGGAAAAGAGTCGTTGTTAACACGCTTCCAGGTTTTCCCAGCATCCGTTGATTTCAAAATCCCGCTGCCAAAATAAAATCCGTGTGCATCTCCCATTCCCGCATAGACAATGTTCGGATCGCTTTGTGAAAACGCGATGGAACCAACTGCTAAGTCAACGTGATTATCTGACACAGGCACGAACGATCTGCCCCCATCCGTTGAACGCCAAATGCCGCCTGTAGCTCCACCAATCAGGATTAATTGTGCATTATTCGGAGCAACAGCAATTGAATTGATGCGACCGCTCAACGGCCCCCAATTTGTATCATAGTAGGCAGAACGACTCGGCATCGGCCCGATGGCGCGCCAGCTATAATTTTCTACTTCGACTACGGATTCAGCGAATCCCTGCGTCATTGTTGCATCATAGGCATCACGTCGAACATTGCGCGACAATGTCTTAAAAGGATAAGTTCTTTGCAACATGAACCATTTCTGGCGCTCTGAGACATCTTCGCGCCCTTTGGCAAGTTTGTCTTTCTCGCCTTCTTCCTCCATCGTCGGCATCCGTTTCAGCATGCCTTTATATCGAGCCGGAAGCTTGGCATTTTTTTTAGTCTTGATCTTGTTGAATTTTCTAACGGGTGGGGAAGTTGATGTTTCTTTCTCTGGGATCACGCCTGCTACTCCGCTGAGAGAAATGAGCAGCAGCGCAAGCAACGAAAGCACAGACACTCTTGCACAGGCAAACCGATCTTGCCTTGGTAAGAATTGGGGCTTCATATTTTGACTCCTTGCAGGCGACATCAAGAGACGGATGCACCTGCGTGATTGATGCTGAGCAGACGACAAAGGATGCGGCTCAGGAAGTTAGCTGATTTCGTTTCGTGAATTGAGGATATTTAAAGATACGATCCAAGGTAACTAAATTTGCCGGAAGATTTTTTAGCTACGATTTTGGTTTTAACGTAGAAAGCAAAAAATAGCAATGTAGTTAGGCCATAACCGCCAGCATGCCAAAGATGGGGTGCCCTAATGACTGGTCTCCATGAATAACGACTCTGGCTTCAGCCTCTGTGCGTGACAGGCCCTTTGTCAACAATCGCCAAGCCGTATCCTGATCCATTGAAACAGTGCTTTACGTCGTGCATCGCGCGCGCTTCTGCCATACAATGCGACGCCGTAGTCCAATCCTATTCATCGTGAGGAAACATGCACAGAACGCCCCATTGGTTATGGCTGATTCTCTGGTTACTGCCCAGCGCAGCGAACGGCCAAGCCGGCTTCACCCTGACCGCTGACCAATTGCAAAACGGCCAAGCCGTCGAACTCGACAAGCTCGGTTGGAAATATTCGCCGCACGATGAGCCGCAGTTTGCCGAGCCGCAGTTCGATGATCGCGCGTGGGAAACGTTGAATGGCACGGCGATCACGCTCGACCGTATTCCAAACAGCGGCTGGCACGGCATCGGTTGGTTTCGGGTGCGATTGAAAGTTGATCCGGCCTTAGCGAATCAGCCCCTCGCACTGGTGATGGTGCATTACGGCGCGTCGGAGATTTATCTGAACGGCAAGCTTGTCGAACGCTTCGGCACGGTTGGAACAACGCCGGAAGCAGAAGTCGAATACAACCCGAACTCGCAACCGTTCGACATCGTGCTGGATGAGCGTAGCGAACATGTGATTGCGGTGCGGTATTCGTGCATGGCAATGCGAGACCTATCAGGCTGGCGGGGTAGGTGGCTTGCCGACATGTTCAGGGGTACTGGATTTGATATTAGCGTTACGAGGTTGAGGCAAGCATTCGCCGATCACATAGCTTTCAGAACAGAGGTAGCCTACGATCTTTTGCGAGTAGGGCTATTCCTTGCAATTGGCGTGCTCTATCTGCTCCTGTATGGATTTTTCCCGCAACAACGTGCCAGCCTGTTCTTTGGTTTGTATGCCTGCTCCGTCGCTGCTGGCACTGCAATTGTAGTGTTCTATTATGTGGGACATCCTAGCATTGCCGAATGGGGCTTTTGGGGGACGATGAACGGCTTCATAGTTATTTTAGGGCGCGGGTTACTGTTGCCATTTATGTATGCAATATTCTCGCTGCGCGTGCCAAAATGGTTTTGGCTCTGGTTAGTTGTGGCGGTGCTATACGCCGTAGCGACATTATTGGTATTTCCTAGCCCAAGGAATCTCGCAAAGTTTTACTTTGGCCTCCCGGTTTCCATATTTCCTGTCGTAGAAATGGGGCGAGTTGCGATACTCGCGATCAGAAAAAAAATACCGGGAGCCTGGATCGTAGGCGGCGGCGTGTTCTTATTCACTGTCTTTGGTTTACTTACCAATTTCATAGTGATAACCCCAACAGCAACGATGAGAAATGCCGTCTCACTTCTTCTCATCATTACTCTTGCCATCTATCTTGCCAAGCAATTCGCTCGTACGAGTTACGACCTCAAAGAACAACTTGTCCAAGTCAAACAACTCTCCGCCGCCGCGCTCGAACACGAGAAAGTCAAAGCTGAACACGACCGCAAGGCCAAAGAACTCGAAGAAGCCCGCCAATTGCAGCTTTCCATGCTGCCGAAGAAATTGCCCAACCTGCCGCACCTCGACCTCGCCGCACACATGCAAACCGCTTCGGAAGTCGGAGGCGATTACTACGACTTTCATCTCGGCGATGACGGCACGCTCACTGTGGCGGTCGGCGATGCGACGGGGCATGGCTTGAAGGCAGGCACGATGGTCGCGGCGGTGAAGAGTTTGTTTGTGACGCTGGCTTATCATCCCGATCTTCCGCACATCTTCACGCGCATGAGCCAGACGCTCAAACAGATGCAAATGCGTGGTGTGTTTATGGCGCTGGCGCTGGTCAAATGCGACGAACGCCGCGTGAATGTAGCGATAGCCGGAATGCCGCCGCTGCTCGTCTATCGGCAAGCGACAAACACGGTCGAGCGCATCAACCTGACCGGCTTGCCGTTGGGCAGCGTGACGAACTATCGCTACCGCGAAATGACGACGGAGATGGAGCCGGGCGATGTGTTGCTGCTGCTGAGCGATGGCTTGACGGAGTTGTTCAATCCGGCGGACGAAATGTTCGGCGAGGAGCGCGTGGAGCAATGTTTACAGGCGTGTGCGCAATGCGCGCCGGACGAAATCATTGCGCAATTGTTGGCGGCGGCGGAAGCGTGGTCAGAGGGGCGGAAGCTGGAAGATGATTTGACATTGGTCGCCCTGAAGGCAAAATAGAGATTGGTACGGTACGAGGAGCGGTAGCGACTTGGTGCGGAGGCATATCGCTCAATCAAGTCGCTACCGCTCCTCGTACCGTACCGATAGCAACCGTACCGATAGCAATGCCGCCCCTCACCACCCAATCGCACAGCCATCTTTGCGCACATCTGATCCACCCGCCAACGCACCGCTCACCGGATCAATCATGATCGCTTGATAGCCGCCGAACATTCCTGATGCGGTCGTCAGCTTATGGCCTTTGGATTCGAGAGCTTTTCGCACGTCTGCGCCAATCGCAGATTCTAACGCCAATCCATTTTCAAAGTGGCGAAAGCGGGGTTGCTCGCCTGCCTGTTGCACGTCCATTCCGAAATCAATCATGTTCAGCAAGACTTGCACGTGGCCTTGTGCCTGCATATCGCCGCCCATCACGCCGAACGTGAGCCACGGCTTGCCGTTTTGGAAAACCATCGCAGGGATCAACGTGTGAAACGGACGCTTGCCGCCTTCGAGCTTATTGGCATTCGTCGGATCAAACGAAAAGCCTGCGCCACGATTGTGCAGGACGATGCCCGTGTCGCCAGCGACTAAGCCGGAACCGAACGCGCTGAAGATGCTTTGAATAAACGAGACGCAGTTGCGGTCTTTGTCTACAACGGTCAGGTAGACGGTGTCTTCGCCGCCGCTGGGGCCGTTGGCGGTTGGGTCTTGGGCTTGGCCGAGGTTGATCTTTTTGCGCAGTTCGGCGGCGTAGTCTTTCGAGAGCAGTTGCGCGAGTGGAGCCTTGTAAAATGCGGGGTCGGCGATGTGCTTGGCGCGATCCACGAACGCGAGTTTTTTGGCTTCGACAAGCAAGTGCAAATATTCGGCAGAATTGTGGCCTAGAGATTTCACGTCGTAGCCTTCCAGAATATTCAGCATCTGCAATGCGGCCAAGCCCTGATTATTCGGTGGCAATTCGTAGACGGTGTGACCGCGATACGTTGTGCTGATCGGCTCGACCCAGGTTGATGTGTGTGCGGCGAAATCCTGCATCGTGTGGAAGCCACCTTGAGCTTGCGCAAACTTCACAATCTTTTCGGCGAGTTCGCCTTTGTACATCACGTCGCGTCCGCCTTTGGCAATCAGCTTGAGCGAGTTGGCAAGGTTTTTGTTGGTGAAGATTTCGCCAACTGCGGGCGGTTTCCCATTCGGCAAAAACGTTGCGGCAAAGTCGGCATTGCCTTTATGTTGCACACCCTCATTCCAATCTGCGCCGATGATTTCGGTGACGGGGAAGCCGCGTTCAGCATATTCAATTGCGGGTTGTAAAACTTGCGCCAGCGTCATCGTCCCGTGACTTTTCAGCAACGTCGCCCAACCATCCACTGCGCCGGGAACCGTGACGGTGTGAATGCCGAATTCGGGTTTCTTTGTGATGCCGCGCTTTTTCAGTTCATCCAAGCTGATGGCTTTCGGCGCGCGACCGCTGGCGTTTAGCGCCTTCAATTCCCTTTTCTTCGCATCCCAAATCAACGCGAACAAGTCGCCGCCGGGACTGACCATCATCGGTTCGACAACGCAGAGCACAGCGGCTGCCGCGATGGCCGCATCAATTGCATTTCCGCCTTGTTGCAGAATGCGCAAGCCTGCTGCCGAAGCCAACGGCTGGCTGGTTGCCACCATTCCGTTCATTGCGCGCACAACAGAACGCCCACCACCTCGCCGAGAGTTATAACGATCCCCCAGCGCATTTTGCGAAGCAGTAGGAATGGAAATTGAAGTAATCAACATAATGAAAATCAGGCAAAGCGATAATGTAGTGCGATTCATGCGGTTTCCTTCTCACACGAGATTATGATTCAAGTTGCCAATCCAAACTGCCATCTTTGACACCAATGATGACAGTCCCATTTTGTTGCAGGCCAAATGTGGCAAAAGCTACGCGTTCAATTGAGGCAGCTAATTCAGAGTGCAAGCCACGGGCACCCGTACCACGCTTAATGCAATTTGTGATGACGTGATCAATGGCCGATTCCATCACTTTCAGCTGCAACCCTTCGCCAGCAAATTCGCGTTTGTATTGCGGCAACACATTTTCCTGCAAAATTTGTTTGAGCGTATCATCGGTCAGAGGCTGAAAGCTCACGATGCGAGTGAAGCGTCCAATGAGTTCTGGCAGAAATCCGTATTTCTGAAACCCTTCCACTTCCTCAACAACCCTGATAACAGAATTCTCAGACTCTGTCCGAGGCGCTTGAAATCCTATTGAGGTCTTGTCTGACTTGAGCAATTCATCCAATCCCGAAAACGCGCCACAGGCAATAAAGGGGAGATCGTGCGTCGCAAACATCAATCGTGGGCCGAATTGTGAATAGCCATAATCCATTGGAATCTGCACCTCGGCCCCGTGGAGCATGGTCAACAATTCGCGTTGTACGCCATAGCCTGAAACGTCTTTCGTCGTGCCTTCTCCGGCAAACCGCGAGTTACTGCTGGATGCGGCAATCTTATCGAACTCATCCAAACAGACGATGCCGCATTCTGCCAGCAGTGGATTGTTGTCCGCTGCACTGACAAGACGCGTCAGAATGGTCTTCACGTCATCCCCGATGTACCCACTTTCAGTGAAGCTGGTAATGTCAACAATGATGGTGGGCAAATGGAAGATTTCGCGAAACAAAAGCTCCACCAAAAATGTTTTGCCGCATCCGGTTGGCCCGGCCAGCAGAGTGTTCTGTTTGGGTGGAAGCTGCGCGCGTGAGATGCCTTCGACGTGAATGCGTTTGAGCCGACGAATATGGCGATATGCCATCAAAGACAAGGCGCGGCGTTGTTCTGTCTGTCCTTTGTACCCAAGCTTTTCGACCTGAAGGCTGATTGCTTGTGGTGAGGCAAGCGGCAATTGCGCAATAAAATCGCGGCGGGCACTGACCTGTTCATCGTGCCACTGGCTATAGTTATATTCAGGTTCTGGCAATTCGTCAGAAAAGAGATCAGATAAATCCGTGTCCATTGATTCACTCACCGTTGGTACGTTGTTAATTCAGTGTTGGATCAATCAGCGGCTGTGGGCCATAAATATGAAAAATCTCTGGCATTGGCTTGAGTAGGGCGCGCATCCGTTCAACTTCTTCCTGAGAGTGCTTTCGTTTTGGATCGCCCAATAGCCTGGAAAATCGCATTTGACTATTCCCGGCCACCATTTCGTTCAAGTCTTCTCGCTCATCGCAATGCAGCAAACGTCCGCCCGCATCGCGTTCAAGCACAAAGAGCTTTGCCTCTGTTTCTGTATGATTTTCACCATACACAATCATTACTTCTTTGCGGCGAGGGTCATTCGATGGGCGTGTCTTTAATTCTTCGTCGGGTTTGTCCAGCAAAACCATCCAACCGGTAAACAATACGTAGTATTCAACCGCTCCGTGAACCATCAGATTACCGGCAATCGCCATGCAAAACCGATCTTTATCCTCGTCCTTTTCAATCTGCATCCACAGCTTAAAACCCCGCCCGCGTGTGTCGAAGCCTATTGCCACCAGTGGCAAATCACCATCTCTCTTGAGTGAACGCTGTGCTTCTTCGAGAACCAGATTAAAGTGCTTCACGATGATCCTTTTCAATTGCTGGGAAATACCCGTCCAGCAGTATATCGCTCGGTGCGGAAGAAGCGGAAGCGATGGGCAAAGGAATAGATAAACTCCAGCGAGTTAATCGCATGGGCTGAATTCGCCGAATGACCCGATGGAACAGTGCTTACAGATTTTTTGCTGTGCGCAGGAATGCGAATCAGGCCGGTAAGCCCTTCTTGATGACGCGTTCCATCACTTCAGCAAAAGTGTCAATTTCACTTAGCGTTGTGTAAATGTTTGGGGTCACACGAAGTCCATTGACTCCGCCTGAGTTGATAATCGGAGTTGAATTAATGCGATATTCATTCATCAAATAACCACCGAGTTTTGCCAGATCCATTCCCTCGATGGCAATATTCGCCAGGCCACAGGACTGTTGAGGATCGTAAGGAGTCAAAATCTTAACGCCCTTCAGCCCTTCCAAACGTTTCGACCAGCGATGGAACAAATACCGTAACCGTGCAGCTTTGCGCTCCGGCCCAATCCCTTCATAAAAAGTTAGCGCCTCTGCAATCGCTAAAAAATTGGCTTCGGGATGGGTTCCAATCTGCTCAAATTTACGGATATTGCTATCCAACGATTCCTCGGCAGGCATCATCGGCCAAAGCTTCTGGATTTTATTCTTGCGAACGAATAGAAACCCTGTCCCAAAGGGTGCCATCAACCATTTATGCAAACTGGTGCCATAGTAATCACAATCCAGTTCGGGCTGCTTGAAGGGGAAATGCGCGAAGGCGTGCGCACCATCTACAATTGCTTCAATGCCACGAGCACGAGCCATCTGGACGATTTTTTTAACGGGGAAAATTTGACCAGTGAGGTTTGTGATATGACAAAAATGAATAACCTTCGTTTTCGGCGTAATTGCCCGCTCAAACATCTCTGCTAAGGAATCCCAGTTCGGCGGTGGCACGGGAAAATTAATCTTCTTCACCACAATCCCGTCTCGCCGTTCGCGCTGACGCCAGGTTGTTAACATGCGCGGATAATCTTGTTCTGTGGTGAGCACTTCATCACCGGGTTTTAACTCAAGCCCAAGCTGACAAATTTCCAGCGCTTCACTGGCATTACGCGTGATTGCCATTTCTTCCGGGTCACAGCCGAATGCTTTCGCCAAACGCTTTCGCACACCTTCAGTCTGTGGCTGAAGGATTCGCCACATCGTGTAAGTCGGTGCCTGATTGGAATATTCAAGATAGCGACGCATCGCCTCCTGAACAATACGTGGCGAAGGACAGACGCCGCCATTGTTGAGGTTAATGATCGAACGATCTACCGTGAAAGCCTGCTGGACTTCAAACCAGAAGTCTTCGTTTTGCGCAACATCTTCAGGGCTTAGATGGCTCACATACTTTGTGGCCGCAACCGCCTGCTCAATGCCATTTTCGCTGAAGCTCGCCATCGTCAGTCCAGCCGCGCTGGCAGATTTTAGAAATGATCGTCTCGAATACATAATCTCTCGTTCCTTTACTTGCATTTATCCAATGAGGCTGTGGTCGCTACAAATAGCGGATTCTGGGCAAGAACGCAACCAAATCAACCCGCAATAAAACGAATAACCGGAGATCGCTGTTAGGAGAAATGCGATACTCCGGTTATTGCTCTTTGGCGGAATTGATTACTTCTGGTTGCGATTGAGCATCCCCAAAACTTTTTTACGAGAGAATAGAGCTAACCCAATACCTAACAAAGCTATCGTTCCTGGCTCTGGTACGGGTTGCGGCTGATCACCAGGATTTGTCGGAGTTGGCGTCGGTGTCGGATTTGGATTTGGGGTCGGAGTTGGCGTCGGCCCCTGATTATCATTGCTAACCGCTGTCGGGCGCGGCAGTGACGAATCCCCTGATGCCAGTAACACTGCGGCAATTGCTGCGCCTGCAATCGGGATCGCAATCAACCATCTTCGAGAAAGCCCCGGAGGATTTTCGGCGGCGACTGGTTCGACACAAAGATCACTACAAATAATACCCGGCCCATAAGGGATCAATCGCCCGTCTGACAATCGCACGAACTCGGGCTGATCCTGACTTTCCATCGTTGTCGCTGTATTCACGCTTCCTTGTGTACTTGTACTGGATTGCGTTTGCGAGCTGGCGCTACGGGTGGTCTGTTGAGCGACTTGCGCATCACTAATTTGCAAGTAATTAATCGGCATAGCCTGTGCGCCAATCGTCAAGGCACCGCATAGAATTATTGCCAATGCTGGTCTGGTTTTCATAACACTCCTGAACATTCGATCCCTTGCCGTGTGGCCTACAGCTACAATCTATTTGCAATGATGAGTAGCCTTCTTTCGCTGTTCAGACTATCCATCAGGTGTCCTGATGCGATGATAAGAAGCTTGCTCTTTCGTCACGTCACCTCCTCGCCAATTCGCAGTGGTTGTCTTTTGAATTACATTGTGAATGCAGGAATAATCGAAGGCAGGAGTCAAATTTCAGAAGAATGTCATATTTCGCAAATTCTGCGCAAAATGACTGGTAATTGGGCAAGATTAGACGTTTATTACCTACACAGCCGTTAACGGGGCGACGGCTAATGTCGTAAAAACCATCACTAAGGAGTAAAAATCAAATGGGAAAGCGCCCTGTGATCCTCACTGAACAGGTGTGTCTGAAATACCTGCAAGATGAAATTACCAATCTCATAAAAGCAGCAACTCAATTACCGCCCTATGAGACTCAGGAGTTTACGCACTATATTCGGATTGATTGTTTTTCACTAATTGGGAAGGGTTGGCGTTGTGCTTTTATTATCTCTAAATCTTCTGCAAAACAACCGGACTGGACACTGGACTCAATTGAATATCTACCATCACTCACACTACATCACGCACTCGCATCGCTCGGACACTTAGAAACATTTGGACTCAACCGCCTGAAATATGGCTTATAACAATATTCAGGGGTGGAGGCGGCGGTCTTCAACTTAAAATTGAAGACTAACCACCTGCACCCCTTGAATGTAACTTCTTATGTGTTCCTAAATTTACTTTGCTTTCCCACCATCGCCAGCCTCTGCCGCAGCAGCCTGTAACTTGCTGCCAATGCCTAATGCTGCGCGGACTTCAGCTTCAATCCTGCCACGCAAATCAGCATTTTCACGCAAGGCATTTTTTGCATTCTCACGCCCTTGTCCCAAACGTTCCCCTTTATAGGAAAACCAGGCACCAGCCTTCTCAACAATCTTATTTTCGACACCGTAATCAACCAGTTCGCCTAACTTTGAGATTCCTTCACCATACATAATGTCAAATTCTGCTTCTCTAAACGGAGGCGCAACTTTATTTTTGGCAATTTTCACTTTCGTCCGGTTTCCCACAACACTATCGCCATCCTTGATCGCACCGATTCGACGAATATCAATCCGCACAGTCGAATAAAACTTCAGCGCGCGACCGCCAGTGGTTGTTTCCGGTGAGCCAAACATCACACCAATCTTTTCGCGCACCTGATTAATAAAAATAAGACACGTATTAGAGCGCCCGACGACGGCAGTAAGTTTGCGCAAGGCTTGCGACATTAAGCGTGCTTGTAGGCCAGGCAATGAATCTCCCATATCGCCTTCCAACTCTGCCCGTGGCGTCAAGGCTGCAACGGAGTCTACAACCATCACATCAATAGCACCTGAACGAACTAGAGATTCGACAATTTCCAGTGCTTGCTCTCCAGAATCCGGCTGTGAAACCAGCATGTCATCAATGTTGACACCCAGCTTTTCTGCATAAATGGCATCCAATGCGTGTTCAGCGTCAATATATGCGGCAATGCCACCCGCTTTTTGCGCTTCTGCAACTACATGCAAGGCCAGAGTGGTTTTACCGGAACTTTCCGGGCCATAGATTTCGATGATGCGTCCCCGTGGCAGCCCGCCCACGCCCAGCGCGGCATCAATGCCAATGCTGTTTGTTGAAATCACGGGAATCTCGTCTACGCGGTGTTCACCCAGGCGCATGACCGTACCTTTGCCAAACTGCTTTTCAAGATTTGCGATGGCGGCTTCTATTGCTTTATTTTTTTCGCCTCGTTCAACTTTTTCGACTGTTTTTTCAAGTGCCATATCAATTCCTTTCAAGATTCAACTGCCGTTTCACTTCTGAAAAGAAGTGTTTCACAGATGAAACGGATTATACCACAGCTTTTCCCTTTGTCATGTCAAAACTGAGATTTTTTTGCGAGCGACGATTTCATCTGGATAGGATTTAAGTATAGCCATGAAACCCAGATGAATAAATCGCTCACAAGAAATTTATGATTTTTTCCTGGAATGGAGTGGAGAAAGAGAAAACGTATTCAAATCGCGTCGGAGCAATTCAATGAAGCGAGACTCGCTCATTTTCGTTTTCCGCGTTGGGACGAATGAGCTCCAGTTTATCGCAGGCGGCACGGGCAATTCGTCTCCGGCATTCGCCTGAAGTGCCATCCGATAATGCGAAACCCTTGGATTAATTTCATAGGCAGCCCGGAAATGGGCCTGCGCTTCATTCGGGCGATTCGATTGCCAATAGAGAAGGCCGAGATCGTACAACGCGGCATCGAACCGAGGGTCAAGGCGTACGGCTTTCTGAAGATGTTTGAGAGCTTGATCAGCACGACCTTGTTCCCAATAAATCCTGCCAATGAGATAGTGCATTTCAGGCGCAGGTTGTAAGGTCAGTGCTCTTTTCAAATGTCCCAAAGCTTCGGGAAATTTTCGTTCGCGGGCCAATAATCGGCCAAGCCCATAATGGGCAGCAAAGGAATTTCGATCTACTTCCAATGCGCATTGAAGGTGCTCTTTGGCAATGTCGGTTTCCCCTTCATCGCCGGACAATAATCCCAGCAACAAGTGAGAGCCGAAGTGTTTTTCATCAAGCTGTAGCGTTTGCTGCAAATAGGCATAGGCTTCTGCCGCTTTGCCCAAATGGAAGAAATATTCTCCCAGGATAAAGGTGAGTTCTGGATTATCCGGGTCTAACGCCAATGCAGTCTCAAGCAATCGCAACCCGCGCCGCATCTGCCCTTCGCCTAAGAGAATTACGCCCTGATCAATTAAGTCAGCAAACTTCTCAACATCTTTGCCTTTGTGCAAAGCAATAATTCGATCACAGCGTTCATCCAACCGATCCCGTTCAATGGATTCCTCATAATGACGGGCAATACGAATTTTCCAGCGCTGCTCAAGCTCTTCCTGATCCAGCAATCCGTGCTCGCCCAATAAATCAGCCATCGCCTCCAGCATCATGTGATTGAAGAAGCTGCCTGTGGCCTGTTGGTGAGCCAGATCAAGCAACTGCTCAAACCGGTCATTGGCACGCTGGACAGCAACCTCAAGCGCACTGATACGCTCAAGCAAATGCTCCTCGAATGGAGCATCCACATAATCGAACACTTGTCCGCGCGGGCGGGTAATGATGTGCAAGTTCGTCCCGCAGGACATGCAATAATCCGCGCTGATCGGATTGGCTGCTTTGCAACACTGGCAATAAATCATAGCTCGTAAGTAGTGGTTGATTGGATTTTCTTCCAACCAGTTGCCACTGGCCTTTTCAGCAGTGGGTTAGATTGTAACTGTTGACTTCAATTCAGTCACATGCTGAATCAACAAGAGTCTCCACTCCTAAATTATCAAATATAAAATTACAGTTCGACTGCCAAAGCAACCGCATTGCCTCCCCCCAGGCAGAGACTGGCAATACCTCGTTTTGCCTCACGTCGCTGCATTTCATGGAGAAGAGTTGTCAGTACACGAGCGCCCGAAGCCCCTATAGGATGTCCAAGAGCAACTGCGCCTCCATTGACATTGATACGCTCAGGGTCGAGTTCCAAGACATTTTTCAACGCGACCGATTGCGATGAAAACGCTTCGTTAAATTCAAACAAATCTACGTCCTGTAGACTCCACCCAGCCTTGGCTGCGACCTTTCTCGTCGCTTCGACCGGGGCCATCATTACCAGCTTCGGTTCAAGGCCAGATGTTGCTTGCGCAACAATCCGTGCGACCGGAGTAATCCCCAAGTCTCTGGCTTTTGCTTCTGAGGCAACAACCACTGCGGCAGAGCCATCGTTGATCTGAGAGGCATTCCCAGCCGTCACAGTGCCATCTTTGCGAAAGGCAGGTTTGAGTTTCGTCAGGGAAGTAACTGTAGTGTCAGCCCGTGGGCCTTCATCAGTTTCAAATATCACAGGATCACCTTTGCGCTGCGGAATGCTAATAGGAAAGATTTCGTCCTTGAAGCGAGCCGCTTCGATTGCGGCAATAGCTTTGTGGTGTGAGTTGTACGCATAATCATCTTGCATTTCGCGCGTAATCTGATACTTCTCCGCTACGACCTCACCGGTTTCCCCCATGTGCCAATTATCAAATGCACACCAGAGACCATCGTGAATCATCACGTCAACCAGTTCACCATTGCCAATCCGATAGCCTTCGCGTGCTTTTGTCAGCAGGTAAGGGGCATTGGTCATAGACTCCATTCCACCTGCAATGATTATTTCCGCATCGCCACAAGCAATCGCCTGAGCCGCGAGCATGACAGCTTTCAGACTTGACCCACAAACCTTATTAACGGTGAGAGCGGATACAGAATTTGGTAATCCGGCGTGCAAGGCGGCCTGACGTGCAGGATTCTGGCCTAAGCCAGCTTGTAAAACGCATCCCATTATCACCTCATCAATTTGATTTGGTTCGAGACCGGATCGCTCCAACACGGCACGTACAGCGAACGCACCCAATTCGGGAGCTGAAAAGCCCTTAAGCGCTCCTTGAAATTTTCCGATGGCGCTACGAGTGGCGCTGAGGATAACCGCTTGTTTCATATGTTCGCTCTCACTCATTGCTCTCTAAGTAGATGTAATGATTTATAACATCTAGTTATTGGATTATAGCGGCTGAGAAGTGAGAGTCAATCAAGTTGTATTATTTCCCGCACCTGCCAAACAAAGCGCAGGGAAACGATTTACAGAACGATACAGGTTATTTTTTGCCCCTAGCATTTTCACACCTCAAAAAGATGATTAAGAGCGGAGCGTGTGTAAGCAAAAATTAACAATGTGCTCGCAATCTCAGCCAACCAATTGCAATCCATTTGCCTCTAAAGTCGCGTAAATCAGGTGAGCTGATTATTGACAACTTGTTGAGCAAATTCTCAAACTATTTCAAGGGGAGGAAACAAATGAGAAGGTTCACAACATTAGCACTGTTGGCAGCGATGACAATGATTTCAGTGATGCCGAGTTTTGCATCCACTAACAATACGGACGACATAAAAACCGTTCAGAAAATTCGCAAAGAACTGGTCACTTTGCCGTTCTTAAGCGTCTTTGACAATTTTTCCTACAGTTATCACGATGGCGTTGTGACGCTCCAAGGACAAGTGACGCGTCCGACGCTAAAGAGTGATGCCGAAAGAGTTGTGGCACGTATCGCAGGCGTGGAACAGGTCGTGAATAACATCGAAGTGTTGCCATTATCTTCCTTCGATGATCGGATTCGTATTGCCACGTATCGCGCTATTTATCGCCAGCCAGGGTTGGATCGCTTAGCGTTGATGGCGAATCCGCCAGTTCGCATCATCGTAAAAAACGGTAACGTAACGCTGGAAGGCATCGTGCTAAACCAGGGCGATAAAACACGGGCATTCATTGCTGCCAATGGCGTATCCAATGTTTTTTCAGTGACGAATAATTTACGTGTGGAAAAAAACAGTTAATGTGAAGTTTGGAGAATGTGAGGGAAAGGGCCGGGGGCAAATGCCTCCGGCTTTTTTGCATCTGATCTGGAAATTTTCTCAATGACTTTTCCGCACGTTTCGTTTATCTTCCTGCCTCTTAAACGACTCTGAGATCCCCCGTCCTTACTTCGTTCTACCAACTCTATGAGCAAATTATTTGGCACTGATGGCATTCGTGGTGAAGCTGGGAAATTTCCATTGGATGTTCCTACAATTGAACGATTCGGTTATGCACTGGCAATGGAGCTTGAAAAGCGATTAGGCAAAACTCCGCTAATTATTCTCGGTCGAGATACTCGCGAATCCGGGGAGTGGATTGAGGCCGCTGTGATTCGCGGCATAAAAACAGCAGCAGCCAGGTATCAATCAGCGGGGATCATCACCACACCAGGCGTAGCTTACCTGACAAAAATTCTCAAGGCGGATGCTGGTATTGTCATCTCAGCGTCTCACAATCCATTTCAAGATAATGGCCTCAAGGTCTTCTCACCATCGGGACAAAAACTGGATGATATAACGGAACAGGCTATCGAAGCGGATTTAAGAGCCGAGGCTGAAGCTTTTCCAGCCATGTCCAACACAGATACGTCAAGAGATACGGCAACCGAGCAGGAACTACAGCAAAAATACCAATCCTTCCTGCGAACAGAGATGGGAACAGGATTAGATTTAAGTGGCCTACATCTAGTTGTGGACTGTGCGAATGGGGCTTCCTACAGGTTAGCGCCTGCACTTTTTCAAGCACTTGGTGCCGAAGTCACGGTAATCAATACTGATCCGAATGGCCGCAACATTAATCTTGATTGTGGTGCGCTTCATACCGAGCAGTTGCAGGCAAAAGTAGTCGAAACCAAAGCTGATATTGGGGTCGCCTTTGACGGGGATGCGGATCGCGCTTTGTTTGTTGATGCACAGGGTAATTTAGTGGATGGCGATCAAGTTCTTTTTATTGCCGCAGAGTACCTTGCCGAGCGTAATGAGCTGGAGGGAAACCGAGTGGTGGCGACAGTAATGAGCAATCTTGGACTGGAATTGGGGCTGCAACAAAAAAACATCTCGCTTACGCGAACCAATGTTGGCGACAAATATGTTCTGGATGAGTTGCTCAAAAATGGGGGGAGTATTGGTGGAGAACAATCTGGCCACGTCATTTTTCCAAAGATTTCACTCACTGGAGATGGCATCATCACGGCACTCGAAGTGCTGCGGGTGATGAAGGACTCAAAACAAGGTCTGCAAGAATTGGCTTCAGGCTTTACGAGGTATCCTCAAATCACCATCAATGTCAAAGTCGGCAGCAAACCTCCGTTAGATTCCATTCCACCTATAAAAGCGATGATGGATCAATTACACACAGAATTGCAGGGAACAGGAAGATTATTGTTGCGCTATTCGGGCACAGAAAACCTGGCGCGCGTGATGATCGAAGGGAAAGATGAAAAAGTCATCCGAATGCAAGCCGAGGCGATGGCACAAGTGCTGCGCGACCATTTGCTGTAATATAATTCTAAATCAGGACTCGCACAGTTAAAGAGAACGTTAGCCGCCTAAATCAACTATCCCCATTTCAGCAGTGTACAGATACTTCCACCTGCTTGTCGCTCGACAAGTCATCACTACTTGTGGTTTCCTGAAATAGAGGTTGCACACTGGTTGCGATGCTGTACAGCAATAAATATTATTGCACTTCATCTATAGTTTGAATCTTTTGCGATTGTGCATATTTCACCTTGCGATCACAGATATGAAAAAGCTTTTTTGCTTCGGGTTCTCATTCCTGCTCTTTTCCCAATCACTCTTTCTTCCTTTACAAGCAGATACGCGTCCCACTCCTGAAGAACGCGGAGCAAGTGGATTGGCGTTGTCTTTAAGGCGGCTCCAGACAATTGCAAGCGTGTTGCACACAGCAGCACATCCTGATGATGAATCAACCGAAATGCTTGCGTATCTCTCCCGAAAAGAAGGGGCACGCACAGCCTATCTTTCACTCAACCGGGGAGAAGGTGGGCAAAACGGGATTGGGCCTGAACTGGGGGAAAACCTGGGTGTAATTCGCACCGAAGAGTTACTGGCAGCACGCAAATTGGATGGAGGCGAGCAGTTTTTTACCCGTGCCTTTGATTTTGGATTCACTCGATCCCCAGAGGAAACACTGCAAAAATGGAATCGCGAAGAAGTGCTTGGTGATATGGTACGAGTAATTCGGATGATGCGTCCACTGGTTGTCGTCAGTGGATTTTCTGGCACTGCACGCGATGGGCATGGCCAGCATCAGGTGGCAGGGTTATTGACGCCAGAAGCACTCAAAGCAGCAGCCGATCCAACTCGTTTTCCAGAGCAAATCAGGCGGGAAGGCTTGCACCCCTGGCAAGTCTTGAAGGTTTATGGGCGAGTGTTTGGCAATGTGGATAGTGGGCCGCGCGCTGAATTCGATGTCGGTGTTTATGATCCTATCCTTGGACGATCCTACAACGAACTAGCCTCTGACGGTCGCAGTCGACACCGTTCGCAGGACTTCGGGATGGTGCAATCAAAAGGGACGCAGGTTCGCTCTTTCCCACGGCTCTCCAGCCTGATAACAGTACCGGAAAAAGAAACCACTTTTTTTACAGGCATTGATACGACAATTACGGGCATTGCCAAATTTGCAGGGGACAATCAGGGGAAAATATTACCAGCCTTATCGAAGATCAAAGATTTGGCAGCTAAGGCAATGATGGAATTCCGAATGGAACAACCTGTCGCGATTGCTCCATATTTGGCGGATGGCTTGCGCGAGGTGAGGGCGCTAAGAGCAACGCTAGGCAGCCTGGAACCAAGCACCAAAGCGACGGTTGACGGTATGTTGGCGCGCAAGGAGAAAGAGTTCAACGATGCGTTGGTCAAAGCGCACGGAGTTGTGGTAGACGCTCTCAGCAGTACGGAAATCGTTACACCAGGAGAAAATGTTGAGATCGCGGCACATATCTTTATCAGCTCCGCAGCTGGAATCAATCAGTCTAAAGACGCACCCCCTCTTGTAAAATTAAATACGCCAGCCGATTGGCAAACCGAATCCATTCGCCCTGAGCCGATGGTCGTAGGCACAGGCATGCCAATTATGCGCGGGAGAGAAACCCCCAATATTGTTGCGCGATTTCGTTCCAGAGTGCCCGATAATGCGCCCGCGACACAGCCTTACTGGCTAGCCAAACCCCGAACGAAAGAACAATTTGATTGGGACGATTCGATGCCTCGCAATTTGCCATTTGCGCCAGCAATTGCCAATGCACAGGTAGAACTTACCTTGAGTGGAGAGCGGGTCATCGTCCAGCAGCCTGTTGAGTTTCGCTTTGTGGACAAAACATTCGGTGAAATTCGACGCGAACTGAAAGTTGCCCCCGCGCTAACGCTTACTGTTCACCCTTCCCTCTTAGTGATTCCAAGTGGAAGCCAAAATCGGACTCGTGAGGTTTCAGTGGAAATCACAAACAACGCCAACCACCAAACAGTGGGAACGATTCAACTCATCGCCCCAGCGGGCTGGAAGGTTGAGGGGGAAAATCAGCTACTTATATTTACCAAGCAGAGTGAGAAAACCGCACGAACCTTCAAAGTTACCCCATCGCTTGGAGCCGCAGGAAATTTTGAGCTGAAGGCAATTGCAGAATCAGGTGGGAAGAAGTTCGATAATGGGTATCAGGTAATTTCCTACCCGCACATTGAGCCACACTTCGTCTACCATCCTGCAACTACAAAAGTAGAAGTCTTTGATGTCACTGTGGCCAAGGGCTTAAAGGTTGGGTACGTTATTGGAAGCGGCGATGATGGCCCAAGTGCGCTTCAGCAAATAGGGGTAAATTTAAAGCTCATCTCTCCAGCAGAATTGGCCTCAGGAGACCTATCCGCGTACGACACCATTGTTCTTGGCATTCGCGTATATGAAGTAAATGATGCCGTCATCGTCAATAATAAACGGCTGTTGGACTATGTATCTAACGGCGGAACACTCATTGTGCAATATAACAAACAAGAATTTGCGAATGGTAACTTTTCCCCTTATCCGGTAAAAATGGCTGGAAACCTGCGCGTTACCGACGAAATAGCGCCGATCACAATTCTGGAACCGGCACATCCATTCTTTAATTTTCCAAATAAAATTACAGACGAAGATTGGAAGGGGTGGATACAGGAACGTGGCTTATATTTTCTGAGCGAATGGGACAAACAATTCACGCCGCTTTTATCTGCACCAGATGATACCGGGACGATTTTAAAGGGCGGTGAGTTGGTCGCAAGCTTTGGGAAAGGACACTATATTTTTACGGGGTATGCCTGGTTCCGGCAATTCCCTGCCGGTGTCGCAGGTGCTTATCGCTTGTTTGCAAATATGGTGAGCTATCCCAAGTCATTTGCCAGTGGGCAGGCGAAAAGCTCCCTGAGCAAAAAACGATAGGCTCAAACCTTGATGGCAGCGAATTAGGCCACAGCCTTAATAGTTTGCCCTTGAATTTCAACCGCAGGATAGTCGAAGGGGTCATCCGTTAAAACCGCGCGGACATTGACCTGTCCTAGCAAGGTCTCCAGATAGGTTGCAAACAGATGTAATGCCTTGCGACGTTCTTCGTCATTTGTGGAAGCCACAATCTCATCGTGCATTCGTTCCAGCGGGTCCCAATCACGAAACATCAAAAACTTCATTGACCCATCCCGAAACGCCACAAGTTCTTCGATCAGGTTGCTGTTATAGCTCTGCTCCACATTTGCTTCGTAATATCGCAGGTGCATAATCAACCGCCAAAGATCTGCTCGCAATGTCTTTGATTGATCATGGAACGTGCTGAAATCGGGGAAAATACTTACGCCAGTCAGATTTAGATTAAAAGCATGGGCAATGCCGACGATGGTTTGTTGCAAGCAATTCCGCAGCAATCCATGCGAGTTTTCGACCTTTGCATAAATAGGTGGTGCCTGACGAAGCTGAACAAATCCGATCAATTCCTTGCCAAAGACCTTGTCCAACTCCATCCGTAATCCATAGCTACAACCGTCAATAATGTCGCGCTTATCTTCCTCTAGTTCATTACTTCCAAGCAGACGATTATCAATAAAATCCAAGAGAGAGCGCAGCTCTGAATAAATCAGGGAAAAGATCAGGAGAGAGCGTTTCAAGGGCCGATCAGCCCGTAAATCCTCGCCGATGAAATTTAGATACCGCAGTAGTCGAAATGCTTCCAGGAAGACTTGCGCCATTAGTTGGCGCAAGTCTGGATGCTGAATGCCTTTGATAATTGCGGTGATTTCGGGGTGCTCAATGCGATCAAATTCGGGTTTAAATTTCTGGAGCAATAACGGCTCGATATGATGACATCGGGCCAGCTCGCGACTGATCAGCTTGCCTACACTGCTGAAGGTCTGAAAGTTAACAAAAGGCAACTGGGTAACGCTCTCAAGCAAGGGACGCAAGTCTGCTAGTGATTCAATTAAGAGAGAAAGGGAATCCTCTGGTGTCAGTTGCCAGGATTGCTTTCGCTCCAAACGCAAGGTTCCATCACTATGCAGAAGCTCATTTTCAATATAGCTTCCGAAGTAATCAGAATCAGTTCGTTCCAGCGAAACAATTTCGGTACAGAGTTGGCTCATCCGCAGACTCACGCTACGAACAATTCTAAGCTCTTCGGAAAAATCGCGCCGTACCACTTCTCGCATCTCCATCTCGGTGAAAGGATGATTGCGAATACGAAAGAAGCGGTCGAAGCAACGAATCCACACTTCCAACTCGAAAATCAGCGACGCTTTATTTTGCATAGCCATTTTCGCCAACCATTTTTGCAGTTGAGCCTTATTGGCTTTATTTACGGCAGCGGCGGCGCTCCCAGTAGTTTTGGTAGTCATTGATGAATTGAACACAACAGTAATCACGGTCTTTTAAGCCATCACCAATTCAACCTTGAGAGACGGTTATCTTTTTCAGTCAAAAAGATTGAAGAACCAAATATGGAGCCTGATTATTATGGTTGTTGCGAGGAGCAAGGCCTACGGGTTAAACCTTTACGGGACTATCTCGATTACATGGAAATATAAATTAATGCCTAATCAATGATAAGGAAAAGTCAAAATTATGACGCTTGTTAACCCCCTCCGACAAAATGGACAACTTCAAGACGATCTCCTGACTGCAATTTAGTTTCAGCCCAAGATGAGCGGGGCAGTATCTTGAGATTAAGCTCTATAGCGAGTCGTTGGGGAACAAGTTCCCATTGCTCTACAAGATCAGCCACGGTCAGTTCCGCCTGAACAAATTGAGGTTCACCATTTACCTGGATTTCGATTTTTGTTTCGTCACTCATCATCTGTTGACTCACTTTGCCGAAATCATAAACTTTGCTTCAGTATCTTGTCCATTCTCTGCGGTCGCCTTTAAAATCAAGGCAGCTGCGCCAGAGGTAAAAACGGGGATTTTGATATGAAAACTTACTAACCCCTGAAAATCCGTAACTGCTTGCCAGGATTGCGCAACGATTTTTGTCCCCAAAACCTGCAATTGTATTTTAGCGCCAGATGAAGGGGTATGCCCGCCAACAAAGACTGCGGCGCGAACTGTAACCTCATCTCCAGCTCGGAATTTTGAGGGATAAAGCAATTCGATGCGTAATTGCTCCGAGAAAGAGACCTTCTCTAAAAAACCAGCGATAATCTGATCAAAACTGATCGCATCAAACCCACGCTGCTCAATGTTGTGAGCAACAGGATGGGTCTGCGGTTCCAGCTTGTGAGCGGGCGCTGATTGAGGACGTGAGCTCAAATGCGAAGTATCGTTTGCCGATACCTCTTTTGCCTGCGTTTCGATTGCCCGTCTTGTCACACTGGTAGCCTGGGTGCTACTTGCAGATGGCGATTCGCATATTTCTTTCCCTTTATACTCACTGTAATGGCGGCTCAGCTCGACGAGTTTGTCGCTTTTCCCGGAACGAATTGCAGCTACTAAAATCTGATGTTGTCGGTTGAGTATCTGGGATACGGCAGATTCATCAACCACTCCATTTTGAATGTAATTATTGTATGGGGTTCGCTTCGCTGCCAGAATAGTTCCGGCACGATACACCAATGAAAGAATAATGGGACTGTTGATGCCTTTATCTTCAGTTTGGACGTGGAAGAGTTCTCCCCCGTAGGACACATCTGTGTTGTATCCAGTCAGCATTATCAGAACCTCAATTAAGCTTTTCTATTCAGGGTTGTTACACGCTATCACACCGGGAGGGGACGCGAACTGCAATTTAACACAAACGCAATGGGTTTCCCAAACAGATATTTCGCCGACAAAGAACCATCATTGACTTGACATCAATTTATCGAAAGCTGAGAATTCCGTTGCTTTTTTGCAAGCATTTCGCAAACAACCCATGATTACTCAACAGATCAATTTGACCCGTTTTTTTGCCTGGGCACGCGAGCGTGCCTTAAGGGAATTGGAAACCCGTCTGGCAGCAAATTCACAGCTTGATCCCAACTGGACATTTTCGGATATTATGCAGGAATTATTAGCCGAATATCAGCAACAGCCTGATCACCTGGAAACAGAAAGAGCAAGTGAGCAACCTGCGAGCCTAAGCTAGACACTGCCCTAACGCTATGGCAGAATGCTGGTTTCCGTTATTACATCAACATCAGGAGATACATCATACATGAGTGAAAATACATCCACAGAAACCACGAACACAGAGGCACCTCATACTGAGGCGCAGGAAGAGTTGTCCTATCACGCTGTCGAAAAAGAAGGAAAAATTACTGCTATCTGGGAAATGCGTGGTCGCAAACATATTCGCACCATTGACCCACGAAGCCTCGAAGGCAAGCATTTACTCGGACATTCGGATGGGGCCGAGACGACACAAAATGCTTCGGCTTAGTTCGTCGCAGTGAGTGAGGGGTGGATTGCAGTTGTGCTTTCCGCCGCTCACCAACACTTCTTAACCCATTCCCATCCTCCAGCCGCAAGATTTGCAGATTACCAAAGTCGAAATCAAGAACATCAAAAATCACGCAGAAGCGGTGTTTGAGTTCAATCCTGGAGTCACCGCAATTTGTGGCCCGAATGGCGCAGGTAAAACCACCATCATCGAAGCCATTGCCTGGGCGTTATTTGATCATCTTGAGTACAATCGCGATGATTTTGTGCGCCGTGGTGCCAAGCGTGGTCAGGTAGATATTAGCTTCCGCTCAAATATTGATGATCGGGAATATTTAGTTCATCGAGATACGGGCGGTGGATACTATGTCTTCGATTTGGATACGAAGGTCAAACTGGTTGAGCAAAAAAATCAGGTGGTCGGCTGGCTGAAGCAACATATTGGCGTCGAGCCGACAACAGACCTCTCCACACTTTATAAGACCACAATTGGTGTCCCACAAGGCACATTCACTGCCGACTTTTCTCAACCGCCAGGGCATCGTAAAAAAACCTTCGATCAAATTTTACAGGTTGAAGAATATCGGCAGGCATCAGACAATTTAAAAGACACACAAAAACATCTTCAGCAACGCATCACAGAAATTGACCGAAAAATCGCTGAGGCTGAAGGCGAATTAAAAGCTTACGACGAAATCAGAAAGCAGGGCGATGAGGTATCCTCACGCCTGCATTCGCTGGAACAGCAACTAGCTCTCGTTTTTCATGAATGTCAGCAAGCAGAACAACGTGCACGGGCTTATACGGAGTTAGCCGAACAAATTTCCAAACAACGCGGCATCGTTGAACGAACAAATATCAAACTTCAATTGGTGCGAGGAAACCTTTCGACCGCGAGTGAAGCCGCAGAGCAAGCACGACAGGCAGCAGATATTCTGCGACAATCATGCATCGGCTATGAGCAATATCAATCAGCGTCTCAGCGTCTGACAGAATATGAAAAGCAACGAACACTCCGCGATCAGATACGCATCAAAGCCAACAAAATTGAGCAAGAACTGCTCACCGCCAAGGTTCAAGTTCAAAGCGCCAATGAACGGCTCAATGAGATAAAACAGTCCCGGCAAGAAATCACAAAGTTGGCTGATCGTGTTCAGGAGCAGGTATCGCTAGAGAAGCAAGTCAGCGAATTACGCGAGAGTCGTGGCCAGGTGCAGGGGCTACAACAAGCTGCCGATACGTTAGATCGAGAATTAGAACATTTGAGGCTGCGGTTTTCCGAAATCAAAGCGCAAATTAAAGAATCAGAAAACTATCGCCATGAAGCGGAGCAAGTTGAATCACTCGAAAAAGAATTTCGGACTTTGACCGACCAATTGACGCAGGTAGAAGTTGCACGCCAGAGTGTTCAGATCAAACGCGACCAGATCGCCCAGGCGAAGAACGAAGTGGGCAGATTACAAGCTGAACACGCGAAGGTCTCGAACGAAATTTCACGACTTCAACCTCTTAGCAAGCAAGCCGCCCAGCTGATCACTATCGAAACCGAGCTACATAAACAAACGCAGCGATTGGCCAATCTACGAGCAGAGGTCGCGCGCGACACTGAGATGATTGCAGCGCTTGAAAGTGGTGGAGTTTGTCCACTGCTGACTGAACGCTGTCTCAACCTAAAACCCGGCGAATCGCTCGACAAGCGCTTTAAATCAGGGTTGGAAGCGCGCCGCCAGGAAATTGCCAGACTGGAAACCACAACGCTCAAGCTTGCCGCCGAAGGTAAAAACCTGCGGGTGGCCGAGGCCGAAACGAAACGGTTACCTCAGCTACAGGAAGAGCTAAGTGCCATCCAAGACCGGTTATTAAAACAAAAAGGAATTGTCCAAAAGCTTGAGTCGGAATCGCCTGCTACGGCCAATTCGCACGAAACACAAGCCAGACAACTACAGCAACAAAGGCAGGAGGTTGAGGCGAGGCTACGACAAGCCCGCGATGCCCAAACGAAACTCAAGCAAGCTGAGGTGCTGCTGCGAGAATTTCAGACTATCAAAGCAGAGGGGGAGCGAAAACGTGCGGATCGTGAAGGACTCGCACAAAAGCTTGGGGCGCTCCAAGACATAACAGCCCAACTCGCAACCATAGAAACCAGGTTGCAAACAATTGGTGATCCTCGCAGCCGTGCAGCGATGCTTAATCAAATTGTCAGTCGAGAAGCCGAGTGGCTCAGCGCACTGCAGAAAGCCGCACAACGAACACAGGAAATCTCAATGCAATTTGACCAGACAAGCAAGGAATTGCAGGAGTTTGCCAATCTCGATGTTGCACTAGCGGAAGTCCTCGCCCTGCGTTCGACTTGCGAGCAGGCTTATCAGGCGTATATTGCCAATGAAAAAATCGCAGGAACCGCCATTGCACGTGAGGCCGAAGCAAAATCTTTGGCAAAGGAACTGGCGGCGACTGAATCCCAGATCAATGCGGAAACAGCTCAACTGGTAGCCTGGGAGGAAAAATACGACTCGGATGAACATGGACGAGTTTTTGCCTTGTTCAATCAACTGCGCGAACGCATCACACAACTCACCACGCAACAGGAACATTTGCGCGAACAGAACGAAAAGCTACAAACGCAATTAGCGTATCTGAACGAAGTGCGCGAAAAAATGCGGTTGGATTCAGCCACCAATGACAGGCTCTCAAGATTGCGAGAAGCAACAGAATTTATACGAGACACCCTGCAAAAGGCTGCGCCGTACATCACGGAAGCCTATTTACATTCCGTTTCGATTGAAGCCAATCAACTCTATCGGGAAATTACTGGTCGCTACGACGTGACTTTAAAATGGAGTAACGATTACGAAATCACGCTGGAAGAACGCGGCTTTTCGCGCCCTTTTACGAATCTTTCGGGCGGCGAGCAAATGGCGGCAGCACTTTCAGTTCGCTTAGCCTTACTCAAGGAATTTTCTGACAATCTCAGCCTGGCATTTTTTGATGAGCCGACCACAAATATGGATGAAGATCGGCGGCGGAATCTGGCACAGCAAATTGGCCGGGTAACGGGCTTCCGACAATTATTTGTAATTAGCCACGACGATAGCTTTGAAAACTTCACCGATCAGGTAATTACACTGGGAGAACGTGGATGACACCATCTGCTTCGCCCGGCCCATATGCCGTTTTTCAGATTGCCAATTACCGCCGCTATTTTGCAGGTAATTTGCTTGGCATCCTGGGGCATCAAATGCTTACAATGGCTGTCGGGTGGGAGATTTACGAACGGACAGGGTCGGCATTGAAACTTGGAAACATCGGCCTGGTTCAATACCTTCCAATACTCCTGTTTACCCTGCCTGCCGGTCAGGTTGCTGATCGCTACAGCCGCAAAATCATCATGCTTAGCACGCTGTCGCTGACGACAGTCGCATCCATCGTGATGTTGTGGGTCTCAATCACCAAAGGCTCCATTTCACTGATTTACTTGTGTTTGTTTTTGAATGGTCTGGCAAGAGCCTTTCAGGCTCCCGCCCGCTCAGCCTTTGTTACGCAGATCGTTCCGCGAGAAATCTTTGCCAATGCGGTCGCCTGGGGAAGCAATTCGTTTGAAATTGCGACGATTACCGGCCCGGCGCTAGGTGGCCTCATGATTGGGTTTTATGGGAACCCGACCTTAGTTTATTTAGTAACCGCAGTGGCAATGATCACGTATATCGTATTGCTCACTGGCATCCAGGTGCAAAAGCCACAAGAGCACCGTGAGCCAATCCATTTACAAGGCTTGTTAGTCGGACTCAAATTCGTTTGGCGAACCAAAGTAATTGTGGCCTCTATCACTCTGGATTTGTTTGCCGTTTTGCTGGGCGGCGCAGTAACACTGCTTCCGATCTTTGCCAAAGATATTTTGCAGGTGGGACCCAAAGGGCTTGGGTGGCTTCGCGCAGCGCCTTCCCTCGGTGCAGTTCTGATGGCGTTCACAATAACGCATCGCCCGCCAATCCAAAAAGCAGGACGAACGCTCTTGCTGGGAGTCATCGGTTTCGGCTTAGCCACGATTGTCTTTGGGCTTTCCCGTCAGTTTTGGCTTTCGATGTTGATGCTCATGTTGCTTGGCGCGTTTGACAGCATCAGCGTCATCATTCGCCACACGCTGGTACAACTGCTGACGCCAGATGAAATGCGTGGACGAGTCTCTGCCGTGAATAGCCTCTTCATTGGCACTTCCAACGAACTTGGGGGCTATGAATCGGGGTTGGTGGCTGAATACTTTGGCACGACCGCTTCTGTCGTCTCAGGGGGCATTGGGACGCTGGTTGTCGTTTTACTTGTCGCCATTTGCTGGCCGGAGTTAAGGAAATACGGTGCTTTAGGGACGGAGTCAAAGATTTGAAAAAGTCAGATTTTCTGAAGTGCTCGTATTCGATTTCTCGTTGACTGCAACGGTTTACGGGCGCAAAATCAACTTTCTTCTCGATCATTTACTGATCAAGCCGGAATCAGGTTCTTGATTCTGAGCTACGACATTCCAAAATTGCCTTTTAGGCGAGGCATTTAAAATGAGGTTCGATAACAACATGAGAGTCTCTCGTAAGACCGAGCCATTGAAGTCAGCTCGGAGCTGGAAAGTTGCAATTGTGGTCGTGACTTGTGTCGTCGTCATGAGCATCGTGGGAAAAACTCGTGCCATCAGCACAGGCCCTAATCCACTTGTGGTTAAGCCTGTTGCAGCGGCGGCAAAAGAAACCCTCGATAAATATTGTGTGATGTGCCACAGCGGTACAGCGGCAAAGGCGGGAGTGAATCTTGAGAAGATGCTGGCGCAACCATCTATCGGTGAGGGATTCCAGCAATGGGAAAAAGTTGCAACAGTGCTTGAACAAAAAACGATGCCACCAAAGGCAATGCCACAGCCCTCTGACGAAGAGCGAACGCAGGTCGTTTCCTGGATTCAGGGAGAACTCAAGGCATATGCCACAAAATTTGATGGTGACCCTGGCAAAGTTACAGTTCGACGGCTCACCAGTGGTGAATATGCTTACGCGATCAAAGACCTGACCAGCGTCGAAATCAACTCCGGGATTGATTCAACCAGCGATTCCGTTGGTGGCGAAGGATTCACGAATTTTGGTGATGTGCAATTCATGCAGGACGCCAATCTGGAACGGTATTTGGCAGCCGCCAAAATCATTGCCAACCACGCTGTGATCGGCGCTGGCCCGCTTACATTCTTTACGCATCCCGGACAATCAGGATTTGAACTCTCTGCCATTACTCGAATCAAGGATATTTATGCTGCCAACGGCTTTCGCACCGTTTCAGGCGAGGGCGGCAGACCATTTGGAATTGAAAAATACGGCAAGGCATTATTTGTTGCGTGGCAATATAAAAATCGCGTTGCATTAGGTGAACACACTGTCACGCTCAAAGAATTGGCAAATCGAGAAGGCATCACACCCCGCTTTGCTCAGCATATCTGGACAGTGATGAATAAAAACGGGCTGGGCTATCCGACTTCTGAAGTAGTTTCACGTTGGCGGAAACTTCCCGCGCCTGATGCTGGCAATAAAACCGTAGCTGCATCTGTGCGCTCAAACTGTGACGAGATTCAGAAATTTTTGATTACCTGGCCAAGCTGGCTTTTTGCACGAGGCGATCTGGCAGCAGGGGGAGCAGGCGATGAAAGCCCGCTCGAATTTAGTGACCGTACCCTAAACGTCAAACCAACCCATCGTTTCGCCTATGTCAGAGGCGGGGGACGTGGCCCGGTGCAAGAAGGCCCAGCCAAAATTTATTTCAATGTCTCGACCGTCAATCCCGCAATGGGCGATAAGCCTGTGGTCATTTGGCGCAATCTTACCGTTGGCTTCCGCCCCATTGCCCAGCGTCAACAGGTTAAGGCGGGGGAATCCGTCGTTGTGCTGGCAGAAGAGGCGCAGGCCGCAGCCAATTTGCGACGCGGCGTTTTGCCGCCGGGTGAAAGGAAGACCCTGAAAGAGTTGGTGAGCGAGGAAACGCGCCAGCGGTTAAATTTTGGGACCAGTCCTGACGGCACGCCAATTGGGCCAAATGATTTTGCGTCAGAAGGTTCGATCATGTTTGAAATTCCAATGCCAGAAGGCCGTTTCACCATGAACCTACAGGTTGACGCGGAAATTGGCAAAAATCGGGATCAGGTTGTGCGAATTCTCATTTCTGACCGGGCTGATGGAGTAACCAGAGGACAACCAACACGCGCATTGATTGGAGATATGAAAAGCCCGGCATATCAGGCCTTCCGAGCGGGCGTGATGGAGTATGCATCACTTATGCCCCCCAACTCCCACGGCGAACCGACTCCAGCGGACAAAGACCCGGTGCCTAACCCGTTCGACAACACATACAACGTCCCGGAACATGATGAATTCGTGCAGAAGATCAAATACATCCGCGATGACCGTTTCGTGGTTGATAATCTGCTTGATCCGGCAGCGCGAACAAAACTCAATCAGGCATGGAACGATTTGTACTCATCATTTGAGTATCACGATAATTATTTGCGCTTATTGGCCAAGCATTTCAACTATGACCTCAAGGGCAAAGGCATTGCGGACCTGGACAATACACAAATTGAAGCATTGCCAGCAGAGATGCGCAAATTTGTGACTCCTTTGCGCAATGAATACAAGGCAGTGATGGCAGCAGAAGTTGTTGCGCGCCCTGGCCACATTAAGGATTGCATTGAATTTGCCAGCCGCGCCTGGCGGCGGCCCTTGTCGGAAAAAGAAAAGCAAAATTTGCGCGGCTTCTATGAGACGGCCTTTACTGCCGAAAAGGATCATCGGAAAGCGATTCAATCGCTAATTGCCCGTATTCTGGTTGCACCACAATTCCTTTACCGTGTTGAGCAGGTAGCGGATTCTTCCCCCGTCAAAACAGTCTCGTACAATCCTGCTGAGCTGAAGCCTCTTTCAAATTGGGAGATGGCTAGTCGCTTAAGCTTTTTCCTCTGGGCTTCAATCCCGGATGACGAATTGCGCCGTGCCGCTACAGCTGGCGAATTGACTGAAAGGGCTGGCATTCAAAAGCAAGTTCAGCGAATGGTGGTTGATCCCAAAGCCCGTCGGATGGCAACAGAATTTTTCGGCCAATGGCTTGGCTTTTATCATTTCGATCAGCACAAGGGAGTTGATACCAGCCGATACGCTGAATTTACAGATGATGTCAAAGAAGCCATGTACGATGAAGCCGTTTCTTTCTTCGAGCATGTGATCCGCAAAAATCGGCCCATCAATGAAATTCTGTTTGCAGATTACACCTTCCTCAATAAAGACTTGGCTCAATTTTATGGAGTAAAAAAAGAGATCAAGGCCAAAGATCAGAGTGAGTTTGTAGAAGGAGCAAATACATTCCATCGTGGTGGACTGCTCCGATTGGGTGCGGTACTCACAGCAACCTCGGCTCCACTTCGCACCAGCCCTGTCAAACGTGGAGACTGGATTTTACGCCGTATCCTCGGCACCCCCGTTCCGCCGCCGCCCGCTGACGCTGGCTCGCTGCCCGCAGATGACAAGCTTTTTGGAGGGTTATCGTTGAAGGCCAAACTTGAACAACATAAGCGCAACGTGGCGTGTGCCAACTGTCACACCCGCATTGACCCGCTCGGTTTTTCGCTGGAACGTTATGATTCGACAGGTCGCTGGCGAGAGAAATATGCCGATGGAAATGCAATTGAAGATTCAGGAGTTCTGACAGACAAAACAGAAATCGCGGGCATAGATGGATTGCTCAAGTATTTGAAGTACAAAGAGCCGCAGGTTCGCAAAACACTTTCTTACAAACTGGTTGGCTATGCGCTTGGACGCACGGTTCTTGCATCAGATCAATTGTTGATTGATCGAATGGTGAGTGCAGGCAGCAACGCAACTTTCGCTCAGCTCGCAGCCGAAATTGCAACCAGCAAGCAGTTTCGCAATCGTCTCGGAAAGGAAGAAAATCCGACGACGAATAACACAACCAAAATCGCAGCTAACACAAAAGAGAATAAATTCCACCAAGGAGTTCGACAATGACAAATAAAAACCAATTATCGCGCCGTCACTTTTTACGCGGTGCAGGCGTTGCCCTTGCCTTACCCTGGATGGAATCGCTGCCGCTTCTTGCACAGGGGAACAACGCCAAGGCGAACAAGCCACCTCTTCGATTTGCACATATTTATTTTTCCAATGGAGTCGAACCGATTCATTGGTGGGCCAAGGGCACAGGCGCAAGCATGGAATTCGGGCCTGCTGCAAAACCACTCACTTCCATTCGAGAAGACTTGGTCTTCCTGCGTGGCCTATACCACCAAAAGGCTTTTACCTCGACCAGTCCACATCTGGGTCGAATGAATCTGCTTTCCGGCGCACTTGTCAGTCTTGATCCCAAAGAAATCCGCGTCGGGACATCGTTCGATCAAGTGCTGGCGCAGCGCATCGGCAGCCGGACGGCAGTCCCAAGCCTTGCTCTGGGAATAGAACCGAATGAGTTGCGGCTGGAAGATGGCCTTTCGATGATCTATGGTTCGAATATTTCGTGGGTGTCGCCAAACAAACCCGCGACGAAGGAGATATACCCTTCGCGGACGTTCGATCAACTCGTGGGAGATGGCAAAGGCCGCCAGATTGATCGCAGCATTCTGGATGCGGTGCTGTCAGAAGCAAACTCGTTGCACCCAAAGGTCAGCACAAGTGATCGGAAAAAGCTGGACGAGTACCTTGAATCTATTCGCGACATCGAAAAACGAATTGATCATGCAGCCAAGGAAGAACGCCTTGAAGGCTGGCGTCCAACGCTCAAACAGTCAAACATTCCGCGACCAGGGGATCAGCTTCCACAGAACGTCCCAGAGCACATGAAACTCATGCTGGATTTGATTGTGCTAGCGTTTCAGATGGATAAAACTCGCCTGGTGACGCTGATGCTGAACAATGATCTTTCGCAGATGAACTTCAGGTTTATCGAAGGTGTCCGTGGTGCGTTGCATCTTGATCTAACTCACAATGGAAAAGCTCCAGAGTTGGAGGCGATGTACCTCAAGACCAATCAATTCCACACGCAACAATTCACCTATCTCGTCGAACGAATGAAGGCAATTGATGAAGGTGGCACTTCTCTGCTTGATAATTCACTCTTGATGTTTGCCTCCAGCTTATTTGATGGCGATGCACATGGCGCAGACCAACTTCCCATCGTGCTGGCAGGAAAAGCCGGTGGTGCATTACAAACAGGGCGCATTCTGGATTATTTGGATAAGGGCAATGACAATCGCCGGGCGTGCAGCCTCTTCTTATCGGTGATGGATATGATGGGCGTGCAGTTAGAGCGATTTGGTGATGCCGATAAACGGCTGGCGGGATTAGTCACCGAAACGACATAGTCAAAGAACGTAGGTTTGGGGAAGGTGACTTGATCTTCCCCAAACTTACTTATCCGCGAGCGCGTTCCAGCAATACAACCATCATCAACCCCAATAAAACACAGATCTCTTCGTGCTCATTGAGCATTCCCTTTCGCTCCATCGTAAATTTCCCCTCGAAAAAAGCAGGTTGTTTTTCCAGCCGCAGCACTTCCTGACCATTTGGCCGAGTAACGACATAGGCCGGGTGAAACAAGTACCCGGTGAACATCCCAAGCACAGGGATTTCGCCGAGCAAAGAATCCAGCACTTTCACCCACGGATTCGCTTCCTGCACCACAAATCCGGGCATATTGCCAACAAAGATGTCGTAATGCGCGCTCCACAAAGAACGCATCCCCTGCCGCTTGATCGCTCCAAATTGATTTCCCTGTGGGTCGGAGAAATGGTAACTGGCAGAAAAATCCAACACACGATCAGCATCAATCTGATACATTGGCTGCGTTTGTGATTCATCGGCAAAAACCGTAATGGATTCTTTCAGCTTAAAGAGCTTTTGCTTGACATAACACAGGAGTCTGCCGCTTGAATCAGTCAGGTAAATCTGCGATGCAATAGCAAGTAGCTTGAAGGATAGCTGTAACGGATAATTCATGTGATCACTCCAAATTTGAGGGCAGAGGCGGGCCAAGTTTATTGGAAATGATTCTCAGGTCAAGCAGATAATACTGATCCCCTTGCCTTCGCGTACGGCTTCGGCGATGATTTCGCATCCTTCTCAGCGTTTCGATTTATAGCTTATATGACAAGAATTCTAGTCACGAACGATGATGGTATTTTTTCTGAAGGGCTAACATTGCTGGCAAAAGCACTAAGGGCCATCGGTGAAGTGACCGTGGTCGCCCCAGCCTCGGAGCAAAGCGCTTCCGCCCATTCCCTGACCTTGACCCGTCCGCTACGTCTGCGAACCATTGATGAACGTCATTACGCCGTAGATGGAACACCGACCGATTGCGTTGTTATCGGACTCGCAAAAATTATGGCTGAGAACCCACCGGATATTGTAGTGTCCGGCATCAATTACGGGGCCAATATTGGGGATGATGTCACCTATTCAGGGACGGTTGCCGGAGCGATTGAAGCCTCTGTCTTTGGGCTTCCCGGCATTGCTGTGAGCCTGGCAACGCGATCTAATTTTGATTTCACTCACGCCGCTGAATTTGCAGCCAAGGTGACAGCGAAGGTCTTACGCGAAGGCCTGCCCAAAGGCATTCTGCTGAACGTCAATGTGCCTCCAGGAGAAATTCGCGGAGTGCAATGGGCAACACAGGGCAGCAAAAGCGCACGCAGTTTGATACACGAAGGAATTGATCCGCGCGGTCGTCCTTACATGTGGATTGGGGAACATCAAATCGTCTGGCAGGAAGACCCAACGAGTGATTATGCGGCAATCAAAAATGGCTTTGTCGCAATCACGCCCCTCCGCGCTGACTTGACGTCCTACCAAACGTTAGAGCAATTACGAAGCTGGACTGAATTCTAACGATGATGCCTCCAACCCTGCCCCCATCAAAACCTCCGCTTGATGCTTACACGCGTGCGCGCCTCGCCATGGTTGAGCGGTTGCGCAAGGCTGGCATCCGGGATGAACGTGTTCTGACCGCGATGTCTGAAATTCCGCGTCACCTTTTCATCACAGAAGCCTTACGCAGTCGTGCTTACGATGATCACGCGCTCCCTATCGCCTGCGATCAGACAATTTCGCAACCACTTATCGTTGCCAAAGAAACAGAATTGCTGGAACTGACCGCAGATGATCGTGTGCTTGAAATTGGGGCTGGCTCCGGCTATCAAACTGCGGTGCTTGCCAAAATCGCCAGGCGTGTCTTTGCGATTGAACGCATTGCACAGCTTGCGCGTGAATCAGCTGCGACGTTGTCCTCAATGAAGCTTTTTAACGCCACGATCAAATGTTTCGATGGCACTATCGGCTGGAGCGAATTTGCACCGTATCGCGGCATTCTGGTTGCTGCCGGATCGCCTGAAATCCCCCAACCGCTGATGAATCAACTGGACATTGGCGGTCATCTGGTGGTTCCCGTTGGAACCGAAAAAGAACAACAACTGATGCGCGTTACCCGCACAAAAACAGGATTCAAAACCGAAGATCACGGGCGTTGTCAATTTGTGAAACTGATCGGCAAATACGCCTGGGAAAAGTGATCCTCGCCATTTGTCACGGGTCAGTTGTCATTGGCAATGCTAGCCAATGGCAAGCGCCAGAGGACAAATGAAAACAAACCTTCTATGGAATTTATCAAACACCTGATTGACATTGTACTGCACCTGGATAAGCACTTAGGCTGGCTTGTGGGCGAATATCAAGGCTGGGCTTATGCAATCTTATTCCTCATCATTTTTTGTGAAACTGGCCTGGTCGTCACACCATTTTTACCTGGCGACTCGCTGCTCTTTGCCTTGGGAGCATTGTCTGCAACCGGCCATCTCAATCCGATTCTGCTCTGCCTTATCCTGATGTGCGCAGCCATCATCGGAGACAACCTGAACTATTGGATTGGGCGCACCATTGGAGCGAAGCTTTTCACGAGCGAAGACTCCAAACTTTTCAATAAACAATACCTTACTCGCACAGAGAAGTTTTATGGCAAGTACGGAGCTAAAACCGTCGTGATTGCGCGCTTCGTGCCTATCGTCCGCACATTTGCCCCTTTTGTGGCGGGGTTCGGACGCATGCACTATCCCAAATTTTTAGCCTTCAGCGTTGCAGGCGGGATTTTATGGATTTGTGGATTGGTTGCGCTCGGCTTTTTCTTCGGCAATTTGCCCATCGTCAAAAACAATTTCGGTCTGGTGATTATTGCCATCATTTTCATCTCGGTTTTGCCTGCGGTCATCGAAGCCCTGCGCGCGCGCAAAGCCGGAGCACACGCTTAACCATCGCTTCCCTGGAGGTATAAAGATATGACTCGATTTCTCACATTCCTTTTCCTGCTCGCAATTTCTTTACCAATGCCTGGATGGGCAAGACCAGCTAAGCCAAAAGCGACCAAAATCACCTCCCCCCCTGCCACAGCATTTCCGCAGCGTGACGACATGGAATACGTGCTACTGGCCACGAACAAGACGGGCACGATGCAAAAGGAAATGAATGAGGCAGGCGCTGAAGGCTATCGGTTTGAAGGCACGATGGGCGGTGAAACCTCTGTCGGAGGCAAAGAATCAGTCGTTATTATGGGACGCCCCAAAGGGGGCAAAACCACTGCCAGCTATCAGTACAAGTTGCTGGCCACGCAAAAAACTTCGACAATGCAAAAGGAAATGAATCAGGCAGCGGCAGCAGGGTTCGTGTACAAAGGCCAGAGTGTTTTTGAAACCACTTTCGGCGGCAAAGAAGTGGTTGTCATCATGGAACTCGACAATATTGAAGGCAAAGAAGAGTATCAATTACTGGCCACGACGAAAACTTCGACGATGCAGAAGGAAATGAATCAGGTGGCAGCACAAGGCTTCACATTTTGCGGCATCACCGTCGCGGAAACGTCCTTTGGCGGCAAGGAGCTGGTCGTTATCATGAAGCGGCCTGCGAAATAGGCAACCGGAGCCAACCTGATTTTATGCCGACACGAATGCCAGTCATATTTTTCGGCCACGGGAATCCGATGAATGCGCTGGCGCAAAATCAGTACACTGAGGGCTGGGCGAACATCGGGAAAACGATTCCCCGCCCTCAGGCAATTCTTGCCATCTCCGCCCACTGGTACGTTCCGGCAACGGCAGTCACGGCTAATGAACAACCTCGCACCATCCACGATTTCGGCGGCTTTCCGGTAGAACTTTATCAAATCCAATATCCGGCTCCCGGCGATTTGAAACTGGCAGGCCGAGTGCAGGAAATTTTAGCACCGCAGCCTGTTGCGATGGATGTAACCGGGGGATTGGACCATGGCACGTGGGCGGTGTTGTGCCATGTATTCCCGCAGGCGGATATTCCAATCGTCCAACTCAGCATTGATCATCGTCAGCCGCCTCAATTTCACTTTGAACTAGGCAAGCAATTAGCTGCACTGCGCGACGAAGGTGTTTTGATCATCGGCAGTGGGAATCTGGTTCACAACCTGCGGGCATATGCCTGGGGCAATCCAACGACTGCGGCCTACGACTGGGCAACACGTTTTGACGCGATGGCCCGTGAACTGATGATACAAGGTCAGGATGAGAGGCTGATTGATTATCCGCAATTGGGACAGGATGCAATGTTGTCTATCCCAACGCCAGAGCACTATTTGCCGTTGCTCTACGTGCTCGGTTGTCGGCAAGAAGGCGAAGCCATCAGCTTTCCGGTCGAAGGATATGAGGGCGGCTCAATTTCAATGTTAACTGTCCAGGTTGGTTAGGCCTCATCGCCATTCGCCCTGCAACCCAAACGCAGCCCAAAAATACGGTGCCTTCCATTGTTGCTGCTTCCACAAGGCGATCTGCGCCGCCCGTAAAGCAGCCGCAGGGCGCAAGCCATTTTTGAGGATACCGCGATAAAATCGTTCCATCAGTGCAGCCGTAGCATCATCATCCACATTCCACAAACTGACCACCACCCGCGCTGCTCCGGCATACATTAACCCGCGCGTCATGCCGACAATGCCTTCGCCTCTGACCTCTTTGCCAAGTCCGGTCTGACAGGCGCTCAACGTCACCAGATCAGCCTGCAATTTCAGGTTATAGACCTCGTGTGCAAGCAAAAAACCATCGGTTTGCGATTCTCCGTTTTCATTCACCAGCGAGAGCACAATGCCCGACAATTCTGGGTGCAGACTATTCAAAAACCCGTGCGTGGCGAAATGCAAATACCGATATTGGCGCAGCTCATCATTGACGATAGTTTGACGACTGGCCTGAAAATCCAGCGCTCGCATTTGTTCCTGGCCAGCAACGAGAGCCAAAATATTCTCTGCCTCGCGCCGTGTTCCTGGCAACCGAGGAACATTCAACGTCCCGGCAGAAAACCCAGATTCTGTTGCTGCCTGCTTCAGCTTGATCTGTAATCCGCGCGTTGCCGCCGCCAGCGATTCGTTTTTCTTTGCAGACGAATTGGACTTTGCAATCTGGACGCGCTCATCCTGTGGGTCAAAAACCGGATCAGCCAACACCAGAATCGTTTTCGGGGCCGGCGAGCGAGCTTCCAGTAATTTTCGCTGCAAAGCAAACGTTGAAGCAGAAGGCAGGTTGATGATTTCGTGATCTACAATCAAAGGATGAGGTTTCTTTTCATCCTTCATCCTTCTTCCTCTCTCATCCTTTGGCGCGGGCAGCGCCGCAAACGGCACGTACTGCAATGCCCCATCCGCCACAATCAACAATCGCTTCCGGCCCAATTGGTTCGCCACCGGCCCCAACAGGATTTGGCTCAATGCGCTGGCGGCCTCGCGAAAATGGTAGGTTTCAGGGTTAGAAATCGTCAGGCTTCGATTGGTTCTTCGTTCTGATTTTTGCTGGCTTGGATCTGTGAGCAATTCGTAGAAGCGTTTGGCCAGCGGTTCAATCTTGGCGCGGCCTGGCAATTCATAGCTGTGGAGGGAATGCGCGGAGATCGCCCATAAGTAACTTCGCTCTTCACCTAAAGAATATTCCAACACCATCGTATTGGAATCCAGCAGTTGTCGTTGCAAATCGGCAACGCTCATCGGCTGGGGCAGAATGAGTGTGCTGTATCGTGGATTGTCGCGTTGCACTGCTGCCTGCACGGTTCGTAATTCCCGTTTGATCGCGTCTACTTCTGCGGCTACTGCGGTTGCCTGTTCAGATGTGGATGAACCAGCCAGCATCGTTAGCTGCTGGGCGACCTTGTCAGTTAATTGCAGTTGTAGCTCTCTTTCGCGGGAAACAGTCTGCGAAGGCGAATCAGGCTGAATCTCGGCATCCGCGTTGAGCAGCATTTCAAGCAGGCTGCGCGCCCGCGCTTGCTCATTGACCTGAAATGCCAGAGTCGCAAAATCACGCGCGCCGGATGGCTTCTTGCGCATCTGCATCAGCAAATCTATGTAAAATTCGTAATACTGCCCGGTCGAAGCTCGATACGATGCGCGCAATTCAGGATTGTCGAGCTTGGCGCGAATGGTTTCAGTAGTTTCAATCGCCTGGCGAATTTGTTCCTTTGCCGCTTCCAACTTGCCTGATTCGCGTTCGATTCTGGCAATGCCATATCTGGATTTCGCGACGCGTCTCGCATCACCAATGACAAGACTCAATTCAAGCGCGTGCCGTTGTGACTTCATCGCTTCCGACTTGTTTCCCAAACGGTCATAAACAAATCCCAGTTCATTGCTGATGTACGCCTCGTATTGTTGATTTTTGGCTTCACGCGAAATCAAGAGCGCTTGTTGATAGACCTCCAATGCCTGTTGAGGTTGCGATAAGGCGTCGTGAATCAGGCCAAGATTGTGAAGCGTCGAAGCCTCGCCAGCACGATTTTTTACTTCACGGTAAAGTGGGAGAGCCGCTTTCAAATGTGCCTGCGCTTTTTGATAGTCCCCCAGTGCCGAGTACGCCAGGCCCATAAAATTTAGGGCGCGCGCTTCGATCAATTTGTCGGCAATTTGACGAGCCAGCGGCAGTGCCTGATTGAAATAACTGAGTGCTTCTTCTGACAAACCTAAACGATCATACGCCCGGCCAATATTATTCAGCGTTATCGCCCGGCCACGCGCATCACGGCGCAATGGCAACGCCTGTTGATAGACGTCCAGCATTTTTTGGACTTCACCCAGATCATCATAAATCACGCCGAGATTATTGAGCGTGATGGCTTCGCCATTTCGATCCTTGATTTCACGTCTGATTGGCAGGGATTGCAGATAATATTCCAGCGCCTTGCGTCGTTCCCCCAGGTCTCGATACACATTGCCGAGGCCATTGAGCGTGATTGCCTCACCGCTGCGATCTTTAGCTTCGCGCCGCAACGGCAACGCCTGTAAATAGGCGTCCAATGCTTTACGCCTGTCGCCGAGATCGTTGTGAATCGTGCCGAGATTTTGCCAGGCTGCGGCCTCACCTGCACGGTCTTGCAGATCGTGGCGCAATCGTTGCGCAGTTTGAAAATGCGGTAATGCACGCGCTTTTTCATTAAGACTATTTTCTGTCAAACCAAGCAGAAAACAGGCGGAGGCTTCGCGTTCTCGCTCGCCCATTTCACGAAAAAGCAGGATCGCCGTCTCGAACTGTGGGCGGGCCAGCCGATATGATGCGGCAGTGCCTTCATCGAATAGTTTTCCGCCCGCAGCAAACGTTTGCTCAGCGGTGACGCGTTTGCGATCTTGTTGGGTTGCGGATCGCAACTCAGTCAGCTTGATTTCATACTGTCCAGTCGCCGCGTTTTTTTCCGTAGGGTAAATTTCAATGCGATAGAGGCCGGCGCTTTCAGCAATCCAACACACAGATTCCGACTCATTTGTCTCATCAAATTCGTCCACTTCCACCAGTATTTTTCCATCCGGGCTGAGTACGGTAACAGCAATGTCTATTCCCAGTTGTGTAACGATCAAATGACCATATTGACCAGAGGTCATCGCAAGTTGATAAGCGTGCTGCCTACCCCCGGTCAGTTCGCGTTTCTGGGGTTGCCCGATTTCCAGACTCAGACTGTTAGTCTGGGCAAACAAAATTGCATTGAAGAGGAAAATCCAAGTGGGGAGCAGCGTCCTCATCCAAACCGAGCGTTGAGTAATCATAGCGACCTCGCGGTGGATTGCAGGTAATGACGAATGCTGTGACGAACGCAGTATAGGTGGATTACAAAATGTAGACAACCATGCAGTTTCAGGGCAGTTCTTCGGACAGGTAACTTTGGTTCACCCAACCAGTCAGAGTCCGAAATTTAACTTTCGCCCAAATCACGGTGCCCGTGCGCTTCGTTTCGCCCGTATAGCGAATGCCGTTGCCATCGGACGGGATGGTCCCGATGATAGCAGCTCTGGCATGTGGTGCAGCGCGCACATTCAACACATCACTCCAGAGATGAATGACGGCATAGGTTGCTTGTGGTTTTAGACGCCGCTTTGTGGCTACAGTGTTCGCGCCCGTCCGCACGTTGATTTGCTTCCACTCTTCGCGGGGCGGATCAAGCGGCAAATCAGCAGCGGTCGAATTGATGCGAAAATAAAAGACGTATTTGCTATCAGCAGACCACTCGACTTTGTTTTGCAAAATGTAACTGCCGCGCCCCGGAAACATGCGCTTGCCCGTGCCGTTCGCCCGGAAAAGAAAACCTTTGTTCTCGAAACATTCAAAGCCACACACAAGAACCAGAAAATTCTGTCCGTTCGGTGCCGAGTGGATTTCCAGCACGCGCATAAAACCATCTTTCGTTGCGTCCAGCAGGACTTTGCCATCAAGCAAGACCTGGGTTCCGTCTTCCTTGATCGTCGGTTGCGCCAGCACGTGCAGCGAACAAAGAAGCAAAAAGGCGATCACTTTCATCTCATTTCCCCTTCGATCAACCCTTGAGCCGCCGCAATCGCTTCGTCAAGCGTAACTACTTGTCCGTCGAGTTGCAGTTCGTACACAGCTTTCGTGATTTGCCCAACCTGCGGCCCAGGTTTTAGCCCAAGACTCAAAACATGACGCCCCAGCAAAATTGGGGGCGGCGCTTTCTCGACGACAGACAGTTCCCTGGCTCTTGCAATGAACCACTCCATCGCATCAGGTTTGAAATCACCTGTTCGCCCCAGACAATCGGCGCGCGCCACGCGATAGAGCAAATCCGGTTCGACGCGTTGAGCCAAACGACGAAATGCCCCATCTGACACCTTCTCGCCCTTTTGAAATGATTTGTAGAAATGCCCCGGAACCAGATGAGCGGCCACCAAAGCAATCACTTGCTGGCGCACATCGTAGCCATCAATGGTGTTGAGTTTCAGGCGATCAAGAAAGGCTTCCGTGGGTGCAACACCTGCGTCTTCATGGCCTTTTGAGCGAATGCGGCCATCTTCGTTTTTCGTCGTAGCAGGCTTGCCAAAATCATGCGCCAGCGCGCCGAGCATCACCGCCAGCTTTTTCGGACGTGGCAAATCATCAATCAGCTTTCGCGCCTCATCAATCACCATTGCCGTATGAATATCCACATCGCCTTCGGGATGCCATTCATATTCCTGTGGACAACCAATCAAGGCGTGAATTTCCGGCCAGAGTTTTTCAGTCATGCCAAGCTGGATTGCTGCCCAAAATCCAACGGAAGGTTTGTTGGATTGCAGCAGCCATTTTTCGACCTCGGCCCAGATTCGTTCTGCGGGCAGGTCAGATAAATCTATGCCACGGCAAAGCTCAACCGTCGCGGGATCAATGGCAAATTCAAATCGCGCAGCAAATTGCATCGCACGCAAAACGCGCAAACTGTCCTCGACAAATGTATCTGGATCAACCGCACGAATGAGGCGTTTGGCAATATCTTCGCGCCCGTGAAAAGGGTCAACGACTTCATCCGAAAGCGGATCGTACATCACGGCATTGATCGTAAAATCACGACGCCGCGCCGCGTCTTCATAACGCATCCACGGATCGCCTGTGACTTCAAAGCCACGATGCCCGCGCCCCACTTTCGATTCACGACGTGGGATCGAAACATCAATCGTCAATTCGCCAAGCTTTACTTTGTAAACCGTGAAGGCTTCCCCAACGGCATTCACTTTGCCTTGCGCTTCCAATAACGTGCGCAATCGTGATGGCTCCAGACCATAGACTTCAAGGTCATAATCTAAATTCGGCACCTGTCGCAATTGATCACGAACGCAACCACCGACAAGAAATGCGCGACCATGCGCAGCCTGAATCGTGCGGCAAAGTTGCATAACAGATTGATCCACTAAGCTCATAAGGCAAAGTGTGAGCCGCACAGCGTTTTTTTTCAACTATCATTTTTTTGCTGCCCAAAGGACGAAAGCTATTCGTAGCGGAGCGCTACCAGTGGGTCTACGTTGGTTGCGCGTCGAGCAGGCACAAGGCAGGCCACCAGCGCAATGAGGATCAGGAAGATTGTGACCACGATGAAGGTCAATGGATTTGAGGCGCTGACACCAAATAAGAATCCCTGCATCAGCCGTGTCAATCCAAATGCAGCCAGCAAGCCAACAGCAACACCAATTCCGGTGAGAGTCATTCCCTGTCGCAAGACCAATCGCAAAACATCACGGGTGTTGGCTCCAAGCGCCAGACGAATCCCGATTTCCTGCGTGCGTTCAGAGACGGCGTAAGACATCACGCCATAAATTCCGACTGCTGCCAACAACACGCCCAGCCCCGCAAATAAGCCCAATAAACTCATATTGAACCGCTGCGTTGCCACTGAACGTGAGGCAATGTCTTTCATTGTTGCTACCCGCGACAACGCCAGTCGTGAATCCACCGCAGCGATTTCTTTTTTCATCGTCGCCAGCAAACTCATCGGCTCAACGGTTGTACGGACAGTGAAATATCCAGGAGTAAAAGTGTTGACCGTCGCCAGCAATTGATCAGACACCTGTGGAATCGGGATGAAAACCATCGGTGGGGCGGGACGATCCAGACTTTGTTGTTTGATGTTGCCGACAACCCCAACGATCTGACGCATCGGATCACGCTTTACGCCGCCAACAGAAAGTTGCTGCGCGATGATGTCCTGCTTTGGAAAATAGCGTTGCACAAATGCTTCGTTGACAAGTGCAACAGGCGGTGCAGCAACGTCATCTGCCGATGTAAATGTGCGCCCTTGCTGCACCGGAATCTTCATTACCCGAAAATAATCAGGCGTGACAATCCGAAACTGGACACTATTGAATTGATCGGGACTACTGGGAAACACGACTGGCATATTGAATTGCCAGTCCAATGGCAGGCGATTGATTACGGCAGCGTTTTCTACGCCCGGCACCACGCGAATCCGATCAAGTGCATCACGATAAAATGCAGCGGCTTCCTGCGTCGTGTCATAGCGTTCCCCCCGTAAGGCGACTTGAAATGTCAGCACATTGTTGGGATCAAAGCCCGGCGCAACACTGACCAGATACGAAAACGTCCGAATCAACAATCCTGCGCCAATCAACAACACAAGCGAAAGTGCAATTTCTGTCACGACCAAAGCGCCGCGCAATCGGCCACGAACGCTCCCGCCTTTCGTCGCGTTTTCTTTCAGCGCGGTATTCACATCTACCTGCTTTGCCTGCCACACCGGAGCAAGTCCAAATAAGATTCCCGTCGCCAGCGAAGCACAAAGCACAAACAAAAGCACATGCCAGTCCACACCGACAGCTACAACGTCAGGCAGCATTCCATCCGGCAATAAAGCTACCAGCATTTCTGTTCCCCACACCGCCAGAAGCATTCCCAGCACGCCGCCGATGAGTGCCAGAAGAATTCCTTCCGTCAACAATTGCCGCACAATGCGCCCATTGCCCGCCCCAAGCGCCATGCGAACGGCGATCTCGCGTTGTCGTGCTGCGGCCCGTGCCAATTGCAAATTTGCGACGTTGGCGCAGGCGATCAACAATAGAAAGCCTACGGCACCGAGCAAGACCCAAAGCATCCGCGCGACGCCCTGCGTGAACATTTCCTGATAAGGCTTTACCCCGATTGTTTCGCCTACCTGCATCTGTTGTGGGAACGCCGTGCGATATTTTTCGGCAATGCCTGTTAGTTCGGCTTGTGCTTGTTCGATAGTGACACCAGCTTTCAATCGGCCAACAACTTCAGCATTCGGGTTTGAGTGCGCACCCAGTCGAGCCTTCATGGGAATAAACAAATCTGAATTGCTGCTGAAGCGAAACCCTGCTGGCATGACTCCGACCACTGTCACAGGCTGATCATTCAGCAACACGGTTTGTCCTAAAATGTCTTTGTTGGCACCAAAGCTGCGATGCCAGAGCTTGTCGCTTAAAATCGCTACTGTTGCACCTCCCGGCGTATCTTCTTCTTTGGTGAAAGTCCGACCCAAAGCAGGTGTAACCCCAAACACACGAAAGAACTCTTCAGTCACACGGCACCCGCTTACAAACTCTGCCTCGCTGCCGCCTGCCAGATTGCCGCTTGCGCCACCAAAATTGGAATAGCAGGCCATTGCCTCAAACGATTGTGATTGCTCGCGCCAGAATAGAAACTTTGGTTCGCCTGAACCTGCGATGCCACTGCGAAATTGTTGCCCGATGTAAACCAACCGTTCTGCTTCCGGGTATGGCAACGGGCGCAGCAAGACCGCATTCACCACGCTGAAAATTGCTGTCGTCGCCCCGATTCCCAGGGTGAGCGTTAAGAGTGCAACCAATGTAAAACTGGGATGTTTAGCCAACATCCGTACACCGTAGCGGAGGTCTTGTCCGATCATACTTTTCCCTCAAAATGTCGCGTTGCGTTCAGGTTTTCGCTGGGCGCGAAAGTGTTAATGGTCTTCGCCGACGACGTTTCCGTCGTGGATGTTTACAATGCGGCGGCTGTAGCCTGCGTTTATCTCAGAATGCGTGACTTGAATGATGGTGGTGCCTTGCTCGTTCAATTTGCAAAACATCTCCATGATTTCTTTTGCCTGTGCAGAATGTAAATTGCCTGTAGGTTCATCGGCCAAAATCAGTTTTGGACGAGCAATCATTGCGCGTGCAACGCCGATCAATTGCTGCAATCCACCAGACAGCTTACTTGGATAAAGATGCTTTTTATCAGTCAACTGAAAGCGATCAAGCGTTTCACGTACCAATTGTTCACGTTCCGCCCGACCATAGTTGCGATAGGAAAGTGGGACTTCCAGATTTTCCTGTACCGTGAGCTGATCCAGCAAATGATAGCTTTGAAAGACAAAGCCAATGTTTTTATTACGTAGTTCCGCGCGGTCTTTCGGTTTGAGTTTATGGGCAGCCTGATCGAAGAAATAATATTCGCCAACCCACGCATTATCGTGCAGACCCAGGATGTGCAAGAGCGTGGATTTGCCCGCGCCTGACGGCCCCATAATCGTGACGAATTCGCCCTCTTCAATGTCGAGGTTTACACCGCGAAGGACATAGTTTTTTTCTCTCCCAAACTCAAAAGCACGTTCAATCTTGCGTAAGGTAAGCATAGTTTTTCAATCTTATTCGTTTCTGAGAGCAGTCATCGGATCTACCTTTGTCGCACGAAGCGCCGGAATCCAGCAGGCAGCCAGCGAAATCGAAGTGAGCACCAGCGCGACGCCAATCATTGTGACTGGATCATACGTGCTGACGTCGTAGAGTAAGTTTTTAAGCAGCCGTGTCACGCCAATTGATGTCACCAGCCCAATCGCAATCCCGACAAAAGTGAGGGTCATGCCTTGCCCGATCACCAGGCGAAGAACGGCATTTTTCTGCGCTCCCAGCGCCATTCGCACACCGATTTCGTGCGTGCGTTGTGTGACGGAGTAACTCATCACACCATAGACGCCTGCTGCCGCCAGCAATAACGCGACAACAGCAAATGCTCCGAAAATAATCAGACTGAAACGACGACTGTCCAAAGAATCAGTGACGACTTCATTCAGAGTTTGGAACCTGATCAGTGCATCCGAGTTTGCGGCTTGCACACTTTGACGCAAGGACGGAATCAAGGTGGCCGCGTCCATCTGGGCGCGAATCACATACGATTGATTGGACACCTGCCACCACTGCGGGCGTTGCAATGAATGTGCATACACGGTGGCTGACGGCTTGGCATCAAGACCGCCATCGCGGACATCGCCCACGATGCCAACGATGTGCAGCAGGTCTTTATCCCCATCCATATTTCCAAATTGGATTGTCCGCCCAATGGGGTCTTCGTTGGGCCAGTAAGCTTTTGCCAGCGATTGGCTGATGACACAGGCATCAGGTGCATTGCCCGTATCCCGTTCGTCAAAGATACGTCCTCGCAGGATTGGAATCCCCATCGCGGCAAAATAGCCACCACTTGCCAACCGATACTCACCTTCGCCCGTTGTCGCGGGGTTCCCGTCTTTCTGAAACCTACCATTGCTTCCCCTCCCTGTCAGCGGAAGCGCGTTGATTCCTCCGGCAGCGATCACGCCGGGCATTTGCTTTAATTGCTCGACCAATTGCTGATGAAATTGCCGATACCGCTGCTCCTGATCTTTATCTATCGTGGTCGGAAGTGAAAGCGTCATCGCTACAGCACTCTCTGAATGAAAGCCAGGATCGGTTTGCATTAACTTCAGAAAGCTCCGACCAAGCAATCCCGCGCTCACCAGCAACACCATTGTTAGCGCAACCTGTGCAACGACCAACACACCGCGCAGCCGTTGACTAAAGCCTCCGGCGGTCTGCCCACGTCCGGCTTCTTTCAGGTTTGTCTGTAAATCAAGGTTGGCAAAACGCGTGACGGGAACCAATCCCAACACAACCGCAATGGTTGCCGCCAGCCCCAGCGTGAAGAGCAAGGCACGCCAGTTCACCGCGATTTCCTGCACCCGTGGCAAATTGCCTTGATTCAAGGTCAGCAATAAATCAGTGCCCCAAAAAGAAAATAAAATTCCCAGCACACCGGCCAGCACTGTCAGCAATAAATTCTCACTGATGAACTGTCGAGCCATTCGCCAACGCGAAGCGCCCAGAGCGGCCCGGACGGCAAACTCAGAGGAACGCATCGTGGCTTGTGCCAGAGTCAGATTGGCGACATTGGCGCAAGCAACCAGCAGCAAAAGTCCAACGGCTGCCAGCAGCAGCAATAAACCGCTGCGCACTTTGCTGGTCAAAAACTCCTTCAGCGGCACAAGCGCTAAATCAACTGCATCTGTTCCTTTGCTGTATTCCTGGCGGAGTTGCTTTCCCAGGGTGCTGATGTCCGTCTGCGCTTGTTGCAAAGTCACGCCATCTCGAATCCGGGCAATGACCGACCAGTTATGGGCAGTGCGCGAAGTTTGCGGGGGTTCGACTTCACGTGGCACCCAGATGTCTGCATCCTGTGGGTAGCTGAAGCCTTGTGGCATGACGCCAACCACGGTAAATGCCGGACCATCCACATTCAGTCGTCGCCCGCTAAAATCAGTCGTCCCGCCCAAAACACGTTGCCAGAATCCATAGCTGACTAAAGCCACTGGATTTCCCCCTTGTTTTGATTCTTCAGGCAGAAATCCTCGCCCCAGCATTGGTTGCACGCCCAACACTTTGAAGTAATCGCCAGACACCCAGAATGCTCTTGCCCGTACGGGTTCATTGCCACCCGTCACGACCACTGCGCCCCCAGCGAATTGTGCGATAGCGGCCAGGCTATTGTGTCGAGCACGGACATCCAAATAATTCGGCTCGGTAACCCGAATCTGAATGCCTTTCTCATTTACTTCATTCAACTGCACAATCTTTTCAGCCTGTGGGTATGGGAGCGAACGCAACAATACGCCGTCTACAATGCTGAAAATTGCGGTACACGCGCCGATGCCCAAACTGAGCGAGAGGACAGCTGCCAGCGTAAATCCGGGGCGCGCCTTGAGGACGCGTAAAGCATAGCGAAGGTCTTGCCAAAGGGTCTGCATAAAGTCTCCAGAAGAGATGCTAGATGCTGGATTTCTTTCCTAGCATCCAACATCCAACATCTATTCATATCTCAGAGCAATCATCGGATCTACTTTTGTGGCGCGTCGTGCAGGGATAAAACAGGCAATCAAAGCGATCAGCGCCAATGAGGCGGCGATGACAGCAAAGGTGATCGGATCACTTGCTTTGACACCAAAAAGTAGATTGGCCATCAACCGGGTGAGGGCAAAGGCAAACGCCAAGCCGCCAAGCACGCCAATTGAAGCGAGCATCATTCCCTGTCGCACAACCATTTTCACAACATCACTTCGTTGTGCGCCAAGTGCCATGCGGATGCCGATTTCATGGGATCGCTGAGTCACGGTGTAACTCATCACACCATACAAACCAACTGCCGCTAAAACCAACGCCACGCCGGCAAAGATCACCAACAGCGTCATCGCAAAACGGCGCTGTGCCATTGAATCAGCGACCAATTGTTCCATCACCGTCACGCGAAAAATCGGCAGGTCTTTATCCAGGCTGTGAATCACGCCACGCACCGCTCCGGTGACAGTCGTGGGTTCCCCTTTGACGCGAATGGTCAGAAACATGCTTCCTTGTGGCATTTGAGCGTGCGGCAGGTAATATTGCACGCGGGAATCGCCTTCCAGATTGCGATGCTTGGCATGACCGACAATGCCGACAATTTCGCGCCATTTTGGATTTCCCTGATCATCCCGTTCAAATGCGATGCGCTTCCCAAGCGGATCTTCATCGGGCCAATATTTACGCGCCATTGTTTCGTCAATAATCGCTACCCCCGTCACCTCTGCCGTGTCACGTTCTTCAAAGTAACGTCCCCGAATCAAGGGGATTTTCATCGTCGAGAAGTAATTCGTCGTCGCCGCCCAACGATCACCGTGCGGCATGGATTGGTTCTGTGGCACTTGACGCCCTTCAATACTGAAGCTTCCGCTGGAATTGTTGCCGCTCATCGGCAAGATCGAGACAGCCCCGGCAGCCTCGACTCCAGGTAAAGCGCGGATTTGCTGAAGCGCCTGTTGGTAAAACTGAGCGCGTTGCGGTGCTTCCTTGTATTTGTTCTGTGGCAGACTGATGTTCATCGTGAGCAGGTTTTGCGGATCAAACCCTGGATTCACTTTTTGTAATTGCCAGAAACTTCGGATCAGCAATCCAGCGCCGATCAACAACATCAAGGCTAAGGCCATCTCCATCACGACCAGGGTTCCGCGCACCCAGCCACGCGCAATGTTCGATCCGCTGCGTCCACCTTCCTTCAAAGTTTCGGCCAGGTTTGTTTTGGAAATCTGTAAGGCAGGAACCAGTCCAAATAAAATTCCGGTGAGCAATGACACGCCTAACGTAAACGTCAGCACTCGCCAATCCAGCCCGATTTCGTTCGCACGCGGAATCTGGGCTTCATTGAGTTTGACCAACACGCGCACACCAATGGCGGCAAGTGCTAAACCCAGCATCCCCCCCACCAAAGATAGGACGATGCTTTCGGTCAATAATTGCCTGATCACACGCCACCGATTTGCCCCCAGAGCTGATCGAATCGTGATTTCTTTTTGCCTGTCAGCTGCGCGTGCCAGTAATAAATTTGCCACGTTGGCACAGGCGATCAGCAGAACCAACCCGACTGCCGCCAGCAGGACAAGCAGCGGTTGACGCATATCGCCCACCACCATCTCGCTAAAAGCTTGTGTCGTTAATCCCCAATTCGTCCGATCTGCGCCTTGCATGTATTGTGTGCGCAGATTGGTAGCAATCGTGTCAAGCTCCGCCTGTGCCTGTGTGATTGTCGTACCGGGATTCAGCCGACCGATGACCGTTAGATATTCATTGGTCAGCCGATTGAAGTTTAATTGCTCTGGGGTAAAGGCTATCGGCGTCCATAAATCCATCGGACGTCCGAACTCACGTCCAAACTCAAAACTCGCAGGCATGATTCCTACGACGGTATAGCTTTCACCGTTCATGGTGATGGATTGATTCAATATTCCCGGATTTCCGGCGTATCGCCGCTGCCAAAAAGCATAATTCAGCACGACCACCTTGTTGCGCCCCGGCCGATCTTCCTCAGGCGTAAACAATCGGCCCTGAGCTGCCGTCGCACCCAGCGTTGAAAAGAAGTTCTGTGAGATCACTCCACCATTCACACGTTCGGGTTCACCGCTGTCGGTCAAATTAAAGTTGCCTCCGGTCAGCGCGGCGATGCTGGCAAAAGATTTGGCGTTATCACGGTAGTGCTTATAGCCGGGTGCAGAAACCGAGGCCTTGAGCTTAATTTTCGGATAATCGTGGTTGATAAGAACCAGTTGCTCTGGGGACGGATATGCCAAGGGGCGTAACAAAATCGAATTCACGACACTGAATATCGCCGTGTTAGCTCCGATTCCAAGTGCCAGTGCAATCACGGCGACAACTGTGAATCCGGGTCGCTTGAGCAACAAACGTAAGCCATAGCGGAGGTCTTGCCAGAACATAATCACGTGTCCTTTGTTGTGGGTTAGCAGGTATTTGCTCACACAAAATAACCGCTAACAATTACAAATCGAATTAAGCTTGATCGTGCTAACTCAAATGACGTGCCATGCAAGAAAAATGTTAGCGGATTGATGGATAACCACTTGTTGACCTTGATTGTGGCTGAAATGAAATGATAGGTGTTCATTTCCGGGAAAGAAGGATTCCATTTTCGGGAACTACAAATTCCAGGCAATGTGACCGAGTTTGCGAGCCGTGCCAGCCCTTCTTTTCAGGAAAGCTAACCTTCTGGTTGTTCAATGTTTTCTGAGAAGTAGACGCCAAGTGTTTTTACATCGTTAAAGTTGAAAATTGCGATGCAAAATTTTTATAGTTGACTCAAACCGGGGTTTTAGGGATGATTCTTACGCGTAAACCAATGTGAAAAGAAAACTTTGACTGTTCTCACGTCAACTTCACCTGAATACAGTTCAAGTTTTCATCATCGTAAATCCTCAATCAGTTCCGGGTAGTGGCTGATTCAAATGCGTCGCTTTGCTTGTCTCTCTTCTGGGCAAGAGGCCTCAACCGCAAAGCTAATGTTACACGCGTTCGCTTCAGATCGTTGTTGACAAACCTGTGAATGCCCCTCCCGCTTTTACTGTGCCCCAGCGGCGATGAATGGTGACTGAATAGCTGAAGACCCCTGCCCCCGGCCCGCACGGAATCTTCAGGCACGGCAAATCCAAAGGTGAATTATGAACAACTCCCGTACCTCGCTTAAACTTCGCTCGGCCTCAATCGCACTCATTCTGATCTTCCTGCTTGGTGTGGTGTCTACATTTGGACTTGGTGTCTGGGGATTTGGTGAAAAGCTGCCCTCCTCACAAAATCCGATTGCGATTCATAAATGGGATTCTTATTCAGTAAACGCGACACGCCCATTCTCTGTCGCGGCGATGATGCAGACGGGGGGATGCACGGGGTTTGGCTTTACCTATGGTCGAGGGTTTGCCCCCGACCCGCCCACGCAACAACGGCCAATTTCCGTTGCTTCTGGTGACTTCAACAAAGATGGAAAACTTGATCTGATCGCGGCGAATCTGTTTGCCAATACGATCTCAGTTTTGATTGGGGATGGCGCAGGCGGCTTCAGTATGCCAACTAATATTCCTGTCGTGAATGATGGCAAAGGCTCGCCTGCCGGACTTGGCGTGGCAGATTTCAATTCGGATGGAAACCTTGATGTGGCAATCGCCATTGAATATAACCCTGGTCGAGTGTTTGTGATGAGCGGTGACGGTCTGGGGGGATTTAGCGTCACAGGCACACTTGACGCAGGCGTCAATACTACTGCCGTCACGATTGGCGATTTCAATGGTGACAATAAACCTGATATTGCCGCAGCCAATAAAGGCGATGCGATGCTCGCGCTCGCTGGCAATGTCTCTGTGCTCTTGAATGATGGGATGGGTGGATTTGGCGCGTCAACCAGTTTTGCAGCGGGGACAACCCCAGTCGCACTGGTTAATGGAAATCTCGACAATGACACCAATGTTGATTTAGCGATTGTGAATTCAGCCTCGAATAATGTTTCGATCCTGGCGGGGAATGGATCGGGGGGCTTCGGTGCAGCCACGAATCTTGCTGTTGGATCAACCCCCAGCGGAATCGTCGCGGGCTTATTCAACGACGACACGCGGCTTGATTTAGCAGTCACCAATCAAGGCAGCGACACCGTTTCCATTTTATTGGCGAATGGTTCGGGCGGATTTGGCGCAGCCACAAACTTCGCCGCAGGCATTACGCCCACAGGCATTGTCACGACTGATTTCGATGGCAATGGTAAGGCCGACCTCGCAGTATCCAACGGGTTTGCGAATCAGGCATCTGTGCTGATCAATAACGGAATGGGCGGGTTTGGCGCGCCAACGACCACAAGCGTAGGGTCGCAACCGATCTCGCTTGCGACGGGGGATTTTAATGGCGATACAAAAGCAGATTTAGCTGTGGCGAATAGCGCCTCCAATAACATTTCAATTCTGTTGGGCAAGGGGAACGGAACCTTTGGTCGGACGACATTTCTCTTCAGCGATCCTCAGGCTGTCCTCACCGAAGATTTCAATCAAGACGGATGGCTGGATTTGGCGGTAGCCAATTTTGGCAGTGATAAAGTGACGGTTTTCCTGGCTGATAATTCAGGTGGCTACAACGTCCCCAGCGAATTCAACGTGCGAATCAAACCGATTTCCATCGTGTCGGGAGACTTCAATGGCGACAACAAAATTGACCTTGCGGTTGCCAACAATGGTTCCGCCGATGTTTCGATTTTATTGGGCGATGGCACAGGCAGTTTCGGCACACAAACTGAGTTTGCCGCAGCAACACAGCCTCGTTCGATTGCCGTTGGCGATTTTAATAGCGACAACAAACTCGACTTGCTGACAGCCAATGAAGGGGCAAGCAATTTAACGCTCCTGTTAGGCGCAGGAGATGGAACATTTGCTTCACCAACCATCATCACAGCCGGATCGAAGCCGGTTTCAATTGACGTTGATGATTTGAATGGAGATGACAAACCTGATGTTGTCGTCGCCAACTTAAACTCGACTTTTATTTCAATCCTGCTGGGAAATGGCGCAGGAGGTTTTTCACTCGCGGCAGATGTCACCTTGCCGGGTTCGCAAAAAGGTCGGGCCGTAACAACTGGCGATCTGAATCATGATCAGAAGCCGGACCTGATTGCGGCAATTGATGCTTCCAGCAACGTTGTCGTAGCGCTGGGGAATGGCAATGGCACATTTGGGGCATTGACGAGTTTGACGACGACGGGGACAAATCCAACCGATGTTTTAGTCGGCGACTTTGATGGCGATGCAAAAGAAGACTTAGTGGTCACGAATAGTTCAAACGATTTTCTCTCGATTTTTCCGGGGAAAGGGGATGGAACATTCCTCACGCCACAGGACTTCCCGACGGGTGCAGGCCCGATTTCATTGGACCTCGGTGATTTGAATAACGACTATCGTTTGGATATTGCGGTGGTCAATTCGTTTTCAAACAGCCTGACGCTCTTACTAAATCGTTGCGCCAACACACCACCGACAATTGCCCCTGCCCCCGCCTTAGCAAGGTCCCAGGGCGGCACTGCAACAAATGCGACGATTGCCACAATCAGTGATCTGGAAACAGCCGCCGCGAGTTTGGCTTTTACCGTCACTCCTCCTTCGGGTATTTCCATCACAAACGTCCAGAATACAAACGGCACCATCACCGCTGATGTTTCCGCAGCTTGTGAAACGCTGTCCGGGAACAAAGTTGTCATGTTGGAAGCTGTGGACGGAAAAGGGCTGAAGACTTCGAGCACAATCACTGTTGCGGTGACAAATAACACTGCACCTGTACTTGGCACATACTCCAATGTGGAGGCAGTGCAAGGCACAACGCGGAATTTCACCCCAGGTGCCACGCCCTCTGACAATGGCACGATTTCCACGCTGACAGCAATTTCAACGACACCTGGATTTACAGGAACGTTAGGAGTAAATGCGACCACGGGTGTCTTGACCGTGAACAACGCAGGGCCCGCAGGCACCTATACCTTAGCAATTAAAGCCACAGACAATTGTGGTGTTGAGACAATCACGAATACACAATTGACGGTGGTATCCCCATTGGTCATTACATCGCTTGATCCAGCCACCAAACAAGCTCAGAGCGGTAGCTTTACATTGATGGTGAACGGCAGCGGGTTCACAGCAAATTCCAAAGTGCGATGGAACGGACTCGACCGAACAACGACATTTGTTTCTGCAACCAAGCTGACAGCGGCGATTCCGGCGGCTGATCTTAATCTCAACGTAGCGGGTACGACGGACATCACGGTTTTTGATCCAGCTGCCGGAGGGTTTTCGTCGAGCACGTCAACGTTTACGATCACGGCTCCGAATCCTGTCCCAACAATCACCACCTTGAATCCGGCGACGGCTTTTGCAGGAGATTCAGGCTTTACGCTAACGGTCAATGGAACCAATTTCATCAGCAGTTCCGTCGTGAAGTACAACGGTTCTGATCGCACGACAACCTTTGTTTCAGCAACGCAATTGACGATTGCGATTTCAGCAGCAGACCTGACCAATCCTGCGACTCCAGCAATTACCGTAGTCAATCCTGCCCCCGGCGGAGGGACATCCAACACCGTCAATTTGCCAATCAACAATCCGGCTCCTGGTGCCATTGCTTTGAATCCATCTTCGGCAATTGCGGGGGCGGCAAATACGAATCTGACGGTTACAGGATCAGGATTCCGACCTGAATCGGTCATTCGTGTAAACGGGAATGATCGGACGACGACAGTCGTTTCGGCAACACAACTCACTACGGTTTTGAGCACAGCAGATTTGGCATCAGCGGGAACAATTCAAGTTACGGTCAACACACCTCCTCCCGGTGGCGGGCTTTCTACAGCAGCAACGTTTACCGTGAACAATCCCGCGCCTGTCCTGACCAGTTTAAGCCCAAATACGGTTTTCGCAGGTGACGCGACGTTTACGTTGGCCATCAACGGCAACGGGTTTGTGAATACCTCGCAGATCAAGGTGAACGGAACAAATCGAAGCGCGACGTTCGTTTCGGCGACACAGGTAACAGTCGTGTTGACTGCCTCAGATATTGCCGACCCCGGCTCAATCAAAATTGTGGTTGTTAATCCGACGCCGGGTGGCGGCACCTCAAACGAATTAAGCTTGCCAATCACAAATCCCGTTCCGGTGCTGACCTCGCTGGATAAAACCTCAACGCTCGTTGGCAGCGCGGCAACGACATTAACCTTGACGGGCAGCAAATTCCGCCCGAATTCTGTTGTCCGTGTCAATGGAACGGATCGTGTCACCACCTTCACATCCGCTTCACAATTGGGGATCACGCTCACGATGAGTGATTTGGCAACGGCTGGCACCCTAAAATTGCTGGTGTTCACGCCAGAACCGGGGGGAGGCTCGTCCAACGAATTGAGCTTCGTTGTAGCGAATCCCGTACCGACCTTAACCACATTGAATCCGGCAACTGTCATTGCAGGTGGAGCAGCCTTCACGTTGACCATCAACGGAACAGGATTTGTGAGCAACTCTGTCGCGCGCCTCAATGGGTCTGATCGCGTCACGACGCTGGTGAATAGCGGGCAAGTCACGATTCCAGTGACAGTGGCAGAGATTGCAAACGCGGGTTCAGCCAAGATCACCATCTTCAATCCAACTCCACAGGGTGGTTTGTCCAATGAACTGACGCTTGCAATCAACAATCCTGCACCAGGAACGCCGACCCTGAGCCAGCCGACGGTCACAACCGGAACCGGAGCAACGATGCTCACGCTTACTGGCACGGACTATCGCCCTAATTCGATCGTGCGTGTGAATGGATCAGATCGCGCAACAACCTTTATTTCTGAGACTGAGTTGAAAGTGAACTTGCTGGCCACGGATGTGGCAACGGGAGGCACGCTGAAGCTGACCGTATTCACGCCTGAACCGGGTGGAGGAACTTCGGCAGAAGTCACGCTTACCGTGAGCAATCCGGCTCCCACCTTATCCAGCCTAAGCCCGAATGCTGCCTTTAAGGGCGACCCGGCATTTACGCTAACTGTCACGGGAACGAATTTCGTCCCCAATTCTGTGGTGCGCTGGAATGGCAACAGTCGCACCACGACCTATGTGTCATCCACACAGCTGACGGCAGCAATCCCGGCTGCGGATTTGACCACCGAAGGAATCGTAGACGTCACCGTCTTGAGTTCAACACCGGGCGGTGGAACCTCAAGCGCAGTTCAATTCACGATCAAAGCACTCACAGGATTTGAGGCCGATTTGACGCCGCGCCCGAATGGCGACAATAAGGTTTCGATTGCGGATTGGGTGCTGGTGGGACGAATGGCTTCAGGATTAGACGCCCCCACCAACAGTAGCGAATTTCAACGGGCAGACAGCGCACCGTTGGCGACGCATGGCGATGGCAAAATCACGATTGCAGACTGGGTGCAGGCCGGACGATTCGCAGTCGGCCTCGATCCGATTGTCGCAGCGGCAGGGCCAAGTCAACCGGCATCCGCAGTCGAGATGCCAGAGGCACAAACACAGGCTGCATCATTCGAATCAACGCCAGAATCAACACGTGTGGTGCGGGCGCGCGCTGCGGCGTTCACGCGTGGCGAGCTCAATGCGCTACCAATTGAACTTGAAGGACTCGGCAATGAAAATGGGCTGGCGTTCAGTCTGAACTTTGACGTCAAACACCTGATGTTCTCACACGTGGTTGCGCCGGAGGGCTGGTCAGTCAATGTCAATTCCAATAATTCGGCTGACGGGCGAATTGGATTCATGCTGGCACTCTCGGCGGGGCAGTTTGTTTCAAACGGGAAACAACCCATCCTGACTGCGTACTTCGCACCGCTGGGCGGAGTGGAGGGCATCTCAACGGAAATCAGCTTTGGCGATCAGGTCTTTACGCGGGAAATTGCTGACGCAGCTGCCAACTTATTGCCGCGTGCCAGCTACGAAAACGCCAGAGTTACGATCACGGGTCGTGGCCTTGCCAATGTTCGCGCGGCAAGCTATGTCGGCCCGGAACTGGCAAGTGACTCGATTGCCTCTGCGTTCGGAATTGAACTTTCCAGCGAAGTGGCCAATGCCTCCACCCTGCCACTGCCAACCACATTGGCGGGAACATCCGTGCTGATCACTGATAGCAAAGGCAATGCAAAACAAGCACCGCTTTTCTTTGTGTCACCATCACAAGTTAACTACTTACTCCCAGCCGGATTAGCGGATGGCATCGCACAGGTCACAATTACCAACCGTGCGGGAACCGTTGCTCGTGGTTCGATTCTCGTCAACACAATCGCACCCAGCATATTTTCGGCGGATGCTTCGGGCAAAGGCTGGGCAGCGGCGGATGTCATTCGAGTAACGAACAATGGAAACCAAACCAGCGAGCGGGTTGTTCGCTTCGATCCCGCAGCCAATAAATTTGCGGCGGTTCCGATTGACCTTGGCCCAGAGCGGGGCAAGGATTCCGATCAATTATTCCTGACCTTATACGGAACAGGCTTACGCCAACGAGCGGACTTACATCAGGTGAAGGTGAAGATTGGCGAAGTACTCCTGCCAGTTGATTACGCAGGCAAGCAGGGAGAATACGCCGGGCTTGATCAAATCAACGTGCGACTGCCAAGGATGTTGACTGGTCGTGGCGAAGTAAACCTTGAGGTCATCGTTGCTGGACAAGCGTCCAATACGGTCAGAATCTATATTCAATAACCTTCCAGGCAGATGTGAGACTTGACGGCAGGTGCCGGGTCAGGAAAAACAAAAACGGTATGCGAGTAACAACAATAGCGCTATCGCATCATTACTTGCACACTAACTAACAACCAGCCCCAAATGCCGGTGTGAATGCATAATAAATTATTATTGGGGATTACCCGATTGTTCATTTACAAACCACTCATTGCTGTCCTTCCTTTCCTGCTGATATTGGCTGCGGCCTTTATTCATGCGGCTGAGCGCAAAGCACAAGCTCAAGCGCAACAACCCGCCTCCCCCTCAACAACCTCCAGCACGCTTTGGCAGGATGTAAACCGCGATTCATTATTTGGATCCAACACAGAAAGCACAGCAATTGCTCGATCATATCGGACCTTAAAATTGAATCGGAGTTTGCTGATGCAACAGCTTACTCAAGCTCCATTGGAGGCAATCAAAGGAGCGAACGATTCCCTGCTCACCTTACCGCTTCCCGATGGAAGTTTTGCGAACTTCCGGTTAGAGGAATCTCCCGTTTTGCCGACCTCGTTAGCATCCAAATACACGGGCATTAAGAGTTTTCGCGGAGAAGCCGCAGATCATTCTGGTGCATTCATGCGTTGCGATTGGTCGCCACGAGGATTGCACGCAACGATCTTGTATCAAAATCAGGTCGTCAGCATTCATCCTCTGGCCTACGACAACCAGGACTACTACGTGAGCTATTTCGGCAGCCAGATCAATGAGCAGGTGAATAATTTGCGCTGCCTGGTGGACGAACGGAAACACGTTCGCAGCAGTCGTCAGGTTGAATCCACAAGCTCTGAAAACGTTCCGATTGGCCCGATTCGCCGCACCTATCGTTTAGCTCTCGCTTCGACGGTTGAATACACGAATAACCCAATGCTGGGGGGCGGTTCAGTAGCGACAACAGTGGCAACATTCAATACGTGGGTGAATGCGCTGAATGTGATTTATGAAAAGGAACTGTCAGTTCGATTTGTCTTGGCTGAAAACACAGATCGGGCAATATTCACGGCAGAACCCGACGGACTCACGGATGGCGATAACTTCAAAATGGTGGATGAAATCCGTTCCATTTTTGAGACTAAAGTCGGAATCGAAAAATACGATCTGGGACAGGTGCTGAGCCCTGGCAGCGGAGGTCTCGCCTATATCGGAGTCGTTTGCAGCAGCGACAACTACAAAGGCGGCGGTGTCACCTTGGTTAGTGGCTCTCGCCCAGTAGGAACGGGATACGGCCTTGCCACCTTAGCGCACGAAATTGGGCATCAATTCAATGCGCGACATACCTTTAGCGACACAGCCAGCCCAGCCTGCAACAGCTCTCAATTCCCGGTGAATACGGCTTACGAATCATTTGCAGGAATGACGATCATGTCTTATGCGGAAGCGTGTACACCAATCGTCTGGTTCGTTTCACCCCATTTTCACAGTGGCAGCTACGGGCAGATTTCAGCCTTCCTGAATAATGTCAACGGAGCTGGAAGTTGTGCCATCACGTCTAACACAGGAAACCAAACCCCGACGCTCAATGTCGGAGCGAATTACACCATCCCGAAAGGGACGCCCTTCACATTGACCGCCACTGGCAGTGATCCAGATGCAGGTGATATTCCCAATTTAACCTACAGCTGGGAACAGCTTGATTCCGGCACAAAACCATCAACCACAGACGGTTCTGTCGGCCCTTTGTTTCGCCCCTTCCAGCCATCCGCTTCGCCCTCGCGAACCTTTCCCAGCCTGACGTATATCCTCAATCAGGCGAACGTGCCACCAGACGAAGTGTTCGGGCTGAAGACCGCTGAAGCATTGCCGAATGTGGCGCGCGAGATGAATTTCCGGTGCCTGATTCGCGATGGACACGGCGGAGTGAATACTGGTGCAGTGCTTTTGACTGTTGCAAATGCAGGGCCATTTTTAGTGACATCGCCGAATACCTCGGTCAGTTGGACAGGCGGCACAACACAAACCGTCACGTGGAGCGCGAACGGCACCAACATCGCGCCGATCAATTGCCAGAACGTCAAAATCTCTCTTTCGCTTGATGATGGTCTGACATTCCCATTGGTGCTGGCGGCTAGTGTGCCTAATACTGGCAGCGCAAACGTGAACGTTCCGTCGGGAATGGTCTCATCGCAGGCGCGTATCAAGGTCGAAGCCGCCAACAATATCTTCTTCGACATTTCCGATACCAGGTTTTCACTCACCCCCGGCTCATCCTGCCCGGCAATCAGTGGTATTCAGCCAGTCATCGGTGCTGTTGGCTCAACAGTAACAATTACGGGAGCGAATTTTACGGGTGTAAGTACGGTCAAGTTTGCGAATAACCAAAATGCAAACTTCACCATTGTCAGTGACAACCAGATCACGGTGACTGTTCCAGCCGGGGCCGTCAATGGATTGATTTCGTTGAGCAAAACCAACTGTGTTGAGGCGAAATCCGGCATTTTCACCGTCATCCCCAATGGAGCATATGTCAGTCAGGTAGATGACAATTCGATTGAAAGCTCCAGCCGATTCAGCGGTGTGCCGCAGGTTCACTTCGTGAATCGCCTTACGCCTTCCAGCTATCCGGCCACATTGACGGCAATCACATTATTCATTCCCAACTCAGTCGAAATTGGCACGGATTACCGATTGGTGATGGGATTTAATTCATCTGGAAGCAGCAATATTGATGGGCTTGCGTTGCAGGAAATCCCCATCAAAACCACCGCCAAAAATCAATTTATTACTTTTCCAGTTCCGAACAGAACGATCCCATCCGGGGATTTTGTTGTGGGGTTTGCGCATGTTCCTCAAGACGGCGTGTTCCCTGTGGGTATAGACACCACGGCACCGATTCAAAATCGTTCGTACAATTCCTTTCTGGGTGGTGCACAGTTCAATCTGGTGACCACACGGAATTATGCGATTCGCGCCCAAATCGCGCCGGGGTCTGTTTGCACACCGAATACCTGTTCCACCAATACCGCCCCGAGCATCACGGCAAATCCGATGTCTCCAATTTTGCAGGGCAGCACAGGTAAAACTGTCACCCTTGCGTCGGTCAATGATGCAGAGACAGCGATGGGGAACTTAACGGTAACAGTCGGAGAGTTGCCTAGCGGAATCACCCTGGCAGACCTTACCAATTCAAATGGAACCATTACAGCCAAGCTCACGGTTGAATGTGGCGTAAGCCTGGGGGCAACAAGCATTCCATTGACTGTTACTGATACTGGAGGTCTCAGCGCTACGACGAGCCTCCCCGTTACGATTGCTTCCAACACCGCTCCATCGCTTGGAGCCTATTCCTTTGCCACACTTAATCTTGGCAATTCGACGGATTTTTCTCCCAATGCAGCCCCCAATGATAACGGCATAGTGAAAAGCATTGTGGCCTCTGCTCCGGGGTTTTCCGGGTCATTTGTGGTGAATCCAACGTCAGGCGTCATCAGCATTTCAAATGCTGGTCCGGTGGGTACTTATACTGTGACAGTGACAGCCACTGACAACTGTGATGCGACAAAGACGACACAGTTCACGTTGGCAGTGATTCAACTCGGCGCGGCTTTGGAGGCAGACGTGTCGCCCCGTTCCAGTGGCAATGGCTCGGTCTCAATTGCGGATTGGACACAGATGGGTCGCTTTGTCGCAGGACTAGATAGCATCGCAACCGGTGAAGAGTTGCAACGCGCAGACTGTGCCCCCAGAGCCACAGCTGGCGATGGCAAAATTACGATTACGGATTGGGTGCAGGCGGGGCGTTATGCGGCGGGCCTTGATCCCATTGCCACTGCGGGCGGGCCATCCAGCTTTTCCAGTTCCCTTCAGGCTCGCGCGAATCCAGGCAGCCGAGTAGAAGGAAGCGCCGCGATTCGTGCCGTTAGTCATCCGATGATTCGAGGATCAGTAAATTCATTGCCGATACGATTCAATGCGTTAGGCAATGAGAATGCATTGGGATTCAGCATTACTTTCGATCCCAGGCTCCTGAGTTTTTATCGAGCAGCACAATTCCCAGGCAGCACGCTGACCTTAAATACAACGCAACTCGCAAACGGGAACATTGGGTTCCTGCTTGCGATGCCCGCCGGGCAAACATTTCCGGCGGGAGAGATCACATTATTGACGCTTGAATTTTTCCCGCTGGGGGGCGAATCGGAAATAACCACTCGATTCACCTTTAACGATCAAGTTGTCGCCTGTGCAGCATCGGATGTGTTCGCCAACGAATTGCCGCATTTTGCTTTGACCGAAACGGAATTCTCGATCAGCGGACGCGCTGCTGCCCATGTTTCAGCGGCGAGCTACACTGGCACACAGGCCGCAAGTGAATCCATCATCTCCGCTTTTGGCACTAAGCTGGCCAATACGACTCTGGCTGCAAACAGCCTGCCCTTGCCGACCTCATTGGGGGGAACCACGGTCACGATCAAAGATCAATTCGGGAATGAAAAAGCTGCTCCGCTCTTTTTCGTCTCACCGAATCAGGTCAATTATCTGCTCCCCAATGGCCTCACCGAGGGATTGGCTTCGATCACGATCACCAATGAAGACGGGCTGATTTCGCGAGGCGTCATAGATATTGAGCAGGTCGCACCCGGAATATTTTCGGCGGAAGCAAGTGGGAAGGGGCTGGCGGCAGCGGATGTCCAACGCATTCACAACGGCGGAACGGAAAGCTATGAACGGGTCGCGGCATTCGATCCGATTTCAAACCAGTTCGTAGCCAATCCGATAGCGCTTCGATCCGACGAGCAAGCCTTCCTCATCCTTTACGGCACTGGGTTGAAGTTTCGCAGCGACTTGAGCGCCGTCAAAGCGAAAATCGGCGGCATTGAAGCCGAAGTTTTATATGCTGGCCCACAAGGTAGATATGTGGGCCTCGACCAAATCAATTTACGTCTTCCGCCCGGCTTAGCGGGGCGCGGAGACTGTACAGTAGAACTCGAAATTGACGGGTTATTCACCAATCCTGTCAGGATTTCGATTCAATAATCTGGCGTGACGAGAACAAGGTGTTGGCGAGGTGCATCCTCACGATGGAATAAACCCCGTAGTTCCGTACGCAACCTCAAACTGAAAATAATCAGAGGGAGTTTCACCCATGCTATATCGAAAAACGCAATCCTTCCCTAACCTGGCCTCCCGCCTGGTTGTCCTCACCTTTCTGGTCTTTGCCCTGGGCAGTTCGCTGTTTCTTTCCGTGCGCGGCGCAATGAATGATGTCCCAATCGGAGGCTATGAAGGCGACGTTTCGACACGAACCAATGCAGGCAAAGGCGCTGTAGGGATCACCGATTGGGTGTTGATTGGGCGCTTTGTTTCAGGCGTCGAAACTCCTAAAGCTGGCGCTGAATTTCAACGTGCGGATGTTGCGCCAAAGGAATCGAAAGGCGACGGACAAATGACCGTTGCTGATTGGGTTCAAGCAGGTCGTTATGCAACAGGCGTTGATCCGCTGGTTGGCGCTGGCGGCCCAACTGGTCCACTTGGAGCGTCGCCAGCCCGACCAGAAGCGGCGAGAGATTTACGCATTGTGCAAACCAGCATCGTCGGCAGCACGTTGAATCTTTCGCTTGAATATGAGGCCGTCGGCAATGAAAACGCATTTGGTTTCAGCGTGAATTTTGACCCCGCTGCGCTTGGCACTCCCAGTGCGGCAATCGGTTCAGGCGTGAGCGGAGGCACACTGCTTTTCAATAACCTGCAAGCGGCGCAAGGTCGTCTGGGATTCGCCATCGCATTGCCCAGCCCCAACACTGTCAGCGCTGGCGTCAGGCAACTTGCGACGTTAAGTTTTACCATCCTCAAAGTTGGATTGAATACGCAACTGAGCTATGGCAATCAACCAGTTGGAATTGAAATCGTCGGTGCGGATACCACGGTTCTGCCTGCACCTGACACATCGGCCACGACAATTGTCACGATCAACAATACGATTCCAACCTTGACTGGCATTGCCCCAACCTCGGCAACGGCGGGTGGCGCAACATTTGCGCTGACTGTCAATGGAACCAATTTTAATGACACCACCATCGTGAACTGGAATGGCGTTGCCAGACCTACGACTTTGGTCAACTCGACGCAGGTGACAGCCACAATTTCAGCCGCAGACATTTCGACTGCGGGCAATGCAAATGTCACAGTGACGAACCCAGCACCGGGGGGAGCGACAACCAGCGCGCTGAATTTTACGATCAACAATCCGGTGCCGACACTCACTTCAATTGATCCGGCTTCGGTGATCGCCGGAAGCGCCGGATTCACTTTGACATTGAATGGGACGGGGTTTGTGAACGCTTCGATTGCGCAAGTCAATGGAGTGAATCGTTCGACAAGCTTTGTGAATCCCACCAAACTGACAATCAATCTGGCAGCAGCAGAAATCGCAAATGCAGGCACGCTGAACATCACGGTGACGAACCTGGGGCCGGGCGGGGGCACAACCGGAGCACAGACCTTGACGATCAATAATCCACTCCCCACCCTAACCAGTCTAAGCCAGACGTCCGCAACCACGGGCAGCGCGGGATTTATATTGACGGTCAACGGCACAAACTTCGTCAGCACTTCAAAAGTTCGATGGAATGGGGTTGATCGGGCAACTACCTTTGTGAGCTCGACTCAGTTAACGGCTACGATTCCCGCCTCTGATTTATCAAATGGAGGAACAGCCGAGGTGACGGTCTTCAATCCAACGCCGGGCGGTGGTACGACAGCAGCGAGTACCTTCACGATCAATAATCCGACGCCAACGATTACCAGTCTCTCGCCAAATAACATCGCAACGGGAAACAGCACATTCACCTTGACGGTCAATGGCACAGGCTTCGTGCCCAATTCTGTGGTGCGGTGGAACGGGGAAAACCGTGTGACGACCTTTGTCTCTTCGACGCAAGTCACGGCGCAAATTCTGGCCAGTGACGTTACGACAGCGGGCACGGCCAAAGTTCGAGTATTTAACCCAACACCTGCTGGTGGGCTTTCTGGTGAAGTGGATTTCACGATTTTGCAAACGAACCCCGTCCCCACACTCGCCAGCATCAATCCGCCTACAGTCATTGTTGGCGGAGCACAATTTACACTCACTGTCAGCGGAACAAATTTTGTTGGCAGTTCGGTCGTCCGCGTGAATGGTTCAGATCGAACCACAACCTTCGTTTCTGCGACTGAATTAAAAGCCACCATCACAGCAAGCGACATTGCCAATACCGGGACAGTGGCGATCACGGTCTTCAATCCAACACCGGGCGGAGGCACTACCAGTTCACTGAATTTAGCCATTAACAACCCGGTTCCAACTATCACAACCTTGAGCCAGACTTCAATTCTCAAAGACAGCGCCAGCTTCACCCTCACGGTGAACGGCACGAACTTTATCAGCACTTCAAAAGTGAAGTGGAATGGCACCGACCGCGCCACAACCGTTGTCAATGCCACGCAATTAAACGCCACGATTCTGGCCTCGGATTTAGTTGCAGCGGGAACGGCCAACATCACAGTTGCCAATCCCTCACCAGGGGGCGGGACATCAAACACCGCCGTTTTCACCATCAACAATCCGCTGCCGACGCTCACCAGTCTTGATCCTCCCTCCACCTACAACACACTCCCCGCCTTTACCTTGACGGTAAAAGGGACTGGCTTTGTTGGGCCAAACGGTTCTGTTGTCCGATGGAACGGGACTGATCGAAGCACGACGTTTGTTTCCAGCACGGAACTTAAAGCTGCCATCACGGCTGCGGATATTGCAGATTTTGGAACCGCTGTGGTGACAGTCTTCAATCCAACGCCGGGGGGCGGAACTTCCAACGCATTGAATTTTACGATTGAGAAACTGACGGGTTATGAAGGTGACGTAGCGCCACGTCCCTTGGGCAACAATGACGGCAAGGTCACGATTCAGGATTGGGTGCAAGCGGGTCGCTTCTTTGTTGGCCTGGATAAGGCCGCGCTTGGCAGCGAATTTCAACGTGTGGATTGCGCTCCCAAAGAAACCAAAGGCGATGGCAAAATCACGATTACAGATTGGGTGCAGACAGGCCGCTATGCTTCAGGAATGGATGCCGTAGTGGTAGCCGGTGGCCCGATCCAGCCCGCACCAGGTTTACCTGGGGCTTCACCCGTAATCGAAGCCTTTGCCCCAGAAGCGCAACGAACCATCAGGGCCGCGAGTGCCAGCTTCCGGCGGGATCAGGTCAATACATTACGAATCGAGCTTGATTCAGTGGGAGATGAAAACGCCCTCTCTTTTAGCCTCAACTACGACGCCAGGTTGTTACGTTTTCTGGATGCCACGGCGGGCGAAGGAGCTGGCGGTGCCAACATCAGCATCAATCGCACCGAACTGGCAACTGGGCGCGTTGGACTGGCACTGGCAATGCCGGTGGGACAATCCATCGTGGCGGGCACAAGGACGGTGCTGAACGTTCGATTTATGCCGCTGGCAGGTGACGGAGAAACAACAACCCAAATCAGCTTTGGCGACAGCCTTGTCCCGCGTGAACTGGCCAACGCCTATGCGCAAGGCTTGCCTGCGGCGAATTACGCCAATGCCACGATTACGCTGGCAGGACGCGCCGCAGCGAACGTTATCGCGGCAAATTATCTGGGTGGAGAGTTGGCAGCAGATTCGATTGCCTCTGTCTTCAGCACAAATCTGGCGCTGAGCACTGAGGCTGCCAATGGCGACCACTTACCCATCTTGTTGGGCGGCTCTCAAGTTAAAATCACCGATAGCAAAGGGCGGGAAATGGATGCGCCATTGTTCTTTGTTTCCCCGAATCAGATCAATTATCAGATTCCGTCTGGACTGGCAGAAGGCATCGCAACCGTCACGATCACCAATCGGGATGGAGTTGAAACAAAGGGCTTACTGAATATCAGTGGAGTCGCGCCGGGTATCTTTTCGGCAGACGCTACGGGTAAAGGAGTAGCCGCCGCAGAGGTCATTTATGTGCGTCCTGATAATTCGCAGGTCAGAAGCGTCGTCGCACGATTCGATGCAACGGCGGGACGATTTCTTGCCAATCCGATAGATGTCAGCAACGATCCGGCATTCCTGACCTTGTATGCCACAGGACTACGGAATCGCAGTTCCCTTGCGAATGTGAAAGTTTTGATTGCTGGTATTGAAGCTCAAGTCGAATATGCCGGGCCACAAGGGCAATTTATTGGGCTGGATCAGATCAACGTTAGGTTACCCAAAGCACTGGCAGGACGCGGTGAAGTTACGATTGAATTGATCGTAGATGACAAGGCCGCGAACCCCGTACGCATTAGCATGAAGTAATGGCATCGGAGGATGAAAAATAGGGCTGGAAGCTCTTCTTTCCATTGGAAATTTTGAGATTTCCAGCCCTATCATCGCCTACCAATAAGGTGTCGGCGCATCACTCATATCGCAAAGCCTTAATTGGGTCTACCTGTGCAGCCCGATAAGCCGGGAGGTAGCAGGCAAGCAAAGCAATCAATGCCAGCAAAACAGGAATCGTCACAAAAGTGATGACATCAGTCGCACTCACGCCATAAAGAACCGCAGAGAGAAAACGCGTCAGGAATAACGCAGAGCCAAGGCCGATCAAAACGCCGATCAAAACAAGCTTCAGCCCTTGTCCGACAACCATTTTCAGGACATCGCCCTTTAAAGCACCCAGCGCCATCCGAATGCCAATTTCGCGCGTTCGCTGCGAGACGGCATAGCTCATCACACCGTATATTCCAATCGCAGCCAAAATGAGGGCGAGTAGGCCAAAGCTCCCTAGAATTGTAGCGGCGACGCGGGCCGGAAAGAGAGGCACATTCATGTGTTCCTGTAACGTTTTGACGCCTGAGATTGGCAGCGTTGCATCAAGGCTTCGGATTTCGTTGCGGATGGAGCTGATGATTGGCACTGGATCGCCATTGGTGCGAGCAACCAGTGAAGTCCAGGTTGTATAGTCGCGCATCATTGGGCGATAAAAGGCAATCTTTTGCTCTTCTCCGAGGGACTCATATTTTCCATCACCGGCAATCCCAATAATTTCCCAAAGCGGATCGGTTGGCCCACTGAAGTTGAAGCGCTTGCCAATCGCCTCCTGGCCGGGCCAAAAGCGCTTGGCAAAAGTTTCATTCACAATCACGACTCTGGATTCACGGTCTTTATCCCGCTCAGTAAAATCACGCCCGCGCAAAGCGATGCTCATCGTATTGAAATAATCAGGCATTACGGAATTTGCAACAGCGAGTGGTTGTTTTGCCGAACTAGCGGGAGGCTGGCCTTCAATGTAAATCGTGCTGTTGTTGAAATTCAGAGCGAGAGGAAGGGACGATACCAGGGAGGCAAATTTCACGCCCGGCAAACTACGCACCCGATCCAAAACCTGTTTGTGAAAGGCTCGGCCTCGCGCTTCATCGTACCCCTGCAACCCCACATCAAACGTCATCGCCACCGCATTTTCAGGATTGAAACCCGGTCGCATTTTTTGTGCAGCCTGTAAGCTCCGAACCATGAGCCCGGCACAAATTAACAACAGAACAGAGAGAGACATTTGTGCGACTACCAGCGAATTTCGGACGAAAGAGCGACGAACTCCTCCACCGGAGGGATCGTCTTTCAGCGCAGGCACCAATTCAGGCTTGGTTGCTTGCAGTGCAGGCAATAGACCAAACAACAGGCCGGTCAGCAATGAAACTCCAATTGCAAATATCAGGACACGCCCGTCAATTCGCAAATCAAACGTCAGCTTGACATCCATTGGCAGGCTGATTCGGGCGACGAAATCATTGATCCAGAACGCCAACAACACGCCTAAACCACCGCCCATAATTGAAAGCAACAAACTTTCCGTCAGCAATTGACGAATCAGCCGCCAGCGATTCGCGCCCAATGCCAGTCGAACCGCGATTTCTTTTTTACGTTCCGTTGCCCGCGCCAACAAAAGGTTCGCCAAATTCACACAGGCAATGAGCAAAACCAGTCCGACGACCGCCATTAAAATCCAGGAAAAGCTCATGACACCATTGCGGATACTTGGTAAAAACAGGCCCACTGACAGCACTTTCACGCCACGGCCTTCGTTCTCTTTTGGATTTTCCTTGGCCATCTGCTGCATCAAAGATTGCAACGAAGCGTTCGCTTGTTCGCGGGTGATACCTGGTTTTAATCTTCCGGTGACGAAGATGTTGTCGCAATCGCGACAATCCAAATATCGGTTCCCAGGCTCAATGATCTCAGCCATCATAAATGGGACAAAAAACTCTGGTGTATAAGCTACTTCTGTCCCAACAAAATCATTTGGCATAACACCAACGATGGTGAAGTTATTACCGTTGATGAGAACTGTTTTCCCGACGATACCAGGGTCTGAAGCAAATCGTTTTTGCCACGTCCCATAACTCATAACCGCAACCGGATGCGACTTACGCGTGCGATCCTCATCCGCTTGAAACGTCCGACCAAGCAGCGGCTTAACGCCCAGCACATCGAAATAATTCCCAGAAACGAGATAACTCCAAATCCGCTCACTATTGCCCTGATGACTCAGACTCATCGGAACAAAGCGATACGCCAGTAAGCCGGAAAAAACCTCGTTCCGGTCGCGGAAATCTTTGTAATTGGGATACGAATAAATTGTATCCCCGAAATTATTACTCAGCGTTCCATAAAGAGTAACCAGTTGCTCTGGCGCATCCACCGCCGGCAAAGGACGAAATAAGACCGTGTTGACAAGGCTGAAGATTGCCGTGTTAGCACCGATGCCTAGCGCAAGCGACAGAATCGCAATCGCAGCAAAGCCTGGGCTTTTACGCAGACGACGAAGACTATAGCGAAAGTCTTGTAGCAAGATTTGCATGGAGTTCTCCTACTGGGTTATCGAAAATCAATACAGCTTCAAGTAAGTGATAAAATAACGTTACAGGTTTCGCCGATAAAAACTAATTCCCTGCCTAGACCAATCGGAGAACACATTACTTTGGCGATTCAAGCTTTTTCACTGTCACTTCACCGATGCCAACGCGCAAATATAATTTATGTGGTTCGCTGCGATTCGCTTCTTCAGTGAGCTTTGCACCAACCAGTTTTTGACGGTTGTACTGCCCGCCAAAGTCTGAGGTGACATCCCCAATTTTTGCGCGTGCATCAACGTCGTAACGCTCTTTTTCCGGCAATTCCAACGTGACTTCCCCGATTTTGCAGGTGGCTTCGATGTCACCCACGATGTTCCTGATTTGCACTTCGCCGATGCTGTGCTTGACCTTCAACAAAATGGCCTGCGGAACTTTCACCTGATACCTCAGCTCCAAATTATTTTTTACGAGGAAGGGAATGTTTTTGGTTTCTATCAATAATTTCCCAGAAGCATCGTTGGTGATGGCAAGTTTAATCTTTTCCAGACGGCGAGCCTGACTTGCCGAGGCCTCTACAGTGTATTTCTTTTGTGTGCTGCGCAGCAGACGGATTTCCACCTCATTGCGATCCCATCCTTCCACCTCTACTTCGCCAAAAGTGTCTTTCAAAAACACGGAAATGCCATTCTCAAAAGGAATAACATCCGTGGTAGTGACAGAAATTTTCTGAGAGGCTTCTGAGGGTTGCGCTACGGCGGGCATCAGGCAAAACATCAGGCTAAGTACAAAAAGCAGGCTTTTCATCGTGATACTCCTTCTTGGATTTATAAGCAGACATATCCCAAATATGGAGGACGAAATTTGAAACTATTCCGTTAACAACCTGTGGGGAGAACCTGCATCACAATCATTGTTCGATCATCCTGCTCTTCCTGTTGATGGAAAGCCGTGACCGCCTGATGAATCTCTCGCAACAAATCCGTTGGGCGGAAATCTGAATACGATTGTCCAATCAGCGCAAGCTGTTGATCGCCAAACTCTTCGCCCGCCGCATTCACAGCTTCCGAAATTCCATCGGTATACAGTAACAGACGATCCCCGACTTCCAGCGCAACGGTGGTTTGCGTGAATTCCTGATCGGGTAAAACCCCCAGGATTGTGCCGCCCTCTCTCAAAAATTCAACGCCCCCTGATTTGCGCAGCAGCAATGGCGCATTATGCCCGGCATTTGTGAAGGTAAAACGGTGCTCTACGGTATCAACTATGCCATAGAAAAAGGTGATGAATTTGTTTGCAGCGACATTTTGACTGATGATGTGGTTGACCTGTGTAACAAGCTGCTGCGGCGACATCCCCGCAGCTTCATTGGCTTTGACGACTGCTTGCAGATTTGACATGAGCAATGCGGCGGGCAGTCCCTTCCCAGAAACGTCTCCGATACAGATTGAGACATAGCGATCATTCAGTGGCGTCACGTCGCAGTAATCACCGCTGACCTCACGAGCAGGTTGCCACAAGCAAGCAAAATCAAAGTTTTTTAGCTGTAAAGATTCTCGTGGGATCAAACGTTGTTGGATCGCACGCGCTTCGATCATTTCATTTCTGGTCGCGCGTTTTCGTTTGCCAACGGCTAGTTGTTCACGCAACACATGAATCAGCCGCGCATTGTTCCAGGGCTTTTGGACGAAATCACCCAGACCGCGCTGCATTGCCTCGACCGCCAGATCAATGCTCGCCCAGGCCGTCATCGCCACAACAGGCAATGCTTGATCGAGTGCCTTGATGCTTGAGAGCAAATCCAAGCCTTCACGCCCCGAAGTCGTATCGCGGGCGTAGTTCATGTCCATCAGGAGCACGTCGTAGTCCTGCCCTCGCTGACTTGATGAAGCAACTTTCTCCAAAACCGCGCCGGGCGATGTCGCCAATTCGGTCGAGATGCCTTCACCTTTGAGCAGCAATTGTAACGCGACCAGAACATCCTGTTGGTCATCTGCAATCAAAACGCGTGGCATTACTGTGTCAGTCATAAATCCCCTCCGGTTTGTGCTCAAAGGGCAGCAGGGATACAACGCTTCGAGCTAACAGAGTTCTTTAACTCAAATTCAATGCCACACGCTTCGTTCCATTAACCCCAATGAACAAGCAGATTACCTGCATAATTGAAAGTCAGTATCGGCGGGAGGTGTCCGTTTTTGGGATGCAGATGTCCGCAATCGAAAGACAGTCACTTGCACGTTCAAATTTTTCTGTATTTTTTCCGACCAAAGTTGCCGAGCGGGACTCTTATGTCTGATCACATCCTCTCCTGCTCTGGTGCTGAGAGAGGATTCACAAGTTCGCTTGAAACGGCTGAGAGACACAAAAGCCCTTTTATTTAAGACTAATTAGGATTGATCAAATTCAGGAGGATATCTGTATGCCTGATCGCGCTTCAACGATGAGAAAATCGCTGAAAAAATGTATTGCTCTGATCTTTGCCGCTGCTTCGCTTTTTGTTGTACAGGACTTCATTCGTGGCGTTGCAGCCCAAGAGCCTCAACTCAATCGTGCCACCACTGCCAAAGCAGAAGCAGACGCGGCTGTCAGGCGACATCCCATTCGACAGGATGATTGTGAATTCCTGAAAAAACCAGAAACGGCTAAAGAGGCATTGGCGCGACACCGTGCAGAACTGGTCAGAACGACAGAAAAATTCAGCCGTGAAGCAGCGTTCGCAACCGAAGCCACGCAATTGGTCAACCCGCAAACCATTCCCCGCAAAAATTTCATTGATACGATTCTCTTCGACAAAATGGCGCAGGACAACATTATGTCTGCGGCGATTTGCTCAGACGCAGAATTTATCCGACGCACCTATCTTGATCTGACCGGACGCATTCCGTCTGCCGATGCCGTGACGAACTTCCTGAAAGACACCAACGTCAACAAGCGGGATGCTTTGATTGATTCACTAATCGGCACGCCCGAATTTATAGACAAATGGACAATGTTCTTTGGGGACCTATTCAAAAACACAGCGCGTGCAACGAACGTCAACCGCTTCACGGGCGGGCGTGATGCGTTTTATTCCTACATCAAAAACTCCATTTCCAGCAATAAAAGTTATGCCCAAATGGCAACGGAAATGATTGCCAACAACGGCGATAACTTCGTTGCAGGCGAAACTAATTTTATTGTTGGTGGCACCATTCCAATGGGGCCACGCACCGGACAAGACACAATGGACGGGACAGCAGTGAACACGGCAGCGATGTTCCTTGGCATTAACGCGCTGGATTGTCTGCTTTGTCATAGCGGACGCGGGCATTTGGACACGGTAAATTTATGGGGATCGAAGCGCACACGCGAAGAAGCGTGGGGAATGTCTGCATTTTATGCCCGGACACAGCGGCAACGGCAGGTGCTTTCTGCTCAGCCCAACTACGCCAAATTCATCGTCTCTGAATTGACCACAGGGGAATATAACCTGAATACAAATTCGGGCAATCGGCCTGATCGGGAAATGACGAGTGGCAAGACCTCAGTTGCGCCGCGCTATATTTTGAATGGCAACGGCGGTGTAAATACAGGCGAGAATCGGCGGCAGGCAATGGCGCGATTGCTGACGGCGGACAAGCAATTTGCTCGGGCGGCGGTAAATTACATCTGGGAAAAAATCATGGTGGAGGCGCTGGTTTCTCCGTCAAATACGTTTGACCCGGATCGCCTTGATCCCAATGCAACATTGCCCAGCGGCTGGACGATCCAACCTGCCAATCCGCAATTGTTGGAATCGCTGGCAGACAATTTCATTCAGAGCAATTTCAACCTGCGGACGTTGATTGCCTCCATCGTCAAATCCAGTGCCTATCAACTGTCATCGCAATATCCCGGCAATTGGAGCCTGGCGATGGTTCCGTACTATGCACGCAAGTATGTCCGACGAATGGATGCCGAAGAGGTTCACGACGCAATCATGACCGCAACCGGAATCGGAGCTTCATATCAATTGCGGGACACGCTTGGCAACAACACCTGGGCGGTGAATTGGGCGATGCAATTACCCGATACCGCCGAACCGCGCGGCACCGGCAACACCGCCAACTTCCTGAATTCATTCGTGCGCGGAGATCGTGACGTCAAACCTCGTTCGCTGGAGCCTTCGATCCAACAGGCATTGAATCTGATGAATAACTCGTTTGTGATGACGCGGATTCATCAGAACAACGCGAATTCTACTGTCTCGAAATTACTTGCGAATGCCAGCCTGACTTCGCAGGACATCATCACACAGCTGTATTTGAATACGTTGTCACGAAATCCAACCACCGACGAAACCAATGCGTTATTGCCGCTCTTCACATCGTATTCGCGCCGGGATGCAACCGAAGCCGTGCAATGGACGCTGCTGAATAAAGTGGATTTCATCTTTAACTATTAACCCGTCGGGTCAGAATCTGAAACGTAATCAAGGGAGTTTTTCATGACAAACCATCATCACTACGGACATAAATGCGAAGTCTGCACCCCTAAACGTGGGGTCAATTCGCCGTTAACCGGCCCGATGCTCGGACGACGCAGTTTCTTCAAACTGGCAGGCGCAGGGATCACAGGCAGCTTTCTTGCGCCGATGCTTACCTCAAAGGTTGTGGCAGCGCCCACGGTTGATCTGCATCTCAAGAATACGGCGCGTAATTGCATCTTCATCTTGCTGACAGGTGCGCCCAGCCACGTGGATACTTTCGATTTGAAAGTCGGCACCTGGACGCCATCTGACTTTAACCCGACCACCTACAACGGCATTTCGTTCCCACAAGGATTGATGCCTAAGCTAGCAGAAATGCTCACGACCCGCTTGGGCATCGTGCGCAATTTAGTCGCGCCGGCATTAGTGCATCCATTGCAACAAACCTGGACGCAGATTGCACGAAGCCCAAGTTCAGCCCTCGGCAAAATCGCGCCGAATATCGGCAGTGTGGTTGCATCTGAATTTGAATCTGAGCGCAAGTCAGGGCAAGTCTTGCCGGGCTTCGTTTCGCTGAACACAGGTGGCAGTGTGGTTGGGGCTGGATATTTTGATGGATTGTACACGCCCTTTGATGTCACTGCGGCGTCCACAGGGTTAGGTAATCTTTCCAACTCCGATGGCCAAACAAAATTCGATTATCGCTATGCTGCCTTACAAGCCATTGACGGCACGTTGCGCAATAACTCACCGCTTGGCAGTGACGTAACTTCGATGGGATCGTTCTACAACAATGCCAAGGCGATGATGTACAACACAGCGGTGGATGACGCATTCAAGTTCACAACTGAAGATCAAACTCGTTTTGGTGACACAGGCTTTGGCAACTCGTGTATCGTGGCCCGGAATATTTTGAAGGCCAATTTAGGCACTCGTTACGTGCAAATTAATTACGGCAGTTGGGATCACCACGATGACATTTATGACAAGGCTGATCCTTCGCGCTTGCATGGGATGTGCGCGGGACTTGATGCAGGATTAGCAAACCTGATCTCTGACCTGAGCGCACAACCGGGGACACGCGGTGGCACCTTGCTGGATGAAACGTTGATTGTCGCGATGGGCGAATTTGGAAGAACTGTCGGACAACCATCGGGACAAAACGGGCGCGATCATTACTTCCAACAATTTGCTGTGATGGCAGGCGGTGGCGTGGTTGGTGGTCGAGTAATTGGGGAAACCGATGAAACGGGTGCCGGAGTAAAAACGCCCGGATGGTCACAGGGACGCCCGACACAATACGAAGACATCGCGGCAACAATTTATTCTGCGCTCGGAATCAATTACATGACCGTGCGAAATGATGATCCGTTTGGACGTGGTTTTGAGTATGTTCCCTTTGCCGCCGAAGGTGTGTGGTATCCCATCACAGAACTGTTTCCAAGCAGTCGTGTCGAAAGTACGACTCCAACGCGAAGCACAAACAGGCGCGGCGAATCCAGCCGGAGCGGGCGTTAGTTGACTAAACAAAATTAGCGTAGTAAACAGCCTTTCGCAGATGATGATATTTCTGCGAAGGGCTTTTTTTCTTCCTCCCTCAATTCTAACTATGAAATTTAGAACGCTAATCTGTTTTTGCCTGATGCCTCTTATGATTTCGATCAATGCACAACCGATGAAGCAATTTGCGGCGGCCTATCCGTCATTCAAATCGTTCTATAAACAGAAACTGAGGCAGCATGGCATTGTCGGCAGCAGTTTCGTGCTGTTGCATGACAATCAGATGATCGCACGAGAATTCTACGGTTTGGCCCATTTGGAACAAAAGCGCGCGGTAGATGAAAACACGATCTACCATTGGGCTTCGATCACAAAGACATTCACGGGGATTGCGATTATGCAACTTCGAGATCGGGGGTTACTGAAGCTGGACGATCCAATTGTCAAATACGTGCCTGAACTAAGCGCTGTCCACAACCGTTTTGGCAAGATGGAAGACATCACGATTCGGCAATTGATGTCGCACAGCGCTGGATTTCGCAACGGCACGTGGCCGTGGGGTGGCAATAAAGACTGGCATCCCCACGAACCGCAGCACTGGTTACAGCTAGTTGCGATGATGCCGTACACTGAAATTGAATTTCCACCAGGCAGCAAACATAGCTACTCCAATCCGGGGATAGTTTTTCTGGGCCGCGTGATTGAAGCACTGACCAAAGATGATTACGAGGTGTACATAGATAAAAACATTCTCAAGCCGCTGGAAATGTATCGCAGCTATTTCGATACCACGCCATACCATTTGCTGAAGTATCGGTCGCATAGCTATTACCTTGAGAAAGGTAAACTATCACCCGCTCGATTCGATGTGGATACAGGCATCACCGTTTCAAATGGCGGATTGAATGCGCCGCTGACGGATATGACCAAGTACCTCAACTTCCTAATGGGCAGTCGCGATAAGCAACAACAACAAACTTACGACGGAGTGCTGAAGCGATCTTCGCTGGAAGAGATGTGGCAACCGCAAATAAAAATCTTGCCGACTGCCAACGATGGCGATCATCGGAGCGATGCGATGGGGTTATGCTTCTTCATCGAAGACAATTTCAACCAGCATTTTATTGGGCATAGTGGCGATCAGAATGGCTTTATTGCTCATTTCTATTTGCGTCCAGATACGCGCACCGCTTACATTGTCGCATTCAACACAAACGCAACTACAAACGATAAAACTCCTGACACAGGTCAGAACACTCGACTCCTGGATCGGGAAATAAAAGAGTATCTGTTCAAGCAGATCTTTCCGTTGCTTGAACCAACCAAATAAATCCGACTTTTACATCCAGAGGTCGGCAAAACACCGACTGCCCACACGGCAGTTCTGCACACAAAACTGCATGAGATACACTAAGCCCTCTCGTTCTGCATTCAGCATTTTCTTCGTTGCCCTGATCCTTTTGATTTCAGCTTGTAAATCCGGGCAGCAAGACCAAACCTGGCCTTTACCCGTGCAACAGGTAACGGAAAACTCGCCCGTCCTTTCACCAGACGAGGCAATGAAAACAATCCATCTGGCTCCGGGCTATCGGCTCGAATTAGTTGCCAGCGAACCTTTAGTGCAAGACCCGATTGCTTTGGATTTTGGGCCAGATGGTCGGATGTACATTATCGAAATGCCGGGCTTCATGCCTGACGAATCAGGCAAGGATTCGCGTGAGCCAACCGGACGTATTGTTTTGCTGGAAGATACTAATAATGACGGGCGGATGGACAAACGAACGGTATTTCTGGATGGCCTGGTGCTGCCCCGCGCGCTGAAGGTTTTAGAGCGTGGCGTGCTGGTCGGTGAACCACCGAATCTCTGGCTGGCACGGGATACCGATGGCGATGGAAAAGCAGACACCAAGGAAAAGCTGAACGACAGTTATGGGCGGGCCGAAGGCAATCTGGAACATAATGCCAACAGCTTGCTCTGGGGGATGGATAACTGGATTTATACATCCGAACACGATTGGTATTACCGATTCAAGAACGGGAAGTTTGAGGCGAAACAAACGCTCAGCCGTGGGCAATGGGGCGCATCAATGGATGATGCTGGCCGCATTTATCGCAACTGGAACGAACAACCGCTATTTGTGGATGCCGTTCCGGCAAATTACTTCATGCGAAATCCGAATCTGGTGCGAACGCGTGGAGCCTATGAAGAACTGATTGGGCGCAAAGATACTGCCACCTGGCCGATCCGCCCGACGCGTGGCGTCAATCGTGGCTATCGTGATGGTGTCCTGCGCTCTGATGGAACGATCACAACCTATTCTGCGGCTGGCTCGCCGGTCATCTTTCGCGGAGATCAATTGCCCAAAGAAGTACAGGGCAATGCCTTTATCACAGACAGCACGGGCAATCTCGTCCATCGCCTGATCATCAGCGATGATGGTTCCGGGCGATTAAGCGCACGTGATGCCTATAAACAAGGGGAATTCGTCGCCTCGACCGATGAGCGTTTTCGACCCGTCAATTTAGCCGGAGGCCCCGATGGCACGTTATACATTGTGGATATGTATCGCGGCGTAGTGCAGGACGGCCAATATCAAACCGATTACCTGCGCGATTACATCAAGCAACGCAAGCTGGAATTACCTGTAGGATTAGGTCGCATCTATCGCGTAGTTCATGAAACTACCAAGCGCGAAGCGGTGCCTGCACTGAATAAAGAAACAACCACCAAGTTAGTCGAAATGTTGTCTCATCCAAACGGATGGCGTCGCGATATGGCGCAGCAGTTAATCGTCGAACGTGGCGATAAATCCGTCGCACCCGCCTTGAATGAATTAGCCTTAAAAGCCGCAGATTACCGCACAAAATTGCACGCTCTTTGGGCGCTGGACGGGTTGGAGGCGATTGAACCTGCAACCGTCACTCAGGCACTCAGCGATTCGTCGCCAGACGTTCGCACGGCGGCAATTCGGATTTCGGAACGATGGCTAAAAGACCCGAAGCATGCGGTTGCGGCGGCGGTGTTGAAAATGCAGGAGGAAAAGAATTACAGCGTGCTTCGACAACTCGCCGCTTCGCTCGGCACATTGCCCCCTGCCGCGCGGTTCAAGCCGCTCAGCGATTTGCTTGAAAAATGGGGGGCAGATCCAATTCTGGTAGATGTCATTATCAGCGGATTGAGCGGGCAAGAGACAGAAATGCTGAATCAAGTGCTAAAAGGAAAACCTTTGAAGGATGCCACCGAGATGTTAGCCGGTGCGATCAGCAAAGCACGCAATCCAGCTGCAACACAAAAGCTTCTTGACCTTGCAGCCGATGCAAAACGTGAAAGCGAACAACGCCTTGCCATTTTGCGTGGCGTTGACTTCGGATTGTCTCCAAGTGGCCGCAGCGGAGGCGGCAGGCCCGCTACACTTGGCGGAGGAGCTGCCGCAATTCCTGTTGCAGCAACCGCGCCAGGACGTCCGCCTGCGGTACCTCCAATGGCTTTTTCGCGCGAACCAGCAGCATTGACAGCTTTGCTCAAAGACTCCTCCACAGATTTGGCAACGATAGCCAAACGCATCGCTTCACGCGTCACTTGGCCAGGCAAACCAGATTTACCACCTGAGGTGGCAAAGTTAACGCCAGATGAGGAAAAGAGATTTGCGGCAGGCCGCGACGTGTACAACCAAATCTGTGCGGCCTGTCATCAACCCGACGGGCTAGGAAAAGAAAAAATTGCCGCACCGCTGGTACAATCAAAATATGTCACGGGCAGTGCCGTACTGCCGATTCGCATTTTAATCGCAGGCAAAGAAGGAGCGATTGGCTTAATGCCACCTCCAGCGCTTTCAGACGATCAAATTGCAGCGGTACTGACGTACATTCGTCGCGAATGGGGGCACACAGCCTCAGCGGTTGCGGCGGCAGATGTCAAAGAGATTCGCGGCATGACAGCCAGTCGTAAGGTGCCCTGGACTGAAGCGGATTTAGACAAAGTACCTCTTGGCTTCGGACCTCCGAGACAAACGCAATAAACGAATTTCATTTACTTATCAGCAAAGCAACTATGAATAATCCAATGATTGATCGTTATCGCCGTTGGTTTTCCTATGAAAAGGATGTCCATCAAAAAGCTCTCGCTTCGTTTGAGTCAGTGCCAATGGAGCAGCGTAGTTCGGCTGCTTACCAAAAAGCATTGGACTTATTTGGTCATCTGGCCTCGGCTCGACTGATGTGGCTATACCGCTTCGGTATCCGCGAAAAAAGCATCTCGCAACTCTTTCCAACTGGACTCACGCTGGAAGATGTAACATTGCTTCTTGATGAAATGCACGCGGATTGGACGAAGTATTTAGCCGATCTTCGTGATGATGAATTGTCGCGTTACTTTGAATATCAAAGCATGGATGCGGGCCGTTTTCGGAGTTCGATTGACGACATCTTGACGCAACTATTTGGGCATTCCTGGTATCATCGCGGCCAAATCGCATCACTGGTGAAAACCATCGGCGGAACGCCCGCCATCACAGATTTTGTCTATTGGAGCCGCGAACCAATTTCACCTGAGAATGAGTAAAGAGAGGAATTAATGAACAACTCACAACAAAAATTGAACCGACGAGAATTTATGCAACTCGGAGCAGCGATAACGTTGCTTCCCTCACCGCTGCTGGCTGCCGCCAAGTGGAAGAAAATCCCCATTGCCACTCAGGCCTGGTGTGTGCGTAAGCAAATGAAAGACGATATTCCCGGCACGCTCGCCGCGGTTGCACAGCTCGGCTATCAGGGCATTGAACTGGAAAATGCCTTCGGCAAAACTGGCCCTGAGTGGCGTAAGTTTTTGGATGCTGCGAAACTCAAACCATGCGGCTTTCATCACTCGCTGGGCGAGTTGCGCGGAGACAAGCTTAAGGCCAGCATCGAATTCAATCAGGCCATTGGCAATCGCAATTTGATCATTCGCTCATTGCCGCGCGAGGTTTACACGTCGAAAGAATTACTGGCAGCCGAAGTGAATGAAATCGCAGACAAATTAAAGCCTGCTGGATTACGAATCGGCTATCACAACCACACGACTGACTTCAATAAATTTGGCGAAGACTACTGGTGGAATCTCTTTGCTGATCAGACCAGGAAAAATGTTATCCTGCAATTCGACACGGGCAATGCCTCTGAAATGCAGGGCGTGACGGTGACTGACTTTTTGAAGCGCAACAAGGGACGCACGATTTCCATGCACGTGAAGCCGTATTCCAAGAAAAGTCCTGATGCTTATTTAGGAGATGATGAATTGGATTGGAAACAAATCATGACCATTGTCGAATCTATCGGCGGTTTGGAATGGTACATCATCGAATATGAACGCGATGTGGCACCGCCGCTGGAGTCACTCAAAGCGAATCTGGATCGGTTCAAAAAGATGCGTCGCTAGCAGTAAATGAAGGAACAGCCCTATGCCCCTCCCCGTTGGGCACATAGGGCTGTTTGCGAGTTAAGCGTAAACCCACGCTTAACTAACTAAAAAACGATGCCCGCAGAAATGCGCAGATTATCAACCCGATTCTTATCCAAACGAATTGAATTGTTATTGACCACAAAAACGCGATCCCCTGTAAAAATCGGCGTGTAATCAACCTGAATCAACCGCAGACTAAACTTATCTCCGAGGCGAACATCCAAACCGCCACCCAATCCCATCGCAAACTTTGTATCGCTAATGTCCAGGATCGTTTGCGGCGGGCCAGTCGTCGTCGTTGAAGTTAGCGTATATTTTTCGCGGATGTGAGCACCACCAAACAATCCATGCACATACGGCTCAATCCGGGTTGGATTGCGAATCTTGAATGTCGGGCCACCCATAAAGTAGATGACACGGCGCTCATATTCGTTATTTCCAGTTGCAACCGTAGTCCGGCTGTTCTTTTGGTGCATCGAAAAATCACCCGTCAGCCCTAACCATGAAACGGGAAATCCCGTCACAGCTGCCTCACCACCGTGTAGTCCATTTCGCTTAAACGTATCCTGAAAGCTACTAAAATTGCCTAATGAATCAAATGATCTGTCTGCTTGCAGATTTGAATACCCTAAAAAAACCTCCGCTCGCTTGTCCTGTGCAATGCCTACGGCACTCAGGGCTGCGAGCAATAGGATTGTCAAAAACTTATTCATTGTTGATTTACCTCATTCTTCTCAATGATTTTTATTCGTTTGTTCTCCATTCTTTCTCAACTTTGGTTAGAGCAAGTTCGATGCCGGACAATAGGCCTGTAAAATCGGCTGTTGCGATAAAAAATGTGTTGGGCTTACTTGCAGAATCGTCTGTCGGATATACACAATGTCTTGCCCCCATACATCCGATCATTTAACTTTCAGCTTTAGAGAGATCACAAAATGAAAATTTCCAATGCTCTGGCAACTGAACCGATGCGAACCTTGAAGGAAATCCCACGGCTTGCAATGGGATTTTATCCGACGCCGATTGAGGAACTGCCTCGTCTGCGAGAAGCATTAGGCAAAAATGCCCCGCGACTCTTCATCAAACGAGATGATTACACCGGGCCGGGTTTTGGAGGGAACAAGGTTCGCAAGCTGGAATATGTTCTCGCGCAAGCATTGGCCGATGAAGTTGAGGTGGTCATCACCATCGGGGGAATCAAATCCAACCATTGCCGCGCCACAGCTGCGTTTTGCGCCAGGCTGGGATTGCGCTGCATCCTGGTATTGAATTCGCCTGCTGCCCCGTCATACAAACCGGCGAATCTCTTCCTGGATGAACTGTACGGCGCAGAAGTTCATTTGGTGACCAGTCGCGAGGAACGAAAAGCTACGATGGCACGGTTGGCACAGGAGCTACGTGAATCGGGTGTCCGAGTCGCAGCAATTCCGTTAGGTGCCTCAACTCCGCTGGGGGCGTTGGGCTTTGTTTCTGCAATGCAGGAATTAGCACAACAATTGTCTTCCTTTGCCGACAAACCAAATTACATTTTTCATGCCAGTTCATCCTGTGGGACGCAAGCGGGCATTGTGGCAGGGGCACAACTCGCGGGACTATCCGACATCAAAATCGCAGGCGTCAGCCCGGATGAGGCGGCATCCACAATTGCGCCGGAAGTCGCAGAAATCATTCGCGGGATTGGGCGGATACTGAAGACCGAAATTCCGCACGAACCAATTCTGGTTTTGGATGATTACATTGGCGAAGGCTATGGAATCAGCACACCAGAATCATCCGCAGCGCTCAGATTGGTCGCTAAAACGGAAGGCGTTGTACTTGACCCAACCTATACCGCCAAAGCGATGGCAGGATTGCTGGATTGGATACGCACTGGAAAATTGACAAGGGATGACACAGTTTTGTTTTGGCATACAGGTGGACAATTAGCACTCTTCGCTGCGCATTAAACCATAGCTCCAGGCTTGGTTTTCTGGCATAAAGCTTTCTGTAGAACTTATTGGAGTAGCAATGATGGAAGGATTGAGGAAAAAGACATGAAAACAATCATTGCTCAGGTGGAGAATTCCCCCAAAGCGCAAAATTCCTCATTCCCTCTGACCATCGCAATGAAATAACCAATCAACACAGGAGACGACAACTTATGCAAAATGACGCGCAGGCACTGGTGCCAGTGGAAGATTTATCTGAAACATTATCCTCTTTCTCTCAACCTGAAACCATTTCACAGAATGGAACTTCCCCAACATCCCAACCTGTCGCCCCAGCAGTTGAAGAAATAGCGCCGATAAAAAAACAAAAAATCACGGAGGCTGAATTTAAACTCACGGAAGAAGATTTACTGCTGCTTAATACCAGTAAAGGCCTCACGCAACTTCTCAAATCCAATAACATCAAGCTGAAAAACGTCGTGGGCACGGTGCGTTATGAACAGGAACTGCGTGAGTTGCAGATTGAACTGGTGAAGCTACAACGGTGGGTGCAGGAAAACGGAAAACGCATCGCCATTATGTTTGAAGGTCGTGACGCAGCGGGTAAGGGGGGAACAATTCGCCGCTTTACCGAGCATTTGAATCCGCGCGCGATGCGCGTTGTGGCGTTGCCAAAACCAACTGAGGAAGAACGCGGGCAATGGTATTTCCAACGCTACACGCGACAGCTGCCGAACGCAGGGGAAATCGTCTTCTTTGATCGCAGTTGGTATAACCGTGCCGTCGTCGAACCAGTCAATAACTTTTGTACGGAGCCGGAATATGATCGCTTCATGCAGCAAGTGCCGGAATACGAACATATGCTTTATGAAGATGGTGTGACGATTATCAAATTCTGGTTTTCGATTTCCAAAGACGAACAATTACGCCGCTTTGAATCGCGCCGCGAAAATCCGCTCAAGCAATGGAAGCTCAGTCCTATTGACCAACGCGCACAGGAACTATGGGATAAATACACGTCTTACAAGGAGCAGATGTTCAGCAAAACACACACATCCTTTTCGCCCTGGATCATCGTCAGTGCCAATAGCAAGACAAAAGCCCGCTTGGAAAGCATTCGTTATGTGCTGAATTTGTTACCTTATGCTGGGAAGGAAGCAGCAGGCATGCGGATTGCGCCCGATCCAAATACCGTGACGCGATTCCATCGTCGCATTGTGAAGATTGACTAACGTCTCAGGTTCAATAAGAAAGGGGCGACAGAATTCCCTGCCGCCCTTTTCATTTTAGTCGTAGCGAAGCGCAATCATGGGGTCTACTTTCGTCGCGCGTCTGGCGGGAATATAGCAAGCCAAAAATGCGACCAACCCCAATAACATTGCGACTCCGGCAAATGTGAGCGGGTCAGTGGCATCAATCCCAAACAACAAGGTTTTCATCCAACTCGTCAGCACATAGGCCGCCCCTAACCCAATTACAGTTCCAACCATTGCGAGTTTCATTCCCTGCCCAATCACAAGTTTCAGCACATCTGTGTGATTGGCACCCAATGCCAGCCGAATTCCGATTTCGTGAGTTCTTTGCGTCACGGAATATGACATCACACCGTAGATTCCAACGATTGCCAGAATTAACGCGACAACGGCAAAGACACTGAGTAACGTCAGATTCAATCGTTCTGAGGAAATAGACTCAGCCTTGATTTGATACATCGTACGAACATCGTAGACCGGCTGATCAGGATCAACGGCAGTCACCTGCTGGCGGGCGGCGTTGATCATTTGCAGCGGATCAATCGCACTTTTGACGACAATCGTCATTGCCCTTTCTGGAATTTGCAGGAAGGGGAAATAACCTTGCACGCGATTCGATTCCTGATTCAGCCCTTCCATTTTTACCCGGCCAACGACACCAACAACTTCTACTTTTTGCGCCTTTTCATCTGATCCCAGAAGAATGCGCTTTCCTATTGCCTCCTCGTTGGGCCAATGACGACGTGCAAATTCTTCATCCACAACCATGACATTCAATCCGGCAATATCCCGCTCCATCTCGTTCATGGCGGATAAATCTCGGCCTTTCAAATGCTCCCGATTATCCTGATCGGTAAACCAACGACCTCGCAGCAGCGGGATTTCCATTGCCCTAAAATAATCTGGCGTGACCAAACAGAGTTCCATCAATGGTCTTTGATCGGGTGGAGGTGGAGCCTGTCCATCAATCATAAAAGAAGTCTGCCAGCCATTATTTCCCAGCGGCAATCCCGAAGCGGCACCAACAGCCTTTAATCCTGGCAAGGTTTGAATATTCTGGATGACGCGTTGATAGAATGATGCACGCTGCTCAATCGAATCATATTTTTGTCGGGGCAAGGAAAGGCTCAGCGCCGTCAAATTGTCATAGCTGAATCCGGGGTTCATCGTTTGCAGATGATAGAAACTGCGAATCATCAGGCCCGCAGCAATCAGCAGGAGCAACGTCGTAGCGATTTCAACAACCACCAACGAATTGCGAACCCATTGCCGAGTGCCAGTGGAACCACGACCCGTTTCCTTGAGCGTTTCATGAACATTGACCGAACTGGAATGCAAGGCGGGTGCTAAGCCAAAAACGATGCCGGTCAAAAGTGAAACACCAATCGTGAATAACAACACGGTGCTATCCAGATTCACTTCACGCCAACGCGGAATATCATTGGGACTGATCGCAACAATCAGCTCAATCCCCCATTGCGCCAGCATTAATCCCAATCCGCCACCGATCACGGATAACACCATGCTTTCTGTCAGCAATTGCCGGACAACACGCCAACGGCTTGCCCCCAGCGCGTTGCGAATCGCCATTTCCTTTTGTCGAACGGTTGCACGTGCAAGCAACAAGTTGGCCACATTGGCACAGGCAATTAACAAAACCATCCCCACTGCGCCTAAGATCACCCACAATTTTGGCCGCACGTCCTCAACATAGTTTTCCAAGAGAGATTTGACCGTGACACGATTGCCTTTATTTGAATCTGGATATTGTTTTTCCAGATTGGCAGCAACGTTGTCCATATCGGCCCGCGCCTGTTCGATGGTGATGCCAGGTTTCAGCCGCGCGACGCCATACAAACCAGGATGATTGCCTCGTTGTTGCCACGAACGCTGATCGGACAATGGCCCGACCGGAACCCACATTTCAATCCGACTGGGAAACAAAAACCCATTCGGCATAATCCCAATCACTTCGTATCGTTTGTTGTTCAGAGAAATCGTTTGATTCAGGATTTTCGCGTCGCCACCAAACCTGCGCTGCCACAGGCCGTGGCTCAGCACCACGACAGGAGTTGCGCCGGGCTTGTCTTCGTCATTGGTGTAAACACGTCCCAGTGCTGGCTTCACTCGCAGGACAGTAAAAAGATCAGCGGATGCCTGCGCCGCATTGATTCGCTCGGCTTCGCCAATCCCTGTCAGGTTGTAGCTATCTCGGTTGTAGACGCCGATTGCCTCAAACACCCGATTCTGCGCCCGCCAATCCGTGAAGTTCGGATACGAGATTGACATGCCTTCTAACTGCTGACTTCGCTCAGAGAGAAAGATCAGTCGTTCTGATTCTTCATAAGGCAAAGGCCGCAGCAAGATTGCATTCACGACGCTGAAAATCGCGGTGTTCGCTCCAATGCCTAAGGTGAGTGCGATGACGGCAACCAACGTGACGGCTGGATGCCGCAACATCATGCGCAATCCAAAACGAATGTCTTGCCAGAGAGTGCTCATACTTTATTCCTCTGTGAAATTTATTTGAACCCATTCGTAAACCAATTTGTGTGCCATTGAGAAAAGGCGAAAAAAGCAATAAATACGGCCTCATCAGGCTTGTCGGAAATACGGCTTCAAACCAGAGTGTTCGCTCTTGGGATTGCGTTATCCCAAAAATGGAAAATGTAACCGAGAACTCTTTTCTTTACGGCTGTCATCTTCCTTGCTGCCGAAGCTGAAATTTGCGATTCACATCGGGTACCTAATTGCCTCATTGCTTCAGCTAATCGTATACTTTGCCCGCTCTCGTTGCGATTCACCGGACATTCACAATCTTAGCTGGAAAGGAAAGATTTCATGCAGAAGTGTATCAGCCTCGTCTTACTTGGGTTTCTATTATTCATCGGTATCAGTCTGGCTCAAACCACCCCTGCGCCCCAGCCAGAAGCTCCAAATATCAACGGAGATTGGTCAGGGACATGGGGGATTTATACGCCTGCAAAAGGCTCGACCCCGCCGCAAAATATCTGCAAAGAATTAATCGCCAAAGTCGAGGCGAAGGATGGAGTCTGGCTGGCCACATTTGAAGGTGATTGCGGACGCCCGTATAAATACAACATCAAAATGGAGGGTCGGCAGATTGGCAAAGCAATCATGTTCAAGGGCACAACTGATCTTGGCCCGAAAGATGGCGGAGTCTTCGACTGGATTGGTCGCGCCAATGAAAAAGAATTCGTTGGCTTCTTCACCAGTGCTGGCTATACCGGTACGTTTTATCTGACTCGTCCACAACCCAAGGAACCAAAACAATAAAAATCAACGGCTGAACCTGGAATGCTCAATGACTTTTGGGTTGTTGCGTGTAGGCGATTTGAAAAACTTCGTTTTAGCAAACAATTGAGTTTTTCTATCTTCAGGGTTGCAACAACTGAGGCTATCGTAGAGGATGAAATGCGATGGCAGTCAAAGATTACTACGCGATCCTAATGGTACATCCCAAGGCTGAGTTGTTCCTGATCGAAGCGGCCTATAAACGCCTCGCCCGTGAATACCACCCCGATCTGGGAAATGATTCAACTAACCATGACAAAATGGTTGAAATTAACGAAGCTTATGAGGTTTTGTCAGACCAAAAGAGGCGCAGATTGTATGACGAAAACTATGGGCAACTGACGCCGATCACGTTTCCGGCCAACGCCGCAAATGTGTATACAACCAAGCCCGCCAAAGCGGATCGCACGTCCAATTCATCCCGACAGCAAAATAAGGCTCCTGACACAAGATGGGGAGAGGTCAGCCCCGTGCGACCAAATCCTTCAGCATTTGGAATTGATGCGAACTATCTGAAACATGCCTTGGAAGGGGCACGTGTTTGGAAGAGGCGTGAGCACCGAATCCCTGACAAAGTGAAATGGGGAACCCGCATTCTTTGTGGGCTGACGGGACTGGCAACTTCAATTCTCGTTGTTAATTTGCATTGGCCGGGACTGGAAAAAATTGGGATGTTTGCCTGGTTTGCGATTCCGTTATTCGGAGAGCTTACCTTACGCGGGATTGAAAAAATTCGCGATGTGCATCTGCTGCGATACAAATACAACCCCCTCTACAATCCCAACCCCGTTGGCTATCAAAACTATGCCGTCGCCCAGGCAGCGTATGAATCAAACACTGCCAGAGTCTATGTGACGCGTGATTCGACGTACCACTCAGATAAAAATTGTCCGGGGATGAGCACCTATGAACCAATGCCTAAATGGTTTGCAGAAGCGAGAAATGCCAAGCCGTGTTCGCGCTGTGGGCAGCTGACACGGGTAGAACCGAAATGGCTACCGCCCCCTTTTGGTAAAGGTAGAAACATTCAGGAAAACACGTAGTGCGAAGGAGTGGCCGATGATGGAAAGTCGCGTTGAATCAGGCGTGTGGCTGTGCAGTGCGGGATTGCTTGATCTGTTGATAGAGTGTCGTGCCCTGATAGCTTTGGTAAAAAGATTTGGCAAAGGCAATCGCCACGACGATTCCAATTAAACCCGTTCTCCCTTGCGTCAACATGACGATTTTACTAAGGACGTAATACCCGAGCATGAGTGCAGCACAAACGCGGCTTTTGGTGTGAATCCCATAGGTCAAGCCATAAATGATTCCAACGTCGAGGAAAGCAAACTTGTAATAGGCCTCAGCCGATGGGATAAACGCCTGAAAAAATAAGACCAGGACAAGCGAAATGCCACCGTAAACCATTCCGGCATTGACCCCTTTTTTTATTAAAGCCTTTGCTTCGTCAAAGGCGGGATCATGATCTTCCCTGGATTTAAAATCCTCGGCTTGAATCCTTGATCGCAACGGGGCAAATTCTGCTTGCCCGGCTCCACTTAACTCCACGCCACAGCGACGACAATGTGTTTCTTGTGCCCAATTCACGAGGCCACATTTGCTACATTTATTGCTCATCAGTCCCACTCCCCTCTGATGTCATGCCTATTGCGTAGCGCGCTGGGCTCGAATCATTCGCTTGGTGATCTTGTACTCGCGCAGGCGGCGATACAAAGTGGAAGGCGAAATCCCCAGGAGCTCTGCTGTTCTGCCCTGATGCCAATTCGTGCGTTCCAGCGCTGTCAGAATTTCTCTTCTTTCAGTCTCTTCCAAACGCGTCACGGCGCTGCCATTGCTGGCTGAAAGGGCAGGTTCAATCTCAACCGTTCCTAGTCCATGATCTACACCAAATGGATTTGAATCATAGCTGGTGCCATTGCCTGATCGTGGCGGTAACGACTCACGCGAGGTTAATTCGACCAGCAAATCATTTGGTTGAATCAAATTGCTTCGTGATAGCAACACAGCTCGTTCAATAACGTTGCGTAGTTCACGCACATTGCCCGGCCATTGATAAGACATCAGAACACGCCGAGCTTCCGGTGAGGTCATCAGTTGGCGATTCGGTGCAAACGTCCGTAAAAAGTGATCCGTCAAGGGAAGAATATCTGTAGATCGTTCGCGCAAGGCTGGCAGTGTAACGCGAATATTACAGAGACGCGCCATTAGATCAGGTCGGAAACGGCCTTGCTGAACAAGTTGGTGCATCGGCTGGCTGCTGGAGGCAATCATCCGCACATCTACTTCAATTTTGCGAGTGCCTCCAATGCGATAATAACTCATTGATTCCAGCGCACGCATCAAACGAGCCTGAGAAGCAGCAGAAAGACAACTGACTTCTTCTATAAATAACGTTCCACCTTGCGCCATTTCCAGCAATCCGATTTTGCGCGCTCGTGCCGCAGTGAAGGCACCCGCCTCATGACCAAACAATTCGGCTTCCAGTGTTGATTCAGGAGTTGCAGCACAATTCAAAACCACAAAGGGTCGGTTGCGACGTGGTGACGCCTGATGAATGGCGCGGGCAACCGTTTCCTTGCCACTACCGGATTCACCCGCGATCAAAACTGGTGCCTGACCAGATGCGATCAGATCAATTTGCGTCAGGACGCCGAACATCTGTTCGTTGTTCGTCACGATGCCATGCTGTCCGGCAGGCATCATCGTTGCGTTTGTGGAGTTGTGCTTCACCAGACTTTGCAGCACCAGGTTTTCTCGCTTCAAGCGATTTTTCTCATGCGCTTTCCGAATCACTTCCGTCAGTTCAGACAATGAGCATGGTTTTGTGAGGTAGTCGTACGCCCCTAATTTCATTGCCTCGAGCGCAGTGTTAACAGTTGCGTGCCCTGTCATAATGATGACCTCCGGCGCGGGTTCCTGTTCACATAAGGCGCGCAGGACCTGAATGCCGTTCGCTCCTGGCATCATCAAATCCAATAAAGCAACTTGAAATTCTTCCAGCCGTGCCAATCGAATCGCCTCATCGCCGTTGTGGGCAATCGTGACAGCAAAGCCCTGACGGGCTAATTCTTTTTGTAAAACAAAGGATAAGTTCAATTCATCTTCGGCGATGAGTAGTTTGATTTGTGAAGTGCTCATAGCGTTTCTGTAAAGGTTGGTAATAAAACCCGCATTGTCGTTCCCTGTCCGACCTGCGAATCAACTTCGATTTTGCCGCCGTGATCGGTGATGATCCCGTAACAAACGGCTAGCCCCAGTCCTGTGCCATGCCCGAAAGGTTTCGTTGTTACAAATGGCTCGAAAATTTTGGCCTGCATTTCCGGGGCAATCCCCGGCCCATTGTCAGAAAACTCTGCGCCAACAAAATTCCGACCATTAAGAGTGAATGATTTTGTGCGAATGCTAAGCTCTCCGGTCTCTTCGCTGACGGCATCGCAAGCATTGGTAATCAGTGCCAGAAACACCTGTTTGATTTGACCTTCATTGGCACTGATCTTTGACAGCCCTTCTGCCAAATCCATTTGCAATGGCAGCTGTTTCAGCTTGGGATGATGCTTCACCAGTCGGAGGGTTTGCTCAATCAGATAATTAAGCTGATAGGGTGATTTTTCGGCTTCACGATGGCGGCTGAATTCCAACAGGCTATTGGTGATGCCCTTACAACGAAATGCTTCTTCATTCACCAGCCGCAAATATTCGCGGAAGTCATTATCAGTTTCGTGTGGCAGAATCGTTGTTTCATCCAGCCGGAGTTGCAAGGCTTCGGTACAGGCAGCGATAGTAGCCAGAGGATTATTAATTTCATGCACGATGCCTGAGGCAAGCCTGCCGATGCCCGCCAGTTTTTCAGCGTGAATGATGGCGGCATTCATCTTTTTTTGTTCAGTGATCTCTTCACCGACAGTAATGACATGCGTGATTTCATTACTGTCATCCTCCAGCCGCATGGGAATCTTGCTAATCAACCAATGACGTTTCTCACCATCAGCAGTTGATTCCTGCTCAAATCGAAGTAGTTCACCCGTGGAAAAGACCTGTGAGAATTCTCTTTCCAATCGGTATCGCGGCATCTTGGAAAACACATCCAGAACATTGCGCCCGATGACCTGTTGGCGATCAATTCCCTGCCCTCCAATTTCTCGATTTCGGTTCCAGGCTACGATTCGCAAATCACGATCTACGACATACATACTGACGGGTAGCGCATCAACAACTTTATCCATCAGCAAGTGTGAAATCACGATTTCGCGCCGCTGTTCGTCCAGCTTCCAGGCGATTCGTTGGGCGTGCAGATGATTCAACAAACACAGGCGGATGCGCGCGGGTAATTCGGCGGGCAGATTTGTTTTGAAACAAAAATCGCTTCCACCCGCTTGAATCGCTTGCGCAGCCTCATTACTGTCAGTCACGCAAACAATAATTGGCATTTCACTGGTGGTGCGATGCAGACGAAGTTGCTGACAAATGGTGAGACTGTCTGTCGTATTCGGGAGTGCCAGCACGACACAAGCATACCTCGTCCCTGCGCGATCAAGATTCGTCCAAAGCTCATCCGGGCAAAGCATCTGAAATTCGTAGGCGGACTGCTCGTCAAGACTCGCGATCTCGCCAACGACCAGCACTCGCTGGTTGAGCGAGCTTTCGGAATAGGTTTCGTGAGCAATTTTATTGGCTACTGTCATGCCACGGTACAGGTTTCTTTCGTCGGCAATATTTACAATCCTCTAGTCCAGAAAGAGCGCGATGACGAGAGGAGATTGCGTTGGCAAAGGGTTTGCAGTTGCGAGTAGTTTTTCTGTTTCCACTTACGACTAATTTACTGCCAGCATAGCAAGCCGAACGTGAGGTGATGCGCAAATGAAAAGACTCGCAATTGTTGGGTTTTCAGTGGGCTTTGGGGAACGCCGATTGTTTGGGATTTGGGCCTACTCAGGGGCAGAGGGTGCGCGGAGTATAGGGCAGTAATCGTTCAGATTGCAAGATAAAAAGTATTACGGATTTATTGCTTTTTGCCACATTTTCGCCTCTCCATGTACGCGAATCAGACGCTTCACTTCGGCATAGGCGTTGGCATAAAGCTGCTTCATTTCAGCGGCTGATCTGGGCGCGGCAAGCTGCTTCTCAACGGTTTCTATCTCGTATGTTTTGACAGGATTCGCATACAGTTTCCCTTCCCCCGCAAAATGAATCGCTAGTCCTTCAGAAAGCCATCGCGCCGCTTGCCGACTACGCAGACTTTCAAGTGCGACATGGGTCAGTTCGTGTCGCAGGGTTGAATTGAGGATGCCGCGTTTTTGTAACAATGACAGCGGCTGCAAATGAATCGTATTGTCACGGCTTGCGGCTGCGACCCAGGAAGGCTGTCCGGTTGCTGCGACGAAATCGGCAGTTGCACGATGCAGTTGAATCTGAATCAGGGTCTTGCTCGACCACGCGATTGACGCCATTTGGAATCGCTGCTTCAGACTGTTATACGCCCCTTCCAGCAGTGGTAAGATCGCAGCAGCGCCTGATGTTCCTGCTGGATAACTTATCCGAAAATGTTCACTTGCCACCGTGGCACGAGCCGACTGTGCATTCTCATAATAATAGCTTGCAGGAATCAGTCGTCCCGCCAAGTCCGTTCCATTTTTCGGAAGAGAATCCTTCAAAGGAAATCGCGCGGGTTTCAGCTGGACAGAGTCCGGCTTACGCAGTGTTGTCCCCGGCAGATAATGCTGGATGATTGCCTGATAATTCATTCCACGCCGGGCCATGACGTGCGCCCCTTCCTGACACAATCCCAGGCCATGTCCGAATCCACTGCCTCGAAAGCTAAACGTCGCGCCAATCCGATTCACTTCAAACCGAGCACTTTTCAGCATATTCCATCCCAGTACGCGGTTCACAATCAAGGCAAAATCCCAGCCACGAAGTTGTTTACGCCGCGAGCCTTCTAGGGTAACAAATTCCGCTCTCCCGCTTTGGTCTCGACGCGTAATAAAAATAGCTTCAAGCTGATTTCCAACGTTGCTGCGTTCATCGCTTTGCAGCGCGCGGAGCAGGTCTTTGATCGGGATATTTTGCACCCAGCTTTTGTGCGACATCGTCGTGCAGTAATCGTCGTTTACGCTGCGCAAATAACTCGGCGAAGGAGCGCCCCAAATAGCTTCAAGATTGGTGGTCATCCCGCCACAAGCTGCATGAAAATATACATCCGCAATTTGCCTCCGATCATCCTCTATCACCTGCCCAGCCGTTTCAGATGCCGCCTGAATGACGAGGGCTTTATTGTGATCAGCTAAGGCCGGGACAAACCGCTGACAATGTGTCAAAGAGCAGAAATCATACCCATCGGATTTATGCCGCTGTAAATTCCTGAGTGCAAATGTACGGCTCACCACTGCCTGTGCTTTGAGCGCTTCCAGTTCGGTTTCGACACTGGATTCGGCAGCTAGAATCCCTTGTACATAATCTTCCAGGCTTACTGCTACCGTTCGAGCTTCTCGGACCAGATGAACCCGAATCGTTTTTGAATTTGCTTCTGGCGAATTCGATAGTTCTTCTTTGGTGGCCGCACCGGGCGGTTCATTTCCGTAAATCAGACGACGATAGAACTCCCCCGCAACCTGTGCAGCCTCAGCCCCGTGCGCACGTTTTAGAAAAACCAATGCGGCAAAATTCAAATCAACAGGCTCGACGTTTTTTGCATTTTTGCGATGCAGGAGAAAACTGATAAACCAGCCTTGCGTGCGGAACCCGTTGCTTGAGCCAGAAGTCCCGGTTTTACCAATCACATCGTATGGGAGTTGATTGAAACCAGCTTCTGTCCCCGACCCATAGTCAGTACAGCCTTTCATGCCTTCGATCAACACTGCACGATGCTGCGGATTAAGATTAATCTGACGAATTTCCTGAGGAATAAAGTTATTTGACTCATCAACGCGCGGGCGCAACAAATGTCCGCCATTGAGCAGGGCCGTAAACCCCATCAACAATTGAACAGGCGTGACCAGGACATTCTCATCATTGCCGATGGCAGTGCTGACTTGCCAATCGCCTTGCTTCAGATCACCACTTGCCTCGCTGGCATTGACACCAGTCCGAGCACCAAATCCAAAGGAGTTCAGCATCGAAAAAAAGCCTGAAGCATTCATGCGTTCGGCCATGGTGCTGAAATAGTAATTACAGGAATAGGCGATGGCGTGATGTAATTTAAAAGAATTATTTACGCGTTTATGCGAACAATTCACTTGGAATTCGCCGCGCTGGAAGGTACGCCCACACTGAATTCTTGTCTCATCATTCGCAAGCCCCGACCGCATTGCCGCCAATGCAGTAAAGGGTTTGATTGTGGAGCCGGGCGGAAAAGCCTGCTCGAAAGCTAATCGTGGGTTGAGAACTGTGCGAATGCGTCCGTCGTGCGGATTAAGGACAATGATCGTCCCTTCGCGTGTGCCCAATGATTGTTCTGCCGCACGGCGGATAACGTCATCGTCAAACACGCGCGGCTTGATTTCTTCAGTGACAGATTTTGGAGCGATGGATTTAGAGCAGGCTGAGAGAAAAAAGGTAAATCCAAGCAGAAGCAACAACGCACTACGGCAACTTTGCGGTAAAAAAGACATCGCGAAAAAGCTGAAATCAGAGCTGTTCTGCTGGTGGCAGTGGCGCGTTAGAGGGACTTTCCATCGTTAGTATTTTCAACGCTCCCAGAGTCACAACCCAACCTGCCAACACCACCAACAAAGCAAGCGCGATACGAACTCCCAGAATACTCAGATCCATCCAGGGGCTTTTGATTGGCGTGCGGGTGGTAATGATGAAATAAGGCAAAATGCCGAAAACGAGAAAGCCGAGTAAATAGGTGATCACCAGGCGCGGCGCAAAAGCCTTAAAAAGCAAAATGCCAATCCGTCGAAGGGTTTGTTTGAATCCGTCGCGCAGAACGGCAATCCACAGTTGAATCGAAAACAAAGGCAAAACGAAGTACAACAGCAACCCATTCACGGCAAAAGCAGCCATGTTGATGAGCTTAATTCGACTTTCGCCTGTCTTAATCTGTTCGCTGCTCATTGCGGCTTCCCGAATGCCTGTCACGCTCATGAATTCGATTTTGTTCACGCCCCAAACCAGCAACCAGATTAATGCGATGAAAGGCAATGAAATCAGAAGCAACTTCCAGAATTCACGCCCTGCCTGCGCCAGCAAATCGCTCAGTTTTGAATCCGTGTTCGTGTATTTCACACCTAATGTCTGAAGCACGAAAAACAGAACAGGAATCAGAAATATCAACAAAAATGTCAGCGCAACTTGCCAGATGCGGGCCTCTGCCGTGGTGAAAAAGAGATAGACTGAAAAAACAAAGGCAGCATAGAGAACCACGAATGCAAGCCCGGTTTTCCAATTGAGAAATAATTGGCTGGCGGCAGTTCTGATCGCATTGAGGATGTTTCGGAACATAATTTTTAGCCACAGAGAACACTGAGTTTTGCACGGCAGAAGCCCGCGCGTGAGCAAGGGTGTGAATAAAGCCATTTCGCCCTTGCTCACGCGCGGGCTTCTG
>JAFDVL010000079.1 GCA_018268995.1 Acidobacteriota bacterium | reverse complement strand
AAGACGAACGGCAAATCGCGCGCAACCTGACGAATCAACTCCTCGTCTTTGCGACCGGTGCGCCCGTGCAATTCAGCGACCGTCCGAAAGTCGAAACGCTGCTGGATCGCGCGGCGACGAAAGGCTATGGAGTAAAATCGCTGATTCAACTAATTATCGAGAGCGAGGTGTTTCGGAATAAGTAACCCAAATCACACAACCGGATTGGCTAGGTTCATCGTTAAGGGCATCATCCATCAATGGGTTTATTTGAGGTCATCAGTACAATTGAAGACATCGAAATCATTGCTGCTGGCAGCAAAATTCGTGACCTCAAATGGTTGCAGAAGACTTATGGCAGCGGGCGTTGGCGCAAGTTGAAAGGGTTTGCTCGCATTCGTTTCCTGGATGATGGCGAAGAGTTTGAAGCAGAACTACATTGGTACGAAGCGCACGGCATCGGTAAGGTTGAAATGAAAATCAAGGAGCTTCTTGATTAAAGCCTATGAGTACGAAAACACAATTTGTCATTTGCATTAAGAACGAAGACTATCCCGCTTCGTTACAGCTATGGAAAATTTATCGCGTGTTGCCTGACGAAAAAGGCGCACGGCATAACCTGATTCGCGTCATTGATGAATCAGGTGAAGATTATCTTTTTTCCGCGAGCTACTTTGTTCCGGTCAAGTTACCGCAGGTAGTGAAATCCGCGATTCTTGCAGCGGCGTGAAGATGACACGCACGACCTCTAAACTGAGATGAGACATAACCTTTCCTACCTACAATCCAGACGCAACTTTTTGCAACAGGCCGGTTCCCTTGCGACCTCAGCCCTGATGTTCCCGTCCGCGTTACAGCGAAATGCTAGTAACAAGTTCAAGCTAGGACTACAGCTTTTTACGATCCGGGAGGCGATGGCGAAAGACCTGCGCGGGACTTTCAAACGGATCGTGGAGTTTGGCTATCAGGAAGTTGAGACCTACGGATTTAACTACGGCAATAACAAATATTACTGGGGTCTTGAGCCGAAAGAAGCCAGCCAATTGCTGAGCGATTGCGGACTGACAACGTCGTCAGGGCATTACGATTTGGACAAGTTTTTCGGCAAAGATCAGCAGGATGAATTGAAACGGTATACCGATCAGTGCATCGCAGGCGCGGCGGCGCTCAAGCAAAGTTATATCGTCTGGCCGATCATCGCACCGCAATACCGCACGCTGGAGGAAATGAAACGACTGGCCGCCACGCTCAATACTGTCGGCGAGCAAATCAAGCAGGGCGGATTGCAACTTGCCTATCATAATTATGGTTGGGATTTTATGGAGCAGGGCGGCGTGATTCCCTACGATATTATTCTGAAAGAAACCGACCCGGCTCTCGTGAAAATGGAATTGGATCTGTATTGGTTTTCCTTCGGCTCGCGCGTGAAGCCGCTGGACTGGTTCAAAAAACAACCGGGCCGCTTTGTCATCTGGCACATCAAGGATATGAATAAGCAAAACCGGGAACTGCACGAAGTGGTGGGCGACGGGCAAATTGATTTCAAACCGATTTTCAAGGATGCCCAACTTTCCGGCGTCAAACACATGTTCGTCGAACAGGGGAATAATTATTTGCCGGATGCCATGAGTTGTGTGCAGCGCAGTGCGGAGTACATGAAGAGATCGCTATTGAATAGTTTGTGACGGATGATTATCCAGAGCGAATTGTTTCGGAATTCGATACGGGTTCCGCCCCACGTAATGTATGACAGGCAGCTCGCCTGTCGTCGCCCGACAAAATGATTAGCCCTGACAGGCAAGCTGCCTGTCGTACATTTTCCGAGGAGAACGAAGTGATCAAGGTTCCTCCCGCAGCCCAAAAGAGGTTTCCCATGCTACGTTATGTCGTCAACCATAGTCCGGCAGGCATTATCATCCTTTTGGCACTTGTCTGCTGCCTTGTCACTACAGGAATTGTTCAAGCCCAGAAATCAAAAGGCGGGCGTATTGTTCGATTGCTTCTGCGCGACGGCAAGGTGTTGGAAGGCAATCTCTCTGCTGGCAAGTTCAAAGTCAACGGAACTACTTCCCGCTCCATCGCGGTAGAAACACTGCTTTCCATCCATCTCGCGGCTGACGCCAGTCCGCGTGAAGCAGAGCGGATTACCGCCGCGCTCGCTGCTGTTCAAGGCAAAGACCGTGTGGAGCGTGACGCAGCCGTAGCAGAATTGACCGATATTGGTCTGCCTGCACTGACGCCCGTACTCAATGCCTATAAGGATCGTGATCTGCGCGAACCGGATGCGCTGTACCGCCTTTTCGCTCGCCTGATGCCCGGCTATGCTGATGCGGCGGATCGTTCGCTCGACCTGATTCGGCTGAAGAATGGAGATGTCGTGCGCGGACGGATGGGCGGGGAATCCTTCACCATCCAGCCGCTTGGTGATAAGGCAGTGACGGTTCCAGTCTCTTCAATTCGTTCGCTGGTGGTTCGGCAAAACCTGATCGAGAAAACAGTTGAGGTACATTCATTGCGCCACTGCACACAAATCGAGTTCCTCGATACAGGCGTAGTGCTTGGCCCAACCTCGCGCGTGGAAGTGACCGCCGCCGGATATGTCCGGCTGTCCTTCGCCATTGATGGCTGGGCGTCTGATCCAGATGGACTGAAGGTGCCGGGGCCGAATTACAAAACGAATTTGGTGGATGGCTTTCCCTTTGGCGCGCTGGTCGGCAAAGTTGGTGCCGCCGGGCCGCGATTCGTCGTCGGGCGTCATCTGGACAAAACTGGCGTGGGCGAAGGTCGCCTGTACCTCGCCGTAAACGACAATGGCCACTGGCAAAACAACATTGGCAGCTTCCGCGTGAAACTGCGCGTTAGTGATGCCTACGACGTGGGCGATGCGCAGTAGGCGGGGGATTGTTCACTTTTCACTTGAGGCGTAACATCTGCCTATGAATTATCGAGACATCATCACAATTGAACCAGGAAAACGCGGCGGCAAGCCTTGTATTCGCGGGATGCGCATCACGGTGTCGGATGTGCTTGAATATTTGGCTGCGGGTATGACCGTGCCAGAGATTTTAGCGGACTTCCCCTATCTGACCGAAGAGGATATTCGGGCGTGCCTCAGCTACGCGGCAGATCGCGAAAAAAGTCAGTTGGTGGTATTGGCGTGAGGCTTCTGTTTGACCATAATCTCTCGCCGCGTTTAGTCCACTTACTCGGCGATCTGTTTCCTGATTCTTCGCGTGTTTACTGGCTGGGGCTGGATCAAGTGGATGATCGTGAAGTGCGTGAGTACGCACTTCAGCACGACTTCATTATCGTGACCAAAGACGCGGATTATAGTGAATTATGCTGGTGGTTAGGCTTTCCGCCCAAAGTTATTTGGATTCGGCGGGGAAATTGTAAGACCGTTACAATTGCGGAAATTTTACGAGATCGTTACGATGAGATCAGCGCGATGAATGAGGATCAGACGACAGGCATCGTTATGCTCTTCTGATAATTTTATTCTGCCAATAAAAGGATGAACCGTATGAAGACCATTCACCTCTCAACCAAAAAAGAACTTTCCCGCCGTAGCTTCCTGCGCGGAACGGGTGTCGCTCTTTCGCTGCCGTTGCTGGATGCGATGCTGCCTGCATTTGCACGCGCGGAAAGTAAGGCACAAGTGCCGCGCCGATTCTTTGCGATTTGCAACAACCTCGGCGTGCTGCCGTGGAAGTTCTTTCCGGCTGCGGATTCTAAAGGCTTCAATTATCAGCTTTCGCCGTACCTCGAAGAACTCAAGGCGCATCGTAATCAGTTCACCGTCTTCAGCGGCGTTTGGCATCCTGACGTAGACGCAGGACATCCGGCGGACAATTGCTTTCTGACTGCGGCACCACACCCGTCGAGTGGTGGCTTTCGCAATACGATCTCGCTTGATCAATATGCAGCAGAATATATCGGCAATCAGACGCGCTTTCCTTCGCTGACACTCGGCGTCAACATTCAGCAGGGTCAGCACAGCCTTTCGTGGACGAGCGGCGGNNCGAAATTTTCAAACGCATGTTCGTCACGGGCACGCCCGCCGAAGTGCAGGCACAGGTGCGACGGCTAGCATTGGGGCAAAGCGTGATGGATTCTGTAGCCGATCAGACGCGCCGTTTGCAGAGTAAAGTTGGTGCGCGCGACCGCGAACGGTTGGATCAATACATGACTGGCGTGCGCGATCTCGAAAAACGGCTCGGTCAAGCCGCCGAATGGGAACAGAAACCTAAGCCCGTTGTGAGCGCGCAAGCCCCATCAGACACCGCCGAGCCACGTGATTATTTTGAAAAGGTGCGGTTGATGTACGACCTTGCGACGCTGGCGTTTGAGACGGATTCGACGCGGCTCGTCGCGTTGATGCTTGACAGCGTAAATTCGCCTGCGATCACGATTGGCGATGAAACGATGGCAGATAGCTACCACGCGATTTCACATCACGGCAAGAAGCCTGAAAAATTGCGGCAGCACGAAATGGCGGATCGCTTGCAGATGAAAGCGCTGGACAAATTGTTTGCAGATCTGAAAGCCCGTAAAGAAGGCAATGACACGCTGCTGGATCGCACGATGATTCTTTACGGCACGAACATGGGCGATGCAAATACGCACGTGACGACGAACCTGCCGACGCTGTTTGCAGGCGGCGGATTCAAGCACGGTCAGCATCTGGCGTTTGACCGCGAACGCAATTACCCGCTGCCGAATTTGTTCGTCAATATCTTGCAACGACTCGGCATTGAGGCAGATAAATTTGCCACCAGCACGGGAACAATGCGCGGGCTGGAGTTGGCGTAATCATTTTTTTCTACTGCATGCAGAAGGCGGGGATTTGAAAAAAATATCCGCCTCTTTTTTTGAGAAAAGCGATGTGGGAGGTTGTCTTCGGAGCAACAAACAGGATGTTTGTTGTACATCTTCTCGTAGCGCGAACATCTTGTTTGCGACTCCGACAGCTTTTGCCAAGACAGCCAGCAAATAGGCTCAACCAAGGTAAATCCAAATAAAAACGATGCTCAAATAAGTCCACAGCAATGAAAAAACAATGTGGACAATTGTCTCAAAGGCTTTTCCGCGCCAGAGCGCAGGCGAGTAGCCAAAAAATTGAATCAAAAGCCTGCACAACCAAAAGAATCCCAGCCCCAGCGAAATTTTCCTGCCGAATGCGGTTGTCACCATTTCTAAGGCCGAAGTAGCGCACAACAATCCCATCAGAAATACGACCAGTGCAATGAAAAAGGTGTGGATATACATCAACTGGCGGTTGATCAGGCTCAGCGATTGCAATTCCTGTTTCCACTGAAAGTATTTAGGGAAAATGGCGTGAACCAAAGCCAGCCCCATCAGAATGAACCCGATAAATTTAAGCTGTAATTCCATTTTTCTTGAGCACGAAAGCTGAAATAAAGGGCGTAATTTTTCGCTCTTGCTGTAAATGCAATCCCGCTGTTACAAACGTTTGCTGCCACGCAGAATGGCGGTGAAAGTGGCGAAAACCGATGTTGTACGCCAGAAAATTCGCGACATCCTGCAAATGCTCTACGACGATAATTTGCCCTGCTGGTTTGATCACACGCCGCAGTTCTGTAAAAAATAACGCACGCTCACTGTTGTTTCTGATTTCGTGTGCGGCGAGTAGTGCAAAAACAGCATCAATGGAATTTTCGCCAAGTGGCAAATGTGCCGAGGTTACCGCCTGTGTATTTGGAAACGGCGGATAGGCTTTGCGGGCGCGCTTAATCGAAATTTCTGTGTGTTGCGCCGGATCGTAAAAATCAAACACAAACAGTTCCGCGCCTGGAAACTTACGCTGCAACAATACGCTCGTTTCATCAAATCCTGCATTAATGTTGACAACAGTTGCAGGCACATCACACAAGACATCATCCAACCAGGTCAGTTTGTACAGCGCAGACAAATCGTAAATATAAAACGACACCAGCAACGAAATCATGGTCGTAGCGACCGCCACGATGAAAACGACTTGCAGCCAAATTCGATAACGCGTCGGAGCGTAATCAAGCACGAAAAATAACAGCGCAAAAAACAAGAAGGCGAACACATAAAAATGCCAGTTGAAGCGAACGATATTGAGGACGCCTTGCACGGGGCTGCGATTTATTGCCATTGCTCGATTCGCCCCTTTTTCCATTGGTAGGGAATATTTTTGATAATGAACGCATTGGCAAGTCTGACTTCAGAAAGGTTCAGGCGGTTGAGAAAATCAATCTCGTAGCTTTTGATTTTAATTGGCTCCGGTGTCCAGTTTTGCCTGACGCCTTCAATAATCAAAACCTGTTTCGTAGCGGGTTTGTACGTGAAGGTAAACGGCAACGGGCCAGCAAATTTCCGCGCCTCTTTCCAATCTGGAAACGGCGAGCCTTCGGGCAAAGCGACTTCCGGCGTTGTGTGATCAATCGTGATTTTGAATTTGGAATGCGCGGATTGAATTTCCGTAAAATCAGTCGTGACGGTTTGCGTGATGTCTGTCGTAGTGTATTTGTAATGCGTGAACAGATTGCCTAGCAGTTCCATCTTCTTCTTGTCCGTTTCCGATTTCAGAATGTACAGCCCGCGCAATCGCTTCCCTGCCGTGTTGGTGTAGCGCACAAAAATCCGATAGCCAATCAGGAAAAAATCATTTCCCAAAATTTGCGGCAAACCTGTTGGCCGAAGTCCCGACGTTTGCACCATTGCAACGGCCAGAAACGCCCATTGATCCTGAAATGTATCCAGCTCCAGGCATTCAGGAATGCGTGATTGCAATTCGGCTTTTGGCACAGCAAAAGCCAGAACAGTTGAGCTTTGAAAAAATGCGCTCACCGCAAAAGGATGATTCTTCAAAAATTCAAACATAGGATTTCTGCTGCGCTACATTTCGGTGCAGAACAAATTCATTCAGGAAAACCAGCAGGATAAAACAAGCAGCAAAAACGGAATTCAATTTGCCCCACAACAACAAGTCAGGAACAAGCAGAAATTCCAGCGTGTTCATCGTGGCGACGATAATAATCTGCAACGTGGCATTTAATCTGGTCTGAAAGCGGCTCACGACCCAAACCGCCATCACAACTTCTGACAGTCCGATCAGGATAGTTAACGGATGGGCATAAGCATCTCCTAAAATTCTGGCGACGATTTGTTCGTGGCGAGGAACCAGATGCAAGACCTTACAAAACAGTCCATTCACAAACCACACAGCGGCGATACAAAGGGTTAGAATTTGATAGAGGCGTTCGTTTTTCATTTTCCCGGACGACCTGACATCACGTTTCTGCGGAGAGATTCAACAGGGCAGCGCGATGATAGCCGAAGGAAGGGCAAATCGGAAAATCTTTGCCAGGGGACAATGAATTGAAAGAGAGAAATTTGAAGGGCCGCCACAACCCCAAAGTGTGACGGCCCAGGTTTTCTATCGTAATTCAGAACGAGCGACCAGAAAAGAGGCCCATTCGATTGTAGCGGCTCAATACTTCGCCATCGAATTATCTACTTCATCCGCCCAGGCCAGAATCCCACCTTTCAAATTCTGAATCTTTGTGAAGCCAGCATTTTTCAGAATGCCGTACGCCTTGGCACTACGACCGCCCATTTTGCAATGGACGACAATTTCGTCATCAGGATTGAGTTCGCTGTGGCGTGCTTGGAATTCGCCGAGCGGAATCAGCGTTGATCCGTAATCTTCCAGATTGCTGATGTGCCATTCGTTGATTTCGCGCACGTCCACAATCGTGATCTTGTCGCCTTTATCCAACCGCGCTTTGAGTTGTGTCGGCGTGATTTCCCAACTGTCCGCTGCCGCTTCGGTTTTCACTTCGGGCGCGGGTGGCGTGATGCCGCAGAATTGATCGTAGTCAATCAGCTCCTTGATCGTCGGATTGGTGCCACACAACGGGCAATCTGGATTCTTGCGCAGTTTCAATTCCTTGAACTTCATCTTCAGCGCATCGAACAGCAACAAGCGCCCAATCAACGGTTCGCCTTCGCCCAGAATAAGTTTGACGGCTTCGGTCGCCTGAATGACGCCGATGATGCCGGGCAAGATGCCGAGCACGCCACCTTCCGCGCAGGACGGAACCAGTCCGGGCGGCGGCGGTTCGGGATACAAGCAACGGTAGCACGGGCCACCTGCTGCGGGATGAAACACCGACGCTTGCCCGTCGAAGCGGAAAATTGACCCGTAAACATTGGGCTTGCCAAGTAACACGCTCGCGTCGTTCGCCAAATAGCGCGTCTGGAAATTGTCGGTGCCGTCAATAATCACATCGTACTCTTTGACGATGTCGAGCGCGTTTTCGGAACGCAGCGCGAGTTCGTAGCTGTCAATCTGCACGTGTGGATTCACATCGCCGATGCGGTCTTTGGCAGATTGAATTTTCGGACGCCCGACGTCTTTGGTGCCGTGAATGATCTGGCGTTGCAGATTACTTTTGTCTACGACATCGAAATCAACCAGTCCCAGACGGCCAATCCCCGCTGCCGCCAAATACAAACCGAGTGGTGAACCTAAGCCCCCTGTGCCGATCAACAGAATGCTCGCGGCCTTGAGCTTGCGCTGCCCTTCCATCCCGACTTCCGGCATGATCAGGTGACGGGCATAACGAGCGATTTCGTCTTTCGACAGATCGGGCAAGGCGTCTGCCGCGCGCGACTCTGCGCCGGAACCACCCGCAATTGAAGGAATGATGCTGATGTCATCATTGTCGCTGATCGGCGTGTCATCCTGTTGTTGGTAGCGGATGTCTTCGTCATTGACGTACACATTCACGAAGCTGCGCAGCTTGCCTTCACCATCGAACAGGTGCTTTTGCAAATCAGGAAATTGCGCCGTCATACTTGCCAGCGCTTCTTTGATCGTCGTTCCTTCGACCGTGACGGCAGCTTGTTCGTTCGCATAACGACGTAACGCGGTCGGAATCGCAATTTTTGGCATGTCAGTGTCTCCTCAAAATTAGCATTCTAAAATTTCATCATTCCTCCACCAGCACACGAAGGATCACGAAGAGATCAATTCTTCGTGGAACTTGGTGTGGCTTCGTGGATAAGTAAACTTTCTTCGTCAAACTGTGAACGGTCTTCGCGCACCGTCCACGCGCGCACTTCCTGCGCCGCGCCGTCGCGCACCGAAACAATTAAATACGACCATTCGATAAACGGCGCGTGGTCCAGATCAAAGCCCGACGGGATCGCGGGATGATTCGGGTGCGAATGATAATAGCCCCAGACGCCTAAGCCTTTTTTTCCTGCCTCACGTTCGGCTTTGGCATAATCCAGGGGGCTGATCTCGACGCGATTGTGGCGCGAATCTTTGCGGATGTTTTCGAGCGGCAAAGTTTCTTTGATCACTCGCGTTTCGCCTTCCAACACGCCCAGCAACAAGCCGCCACATTCTTCGGGAAACGTGCGTTCGCCATGTTGCCGGATTTCATCGAGATGTTGTTTAGTAACGTTGACGGCCATAATTTTTTGCCACAGATTCACACAGAGTACACAGATTAAGAAATGCGTTGGAAACCATAAAGCAGCATTGGGGTAAAACAATCTGTGTAATCTGTGGTTAATCCTCGTCCCAGAATTTATCGCTCAAATATTTGCCAGCGCCATCGCATAAGATCGTCGCGACCACGCCTTCGTCCAACTGCGCAGCCACGCGCAACGCAGCAACGATATTGGCTCCGGCGGAAATGCCAACAAACCAGCCTTCACGACGCGCAAGCTGCTTGACCATTGCCTGTGCCTCTTCCGTGCTGACTTCCAAATTTTCGTCAGCAATCGTCGGATCATAAATGCCCGGCACAATCGCGGTTTCAATGTGCTTCATGCCTTCAAGGCCGTGAAAGGGGGAATCCGGCTGCATCGAAATCAGTTTGATGTTTGGATTCAATTCGCGCAGTCGGCGGCTTGTCCCTACAAAGGTTCCGGTCGTGCCTAAGCCTGCAACGAAATGCGTGATTTTGCCTTCAGTTTGCTCAAAGATTTCGACTGCCGTGGTTTCGTAATGCGCCTGCCAATTGGCGGGATTGTTGTACTGATCGGGGTAAAAATACTCGTCAGGATTCGCTTCGACAATTTTGCGAACCTCGATGATCGCGCCATCGGTGCCCGCCAGCGGATCGGTGTATACCAACTCTGCGCCGAACGCGTGCAGCGTGCGCTTGCGCTCTTCGCTCGCGTTTTTTGGCAGGCACAGTTTCACTTTATAACCCAGCGCTGCACCGATCATCGCGTAGGCAATGCCAGTATTTCCGCTGGTGGCGTCAATAATAGTTTTCTCTCGCGTCAGCGCACCACTGTGTTCGCCTGCACGAATCATCTTCAGCGCCGCGCGGTCTTTGACAGAACCACCAGGGTTTGCCCACTCGGCCTTGGCGAAAACTGCAACTCTCGGATTCGGATTGATATTTTGAAGTTGGAGTAGCGGTGTGTTTCCGATCAGGTCGAGGATAGACGCGCGATGCTTGTTAGAGACAACAACAACAGGGTTTGTCATATTCATTGCAACACGTCATTAACATTTTGGTTCGACCTTTACTCCTAAGATTGAAATTAACAACCGGGGTCACTATAGACTACGCTTCAGGATAATTCAACTATCAGAAAATTGCTTTACGTCTCGGATTCTGCGGTTGTTTTGCGACGGCGACGGCTGCGCTGGTACTTGGGGGGACGAAACGCCAGAATGGCAAGCTGGATCACAATGCTCAGCATGATGCTGATAATACTGCCACAAACCAGATACCCTAGCGCGTAGAGCAAAAGCGGCGGATGTCCCGAAAGAACCTGTTGCACAACAACCTTCCAGCCACCGTCCTCGACCCAGAATTTCAACAGGAGAAGGAGCATTCCCCCAAGCAACGACAGCCCGGCAAAGGCTACGGCTGGCAAAAAGGTCGCCAGATTTTGCGCAGATTTAGAATATTTGTTCCGCTTGCTGTAATACGCCAGAAGCCCTATCGCCTGCGCAATCAGCAAGAAGACAATCGTGATCAGGACAAGCGCTTCCATGTCTTCATTAAAATGCTGATTTCAAACCATCTTCCACGCTTTTTTTGCAATTGTCCAAAACAAATCAGAAAGCGTATGCGCCGCTGCCCCAATCCACAGCCCGGCAAAAATGGCCCAGAAGTACTCTTTTTGCGTGCGATTCCAGAACGCGCCTAAGTCCAAACTTACGCGCTCGAACTCAGCGCCCCAGGTGGTTGAGGCTCCGTACAAATACCGTTGCCGCAAGTAAAACCCTGTCGCAGCCAGCACCGTCATAATCGCGACGAAGTACAAAATGCGAAAGATTGTGCCCAGCACAAGGCCATGCGTTAATCGCGAACGGTGGCTGAACGCCATTTGATACGGCTTCCAAATAAACCTCAGCGGCCCCCAGCGACGATACGGCTTGCTATCCAGGTCTAAATCCGGCCCGAACATCAAACCGGCAAACACCATCGCCACGGTCGTGGTTGCAGCAAGCATCGTATCACCCGCATAATATTGCGCACCGGCAAAGACCGGCGGTGCGATAGCAAATGTAATCAAATCGTGTGTGCGTCCAGAAGGCATAGCGTGATTGTACACACGCCATACGTTTCACCAAAAGCGAAAGTTCAACCACAGAGGAATTCCTGATGAGTCACCACCCTGAACTGGCTGCGCCCAAAGTCACAGTTCCCTATTTGCAAGACCTGAAAGCACGCGACCAAAAGATTGTGATGATCACGGCCTATAATTATCCGACCGCACGGCTGGCAGATGAAGCAGGCGTGGATTTAATTCTGGTGGGTGACAGCCTGGCAAATACGGCGCTCGGCTATGACAACACGTTGCCTGTGACATTTGAGGAAATGCTGATCGCGACACAATCCGTCCGTCGTGGCACCCGGCGCGCAATGATCGTGGCCGATTTGCCTTTTGGCACATTTCAGCTCAACGACGAAGAAGCCATTCGCGCGGCCATTCGTTTCGTCAAAGAAGGCGGGGCCGAAGCCGTCAAAATCGAAGGCGGGCGCAATCGCTTCGCACTGGTTCGGCAACTGGTTGAAAATGGCATTCCCGTGATGGGGCACATCGGATTGACGCCGCAATCCGTACTGCAAATGGGCGGATACAAAGTGCAGGGCAAATCATTGTCGGCAGCGCGTAGGCTTCTGGATGATGCGCTTTCGCTGGAAACGGCGGGCGCATTTGCACTGGTGCTGGAAGTGATTCCCACCACGCTTGGTCGTTTAGTCTCAGAAAAAATTACGATTCCGACCATCGGCATTGGCGCAGGCGTTCATACCGATGGGCAGGTGATGGTGATGAGCGATATGCTGGGCTTGAACTTTGGGAAATCGGCCAAATTTGTGCGGCAATATGCCGATGTAAAAACCGTCATTAGCGAAGCAGTCAAACAATATGCCGAAGATGTCCGCAATCAAGCATACCCGGCCACGCAGGAATCGTATGAAGTGCCTGCGGCAACCGCTGAACAAATCGAAAAGGCCATCGGCGTGGATGAAAATGAAATCCCTTACGTGATTTACGCGGACTAAATTAACGTGTAATAAACTGACGCGGCTGTCATCTCAGCCTTTCATACTCTTGTCTCGCCTCACTTAACACAGGCAAATCAGCATCTGCCGCTGGCCACAAGGCAAAAAACGATTCGTACTGCTGGCGGCTTTTGGTTGTTTCTCCCTGCAAAGCCAAGGCACGGGCCAGCCCCAAATGCGCCAGCGGCCAGAGCGAAGACATCACATCCCAGCCGCGATGCGCGAGGATTCGTTCAAATTCCGCCGCCGCAAGGGGCGCGTTTCTAGCCTGTAAATATGCTTGTCCGCGCAGCCACGCCAAACGAAAGCCGAGCGCAGGTTCGTATTCACGGGCTGATTGCAGCAATTGCACTGCACGCGCTGCGCCCTCTTTATGTTGCAGCTCAATCGTCGCACGAATCAGCGGCAACCAGAGTTGGTTGTGCAATGTGTCCTGCGGCAGCTTGTGGTGCAAATCATCGGCCAGCGTTTGCGCGTGTGCCACTTCGCCACATAAAGCAAGCGTCCACGCAGGAGGGTGCCAATCTATTTGTCCAATTGGCGAAGGCAATAATTCCTGAGCACCAATATTCTTTTCTGCCAGCAATGCCAGGACACGCGCTGTCTGTTGCTTTGCAACACTCGTCAGCCCAAACAGCGCATTCATATTCGCGTTACAGGCCAGCAGTCGCGCTTGCTCGGCAACCAATCCGCGTGCAGCAGCAAGCGTTGCAGCCTGGGCAAACAGTTCTTCTGCCTGTTGCCGACGCCCTGCGCTGGCCGCCACGCGTGCCCGCCATTCGCACATTTGATACTCATCGGGACGTCCGACAAACCACTCCGTCTGCCGCGCCATCTCTGCCGCATCGCCCTTGAGAAACGCGAGCAGGAAAAGACGACTGTGAAACCCGCTGATGTCTGCGCCGCGTGCCTGCCCTTCAGCAATGACGGCTTGAGCTTCCTCAAATCGGTTCAGCCCAATCAGCGAAAGTGCGAGGTTCGCACGGGACAGCGCGTAATCCGCATCGAGCCGCAACACAGTACGATAGGTTTCGACCGCTTGCGCATACTGCCCGGTGATCACCAGCGAATTGCCGTGAACGTGATGCGCCGCTGCCTCCTGCGGCCAGGTCTGAGTCCACAGTAATGTGGATTCCAGTCGCTGGGTAAGATCGCCAGTGATGTAGCGGTGATAGGTCGCGGCAATATTCAATCGCTCGCGCTCGCTCACGCGTTGACGCAACCGCCAGGCGTGTTCCAGTTGCTGATTGCCGAGCGCCAGATTACGCAGATCACGATAGCAAACGCCCAGCCGAAGGTATGCCAGTGCAAAATCAGCATCGCGTTCTGTCGCTCGTTTGAAAAACGGAATCGCCTTGTCCTGCTGTCCCTTGCGTTGAACCTCAACCGCAACCGAATAATCTTTCAGAGCTTCCAGTGACGGTGTTGTCGCCTGCTCAATCGGCGCATTGAACTGGCCGATGGAAGCCAGCGATTCGCCGAGTTTGCCGCGCAAATCCGTGGCCGCCTGTCCCAACGATTTCAGTACCTGTTCCCGGCTTCCGGCTTCGGTTTGTTGCAGCGCAATGACTTCCCCGCTTTGACTGCTAATGGTTTCGAGCGTGATTACGAAGTTGTTTCCAAGACTGGCAATCGTGCCCACCAACAAAGCTTTGAGGCCCCGTCGTTGGCAGATTTCGCGTCCGACCTCGCGCGTGATTTTTTCTTCCTGTGCCTGTTCGCGCGTCCGCCCCATCAGCCGCAATGTTTCACGGGCACGATCTTCAGGATAGATATTCAAATAGGGAGACTGCGCCAGCTGCACAATCAATCCCTGTCGCAGCGTTCCATCAAACACAGCATCGCCCGTAGTATTCACGAAATCTGCCAGCAGAATCGTGTCTTTTTCTGTCAGCGCCGGGCGCTGGAAGCGTTTCTGATAGACCATCCACGCCGCCACAGCCAGGAGCAAAATCGCCAGCACAGCACCGACTTGAATCACCTTTCTCCTGCGCAATGAACTGGTCGTCGCAGGCGCATCCATGAGGACGGTTTGTGCATTGCTCCGTTGCCGCTGGAGCCGAGCATCCGTTGTCAATTCGGCGCGCAACGCCTTGAGATCTCCCAACAGTTCGTGGGCTGTCTGACATCGCATTTCGCGATCCTTCATCAACAACCGACGAACGAGATGCGACAGAGCGGGAGGCACATCTTTGATGTATTGCTCCAGCAACGGTGGTTCTTGATCCAGTATCGCAACAAGTACGTGATTGTAAGTTTCGCCATTGAACGGGCGATGTCCGGTGAGCAATTCATAAAACACCACACCGAGGCTGAACAAATCACTGCGCGCATCCACCTTTTGCCCGCGCGCCTGCTCTGGCGACATGTAATTGACCGTTCCCAGAATTGCTCCGGCACGCGTCTCAAAGGCAGTCGCATCGCTCGAAGCCTCTGCGTCAGGTTCATCACCGGAGTGCGTCTCCACCAGTTTGGCCAAGCCAAAATCCAGCACCTTCACATATCCATCGGGTCGCACCATGATATTTTCCGGCTTGATGTCACGATGAATAATTCCCGCCGTGTGCGCGGCTTCTAGGGCACTGGCCACTTGAATCATGACATCTACAATCTGATTCAGGGTGACGTCAGGATCGCCGACAACCGCGCGCAGCGTGTGACCTTCGACAAATTCAGAAGCGATGTAAAGATGCTCTGCAACCTGCCCGAAGTCGTAAATCGTAATGATATTTGGATGATTCAAGGCGCTGGCCGCGCGGGCTTCGCGTTGAAAACGACGCATCCGTTCCGGGTCATTCGTCAACTGTGCTGGCAAAAGCTTCAGCGCCACCTGACGTTCGAGCCGTGTGTCAACGACTAAATAGACAACACCCATTCCCCCGTGTCCCAGCTTACGCACCAGCCGGTATTCACCGATCATTTTTTCGCTCAGGCTTTCTGATTCGAGCGAACGCATCAACACGCCATCCAGCGGCGAACGATCCAGCATCAGGTTTGTTTTCTGGTCAGCGTCAAGCATTGCCTGAACCCGGCGCTGGAGTTCCTCGTCATCCGCACAAGCCTGCGACAGAAACGCCAGACGCTCGTTGCCGGGACGCTCCAGCGCCGCCTCAAACAGATCGTTGATTTTTTGCCAGCGTTCGGGACTCATCGTTCGGGACTTAGGCCGAGGCCAATTCGGTCTGTAACCACGCGCGGGCCGTTCGCCATTCGCGTTCGATGGTTGGCGTCGAAAGATTCAGGACGGCAGCCGTTTCTTCCAGCGTCAAGCCACCAAAGAATCGCAATTCCACGACGTGGCTTTTGCGGGAATCAAAGGCCGCCAACCGCTGCAAGGCAGTGTCGAGCAGCAACAAATCCACTGCTTGTTCCTGCACAATATTGTCGGCGGCAGTCAGCGAAATCCGCTGCCACTCGCCGCCGCGTTTGTGACGCTGGCGCGCGCGCGCGTAATCAATCAGGATTTCACGCATCAGCCGGGCCGCGACGCCGAAAAAATGCGCGCGACTTTGCCACGAAACCTCCTGCTCCACCAATTTCAAGTACGCTTCATTGACCAACGCAGTCGGTTCCAACGTATGCGCTTCTCGTTCCTCACGCAAACGGCGGCGGGCAATGCGATGTAATGTATCGTAGACGAGCGGGATCAATTCGTCGCGCGCGGTTTCGGCTCCGTTGGCCCACGCGTGCAGAAGCTGTGTCACGTTTTGCGATGCGGGCGATGGCATGGTGCAGACTCCGCGGTGATTGTGGACTCACCCAGCGCGCGAAGTCAAAACCGGAAGCAACATCCAAATCAAAAAAATATTCTTTGCCTGATGGAGTTTTCCTTCCGACGTCGCATATCCCAATGAAAGCCAAAGCGGCTTTCAACTTAAATCTGATCCAGCAACATTTTTGTCAGCGTGCTGAGCAGGGCGAAACCGCTTCCAGTTCCGCTCAATCATCAACCTGACGGGTAAACAAAGGAGAATTTTATGGAGCTTATTTTTTTGTATTTTGGCATGTTCTGGGACACGATCTTTGTTATGCAAAAGCCCACTGGTGACGATGGGGACAAGCCCAGACCGAACCCTCAACCGAAGTAAGGACGTAAGAGTCCGCGCAAATGACTGAGTTGGAGGAAAGGCACTTTCACCTTCGCAGCAACCCGGCAGGAGAAACGCGGCAGCAACAAAGGCAAGTTATGGTTCGCGCCGCTTGCTGCCAACGCTTCCCCGCCCTCCCACAACCACGAAGACAAGGAGTGAGTTTATGCACATTATGAAAATCAAACGCGTCGTCGCGCTCATCGCATTGCTGAGCATTACCGGGCTGGTCGGATTCGGCTATGCCAACCATCAGCCCTCGACTGAGTCCATTGCCTTCGCTCAAAAAACGAGCGACCTCATGCTCAATGAACTGCTGGCGGCACTGTTCCAGGAATTCAACGAAACGACGCCAGACAATGTCGAGCATGGCAAGCAGGCAATCTCGCTGATCTTCAATGACGCCAATCGGGATATGCGATTGATCGGCACCACTGGCCCGCTGCTGGGTGGAGCCAACAGCTATCCCAGCGATCCGTTCGAGCAAAGAGCAACAAACCGCGCCATGAAGGGCGAGAATATTACCTCTGTCGAACGCGTAGATGGCCGTTGGTATTACCGGCGTTCGATTGCGCTCAGCAATACATTTCATCAAGCCTGCGTGCAATGCCATACAAACTTTACGCCCCAATTTTTCCAACAGACGAACAATCCGGGACAGTGGGTAGGCGCACTGACACTGCGCGTCCCAATTAACACTGAAAATTGATTCGCGATCCAATCCACGATGAATCACCGTTGAAGGATGTATTCGATGGAAAACACAGAGGAGAATCTATGAAACCAGCAATCACTTCCGTTGCAGAAATGGCCCAGTTGAAGGCCAAACTGAAAACCACCTGGACGTCAGGTGATTTTGACAAAATTGCCCAGATTATCGAGCCGGGCGCAGTAGCGTTCATGGAACGTCTGGCGTTGAAGCCCGGCGTACGCGTGCTGGATGTGGCCTGTGGCACGGGGAATTTATCGTTTCCAGCAGCGCGCGCTGGCGCAATTGTGACTGGTGTAGATATTGCACCAAACCTGCTGGCAACGGCACGCACACGGGCGCGAGCTGAAGGACTGCAAATCCAATTCGACGAGGGCGACGCCGAACAGTTGCCGTACACGGACGCTTCGTTTGATGTGGTTGTGACGATGTTTGGCGCAATGTTCGCGCCACAACCAGAAGTGACCGCAGCAGAACTTCGGCGCGTCTGCCGTCCAGACGGACAGATCGCGATGGCCAATTGGACGGCAACAGGCTTCATCGGCCAGATGTTCAAAACCACTGCCGCACACGTGCCGCCACCCAATTTCCCTTCGCCTCTCTTGTGGGGTGATGAAACAACCGTCCGTGAACGATTGCAAAACGATATAGATGAATTGCAATGCACCCGCCGCATGATTTCCTTCCGTCTGCCAATGACGCCGGAACAGACCGTTGATTATTTTCGCACCTGGTATGGGCCAACCCTGCGAGCCTTTGCCGCACTCGATGAAAGCGGGCAGGCAGCGCTGCATCGCGATCTGACGCAGCTATGGTCAGAGCATAATCAGGCAACAGACGGCACCACGCACGTCGAAGCCGAATATCTGGAAGTAATGCTGAAAAAGGGGAAAAGTGAGGGGAAACCCGTCGCTGAGGCATTCATCCAACGGGCACAGCACGACGGTTCACAATAACTTTTGGTGACGCTACAACAAAATCCATTTCTCAGTGGCTATTCTCTGTCTGACAACGGCCAGTCAGAGAATAGCCATTGCTTTGGTACAGAAAGCAAAACACTCTGCCCATAGCAGATTCCATTCGCTCACAAGCCCACGCCTTCTTTCCTTAGCCCACAATCACGGTATATCTTAATAAGGTTTTCTGATGGGTGCGACCTCAACTGCACGGCGCGGTACGGTACGAGGAGCGGTAGCGACTTGGTCGCGGCGGCGCTGGACCAAGTCGCTACCGCTCCTCGTACCGTACCGCTGGTCGCACGCACTTGAAAACCGCTATATTTCCTCTGAAAACCCTTTTTGTGAATGAATTGAGAGAGCCAACATGCGAATTGTTACGGATGCAGGCGAATTTCAGGCTTTAACCACACAATTGAATCAGGAAAAAAACATCATCGGCTTTGTTCCCACGATGGGCGCATTGCACGAAGGCCATTTGAGCTTAGTGCGGGCCGCACGCGCACAAACCGATGTGGTAATCGCATCTGTCTTTGTGAACCCGACGCAATTTGGGCCGAATGAAGATTTAAACCGCTATCCGCGCAACCTGGAGCGTGATGCTGAATTGCTGGCAGCGACAGGCGTTGATTATTTGTTTGCGCCAAGGGCAGACGAAATCTATCCCGCAGGCTTTGCCACGTATGTTTCCATCGAAGAATTGAGTGAGGTGCTGGAAGGGGCTTCGCGGCCTGGTCATTTCCGGGGCGTGGCAACGGTGCTCACGATTCTTTTTCATCTGGTAAATCCCCACAAAGTTTTTATGGGGCAAAAGGACGCGCAGCAAACCGTAGTTGTCAAAAAACTGGTGCAAGACCTGCGCTTCGCCTGCGAAATCATTGTTGTCTCGACCATGCGTGAAGCCGATGGATTAGCCATGTCATCGCGCAATCAATATCTCAACCCGTCCGAGCGGCAAGCGGCAACCGTCCTCTTTCGTGCCCTCAGTCGCGCCCGCGAACTGTATTCCGCAGGCGAACGAAATGCTGAGAATCTGCGACAGGCAATGATTGAAATTATTGCCGCTGAGCCGGAAGCCCGGTTGGATTACGTCGCGATCACTGACAATCAAAATCTGACGACGCTCAGCGATCTAGTCGGAAAAACAGTCTTGATTTCGATGGCCGTCAAAATCGGCAAAACCAGATTGATTGATAACATCATCCTGCCGTGAGTGGGAGAAGCCACGAATTAACACGAATGATTTTCGCCACAGATTCACACAGATTTACGCAGATTATTCATAAGCGAATCAAATCTGTGCGAATCTGTGTGAATCTGTGGCTCATAAAAAGCGGCGTTGATTCGTGTCTATTCGTGTCAATTCTTGGCCAAAATCTTTTCCTGTCCCAAGCTTCATTTTGTGTGTCGTCCGTGCGAGACTTTTGCGCACTATGTCTGAATGGAAAAACAAAACAGCGTTGATTACGGGCGCGTCGTATGGCATCGGAGAATCCTTTGCTCAGCGCTTAGCAAGCAGTGGAACAAATTTGATTTTGACGGCACGTTCCAGAGAGCGGTTGGAAGAATTGGCGTCACGGCTTCGGAATCAATACAGCGTGCAGGTAACAGTCATCGGTGCAGATTTGGCGGCCACAACCGGCGCACGCGAAATCTTTGAGGAAACCGAGCGGCAAAACCTGCCTGTGGATTTGCTGATCAACAATGCGGGCTTTGGCGCGCTGGGCGAATTTGCCTCCTTGAGCTTGCCCCGCCAACTGGAAATGATTCAGGTCAATGTCTCAGCACTGGTCGAGCTGACGCATTTGTATTTACAACCCATGAAAGCACGCCGCGCCGGAGCCATTTTAAATGTGGCCTCAACCGCAAGTTTCCAGGCGATTCCCTACTTCGCGGTCTATGCTGCAACCAAAGCTTTTGTTTTATCTTTCAGTGAGGCGTTGGCAGAAGAATGCGATCCATTTGGCATTCGCGTGCTGGCACTTTGTCCGGGCAGCACATCCACCAACTTTCAGGAAGTAGCAGGCTCACAGCGCATCAACGCACCGCGCTTTCGGCAAACCGCTGAGCAGGTCGTTGATGTTGGCTTAGCCGCGTTGGCACAAGGTCGCAGCCACGTCATCTCCGGCGTGGCAAATAAGGTACAGACTCAATTGGAGCGCGCCATTCCCCGGAAACTTGTGACGAAAATGGCGGGGAAAATCTTCAAGCCCCAACCCAACTAATCCCAATTAATTCCCCAGGCGAAGTTGATTACTTACCAGGGTAACTTTCGCTGCCTGACGCATCGTTTGTTCAGCCAGTTGGCGTTGGTGTTCAGTTGAAACCTGTCCGGTCAGGGTCACGGCGCGATGCTGGACTTTGATTTGAATTGGCTGATTTTGCAACGCGGGAAGGCTTTGCAGTGTTTCGCGTAAATTGGCTTCCATTTCCAGGTCTTCGACATTCACGGTAGAGCTGATCGGAGCGGCCTCTTCACCGGGCCGTCTGAGATTTGCGATAACCCGAATTTCATTACAAACATCTTTTACGCCCGGAATGTTTTTCGTGACATTGGCGGCTAAATCGCGATCAATTTCGGTGGGCACTTCTCCGGTCAAGGTAATAATGCCATCGCGGTTCTTCACGCCGATGCTCAGGCTGTACAGGCGTTTCGTTTGGGTCAGCGCCGAGCGAATGCTGGTCGTCAGAGTGCCATCGTTTTTGCCCTTCTCGATTTCTTCACTTTTGGAAAGTGCAGGAGCAGCAGGAAGTTCCTGATTGATAACCGAAAAATAATAGAAGCCCTGGAGAAATAACGAAGTTCCCAGCCCCAGCGCCAATAATCGCAACCAGAAGTTAATTCCCAATTCATCCGCTTTTCGTATCAATATGAAAAAGTACATAACGCAAAACCAAAGTTATCGGCCTTATTTGAATAAATCGCTGAGGCGTACACCTGCAACCACTAAACCGGCAAACAGCAGGTTCAGTCCTACCAGTACGGCGATCAACTTGACCACCCAGGTTTCAAGCGGCATGGGGGTTCCGGCTCGCGGCCCGGCAAGGGGTCGGACAACTTGTTGCGGAGCCGTTGGTTTGGCAGTAGGAATCGGCTGGATGATAGTCTGAATCGGCCTGGCGGTGGAAACCTGTACAGCAGAAGGGCGGGTTACCGCCCCCTGCTCTGGGATTTCGCATAGCTCCAGTTCGTGCGGCTCAAATAACTCAATGTAAATAGCCGCATTCACATCGTCGAAGGTTGAATCGTCCTCAGCCAAAACCAGTTGGCGGAATTCTTCGTGAAAGGCGCTAAGTGAAGATTCCGGCATCGCAGTGCGTTTCGCGGCTTGTGCCCGTTCCTCTCGATTTTGCCGGGTGTAAAAGCTACGCGGCACCCTGCCAGTAGCAAGCACAACCTCGAAATCTTTGGTCGGTGCAAGTGATGCTTCACAAGTGTGTGGTGTGTGAGACATATTTCTGAACTCCTTTGTTATAAGCTCTTGGAACTGAATATAAAGTAGGCGAAGATTGTTGTTAATCTGATGCAAAGGCGTTATTAAATCGTTTCTGAGTTTATGAATAATCCAAATGCTCCGTCACTCTTTGATGAACCATTATCACATCCGCCCCTGCTGACCGACCCGAATGCCCCGCTGGCCGAACGGATGCGACCGCGAGTGCTGGATGAATTCGTGGGGCAGGAGCAGATCGTTGGCCCGGGCAAATTGCTACGACGATTGATTGCCGAGGACAAGCTGACCTCAATGATTTTCTGGGGGCCACCGGGCACAGGCAAAACCACGCTGGCCCGTATCATTGCGCACCACACAAAGGCGAATTTTGTCCCCTTCAGTGCGGTCACTTCCGGTATCAAGGAAATCAAACAGGTGATGGCCGATGCGGCCTCGCTCCGAACCAAGGCCAATCGCAAAACAGTGCTTTTCGTGGACGAAATTCACCGCTTCAATCGCGCGCAACAAGACGCTTTTTTGCCCTACGTTGAAAACGGCACGATCACGTTAATTGGTGCAACGACCGAAAATCCTTCCTTTGAAATCAACTCCGCCTTGTTGTCACGCATGCGGGTGTTTGTGCTGAATCAACTGAGCGTGGAACAGGTCGCAGCAATTTTGCGGCACGCGATGGACGACGAAGAACGCGGTTTGGGAAAACCGGTGTCATCTCGTTCAAATCTCAAATCTCAAGTCGCAGATGAACAATTGCTCTGGCTGGCCAATCAAACGGGCGGGGATGCGCGCAATGCGCTGAATACGCTGGAACTGGCTGTCACGTCTGCCCAGGCTGACATCATCACCGAAAATGATTTGCGTGAAGCGTTGCAACGGGCCAATGCGATCTACGATAAAACCGGCGAGCAGCATTACAACCTGATTTCGGCCTTCATCAAATCCATCCGCAACTCAGATGCCGATGCGACATTGTATTGGCTCGCCCGCATGATCGAAGGCGGCGAAGACCCGATGTTTATTGCGCGCCGCATCGTGCATCACGCCGCCGAAGACATTGGCCTCGCCGATCCACAGGCCCTTGTCATCGCCACTGCTGCCGCCCACGCTACGCATTTAATCGGTTTTCCCGAAGCGCGCCTTTCCTTAGCCGAAGCGGCTGTCTACTTAGCCAATGCGCCAAAATCAAATCGCGTTTACCTGGCATACGAAGCCGCCGCCGAAGATGCGCGACACACACAAGCCGAACCCGTACCACTGCATTTGCGCAATGCGCCGACCAAGCTGATGAAAGGCCTTGACTACGGAAAAGATTACAAATACGCGCACGATTACGACGATCACAAAGCAGAGATGGACTGTTTGCCGGAGACATTAAAAGGAAAAAAATACTACGACCCTGTCTAGCGCCGCGTAATTTTCGTGGTTGGAGGTAGCGCGATTTGGCAAATTGAAAGGCTTCGACTCTCGCAAGCATTGCACGCAAGATGCGCGTACCCAGAGAATGAATTGCGCTTGCTGCGCTTGACGCTGCGGGGGAATCCCTTTTACACTGCCGGCGTCGTATCAACAGCTTTCCTCACAACTCCGGCATATTGACTTCCTCGAAAGCTGTTCACACCGGTTATTGCTCATCGCGTGAAATGTTGCAGTTTTTGTTTCCGCCTGGAATTGACCGCAGATTCGCGCTGTTAGAGCTATGCCCTTCGTCCTGCCGATTGCTGCGCTAATCTTGGCAGCGCCTCTCCAACGCTTCCGGCCCGGTATTCAGGTTCGTCGGATAGATGTCGGTGATGAGAAAAACATAGACTCCATGCACCATCGCGTGTGCGACCTGAATCAGATTTTGTTTATGCGTAACTCCTTCCTCATCCGCTCTCGTAAAATTGTTCTCCTCTGTGTCGTATCACTATTGCTCGGTCTTGTGACCAGCGCCTTCACACCGTTTGGGCAAGGCGTGGCGGCAAAGTATTTGTCGTGGAAGCCGCTGGCTCGCCTGGTGGCGCGGCCTACTGTGAGTTCGCCAGCGTCGATGTTTGCCACGCACACTGTTTCAAATACGAATGACAGTGGGATGGGCAGCCTGCGACAAATGATAGCGGATGCGGCAGCAGGGGACACGATTGATTTTGCGGTCACAGGAACGATCACGCTCACCTCAGGCGAACTTTTCATCAACAAGAACCTGACGATTCAGGGGCCGGGGGCGAGTCAACTGACCGTCCACGGCAACAACTTGAGCCGCGTCTTCAGGATTGGCGATGGCATAGTAACGCCGACGGTCACGATCAACGACCTCACGATCAAAGGAGGACACACGAGCGGCACAACCTCGACCGATGGCGGCGGCGGTATTTTTAATAACACCAGCACCGTGTTCTTGAACCGTTTGGTCATTCAGGAAAACACCTCGGTCGCGACGGTGGCGGGCGGCGGCGGCATTTACAGCCGCTTTGGTTCTACCTGGATTGACGAATGCAGCATCGTCAACAACACGGCGACGACGAACACGAATGGCGGGGCGATGGGCGGCGGCGGCATCAAAGGACAAAACACCTTCCACGTCATCCGCAATACGTTGTTGGCGAACAACACGGCCAACATCGAAGGCGGCGGGGTGTCAATCGGCGCGGGCAGCGCCTATTTCGTCAATGTCACGGTTTCCGGAAACAAAACCACAGTGGATGGCAGCAAGGGCGGCGGGCTGTTTTTCTTCGCCGCGAGTGCCAGTTTGATTTACACCACAATCACCAACAATCAGGCGAACGGCGTGGGCAGCGCAGGCGGCGGCGTATGGACGAACAACGGTGTCGTGCCCGGTCAGCCGCTGCGCCTGCGCGCGACGCTCGTGGCCGGAAATACGGCGACGGAGACGGCAGGGCAGGACATCCTCGGCCTCATCTCCACGGATGCGCTGGCGGGCTACAACCTCGTCGGCAAATCCGATGGCAGCAGCGGCTTGAGTACAAGCAACCGGGATCAATTCGGAACGAACGCCGCGCCGCTTGATGCCTGGCTGGGGGCGTTGCAAAACAATGGCGGCCCCACCTTGACGCATCGCCCGCTGCCGGGCAGCCCCGCGATTGATAAGGGCGCTGCGACCAGCGACCAATACAACAACTACACGTCCATCGCGCGCGATCAGCGCGGGTTCATGCGGCCCGTAAACAATCCCGGCGTCACCAACGCCACGAACGGCAACGGTGCAGACATCGGCGCGGTGGAGACGCAACTTGATCCTGCGAATCACACAATTCAACTCGCCATCAATCCAACGGCGAATCCGGCAGGCGCGGCGCAAGAACTCATCAACGCGCTCAACACAGCGAACGAAGACCCGGCGGCGACAACGATTCAACTCGGATGCGGGACGTATAGCTACAGCACGCCACACAACTGGGAATTTGGACCCAATGCGCTGCCAATCATTCAGAGCGACATCACGATTCAAGGCAATGGCGCAGTGCTTGATTCGACGGCGGCGACACGGCTGCGTTTCTTCTACGTCGCGGGCAACATTGTGGGTGGCTTGTCAACAGGGACACTCAAGCTGCAAGACCTGACACTGCAAAATGGTAAACAGAAAGGCGGCGATAGCAACTTTGGCGGAGGGGGACTCGGCGCGGGCGGCGCGATTTTCAATCAGGGCGATTTGACGTTGGAGCGCGTGACACTTCAGGGAAACTCCGCGCTGGGCGGCACTACCAACGTGGGGGTGCTGGGTGATAGCGGTGGCGGCATGGGGCAGGACGCGCAGGCCGCAAATGGCGGCGGGTTTGGCAGCGCGGCGCTGGGCGCAGGTGGTGCGGGTGGCGCGGGTGGCGATAGTGGCGGCGGTGGCGGCGGGTTTCGCCCTGTTGACAACGGCGTGTCCGGCGGTGTGGATGGCGGCGCGGGCGGCGGTCTGGGGCTGCTCGGCGGTATCGGCGGCTGTTGCAATGGTCCCGGTTCAGGCGGGGCTTCAGGTGATGGCGGCGGCGGTGGAATAAGCTCTACGTCATCAGCAAACGGCGGCGCGGGGGGAGCCTATGGTAGCGGTGGGAACAACCGTAAGGGCAGTGGCGGCGGCGGCGGCGGCGGCGGTGTCGGTGGTGGTGGCGGCGTGGGGAACCACGGTGGCGGCGGTGGTTTCGGCGGCGGCGGCGGAAGAACTCTCAACGGCGCGACTGGCGCGGCTGGAGGCTTCGGCGGCGGCGCGCCTGCCAATCCCGGCGGCCTTACTCCTGGCAGCAGCGCCTTTGGCGGTGGCGCAGGTAACTTGAGTTTCTCCGGCGGCGGTGGCGGTGGTGCTGGACTGGGTGGCGCAATCTTCAATCATCGCGGCACGCTCACGCTCATCAACACCACAATGACGCTCAATACGGCGCAGGGCGGCAATGGTGCGAACGGCGGCAGTGGTTTGGGCGCAGCGATCTTTAATCTCAATGGCGCGGTCACCATTAGCAGTTCCACGCTGGCGGCGAACACTGTGACGGCAGGAACAGGCGGCAGTGGACAACAGGCCGACGGCGGCGCGCTCTACAATCTCGCCTTCGGCAACAAGATCGAGGACGGCACGGCTTCGACCGCGACCGTCACGCTCAGCAATTCGATTCTGGCCACTTCGAGCAATGGCAGCGGCGGCATCAACGATCTGGTCAACGACAAGCGCGACGGCACGAACACCAACACCGCGACCGTGACGTTCACCAACGGCAACCTCGTGATGGCGAAGACTTCGCTCAACGGCACGACCGAATCCAGCAGCCCCACCTTGACGAGCAATCCCAATCTCGGTGCGCTGACCGTGCTCAGCAATTGTGTCGCTGGCACGTGCAAACCTGCCGTGTTGCCGCTCTTAACCACCAGTCCGGCGATCAATGCGGCGTCAGGCACTTCGCCCGCCACCGATCAAACCGGCACTGTGCGTCCGCAAGGCACAATGGCTGATCTCGGTGCCTACGAACTCTGTTGCACGCTGGCCAAAGACAACTGGTCGGCCTCGCTGCCCACTGGCACTACGGGGACGATGTATACCACCCAGACCTTCGCGGTCACGGGCGCGTCCGGCACGGTCACCTGGTCGGTGACGGGCGGCACACTGCCCAATGGTCTGATGCTCAGCAGCACGACTGGCACCAGCATCACCTTGAGCGGCACGCCCACCAGCGCCAACCCCTTCAGCTTCACCCTCAATGCCACTGATACGGCAGGCTGTGTGGTCTCGCAGATGTACTCTATCGTCGTGAATTGCCCTGTGATTCCGACGCCGGTCATCAGCGGGGATTTCAGTTTTTGCTCCAGCGGCACCACGACCTTGACCGCTTCCGGCACCGGAACATTTATGTGGTTCCTGGATGGCAATCCCGTGGTCGGGCAAACATCCAATACGCTGACGGTCGGAACGGCAGGCAGCTATACCGTCAAAGTGAGCGATGCCTTTGGTTGCCCTTCCGCGCTCTCCCAGCCGGCAGTCGTGACCGCGAAACCAGTGCCTGCTCCCCCCGTCATCAGTGGCGATTTGAGCTTCTGTGTCGGTGGCAGCACCATTCTGACGGCTTCCAATACCGGCACGTTCATGTGGTTCAAGGATAACAACCTGATCGCCGGGCAAACGACCAACATGCTGACTGTGAGCGAGGCTGGAACCTACACTGTCAAAGTCACCAACGCCAATGGGTGCGATTCTGTGACTTCGCAACCTGTTGACGTGACGAGCAAACCCGTGCCGAGCGTGAATCCGGTCACGCCCACTGCGATCTGCACTGGCACGCTGACCAACATCGCGCTCGGCAGCAATCCGACCGGCGCAACGTTTAGCTGGACGGCCAGTTTGCAAAGTGGCTCGGTCACGGGCTTCAGCAATGGAATGGGCAACACGATTGCGCAGATGCTGAGCGGCAGCGGCGTCGTCAAATATACCGTCACGGCGACGCTGGATGGCTGTCCCGGCACGCCCGTCGAGATTCTGCAAGCGGTCAACGACGCACCGACCCTCACCGACCCGGCCAATCAAAATGTCTTGCAGGGCGCAACCGCCACCTTCTCAGTCACGCCAGGCGGCACGCCTCCACCGACGGTGCAATGGCAGGTCTCGGTCAACAACGGCCCCTTTACTGACATTTCGGGTGCGACCGACAACACACTCTCGCTGCCCAATGTCACGCTGGCAATGAATGGCAACCGCTATCAGGCGATTGCGATGAGTTCGTGCGGTTCGGCCACCAGTCGGATCGCGACACTCACGGTCAGCGCTTACGATGCCCAGTTCACCGATCCGGTCGTCTGCCTCGGTGCGGGCGATCTGGTCACGATCACGGCAGCGATTACGAACAATGGCCCGGTGGCGGTGCCTGCGACCTATGGCGTCACGAACCTCGCGCCCAATCTGATTGGCATTCCCGGTTCCGGCCTGGCAACCGTCGAGCCCCAGAACTTCGTCATCACCACGACGAGCGCAAATTGGAACGGCACGCTGCAACCGGGCGAAACCGTCAACTTCACCTTCAAAGCCCTGATTGCCGCTGGCGTTGCCCCTGGCACACAGGTTTGCATCACTTCAACCGCGACGATCAACAACGGCGCGCCACGGGTGCTGACGCCCTGCACGACGCTGGCCTGTCCGGTGGCGGGGATCAATCCGGCGCTGAGCGATCAAAAGGCCGGATCGCTGCTCGTCTTCCCGTACTACACTTCAAAAGCTTCCACCAAAGCCGACACGCGCCTCACGATCAGCAATGTGGGCGAGCGGACGACGACGGTGCATCTGTTCTTCATTGACGGTGCGACCTGTCAGCAATCGGATTCGTTCCTGTGCCTGACGCCGAATGCCAGCTTCTCGTTCAAAGCCTCGGAGTTCGATGCCGAGACCACGGGCTGGTTGCTGGCCGTGGCGGTAGATGCCCAAGGCCGCCCGGTGCAGGCCAACGGATTGATCGGCAACGCGTTTGTGAATGATGGGAACTACGTGGATAACTACGGCGCGGAAAGTTTCCGTGCGAATTCGCCCTTGGTCGCCGCAGTGCAAGGCGACGTGGCCACGCTGTTTTTTGACGGCGCGAGCTACGATGCGGTGCCGAATCAATTTGCCGTGGAAGTGCAAAGCCCGGCAGATGCCATCGGACAACGCGTCGTGACGGTCGGGATGCGGGGCAACCTGATCACGAGCCAGCTGACGGGTGCCGGACAGGTAGGAACCGGGTTGGTGTACAACGGCAACGAGAAGCCCTTCGGGAG
>JAFDVL010000078.1 GCA_018268995.1 Acidobacteriota bacterium | reverse complement strand
GCGACAAATCGGGCCGATTTTGTCCATCGTCCAACTGAGTGCCATTGCACCGTAGCGGCTGACGCGTCCGTAGGTCGGGCGCAAACCCGCCACGCCACAACGCGACGAAGGCGACACAATTGACCCCAGCGTTTCGGTGCCAATTGAAAATCCCACCAGCCCCGCCGAAGTTGCTGAAGCTGACCCCGCCGATGAACCGCTGGAACCTTGCTGCACTTCTTCTGGTTGCCACGGATTGCGCGTCATTCCGGCAAACCACCTGCCGCCCTGCGCCAACGCGCCCATCGAAAGCTTGGCGACCAACACCGCGCCCGCGTCGCGCAATCGCTCCACGACGGTCGAATCATAATCAATCATCTGATTTCGGTATGGTTCTGCGCCCCACGTCGTCGGAATGCCTTTCGTCGCAAACAAATCTTTCACACCGCACGGAATGCCATGCAACGGGCCGCGATATTTGCCGCGCTTGATTTCGTCGTCGGCTTGCTGCGCCTGTTTGAGCGCGAGTTCTTCGGTCAGCGTCACAACGTTCAGCAGCTTCGGCGAGTAGCGTTTGAGCCGCGCCAGATACATCTTCGTTAATTCGACGGACGAGATTTTTTTCGTGCGCACCAGTTCGGCGAGTTGTGCGGTCGAGCAAAACGCGAGTTCTTCCGTTGCACTGTATTTCGGAATATCCACTTTGCTGAGCTTGAGCTTGCCGCGCACAGGCGTTTGGATTGGCAATTTCTTTTCGGGCAACGCCGGATGAAACGACGTCGCCAGCGGCGTGTCGAGCGGGACATTGATTTTGCGCAGCGTTTCGTAGTTTGTCAGGTTGCGATTGACGTTATTCAACGCCATCGTTTCCTGTTCATCAGTCAGATCAATGCCGATCAATTGCTCCGCTGTATGCAGCATTTCTTTCGTGATTTTTTGCGGCGATTGCGGCTGTTGCGGTTGGGCGAGGGCCTCGCTGCTGGCAAGCGTCAATCCGGCAGCTCCTGTAGCCGGAAGTGTTTTGACGAATTTGCGACGCGAGAGATGGGTGGTTTTCTTTTTGCTCACGGATAACTCCTGATTACTGAGGGGACGCGAAGCGCCTGGGAGCGCAGGCATCCTGCCTGCTTGTCTTACGGAAGCGAAACTTATTTATAAAGGCGTATTCGTTGCGCAAGCCCCAGCAAGCGAGACGCTTGCGCTCCCAGGCGCTCCGCGTTCAACTCAATGCAACTTGAAAAAACGCTTCCAATTTTTCTGGATCAAGGTTGCCGTCTGTTCGTACGCTGCTGCACAAGTCCAAACCGAATGGTTGCACTTGTTCTAATGCTGTCTGAACGTTGTGAACATTCAACCCACCGGCCAAAAACACGGGTACGCGCGCTTGCTCGACGATGCGACGGCTCAGATTCCAATTGTGGACGCGCCCCGTGCCGCCGAGTTCTTTGACGGCTAAGTTCGGATTGCCGCTGTCGAGCAGCAGCGCGTCTATGTGTTCGGCAATGCGCAACGCTTCATCCACCGAAGCGTCGTCGAGCACGTGAATTACCTGCACCAATTTGATCGTTGGCATTGCGGCGCGCAGCTTGTCATACGCCGCATCCTGCAATTCATCCACAAGCTGAATCGTATTCGTCCACGTGCGTTGATGATGCGCAATGATGTCGTCGGCAGATGTTTCACTGGTCAACAAAAACGTACCAATTGGGGGAGGAATTGTGCGTGCGATGGCGTAGATCAATTCATCCTCAATCACGCCGGGGCCGCTTGGCATATTGCCGACCAAACCGAGCGCCGAAGCGCCGAACGCAACAGCCGTGCGGGCTTCGTCAATTGAACTAATGCAGCAGATTTTGATGCGGGGTTTCATGATTTGAAGTCGAATGCACCTGCCGCCACTGCCGCTGCGATTTTCGAGATGTCGGGTGCAAGCACGCGATCAGCTTTCAGCGGTGCGACCAAATGGCGCAGTTTTTGATACGCCAATTCGACGCCGCGCGCTGGTCGCAGCGGTTTCAAATACTCTAAGCCTTGCGCCGCGCACATCAATTCAATCGCCAGAATCTGTTCGGTGTTGCGCACGATTTGTTTGAATTTCAGCGCGGCGGTCATCCCCATCGAAACGTGATCTTCACGATTGGCCGAAGTCGGCAGGCTGTCAATTGAGGCCGGATGCGAGAGGATTTTGTTTTCGGCACATAAGGCTGTTGCTGTGACCTGCGCCATCATCAATCCCGAATTCATTCCCGCTTCTGCGATCAGAAACGCAGGCAATCCGCCGGACAGGTCAGGGTTGACCAGTCGTTCAATGCGGCGTTCAGAAATTGCGCCAAGTTCGCTGACGCCGATGGCCGCATAATCCAATGCCATTGCGACCGGTTCGCCGTGAAAATTGCCGCCGGAAATCACTTCGTTCGTGTCGGGGAAGACGAGCGGATTGTCGGTTGCGGAGTTCAACTCAATTGTTAAGACACGGCGTAATTCGTGCAACGTGTCGCGTGCTGCCCCGTGAACTTGCGGGATGCAGCGCAACGAATAGGCATCCTGCACGCGCGGATCGTTTTCGCGGTGCGATTCGCGGATTTCACTTTCGGCCAGGAGTTCACGCAAATGTGCTGCGACCTCGCTTTGCCCACGGTGCGGGCGTATTTCGTGAAGGAGATGCCGAAACGCTGCCGGAGTTCCGCGCAGTGCTTCCAATGTCATTGCGCTGGCGACATCGGCGGTGCGTGCTAATTGCTCAGCATCCAGTACAGCCAATCCTCCGACCGCGCACATGGCCTGGGTGCCGTTGATGAGCGCGACGCCCTCTTTTGCCTGGAGTTCAATCGGCGTCAGCCCCGCGCGTTTCATGGCTTCGCCGCCGCCCATTCGTTGCTGCTCAAAAAACGCCTCGCCTTCGCCGATTAGGACGCAGGCGAGATGAGCGAGCGGTGCAAGGTCCCCCGACGCGCCAACCGAACCGCGCGAAGGAATCACCGGATGCACACCGCGATTTAGCATTTCCAGCAGGGTTTCAATGACAATTGGGCGCACGCCGGAAAACCCTTTGGCCAGCACATTGGCGCGCAGACACAGCATCGCGCGGGTTTCGGCTGTGCTGAGCGGTTCACCCACGCCGCACGAATGCGAACGCAGCAGATTGATTTGTAATTGCTTGAGTTGTTCCGGCTGAATGACGACATCGGCGAGCTTACCGAAGCCTGTATTGACGCCATAAATTGTGCGCCCGTCAGCCATTAGGGTTTCGATGGTTTTGCGCGAAGCGTTTGCTCGCTCAAGCGCTGCCTCGTCGAGCGACATTTTCTCTTCGTCACGCGCGATGGCGGCGAGGTTTTCGAGCGTGAGGTTGTTGCCGTCCAGTGCAATCATCACAAATAGAAACAGCAGCCTTTCATTGGCTGCTGCACAGGGATGAAAAGTTGGGAAACGACTTTGCGCGAGCTTAGGACTGCAATTCTTTGCCCGGTTTAAAGCGAATGGTTTTTCCTTCGGGAATCGCGACTTCCGTGCCAGTGCGAGGGTTACGTCCGATGCCGCGTTTGCGGGGTTTGACAACAAACACGCCGAAGCCGCGCAATTCAATGCGCTCGCCACGCTTGATGGCCTCTTTCATTGTTTCAAAGAGAGCTTCGACCGCAATCTCGGCTTTCATTTTCGGTACGCCCGTGCGTTCTGCAACGTTATTGATAATGTCGAGCTTAATCACAATTCCTCCAGATAATCTTAGTCGGGGATACTTCCCAACGCAGCCAGCTATTTCTTTCATTAAACAGGCGCTTTAATGAGTTTCACGACCTTGTAAAGCCAGCGAATTATAGGAAGGCGATCTAGGAGTGTCAAGCCGATGCTTATTTCCTGGGGACGAATCCTTGTCTTTTGCGCGCCAGATTCGCTAGACTCGCGAGGCTTTATTACCACTCAATATTTAGGAGCTTCCATGAGCGTCAAGTCAGATAGATGGATTTTGCGGATGTGCCGCGAGCATGAACTGATCACACCATTTGAAGATAAACTGATTCGTGAGATTGACGGACGACGAATTATTTCGGCGGGGCTGTCAAGTTATGGCTATGATTTACGGCTGGCCCCTGATGGTTTTCGCGTCTTTTCACCGATTGCCAGCGCTGAAATTGATCCAAAGCGTTTTGACGACAGTTCACTTATTGAATCTCCTCTCAAAACCGCCGAAGACGGGTCAAAATATTGGCTGATGCCACCGCACACCTATGCACTTGGCGTAACCGTGGAGACCTTCAATATGCCCCGCAACGTGATTGGAATTTGTCTGGGCAAATCCACTTTTGCCCGTTCCGGGATCATCGTAAATACGACTCCCTTAGAACCCGGCTGGAAAGGTCGGCTTGTCCTGGAATTTTCCAATTCCGCTGATTTACCAGTTCGTATTTATGCCAACGAAGGCGTTGCTCAAGTCACCTTCTTTGAATCAGACGAAGATTGCGAAACCTCTTACGCAGATCGAAAAGGAAAATATCAAAACCAGGAAAGTATTGTTACCGCCAGATTATGAAGACATCTGTGTGTCACTGGAAGCATCCTTTGTCGCGAAACGACAGCGGATGCTTCCAATAACGACGTGACAAACGATGCTTCCAGTTTTGTCGTCGGAGTGCACAAACAAAAAAAGCCAGCCGCAGAGATGCCCTGCAAGCTGGCTTCGCCTGAATGGATTCAATTTTTTCGGATTTTGGATAGAGTTGCGGTGAGACAGCTACAAAAGCGAAAGTTGGGTGAGTCGCGGGGCAGGATTTTTCTTTGGCGGTTTGATGAGTTCTTGTCTGACCTCCTGCATCACCTGTTTGAATTGCTCCCAGCGAGCAGGTGTAGTCACCATCTTCCTGACTTTGGTTTCATTCGGGTAGATTCCTTGCCGTTGGAGGGAGATGACGACTTCTCTGATTTCCTCACGCAATTTTTCGAGATTCCCCGCACGATAAAGTTGGCGATATTCCTTGTACCGCTCCAACAATTGTTCACTCAACGTTGGAAATGTTTTGTGGATGAGGCTGCGGCTATAGCCGATCCGCCGTGACACTTCGGAAAAGGAGGGCGGCGGATTTTCTGCGAGCATTTGTTGTAAGTCATTACGAATCGCATCCGCGTTGAAATAGCCGCTCCGATACTCCTTGTACCGTTTGGTGATACAAATGCAGAGTTCGGGGAAATGGTCGTAGTAGTAATAGCCAGTATCCTCACAGCCAAGTTTCCGCAAAACACTTTGGAGGGAAGGTGGCGGCATTTCTGTGAGAGCCGCTTTCAAGACCTGTCGTTCAGCTTCCACATCGTGGGCAGATTTCACTGTTTGGAGCTTGCCATGCTGATTGATCCTGTACTGCTGCTCTTCCTCTGCAAAGAGCGACCATTGCTTCTCGATGGGCTTGATTTTGCCACTTAACAAATCGCGGAGTGACAGATTCAGATTCAGGCAAACGGGTGTTAGCTTTTCCAAGTTGGGGAGCATTGCACCCTTGAGCCAGTGCCGAACTGTTCCACTCCAAATCTCACTTTGGGCCGAGAAGATGTTGATGTTATCGTGCGCACATTGATGAATGGCGGCTTGCAGCCCTTCCACAAATTGTTCGTGCGTTGGCATCGAATCAAGTGATGGAGTTGTTGCCAGCAAGTTACCAATCTCCGTCGTCAGTCTGAGTTGATACTCCTTTTCTTCGACAGAGAAATCGGTTTCTCCCGACAGTTCGCTGGCTCCCAACCACTTCCGACAACAATAACAATGACCGGCCTGCGCCCGCGAAGCAATCAAGGGGTTCTTTTTCTGACAATGCGGGCAAACGGTTTGTAATGGTTGTTGATGAGCGAGACAAATTCTTCCTGCGCTGACAAGCCATAAAAGTGGTTCATAAATCGTGCTGCCTGCGTCTTGCCACTCCTGATAACAGAGCGGACACCAGGCTCGGCTCTCACGAAACGCGCGGTAATCAGACAGCACATTGCGCCAATTCAGCAGGGTTAGCTGGCGCAGATCATTACGTTTGGTTAGCGCTTCCAGCGTCTTGACCACGACCTGCGCTGTTTCATCTGCTCCATTCAGATTACGCGCAAAAGGCGCAGGCACGGCGGCGATGTGGCGGATGGGTTTCCAGAAGTGATGCGCGATTTCCTGAAGAAATAGGGCGACAGGGGAAACAGAATGTAGCCATGCTAAGCGGATAATGTACCCAATCAAACTTTCCACCCACGCCGTTCCAATACCGATTGGCATCATATTGTAAAAGCGACTGCGGGGCGGAATATCTAGCAGGGCGACATCCACCGCTTCATAAACGGTTAGCGGTAAAGCCATTTCAATTTCATTCATTGAAATACCCTCCTGCTTTATCGCGTTTTGGCTTGCGTTCCCCAACGCGAGGTCTGCTTGATTTTCTAGGCGTGACAACGGAAGGCGCTGGCGCATCTTGCTCCCCTAATTTCAGGCGGCTGCGCAGGCTGGCAACATCCTCATCACTGTCAGCCAGCGTCTTCTCTGCTAGTAAAATCTCATTGAGTTGCAAGAAGCATTTTTTTGCGGAGGGGGCTTTATCTTCCAAATGTTTTCTCGAAAGTTGAGGCGTCTTATCTCGTGATGCCAACTTCAGAGAGTCCTCTAACCAGCGTTTTGTGATGCCCACACAGCCAAGGGTACGTTCGTAGAGAAACTCCCACTCATTGACCAAATCAATTTTATTGGCGAAGGGCATTTGTTGCTGAAATGTGTTGAGGACGCTTTTGAAAGCCAACTCATGATCTGGGTTCTCCGGGTGATAACGGTCAAACTGAATAATCAGGCTACGGCGGCTCAACTGCGCATTTAGATGTAGGAATGGCAACAGTTCATACGTTCCGCACAGCACATGCGTCACCTGCGTGGTGTCGGCAATGGATTTGATGACATTCAGTTGATCGAGCAGCTTGCGGCCTGAGCCGATAATCCCCAGATGTTGTGCCTCATCTAAAAGAATTGCTGCGGGGCGACGGTGTGCGATGGCTCGTTCAACCGCAAGTCTAAGCCGGGCGGTTGGCGTTCGATCATAGATTGCCAAGTAAGCGACTGATTCTTTAGGACTGAGCGGCTTCTCGACATCAATTTTGCGATGAGCTAGTGGCTCTTCCAGCACCATGAGCGAGCGGGTGAAGTAATCCTTCCAATCAAACGCACCAGCGGTGGGGGCTTGCAAAAGAACGTGGACTATGGGGATTCGCTCGTAGTCGCTTTGCAATTCTGCGTGCAAGTTCGCCGTAATTTCCTTCATCAGTTTTCTCAAAACAGTCGTTTTCCCCACGCCCGATGGGCCAAGAAGAAAGATGAGCGTTCCGGGTGGAGCCTCACGAATCGCCTCCGTTAATTCGTGAAAACATCTCTCCAATAAGGGATGATTGACCTTGAATTCTTTGAATTGTGCCAGTCTTTCTGTGGTGACTGGCAGTGTTTTGGTTTGAGTTATTGGTGTTACATTATTCATCTAAAATCCTCCATACGTGGATAGTTGTTGTGAAAGCGCGGGAGCCTCGTCCTGCGCCACTGCTGCTACAGGTTGCAAGTGCGTCGAACCAGCGGAGGGGCTGGCTACGCGATCAGGTTTATGGGTTGTTTCGCCAGCATTGACGAGGGAGAGAATGGTGCGTTGTTCGCGATCACGGTCGCGTTGTTTGAGCAAGGCTTCCTGTGAGTCAACGGATTTGAGAAAGGCCGCCAACTTTGCAGCGGTAATATTGAACTTCTTATTGGTTTGAGATTTTCGCTCGCGCAGTTCTTCCGAAGCAATCAGGATTTCCTTTTCAGAACGATTCTTGAAATCCGCATAATACTCGGAAAAGCACTCTATCCAGTCGCTTTCTGTCGCAACGAAAAGGTGTCCGGCATCGAACGGGTCATAGCGGACTTTCACGTTTTTTCCTTGCAATCCCAAGGTGCGAAGCGACTCTGACCAGTAGTAAATATTGCGTACCTTAATGCCGCGAGACGGGACGACTTTAGCCACGCCGGATTTCGTGGAGGGGAGCGTTAGCATCTTGAATTGCTCGTCGTAGGGAATTAAGCGATGCAGCCGCTCCCCACCGATTTTCATTCCTGCTGCAAACGTCTCGCGCGGGCTTTGATCCAATGCCCGATGCACCAGATTATCGTAAATTTCATACGCCCATTCGCGTAAATAGCGATAGAGAAGTTCCAGCGTCCAAATCGAATGGTTCTTGGGATTGACAGATTTGGTGACTTGTCTGACCAACCGCATAATTTGCGTGTTGCCTTGCAGATTATGAAAAAACTGTGTATTGGCAGTGCCAAATAACCGTTCGCATACGGAACCAAAGCGAGGTTCAGCAGCAGGTCGCACCTTCTTTGTGCAGTCAAAGAGTGCCAGCAGCAAATCGAAGTAAATGCCGGAAAAATCTGTTCCTCCGTCAACCACAACAATCTGTGGCAAACGTCCGAAGCGGCGCACACATTCCCGTATCACCATCATATTTGAGCGGTAACTTGGCTCATCGAAAGTGATATAAACAGCGAGAAGGCGGCGTGAGTACGCATCAATCATAAAAGTGACCCACGGTCGCCCCAGATTTTCCCCTGTTTCTGGATCACTCAACTCAACGTCTGCCTGGGTATGGTCAATGTGCGCGATATGAAAAGGCCGTTCACCGTGACGAGGAGTTGTTTGCTCTAATTCATGGTAGAAAGGTTTGTGCTCATAGGCCGCCCGTCGCCCTTGTCTCTTTTTTGTTTGCTCATAAGCTGGGCGTTCTTTGACTTTAGTCGTGAACGTTTTATAACTGGCTGCCAGCACCCCTTCATTTTCGCAGTAGTTTTGATATTGAGCATAAGATTCAAACTTCTTTTGTTGCTTGATCGTCTCATACTTATCCCGGATGAATTCATCCAGCTTTTCGTGTGCATTGGATGGTAATTTCTTCATGGTGTTACCTCGGTTGGTTTTGGGAAGTAGCCCAATCAAGCCGTATCCATAGAGCACATCTGCTTCGCGTTGTTGTTTCAAAAGACGCTGCATTGTGCGTTTACCAACAGGGCCTTCATTGATTGAGCTTTTGTCAGTTTGGTAGGTCTTAATGAATGCTGAACGTTGATTGGCTTGGGTCAGCGCCGCTTCACCGGCAATGAGCAATTTTTTTACAGCATCGGGATGGATCGAGGTTTTATTATCACTTGGAACTCCTTTGAACCGCCCGTTCTGCACCAAGTCTTCAAACACTGCGATTGGAATTTCTGTGAAGCCATTGCGCTCATGCAGCACACCGATCATTGTTTCGCCCACGTTGAGGACTCTCATCCCTTGCCCATCCCATTGGAGTTGCCCCCCAATTGCTAAATCAACGTATTTCGGGATTTCAGAAATGGCGCGGTACTGAATTACTCCTTGAAAAAGTCTTGCTGTTTCTGCATCAGTGAATACCTTGACACGATCTGATTGTGTGAGCGGTGCTTCTGCGAGGTCTACAAAGACCGTTTGTGTGGCAATGAGCATATAGATGTCATCAACGCTCGCATTTCCAGTTGTCAGATTAAATAACTCGTTAAGTAGCATCCCCTGTTTGCTATTGATTAAAGCCAGCGTCATCTGTGCGATTGCCGATTTCACTTGAGGGGCGTTTGAGTGGAGGTAGTCTCCCAAGAACTCCAGATTTCGTTGCACATTCCAATTGATCGTTTTGGAAGAAACAACTTGATAGTAAAGCCCGTGCTCTTCTGCATAAGCTTCCCCTGGTGGGCAACGGTATTCGCCGTTTTCGTCTTTGTAGTAACGATTTGGACTTTTCTCAGAAAGTTTTTCCAATTCTTCTTCGGTTTTGCATTCTTCATATCCGGCGCAGTCTTCACGGATGACGAAAAAATCGGGTGTGTGGAGCGGGCCGATATTTTTGCCATTGGCAGCCTCGTAGCGAAGTTTGATAGCTGGTGGCTGGTCGTAATATTCGAGAACATCGCTCGAATACTCGTATTGATAGAGGATCGGCAACTCATTCTTGTGGCTTTCAAATTGGATTGTCAGCCCCATTTTGCGACTGGGATAAGCCCCAATCACATTGCTTTTGCCACCCCGAACCCGCCGTGAAGGTTCAGATGAGCGAATTTGGTTGATAATCATTTTTGTTTGCTGGGAAACATTATTTTGATCTAGCCATTGCTGGTATTGATCTGCTGTCATTATTGGCATGTAACTGTGACTCCTTTCGGTAAGCCTGAGCGGTAAGAGAGGTCAACGGGGTGTGAGGGAAAACCGGTAAGAACTGCGCGATAAGAATGTGTCTGAGCGGCGCAGGGCCAAGTCATCTTGGGTTTTATGCTGGATGTTAGGCGTGGCATGACCGACCTCAACGGCTTGAAATTACTGGATGGGTCTTGAGTAAGTTTGTTTCTTTTAGGCATTCGGCCTCCTGGAAAATTGAGGTGAGATGGTTGGCGTTGGGCGGAGGACAACATCAAGCCGCTCTCCTGTTGCGTTAATCTTGGGTGAGTACGTCTTGTGAATCTGGAGTTCCAGTATTCTGTTCTGAATGAAGGCAAATCCCGCTAAAAGCCTCGAATGAGTATCAATCAAGGTAATAAGATATGGCTGCGTTGGAGCTGTTGGCTCCGCTGCGTTGCCCGGTGCAGCCCGAACTCTGCGAATGGCTTTAGCCTTCTCATCGTCATTGATTGAGGGCACAGCCGGATGACTTTCTCGCTTTGTTTGATTCTCTGATGTGCGGCTTTGCCCGATCACTAATTGACCGTTTGAATAAGCCGCGAGGATAGCTTCAATTGATAATGTTTGCTGTTCACCACTGGCTACAGTGCGCAATTCAACCTGCCCTTGCGGGTGAACTGTAGCAATGTCATAGATGGTGTTTTGTAAGGTGATTTTCATTCCTTCTTTGAGCGTTACTTTTGGCATATTGTCCTTTCAGGGAAAAAGACACAGGTATCCCAGCTCATTGACGATAATGAGTCTGAATAATTGTGTTGTGGGTTGGTCACTGGTGTTATTCAGTGAAGGTCAGGCGCTTGTAAATCTCGCGTACTGAAATTACATCACGCCCGCAATATTCGGCAATTTCACGATGCCTGCCGGCTCGGTAAAAGTCATAAACCTGGCTGCCATCAATTCCGCCTTTCTTGGGGCTTTCCAGATGTAGCGATTTGGCTAAGTTGTCCAGCGAGACAGCACCCCGCCCCCACTTTTCCCATTCTTTCATCGTGTCATAGATGGGCTGGGCGCGATAACGGGCGAACGACAGATCAACCGTAGGTCTCACCTGTTGAATGATGCTGCGCTTATAGAGGAATGGTAAATCGAAATCATAAATGTTGTGGCCGATGATCCGATCTCGTCTTGGGTCAAAATATTTCAGATGTTCCCAAAATCGCTGTAAGGCACGAACTTCCTCATAGAATTTTCCTGTTGCTGGGTCGCAACCAATGAGGCATCGTTTCGCTTCTTGTCCGGGCCATACAGAAATGAGGCCAATGACGAGGACTCGGCTCCACTCCGCTTTCAGGCACGCCTCCCGGATTTTACGCTCTATTGTTTGCTGAAACTCAACATTAGATAAATCAGAAGGCGCGGTGGAACCCGCAGTGAGAAGCATTTTCAGCTCAGCTTCCGCTGCTTCGTCAAGTGAGCATTCCAAATCAATAAAATACTCTGTTGGATCATTTGGCATTGCACATCTCCTTCATCTGTATAAACTTCTTAAAAGACAATTTTAAATTGCCTTGTCCTGGTTTACTGAAAAAGAATGTCCCGTTGCTTGTGGCGGGGTCGCCGAATTCCAAACGAGGGATTCCAAAGAGGGCGCGGCTCCCTTTGGTCAAGGGCGAGGTCAATGCCTCGCCCGCGAAGGGTTTTGTTTCACTCGGTGTTGTTTGTGCTATTTGGTCTGCAATTACTAATAGCTAATGCGAGAATCGTTTTTGGACAACGACCGAAAAAAAATTTGAGCGATTAAGTCACGATCAATATGATGAGGAATGAAATCGGTGGTAGGGGCTGAATCTTTAGAATTCTTGCCCTCCATGCGCTTTTCAATACTTTGCAAACTGCTGAAAACAAACAGTGAAAAGCGGTTTCCCGCACTTACTGTAGGCGAGTATTGGAAACCGTGCAAATATTGACAACTGTCACGTTTCACGAGGCAACCGCGAAAAATCAATATCATCAGCAAAGCGCCGCCTCGTAAATAATTTTGAGGAAACAGTTTTGGGTTAAGGCGTCCAAAACACCTGCTAGATGTGGTATTTTTAAGTTGTATGTTCTTTGGCGACTTTGCGTGCTCGGCAACGCCCTAACAGTTGTTATGTATTTTTTTAAGATGGCTATTTCTCTTAAAATTTCTGACTTTTTGCAAGAGGTAGGCAACCAAAGCGTGCCTTACGCCGCCCCCAATTGATAACGTCATTTTGTTGATTATCAATGTGATTTCCTGTACTCAGTGTTATTTTCTATCTAAATCTAGAATCACTACTGAGTGCGGGTAATTTGGACAAAAAGGATAAAATTTTTAGCTACCTGATAATGCTCTTGATTTTGAGGAATATTCATGCCTGAAGAAATCAATATTACCCCATACCAAGAGCCAGACCCCCTTGATATTGCCTCGCCGCAACAGATCAGAGACTCTATCATTGAATTAAACGATAATATCGTGGCTATGTTAAAGCTAAAATATGCGGGACGCACTTTCACGAGGTTAATTTTAGATGATTTGGAAAGAGATTTAATTCAAGAGGCTTTTGCACAAATTTTGGGAGAGGAAAGGAAGTGGTATTATAAAAAGCAGCCTTCTTTCTTTCTCTTTGTTCTCTCTACCATGCGAAGCATTGCTTGGAAATGGAAGATTAAGGGGTATGGTAAAGCAAGGCAGCACCCTGACGAAAAGGAATTAGCGAATAAAGTAAACATTGCTGCTAGTCATACTTACAGTTCCCCCGATTCTTTTCTATGCGTTGATAATAAACTTGAAATCAACGCGGTCTGGGCTACCCTGTTAGCAGAACTGTTTAGCAGCCCGATTGCGCAAAAAGTGCTGCGCGAGTTAATCCAAGGAAAAGAGCAGGCAGAAATAATGGTAACCCTCGGAATAGACAATAAAATTTATGATAGTGCTTGGAGGCAAATTAAGCGTGTAGCAAAAAGGATGCTAGAAAGAGATAAAATCTGGATTCCGAAGGGGACGAGAAATTATTTTCCAAGCGGATACTGACAAATGATATAAATGATAAGCTACTCAAGCGTTTCTTTATAGGAGTGAATATATTATGGAAAATTATTGGGAGAAATCAGGGGACGATTGCTTTGACCTAGCGTCGGAACTTGTAACCGATATTATCAACCTGCCAGACGAGGAATTTTTACAATTATTAAAGAATAAGGATGTTGACCTGCTTGCAGAAGCGTATGACTTCAGAAAAAATACCCAGTCAACTTTCGAGAAGTTGGGGCTTCCGTTACCAATGAAACTGCAAAATTTGCCCATATCCTTCAACTTACAGGATATCGAAAAAGAAATGCGTCAGCTTTTCGGCCTTGATACAGGGTCTTTCCCGACAAATAGTTTTGATGATGGATTGCTACCCCAACAAGACGAACCTCAGCAGTGTCCTGATACAAAAAATACACGCCAACCATAAAGTCTGAGATTGTCCGTTGATCTACTTTCAGACAATGAAATCGTGATTTTCTCCCTGGTTTGCACGCCATTCAGGTCAATAATCTAAAAAGTGTAGCCACCTCTGCGGCGAGAGATGCGTTTACACGCTGCTGCATAAGCCTGCTCGCCAAGGCCAAGCATCTGTCTCGTCTCAGCGGCAGTAAACCCAAACTGTCGGCAGCACAGAATTTGTTGGGCGATGTCATCTCCTGCAAATCCCTGCAAAATTTCATCGAAAATTAAATCGGTAAGGTCGAGATGCTGAAATCGCAATGGCAAGTGATGGTTCCCACTTGAGGATGATTGCCCATTTGCCAAGAACACGCTATCGCAGCGTTGATAATAGCGATCCTGCCGACAATTATAGGCAAGGCTACAAATGGCGCTTGTCAGAAAGCTCAAGAAATCATCTCCTTCATACCATTTCCTCTCCAATGTCAGAGATCGTTTAATTGCCTCTTGAAAAATATCTTCGCTCAAATCCCCCATCCCTCGGCTTGCCCATTGAGCTATTGCTCGTAGTCGGTCAATGTCTTCGGACTTGAGCGCATGTAACCGAGCCAGAATAAGAGTTGAGGGCGCAAACTTCCTATTTTCGCGGGCGTGTTGATCTTTGTCGTTGTTCATAGCCGAATCCTCTGTTTCGTCAATCGCGGACACTGGTGAGAAGCGTTTGCGCAGGACGCTGGTAAATCTCATGAAGTCGAAGAAAAATGTCTACCGGCTTGAGGGATTGTCTAGCTGCTCGTTTTCTCGGTAACGTCCAACCGCCCTCTGCGGTAATTTTTTGCGTCCGCAAGAGCAACCGAACGGCGTAGCGGTTACCGTGCTGTAAGACAATTTCCCTCACTCTGATTAGCGACGGCGGATCGTTCGCGCCCAGCATTTCAGCCAAGCGACGAGCGAGTTGCGGCCTCGGTAGTTCCTTCAAATCTATTGCCATATCCTCTATCCGTTTTCTTGCGCGATAGCCGATAAATAAAAGCGAAAACCGTAATTTCAGAGAGAGGAATAACGTGAGGATTTGTAATCGGGAAAAAGAGAGCCGAGGGGATAGGCGATGTTTCTAAAACGCTGTCAGTGGGATGACGATGGCTCTCAGAATTGGTATGCTGGCGACTCCAAACTAACCGGATCAATCGAGTCACGAACCATGGACAACGTGCAATCGCAACGCTGACGATGGAAATTGCCAGGGAGCCAAAAAGAAGAAAGCTCTCGGCGGAAAGATACAACCCGGCAATAGTAGTTACATTTGTAACTAAAATCAAGGGGGCAATTGAAAATGTTATTCCATCAGGGGGGCAAGCCTGATGGGAAGCGCGTCAAGACAACGACCAGAACGGTTGGCCGAAAAACTGCGTTATATTCGGGAATCGCTAGGGCTTTCGCAAAACGAAATGCTTGAACGACTCAGTCTTGGCGAGACACTTGAGCGTAGTCGAATCAGTATTTATGAAACTGACCAACGGGAGCCCCCACTACTCGTTTTGTTGAGATATGCGAAGATAGCGAACGTTTATGTGGATGTTTTGATTGATGATACCCTAGACTTACCTAGCCAAATTCCTAGCTTTGAGAAGAGTGCAGGCAATATTGTAAGAGGTTCGGGTTAGCCCGATACTATATTTCCGCCCATGAATTATGATTTTGGTGATACTACATAAGCAATTCTGACCTACAGATGGCTGCTGACTATTTAATAGAGTTGTTGCGATGTTAAGAATCAACAATTTAGCTGTTCTTTAGCTTGGTTGCCCCGCTGACCAAAATTGGAAATTTCGAGCAAACTCGAACATTTTGTGAGTTACCGGCTTTGACCAACAATCGCTTGAATCTCGAGACTACGGGCTTTTTTCATCGCAACAACTCTAGTATTTTCAATGACAGGCATAGCAGAGGGCAAAGTCACTCTAGTGCCTGCCGTTGCTGAAATGGCACCCAAAGGGTAGTACCTTAGTTGAAGTCTCTTAACAATCGTGGCGGCATCCTAGGATTTACGCAGACCGAATTCGCCGCCTCCTACCTACAATTCAGCAACGTATGGTTGGCCCGGTTTCTTCAGCAACCCTCCTTCCCGTTTAGCGTATCAGCGCATTAACCTTGTACCTTGCTTTTGCAGTTCCCCTAGCGCCATTGCTCAGGACGAACCAATTGAGTCTCTCTCCTGATGGCCCATTGTGAGATTTACCATCCCAGGCGCTGACCAATCCGACCGGGCGCACGTTGCTTGAAACAGCCGCGCTTTCCTATGCACCATCGCTCACCGTTTGCGTGAAATGCGAAAGCCGCGCGCGACGGCCAATGAAAAAAACGTCTTGCTTGCCTTCGGCAATCCAACCGTTGGAGCCAAGGTAACAGCGCTCCACCAAATTGCGCCGCGTAGCGCTCCAATGGATCCATTGCCGGATGCGGAACGCGAAGTCAACGCATTGCAAAATCTTTACGGTGCTTCTGCCGCACGCGTCTATCTCGGAGCAGCCGTACGCGAAGACCGCGCCAAAGCCGAAGCCACGTCGTACGCCATCTTGCATTTTGCGACCCACGGCGTGCTGGACGATGCCAGCCCACTCTATTCGCGATTAGTCTTGGCGCAAGGCGATACCAACGAAGACGGGATGTTGGAAGCATGGGAGATTATGCGGCTCAACTTGCAGGCTCGGCTTGCAGTGCTTTCTGCGTGCGAAACGGCGCGCGGCCAAATTGGCACCGGGGAGAGAATGATCGGATTAAGCTGGGCCTTTTTTATCGCGGGCTGCCCCACCACGATTGCCAGTCAATGGAAAGTGGATTCCGCCACGACCGCGAAGCTCATGCTCGACTTCCATCGGCGGCTGCGAGGGGATAGGCAAAAGCCCCCGTTGTCCATTGCCAAGGCGCTGCAACAATCCTCATTACAACTCTTGCAGCAAGGTGGCATCACCAGTCACCCGTTTTTCTGGGCGGGCTTTGTCGCAGTAGGAAGAGGAGAGTAGAGATCATTTCTGTTGAGCCAGCGGTGGCCAAATGATCGTCCAGTTGAAATAGCTGGCGATGGCAGGGCAATCGCATGGTAACTATTGAGAAGCGGGCGGGTTCAGCACCTTGAGCAAGTATCGCTGGTCCAGTGCCGCTTTAAAGCGTTTGTTGGCAACCCCAACCTTGGCCGTCTTTTCTTGCTGTAACAAACTATTAGCCAGACGGCGCAAGAGCGCGAAGTTTGCGGCGGCGTGGCCCGTGCGCACCCGACACTGATCCTCGCCAAACACTACGTCCAAGACCCAATGACAACTGTTCTCCACGCTCCAATGTCCGCGCACGGCGTGCGCCAAGCGCGGCGCATCCACCGCCAGACTGGTTAAATAGTAACGCCTCTCGACACTTACTTTTCCCCCCACCTCCCGCGTCGCTTCAACCATTCCCACACTCACTAAATCCCGCCATTCGGCAAAGCCGGGTAAGAAGTCCGCCGCCGCGACGCTCAGATAGCGGCGCGTCTCAATCCGCCCGTGTTCGCCGTCCAGTGTCTGGTAGGACGCATAAGGCAGGTTGGCCGTGCGGTTGTCCTCGACGGCGGCACACAAATCCCGCACCGCCTCATATAACAAGCCGTGATTGGCTTTCAGCGCCAGGACATACTCGGTTCCTTGCGCGCGAATCGCGTTGGCCGTGTCCTTTTGCGTGTTGAGCGCATCCACCGTCACGATGCAGCCTTTCACCTCCAAGAGCCGTAATAATTCCGGTACCGCCGTGATCTCGTTGGAGTCGCCCGCGACTTGGTATTGCCCTAAGGTCAAGCGATTGGCTTGCGCCCACGCACTCACCAACGCTAACGGCCCTTGCCCCTGCGCACGCGCGTGCGCACGCCGCAACGTCTTGCCATCCAGCGCCACTACTTCGTCGTCTGTTAACTGCGCCACACTCGCCACCCAACGGCGAAAACAACGCTCGAAGTCCCGCGGCGACAAGCGCGCCAGCACCCGCCCAAACGTATCGTGCGACGGTATGCCGTGTGGCAAAGCGAGGAAAGTCTGCAGCCATTCCTGGCGGGCTTGCCCAAACGTCTCTAGCGCCGTCACCTCATCCGCCCCGCAAATCACGGCGAGGATGGCAATGCTAATGATGTCAAAGAGTAAATGGTCACACTCGTGCGGACGTTTGCGCGGATCGCGCAAGTCGGCAAAATGGGCGAAGCGGCCACTCGGGGCCGCGCCCAGCGCAGGTGGAATCGGAGTCAGCGTCGTCATCGCTGCCCACCTCAGCACAGCACCCGCTCCTTGTAAAGCCATTCGCTGCTTTCACCTACCATGCGATTGCCCTGGGCGATGGGTTGAATGTTTACTTTGTATGGATACTGCACGTTGACATTTACGCTGATCCTGGCAGTATCCTGTCCTGGATGCACACGATCCCGAAATCAATTGTGCGCCCCACCAATGGTAAAAGTGAAATTTTCCTGCATGCCAAAATCGCCCAAGTTACGACTTCGCAATGTATTCATTCTCGGTGCGGCCACAAAAGCGCGCCAGAGTCTGTAGACCAAAGGTACACATTTCGCTCTTTGGTAACTGTCACGATCATTTGCCCGTCGGCAACAAACGCCGCATATTCAACGGATTTCTCAGGATGAGACCAGGTTCGGACAGGAGTAAACGCTGATCCGTTGATGGCCCAGAGCGTGATGCCCCCGTTGGCGTCTGCGGTCAGGAGGGTTTCTTGCCTGGGGGCCGGGCTGAAAACTGCCGACAAAATTTTCTTTGTGGGAAGTGTGACAATCGCTTCCCGCGCAACGCCTTTGGCCATCATCCAGAGTTTGACGGTTCCATCCCGGTTGAGCAAAGCAGCCGTCTTTCCTGAAGGGCTGACTTCAAAGCCAATCAGAATGCCATTAGTCAGGGTACTGCACTTACCTGTCACCGCATCCAGAACTGAGACTCTGCCATCGCCGTTTTCACCCGTTCCGTAGACAATCTGTTTGTCCTGATTTACACCACGAACAATCGTAATGGGGTCTTTAGTACAACCACCGCCCGTAGGGTAAAATTTCTGAAACACACCATCTCTCGAATACACTTCAACATCATATTGCCGGGCGAGATAAATTTTTTCATCAGTATCGCTGAACCCAACGTATTCCAACCGCCGTTTGACAGCAGGCTTCGGCTGGTTATCCAAAGCAGTCATCTCCAATGTCTCCGTGTTCAGCAGGTATGCTTCTCCTGGCGGATTGTTCCCCGATTTCCCACGTTCGGTTATGAGCAAGAGATCACGACCATTCCTAGCATAGCGTGCAGTTAACGGCCCCTGAAACCAAGTCGAGGCAATCAGGGAAATTAAGCCCCCACTGCCCCAATTCTCTTTTTTTATCATCCCCTGACGTTTATCAATGAGATTCACCGCAGTTTGAATGGAAGTCTGTGCAGCCGCCGCTACAGATGGAGCGGCGCTTGTTGTTAACGCCTGCGTGGCCTGGAGAATGGTCTGCGGAGGATTCTGAAATAACTTGCTATTAGCCTCGGTAATCAGTTTCAGGGCGGATTCTTCTTTTTGCCCCTGTTCCGCTTCCGCCTGGAGCTTTTCCGCTTTTGCCTGGAGTTCTACGGCCTGGAGCTTTTTCTTTCGTTCTTCTTCTTCCGCCAGGCGAGCCGCTTGGGCCGTCGCTTGCTGCCGTTCCGCTTCCTGTGCATTGGCGCGAGCAATTTGTTCCTGTTGGCGAGCAATTTCGGCATTCTTCTTAGCAAGCGCCTCCTGCTGGCGCGCGCGTTCCGCAGCGGACTCCGCTTGCTGCTGACTCCTCGTAGCAATCGCTTTTTGTTCCTGAGCGTAGGCCGTTTGTCGTTGAGCAGTGTGTTGCTGTTCTAAGGCATAGGCGGTTTGCTCCTTGGCTTTCTGTTCTTGCTCTTGGGCATAAATGGTTTTTTGTTTGGCGAGAGCTTCCTGTTGCCGCGCAATCTCCGTTTGGCTCGCGGCTTCCCGCCCAGCCTCAAGGGCTTTGCGAGATTCCCGCCAAGCCAAGCCACCAGTAACAAGCGATGCTAACAAGACCACCAAGGCACCCATGGACAACCACCGCGTCCGTTGATTGCGGCGGGTAAAGGAATGCGAGTTGGCGATCAGGCGAATGGTTTCGGCAGCGGGAATTCCGCTGGTTTGGATTTCGACCGTTTCCGGGACGCGATACAACCCCGTGAGTTCTTCCCAGGCCACGCGATCCAACACACCACCCACGTTGATCGGAATAATCGGGCGATGAGGCCGCCACCAGCCCCGCTGAGAAAATCGCGCCACCTCCTGCCGTACCATCGGCGAGGTGGCAGCGGCCTCCGTCCCGATCAACACCAATACGGAACTGCGGCGCAACGCCCGTAAGACTTCCTTGGATAACGTATTCGCTGCCGACGCCCCCCATTGATCCAAAAAACATGAGTAATCGTAGGCTGGGGCGGACAACTCATTCGCCAGCGCCGCTGCATAAGCCGCCCCATCCCGGCGCGAATATGAAATAAAAATATCATCGCCAAAAAGAAATCGCTGCAACATAACCATCTGCACTTTCTAACAGCAAGTTGAGAACATGACCTGTCATCAGGCCGATTACTCTTTATTTTCCTTTTACTTCAATTCGCTGTTGAGGAGATTCGCCAGCCGCGCCCCCGCCAGCGCCACCTGCTTTCGCGCCAAAGCGCCAGCGGCCTTGCGATAGGCCAATGTCAGCGCGAACGATCCTTTTCCAGGCCCAATCGGAGGTTGATAGGCTTTGGTTTTTGCCAACTGAAAGCCTTCCGCGATCCACACGGCAGTATTGACCTTTACCACTAACGTCGTATTAGCAGCAAGAAGGCTTTTCCCCGTTTGTATAGCAGCTTTGGGCGAATTGCTGATCCCTAAAGCATCATCCCAAAAGGCGTGTAATCTAATTTCAGGGCAAGTCTTGTTAACATCATTTTGTGGCACGCAGACCTTAACGCCATTGCCGCCGTCGTCCCCTTTTTTCTGTGCCTGGCTAAATCGTGCAACACAATGTAATGGTTGATGCACGTCACCAACCAGGTGCAAAAGCCAAGCCAGATCATAAGACTTTAATAAGTCCGGGCTATCCAAAGCCAGGACAGCACGAAAGGCATCAATCTGCGTTTGTGCATTGGGCGTAGGGGTGGCCAGCAGCAGCGTCCCATCTTGTGAGAAGGGGTTGTCAATGAAATGCCAGTATTTGTGCATCGCAAAGTCCGTGTACCCGATGTTCAGGCTGGCAGTGGCGTCGTTGGGGGGGCGATTCCCATTATGCGAGCCATCCATGTGGTATTGGCTATTGTCTTTGATGCGATCCGACCAGGTCGCCGCGATCATAAACACCATCATCCGCTTGTCTTCGTCGGAGATGCCCGCAGGCAATTCCGTCAGCCAAATTGCGTACTCTGGATTCAGCTTCAGTAATTCATCAACCCGATGACGGGTTTCTGGTTTGAGTTGTTGGTACGCGACATACGCGACGGTCAGGTGACCGAGGTCATTCCAGGCAAAGGAAGGTAGGCTGAATGCGATCAGTAGCAATAGTTGCCGTGCAATTACTTGGGGTATTTTGTTCATAAAACCCACCTCTTTATTGTCATTTGGTATGTAGACTGAAAACAGGTCGGTGTTACTACCGACCTGTTACAATACCAAACAAGTATTCCGCAAAATCTTTTTGTTTCATTACCACATGGTAATTTTTCGACCATGAATAACAAATGAAGCTAATCGTGCTGGCAATATCATCAAGTATTAACCCACCTTGAAAAGCGACCCAGTGTGTAGGAATAACCCCAGAAGATTGTCCTTTAAGTAAAGCGTCATCAATCATCAGAAACGCAACACCGCCTTTTTCCCATACTTTCTGCGCGCTACGCATTGCCTCTATTTCACCGGAAGTTATCGTCGAGAGGTAATCGGTCGTGTCATAGCCCAATATCTCGAATATCCAATCCTCCATCTCCCACGGAGTTGAGATGCCCATGACAAATTGGCTTGAGTTAGCATCAACCGGAAAAATAGCGTTAGCCGTATCGCGCAAAGTCGCCAATAACATCCAATCTGCCACTGAAGTCTGGTTATTGGCATTGCTGTCATTGATTGGGGGCGAACTGGCAATCAGCGTGTCTGAAGGTTTGATAGTTTCCGTTCGTGATTGGAATTTCCCGCTTTCCCAAAGTTCTCGGCAAATTTGTACATATCTTTTGGTCTGGCGCTGTCTGGTTGGCCCCGATTGGCGCGAGAGGAGTTGAAACACAATCGCTGCTGGGCCACACAACGGAGTGTTGACTTGCTGCACGCTGAAGGGATTCGCTACCGTTTTCTTAATGTCAGCAATCAATAATGGCTTCGGGATTTTAGGCCACACACCAACCGTAGTCGCTTGCTCAAATGCAGCGATCTCTTCTTGTGTTGGATCATACGCGGTCGGCACCAATCGAAACGCAACACTATATTGCAATTCGTAACGAGCCGTTTTGTTTTTGAAAACAGCTTTACTGTGGTTGCGGGGCGCACTATTGACCGTGACCTTGCCGACCAAATTATCGCTACCAACCAATTCCTTGTTTCGTAGTTCAAGCACCGCTTCGGTGCTAAAGAAATAGGGTTGGCTGATTTCCCAACTACTGCCATTACTCAATATGCCATGCAATGGGGGTTCGAGAACTCCATCAGCAAAGACTTCAAGCAGCCAGAAACCTGAGAGGAGGCTTTCTGTTGAAAGACAAGTAAGACGCACCAAGCGAATTTCATAAGCTATTTTCTGCTCAAGAAGTTGTCGAAGCGAAGTCGGCGGCGCAATCCCCAACATAACCGCCATTTTTCTCAGGGTGATGGAGCCACCCAAATCAGGCAAAAAATGAGCAAACGCGGCAAGCGATTTCATCGAAAATAACTCTCGTCTTAAGAATCACCGTATGGATATGCACTAACGCGACCTAATTTTAACCATCAGGTTTTTATTTTTTTGGGCTACATAATAAATCCATACTTAGTCCGATATGATCTGACATAAATGCCTCCCCTTCCGTTGCTACAGCACGTCTGAATGGACGCCGCTTGATCACGGTCAAATCGAGGTCGAAGGAATGAGTCTTTTTAACTAATTCAACAAATACATAATCAATGCGGCTGCCACCTTGGGCTGGCAGGGTTTCATTGGCAAATTCGTCAGCCGGAGTATTCACGGGGCAGATTTGATTTGGGTCTCCATGGGTCATTCCTAATGACGTATCATTGTATTGGCGCTTCCAAAGATCCTGGAGACCCGCTTTGAACATAACATCGCGTAGCTGAGTGTGTTGTGCTTGATCCTGTGCGTTGATATTAAAGTCTCCCACCAAAATTGCTATGTTCTTTGGATCATGAGTCTGTTTGATAAATTCGACGATCTCTTCACATTGGGCGATGCGAACGTTATGCTTATCCTGCTCAGATGGGGCTGAGGTTAAACCGATCTTGCCAAAGTCGATCTCCGTAACTCCCAAGTCTAAGGACCCGAGATCAACATTCAGGTTTTGTACATCTCCCAGATCATTGCCGCTATGAAGGTGAGTGCTATATAAATCGATTTTTCCACAGCCAACGTCTATTCTGGAAAGAATTACGGATTTTTGTGCCCATGCGTCGGCATCTTGATGGCGGCTCCCTTTGTTTGTAAAAATGTGCTCGGCAATCTTAGTGACGCTGCGATTAAGCCCCAATACACACAAACCGCTCCCCGTTAGTGAATCGTCATTAGCCATAGAGCCTGATACGACTGACAAACCTGCGCTGTATTTGGCCGAGAGCGGGGTCATAAGCTTCTCAAATAAATCGGTCTTCCACACTTCGCAAAGTGCCGCAATGTCTGCCACGTTCCCGGATGCGAGTTCTTGCCCGATCTCTGAAGCTCTTGCCGAAAGTGCAGGCTTTTTCTCTAACACTACTTTCCCATCAGGAAGTATGGGTTTGAGAATACCGGTGCCTTTATCGACGGCCCAGCTAACGGCATCTTCCAAATACCCACTACCGGGTATCCAGTCGGGTATAGCATCATCCGCTATTTCTTCTGCGGCATCTTTTACCCTATCGAGTAGAAAGTCGAGTATGTAAATTTCTGCGCGTAACAAGTAGGTGTTGTATACTAGCAACGTATGGCGTGTTGCTCCGATGGATGAATCCCTTCTTCTCGTCAATTCTCTCATTGAAACAGAGTAAGGAGTTGAAGGATGGGGAGGAGGACCTGCGAATCTATGACGCCAATATGCTTTTCGAAGGCTTCTGTCTGGGACTGTAACTGGAACCATTTCACTAACTATTGATCTCATGGAAAACATATCTAATACTCCTCAGTTAACTCAGGCTGCTGATTACTGAATAAAGCAGACTTGGCTGACTTATTCAGGGCAATTTAATTTCTCATCGGACCTCTCTTTTCGGGTTGCAATAATGTGAGGCAAGCTTACGAGTATATTATCAGTAGATCACAAAATACTTTCCAGCTAAGTCGTTGATATAATTTCGCAACTTCTTAGTTTACGCTTAGTGCTTGCGCTATTTACTAATGGCAAGGCAGTTGGGGTTTGCGCGAAATCAAGGCTTTTCCATCTTGTGTCCTGAGGGGCAAGTTGGTTTTCGTAAGCCCCAAACAAAATCTAGTGTCGCGGTAAAGTCAATTTCCGCCTCCATTCGCAAATACTTGATTTTATTACTAAGTATTTCGTGATCTACTGATTATTGCAATGCTACAAGAATTGGGATCAATCCCTGTCCTGTTCTCAATGGCTTGAGGGCTTTTCCAAGCACTGCCCCAAAAGCCTTGAGCGGATCATCCGCACGCATTGCGTGTCCTGGAGTTGGTGAAGTAGTCAGAAGATCGCCAACCTTGATCTCTCCCAGAGAGGCATCTACCTTGCAAAAGACCTTGCCAACCAACGCTAACGGCAATCTGATCTTGTCGGATTTCTGGCGATCAAGAACGATACCGGGCTTGTAGTCTCCCGCCCCTGACACGACGCCAGCGACGCGCTTGTCGAAAGGAATAGAGCCTTGACACAAATGACCGTTCTCGTCGAGCACCATCACGGTTCCTGGTTCGACCTCGTTCGCCGTTTCTGAGATGTCGAATTCTTCAGCACAATCAGCGTTCTGCAAAATTATGTCTCCTGCTTCCCCGTCTAGGATCACGGTATCATTCCCGTCTTTATTTCGCAGGTGAATACCGCTCCCGCCATTCGACGGGTCAGCATGAATCCAGACATTGTCCTTACCGGCTTTGTTTCTAAGCACGATGGCGTTATTTTTCGCATCCAATCGAACCATTTCGGCGAAGCCGTCCGTGCGTACACTAACCAAACCGGGTTTTCCTACAGCCCCGCCAAGTGCAAGAGAAGCATCGTTCCCGTCCAGGCGCACGGTCGCACCTTGATTGACTTCATTCAGGACAATCGCCCCATTTTCGCCATTTACGCTAACAAGGGTCTTTCCATCCTTATTTCGCAGATCAATGCCACTACCCCCATTAGATGGATCAGCGTGAATCCAGACTGCATCCTTTCCAGCCTTGTTGCGAAGGATAATCGTATTGAATTTCGCGTCCAATCGGATCATTTCAGCACCATCGCTCAATCCAATTGTTCCGGCCTCACCGCTCATCGTGACGGCCTTCTTCACGCCCGGTGCCAGCTTTGTGGTACTTCCTTCAAGTATCATTTGGCTCTTTGCAACATCAAGCACGATTGATGGGGGAATAGTTATCGAATTTGGTTGGTTTACACCCGTTATTTCAATTTTACCTCCTGTAACCATGGTGGCTGCCGGATTCATTTTGTTACTTTGTGTCTGCCCAGGTTGCTGGGGAGAGGGAGGGGCAACTCCTACAACGGTTAATTGACCTCCATCTTTTTTCCCCTCTCCTATGACTTGGATCTCTTTATCTGCCATATTTCCTCCTAGAGTTATTTGTTGTTGATAGCTAAAGAGTAGAAAGCAGCGTTCTTATCCCTCTGCTACAAGTTAATCGCCCTCAAGCAATATGTATGGAACAATGGTAGATTTCCATTTGTCCTCGTAATACCGCTGTGCTTGATCCTTTACCAACTCAATAAAACTACCCCACTGACTGGGGTGAATCGTTTGACAACCTTCGCTGGAGGTCGTGTTGTATCCGCCGCGATGAATATTGATGCCGAAGGAACCGGTATCCTCATACGGCGGATTTCCATCCCGAATTACGGTCACGTTGCCTGCCCGCTGACACAGCGCCAGATACTTCCCCTTGTGCAGGGCAAATTGGTGGACAAACCAAGCGCCGGGTTTGAGGACAGCCATTCCTTTTTTTGCGCCTTTGCCTTTGCCTTTCCGAAATTTTGATGGATCAGTGTTCCCGTTGTAGGCGGCAGTTACGCTCGGTGTATCTATAAAAATCGCGTCATCATATATCCCGCGATCATTGATACCTGGGGCACCCATTGTTTTCTTGTAGTATCCGCGATAGCCGACCACAATCAGCGGGTACTTTTCCCGATCAATCGCAAAAGGAACAAGTAATTCATGTAACTCCGAAGCCGAAAGACGCGGTTTAGAATCAGGAATTATGGTTGGCATATTTTGATTATCCTCAACTTATACAATCAACCGATCTCGCAACGCCTTCGCCACCGCCTCCGATTTAGAATGCACTTCTAACTTGCGATAGATACTGCGCATATGAAACGCGACGGTGCTAACTGCACTGCCCAGCACCGCTGCTGCCGTTCCGTAACTATGTCCCTCAACCAACAGCTTCAGAATCCGCGTTTCGTGCGGCGTCAGGTGATAGTCGGCCTGCGGCGGTGGACGAAACGTGCGAAACAATTTGATGACTTTGCTGGCAATTTCCGGGCTGATGGGCGAGCCGCCATTCATCGCGTCTTGCAAGCCTTCCATCAACCGCGCAGAGGACGTCCGTTTCAGCAGATACCCGCTGGCACCGGCGCATAAGGCATCAAAGATGCGCGCATCGTCTTCGTATACGGTCAACGTGACGACGACTAAGTCAGGCCAGCGGGCTTTCATCTCTCGCGTGCCAGCAATGCCGTCCATGCCAGGCAGTCCGATGTCTACGAGCACGACGTCCGGCATATTGCGTGGCAAGTCTTTTAATGCCGTTTCCATCGAGACGTAACCGCCCGTGAATTGAAACCCTGGGGTACCGCCGATTAAGTAGCCTAAGCCTTCGCGGACTTCGGCGAGGTCTTCGATTATGGCAACTTTGATGGTCTGGTTGGCGGTAGTCATAACGGTTCCCGCTTTCATCTGCCACACCTCTACTTCGGCTTATTCCGTTCGTTTCTGTATTGTTGACGGGCGCAGTGTAGGGCGTTGCAACAGGCGTGTCACTCCTCTATTTAGATAGGTATTCGCGGTTATTTGGAGCGCACGGCATTTTGTCGACAGTCTTCGTATCCCATTGACAATGACCTGTAGCGACCGCCTCCACGCCGTGTGTTTATACGGCGCACGCAAAAAGATCGTGGTTCCACCTTGTGCCGAATCAATACGGAATTGTGCTTGCAACGATTGAGCGCGACGTTGCAGGCTTTGGAGGCCGTTGCCTTCTGCGGGCGTGGTCGTATCAAAACCGTGTCCGTTGTCACGAAGTTGCATGATCAATTCGCTGCCATTGAGCCACAACTCAATCGTCGCGTGGCTACAGCCCGAATGGCGCACGATGTTGTTGAGGCTTTCCTTGAAGATTAAAAAGACCTGCCGCCGCAACTCAGCGTCCAATCGCAGATCAAGTTCCGCCGCCGGCGACTGAAACGAAAACTCAATTCCGGCAGCGGGCAACATCTCGCTGGCAAACCGACGCATGCGCCGCACGAGATTCAGGAGCGAATCTTGTTGGGGGTTGGTCGTCCACACGATGTCGGACATCGCGTCTACCGCTTCGCCGGAAATGCGGCGCATCGCGGCCAGCGTTGTCGTAATCTGCGGATCGGTTTCGCCCAGCTTGCGATGTAGCACTTCGCCAAGTACGGCCAATTGTGACAAACTTGCGCCGATGTCATCGTGCAAATCGGCGGCGACGAGCGTGCGCATCTGTTCGAGTTCTACTTTCCGTTTCTGGCGTAACCGACTCAGCCAACAGAACAACCACACCATGCTGAACAGTGCGGCAAGGCGAAACCAAAGGCTTTGCCAAAGATAGGGCGTCGAAACGAGCGGCACGGCGGCAGACACCAACCAGGGCTTGAGGTTCATGGGTTGAGGACTCAGGGGCGAATTATCGGCGTTCCCCTCACGCGGGTGAACGCAAGGGAACAGGGCTTTTTCGTGCGAAGGGCTGATCCTTCCGGCACTCTGGGGGCAATCGTGAGGCCAATCTATCAATCCAGTTTTTCTTCGTTACAGCTTCGTTACCAAATGGCTACATGTGCATGTGACGAAATCTTCAAAACGTGACAGACTTTTTTTCTGTCATGGGAGAGAGCGAAATTTCATTCCAATTTCCCTCACGCGCAGCAATTTTTTCTCTCGAATTTTCAATCCATCCATATTTGGCGCTGGCGCTCATTTTTATATGTTCCCAAGAAGCAATACATTTCGCTCGTTCTGTGAACATTGGTGATCGTAAGTCGTAAAAGCGAACGCTCGTTTGATACGATTAGCATTGCTCGCTCTAACCGCCTTTGAGATAACGGTTCCTCCCGGCAAGTGAGGGGAGCCACCAGTTTCCACGCCCTTCGCGCATAAACTTCCGGGAGCACCAGTGGAACCGGCGTCCCCGGAAGTACTTATGATCGTCGGTCTTCAACTCCTGACTACCCCTTATGAGAGATGGCTACTGGAGTTGCGGCGCAGGCAATTGCGCTGTCTCGTGAACTTACTTGTGAATGACGATGCTGCCGCCGCCCAGCACCGTCGTTGGATCCGCGTTGTCCGGCGCGTTCATTTGATTGTCGTAGACAAGGCCGCCGCCGAGGTTATTCCAGATGCGGATGCGGAACTTGTCCGCACCGCCGCCGCCGGGCTGATCGCCGTCAATCGCCGTCAATATAAAGCGATAATCGCCCGCGCCGTTGATCTTGCCGGAGCCTTTGTACTGCGCCCGCGCGCCAGCCACGACTAACCATTCGTAGGCAGTGCTCTTGAAGTTCAAATTGCCCGCCTTGAATTGGAACTCGGTGTTACCCGTCGGCAGGCTCGCGCCGTTCTGGTACTTCGACACAAAGCCAAAGTTGGCTTTGCCCGTCAGCAGCGGATTGTCCACGTAAGCCCCGGCGGGTGAGTTGATCCAGCCGCCACCGGTCACGAACCCTGCGCCTGGATCGTAGATCACCACCAGCGCCGAGAATTGATCCTCGCCAATTGTGGTCACCTGATCTGATCCGCCGCAGTTGTTCGTCACCGTCAGGGTCACGAGATAGACGCCCGGTGTGGTGAAACTCTGCGTCACGCTCGCGGTTCCCGGCGTCGCTCCTGATTGCTCGACGACTGTCCCAACAGCGGTGATCGCAGGTGGCGTGGCGCTCTCGAATTTCCAATTCGCCGTGTGTGTCGTACCTACCAGATCGGTGAAGGTGCCGGTGAACGTGATCGGCGTTCCGACCTGATAGATCGAGCCGCTCAGGGGGCCGGAGATAGTGGGGACAGGTTTGGGGGCATTGACCGTCACCGTCGCTGTGCAACTGCTCGTGCCACCACGCCCATCGCTCACAGTCAACGTCACCGTGTGCGTACCGCTCGAATAAGGCCCGGCAGGCGTTTGCGTGAACGTCAGCGTATCGCCGTCAGGATCGCTTGAGCCATTGTTGATGTCAGCGAAGGCGGTGCAGGTCGCATCCGCTGTAACCGTAACGTTTTTACAGACAGCCACTGGCGGACGGTTGTTATTGTTGACCGTGAGCGTGAGATTGCGACTGGCGGTGCAGCCGTAATTGTCGGTCGCCGTGATCGTAAGCGGGAAACTGCCCTGCACCGAGGGAGTGCCGGTGAGTGCGCCATTGCTAAAGCTCATCCCCATCGGCAACGCGCCACTCACGCTGAACGTGTAAGGCGCATTGCCACCCGTAGCCGAGAAGGTCTGTGTGGGATATGTCACGTTGACCTGTGCCTGTGGAATCGTGTTGGGGCTGAGCGTGATCGTGGAGCAACTGATGACCAGTGTATAGTTCTGGCTGACATTGCACGCATACGCATCAGTAGCGTTGATCGTGATAGGAAAACTGCCGGATTGCGTTGGTGTACCCGCAAGCTGCCCATTCACCAAGCTCATCCCGGTGGGCAATGTACCGCTCAGACTGAAGGTCGTGGTTCCGTTTCCGCCCGTCGCACTAAAGCTGACAGGAGCGTAGGAAGCGCCCACGGTTCCTACGGGAAGAGAGGTCGGGCTGAGAGTGAGCGTAGGGCACGTGACCGTTAAGGCCGTAACGTTCGAGGTAACATTGCCGCACGCGCCGCTCACAACCACATCGTAATTCCCCGCATCTGCCAACGTGACGAAGCTGATCGCATAACTACTAGCGGTCGCGCCGCTGATCGGTTGGCCGCCCTTGCGCCATTGATACGTCAAGTTCGCGCCTGTTGCGGTGACGGAGAATGACATGCTTTGGCCAACGACCTTGGCTTGAGCTACGGGTTGCGTCGTGATCGCAGTGGTCGGATTGACCGTCAGGATTACGGTATTTGTGGTCGCCGTATTACAATCGCTCGTAATAACCAAATCGTAGCTGCCGGCATCAGTGGCGGTAGCCGCAGCAAAGCTCAATGTATTGCTAGTCGCGCCTGCGATGGGCGCACCATTCTTGCGCCACTGATACGTTATCCCTGTCCCCGTAACTGCAGCGGTAAACGAAGCGGGCGCACTTTCACAGACGGTTTGATTTTGCGGCTGTGTATTGATCGTAGCTGGCTGATTGACCGTCAAGATGGCGGCGTTGGAAGTCTGCGTACCGCAATCGCCCACCACGACCACATCATAGCTGCCAGCATCCCCCGCAGCCGTGCTGGCAAGGCTGTACGTGCTGCTGGTTGCCCCCGGAATTGCGTTGCCGTTCCTGCGCCACTGATAGCTCAGATTTGTGCCGGAAGCTGTTACCGCAAAGCTTGCGGCAGCCCCGACGCAGACCGTTTGATTGACGGGTTGAGAGGTGATGGCCGTAGCCGGATTGACGATGAGCGTTGCCGCCGAGGAGGTCAGCGTATTGCAGGTGCCGGTAATGACGACATCGTAACTACCCGCATCTGCTGCCGCCGCACTGACCAAGTTGTAGGTCGCGGCATTGGCACCAGGAATCGCCGTGCCATTCTTGCGCCATTGATAACTCAGATTCGTGCCGGAAGCGGTGACGGAAAAGCTCGTCGCCGCGCCCACGCACACGGTTTGATTGACCGGTTGTGTGTTGATGATGGTCGCGTCATTGACGGTCAAGGCCGCTGGTTGTGAAGTCACTGTGCCACAACTGCCAGTCACAACAACATCGTAGTTGGCCGCATCCGCCGCCGTAATATTCGTGAGTGCAAGGCTGCTGTTGGTCGCGCCCGCAATATTCACGCCACCTTTACGCCATTGATATAAAAGCCCTGTGCCGGTGGCTGCGACACTGAACGTCGCGTTGCCGCCGACACAAGCTGTTTGTGCGGTCGGTTGCGTGGTAATCGTAGTCGGCGCGTTGATCGTCAAGGTGGCGGCATTCGTCGTCACCGAGCCGCAAGCCGTGCTGGCAACCAAATCATAGCTGCCTGCATCCGCCGCCGTCGCCGCCGCGATGCTCAAGGTGCTCGATGTCGCACCTGCGATGGGCGTGCCGTCTTTGCGCCATTGATAGCTCAATCCAGCGCCTGCGATGGTTGCCGTGAAGGAGACGGGCAAACCTGCACAGGCCGTTTGACTTTGTGGTTGCGTTGTTACAGCAGGCAGATTCGGATCCACCGTCACCGTCAAAGTCGCCTCGGTGGAGCTTTGACAACTGTCTATGACGCGCAAGATAAAGCTGGCATTCGTGGCTCCGCACGCCGCTGCGACTATTGCCGTCAGATTGCCGGACGCATCAATGCTCAGGCCGGAAATCGTGACGCCATTGACAGTTGCATTGCTGCTGCCATTGATGAGCGCCGACAACGTGTTGGCCGCCTCATTCGCATCGCTGACGGTAGCAATCGTCGAGACGATCCCCGCGACGCCCGCTTGCCGTGTCACGCTGGCGGGTGTGACGACAGGTGGTTGATTGATGGGTGCGGTCTGGCACGAAGAAAACTCCGACGTGTTGCCGTTATTGTCTGTCGCCGTTGCGGTGATGACTTGTTTACCGGGTACCGGCGTGAACGAAAAGCTGAACGGCGTTGCCGTCGAAGTCAGCGTGACCGACATCGAGCCAAGATACACGTCCCCTTCGCCGTTGCCTGATGCGTCGCACGAGGCATTGGCATAGAAATCCAGCGTGACGGGAGAAACCGGCCCATTGGTTACTCCCACACCGCCGGGGATCGTGCCCGTGACTGTGCAGGGGAGCGTGATTGGATTGAGCACGGGGAAGTTCTGCAAATTGTTTGGCCCACTGTCGCTGTCGGTCGAATCATTTGGGGTCACGACGCCACTGGTAGGCGTGGAGGTGAGATCAATGCCCAGCTTCGTGTTGTTGTAAATCGCATTGCCGCGAATGATTACCCCCGTCCCATTCAATACCTGTACGCCGTTTTCACCATTGAAAGCAATCACATTCCGCTCGCCTGCCACCGTGCCGCCGATGGTGTTACTGCCAGAGTTGACATACACTCCAGTCGAAGTATTGCCAAGATTCGTTGTGCCATTCACCGCCGTCCCGATGTAGTTGCCCAGCACTTTATTGCCCGTCGCGGGAACTTGAATATGTATCCCATAAGAATCATTGCCCGAAATGATATTTCGCTCTCCGGCAGTTGTTCCCCCAAGCGTATTGTTATTGCTGATCATGAAGACCCCTGCAATATTCCCCCCTGCGTTGCAGTTGCCGAGGTCCAACGTTCCCGTCACATCCGTGCCGATGTAATTGCCAATCACCTTATTGCCCGTGGCCGCCGTATTGGGAAAAGTCACGCCATAACGATTGTTGCCAGAGATGATGTTGCGTTCACCAGCCGTCGCCCCACCTACTATATTGTTGGGGCCAGCGATGGACACGCCGTCCAAGGTATTCCCCAAATCTGCCGTGCCGTTTACATCCGTGCCAATGTAGTTTCCCCGCACTGCATTGTTGGTTGTCCCCGCAAAAGGCTCCATTACTATCCCCGTTCCATTGCCCGAAATAATGTTGCGTTCTCCGGCTGTTGTGCCCCCAATCACATTGTTTGCTGCTGTGTAAAAATAGACACCAATGTTTGTATTCCCCACGGCAACAGTCCCTGTCACATCCGTCCCAATATAGTTCCCCATCACCTTACATCCAGTGGTATTCCCGTTACTTAGATAGACGCCAGTACTATTACCGGAAATAATGTTGCGCTCGCTGGCGGTCGTCCCGCCAATGATGGTGTTCGGTCCACCGGTAAGCACCCCATTGCTATTGGCGATGGCTGCTGTACCCGCTGCATTCGTGCCAATGTAATTGCCAATAATTTTGTTGCCTGTGGCCGAGGTTCCGTTAATACTCAGGCCGTTATTGTTGCCTGAAATAAGATTGCGCTCTCCTGCTGTTATACCGCCAATGGTGTTATTGGGCGCATCCAGGATGTACACGCCATTGCCGAAGGACAAGGAAGCCGTTCCGCTGGCATTGGTCCCGAGGTAATTGCCAATGATCTTATTGCCGGTTGAGGACACGCCCCTGATCTCAATTCCGTTTGAGTTGGCCGAGATGACATTGCGCTCGGCTGCCGATGTGCCGCCAATGGTATTGTTGGCGGAATTTTGAATGAGAATGCCGCGTGCCGAGTTGGAGAGCGCGGCAGTCCCGGCAGCATTCGTTCCGATATAACAATTCCTGACCGTGTTCCCGCCGTTCGTTTGCAGCAAAATCCCGCCTTGCCCTGTGCCGAATTGACTGAAACTGTTGATGACCAAACTCGCCACCGTGCTGTTGCCCGCCGTGATGTAGATGCCATATGCGCCGCCACCGGCATTCGCGCCATTCAATTCCACCCGCGTCGAACCGCCCGTATTGCCGTCAATCGTGATGGCGTCCGTAATGGTCGGGAGCGAGGACAGCAGATTGATGGTCGGCGTGCCGACTCCCAGATTGAAGTCAATCACATCCGCTCCCGGACTGGCATTCGCATTCAGGATCGCCTGCCGCAAACTGCCCGCGCCGCTGTCGTTGGTGTTGGTGACCGTGAAGGTCGCAAAGACCGGTGCGGGGGCTGGTGCAGGCAACAACTTCGTTGCTGGTGCAAGTCCCAATGAAGCGGTGACAACGCGCCAGGGCTCTGTTAATGGCAGCACTGTGACCGCGCCGACTCCGGCAATGAGCAATAAAATAAGAACAAAAGACTTCGGCTGAAAGGTTTTTAGGTTTGGCATGAGAATTTCCTCCTGTGACGTAATGGATCATGAAAATGTCGGCCCTTGCCGCCGATGTAGTGATGCATGGTGACTGGACTCTGTATTGGCAAGCGGAGTGCGAACACGCCTTATGTAACGCCCATCATTGATACCCCCAGGCACACCTGCTCTTGTGCGCAATCAAGCACCTCGTCGCGCAGGCGCAAGCCGCTAGTGCGGAAGACTTGGACACCGCCACGCACGAAGTGGGCGCGCATCCCGGCAGCGTTTCGCGGCGAGCCCTGTTTTCCCGACTTTGGGGAAGCCGATCAAAAAGTCTTGCCCGACGAGCAGCATACGACGTGTGGCAAAGAGACGGGAAAACCAGCGCACGGCGAGAGATGGAACAACTCGTTATGACAACGACTGGCACGTTTCGTGCGCAAGACGTTGTCGTTTTCCAAGTCGGTGGAGAGGTACGCGCTTTGTTTGCGCATCTTTTTGCATCGCTACAATCTCTCGCTTGTCTCGCCCAACTGAGCTACTACCCTAAATTTTCTTCGTTACAGCTTTGTTACCAGATGGCCACATGTGCATGTGACGAAATCTTCAAAACGTGACAGACTTTTTTTCTGTTATGGGAGAAAGCGGAGTTTCTGTCGCAAGTCCCTCACACGCGATCAAAGTTTTGTCACGGGTTGGAGAGATAAAAAATTCCCCTTTTGTAAAGGCCGGAAATGCCTGAACCATTTCCGGCGTGAGGCAAAAAAAGTTTGGCCTTGACACGGGCTGACTGGTAAAGCCTCTCCCTTCTGATATGATGGGGTTTCCAGTTCCAGCAATTAACTCATTAGCGGGCTCAGCAATTCCGCACCATTACCGAGAAAGCGATCACTTCAAACAAGTCTGTTTTTGTATCGGAGGCGAAGAAAATGAACGACGCATTCCCTTGCTTTCGGCGTTCTCGGCGTGGCTTTTACGCGGGCGTCTTCCTCACCCTCTTCGGCGTGACCCTGTTGGCACAAACGGGCAAGGCCATCGGCTCGGTTGTCACAGCGGTGCAAGCCATCCAAACAGAAGCCCAATTGGCAACGGCAGTGATTGCCGCAGCCACAGATGAGCAACGGCGCACGTTGGTCACGGCATATCCTCAGCTCATCAACGTTCCCTTTCGGCACGCGCTGGCGATACAGGTGTTACGCTTGCAGATGACGGGCGATCACGAACGGGTGCTGGCGCTGCTGGCCTTTGTGCGCAAGCTGGCGGAAGAGCGGAAGGATAAAGGCTGGGTCGCCATGACGTGGATTGATAGCGTCGGGTCGTTGGAACTGGTCGGACGACGAAGCGAAGCGATGGTCGCTGCGTTGAAAACGACGAATGTGAAGGAGTTTGAGCAGGATCGAATGGCGGTGGCACACATCGAAGGCGTACAAGCCTTTGTCGCCTATCTGAGTGAGCAAGCCGCTCTGCGCTCGCTCGCGCGGCAAAAGGCGACGCATAGTTTGACCCTCCTGGCCCCGGAACAAAAATTAGAAAAAGGGCTGGCCTATTGTGTACTCGGCATGCTTGACGTTGAAAACATCGAAAGCGACGCCGCCGTCCAGGCATTGCAGAACAGCATTCAGGTGTTTACAGAACTCGGCGACCGATTGTGGCTGGCGATTCCGCTGCATTACCTCGGCGACCACTATCGGCGGCGCGGGGATAGCCTCGTGGCGTTGCAACATCTGCGGCAAAGCGTGGCCCTGAGCGAAGAGTTCGGCCTACGCTTTTTATTATATGCCACGACGAATATTCTGGGGCACGCTTATGTCCAATTAGGAGACCGCACGAATGCTCTGCTTGCGTATGAAAAAAGCCGTGCCGAGCGCGAACGACTGGGCGATCAAAAGAAACTGGCTACCATTTATAGCAGTCTCGCCGATTTTCTGAGCGATGGGGGAAATTACGAAAAAGCGTTGGACTATGCCGAACGCTCGCTTCAGTATTCGGAGGCGCTGGGCTGGCATTCGCAAAACGCGAATACCTATACCACGCTGGCCGTAATTTATTTTCACCACGGCGATGGAAGTTTGGAAATGGCAATGCTGGAAAAAGCCGTAGCCGAAGCCAGGTTGAGCGAGAGCAAGTCAGAGTTGGTTTACTCGCTTTATTCTCTGGGCAATGGGTATATTCGTCGGGAAGAGTACGCAAAAGCTTTGGCAACCTTCCAACAGGCATTCCAGCTTCAGGAAACCTTACCCCTCGACGGTAACAATCTATATCTTTTGCAGGGCATAGGGCAGATGTACTTTCAACTCCACGAGAGGGAGAAGGCATTGAGTTATTACAATCAGTGTCTGAAATTACTGGAAAAGGTGCCTTTTCCGCTCAACCACTATACCCTATTAAGCGTAATGGGTGACCTTTTCTTGGCGCAGGCGGAGCATCAAAAAGCCTTGGGCGCCTACCAGCAGGCATTTGCGTTGGCACAAAAACAAAATGCGGCGGAGTGGTGGTTAACTGATCAAACTGCCAAGATCGGGAAAACGCTCCATGCGATGAAGCAAGATGACCAAGCATTGGCAACCTTTGCACAGGGACTTACCTTTTCAGAAACCTGGCGGAATCGCGTGCTTGATCCCAATTCGCGCGCTGTCTTTCTGGCACGGTCCCACGATTTTTTCGCGCAGTACATCAAAGTCCTGATGGATTTGCACCGGCAGCAGCCAGACGCCGGATATGCGGCGCAAGCCCTGCAAATCAACGAGCGGTCGCGTGCGCGCAGCCTGCTTGATCTGTTGACCGAGGCGCAAGCCGATCTCAAGCAGGGCGCAGACGGAACGTTGCTCGAACGCGAACGCGAGCTACATCGGCAAATCAACAGCAAATCGGCGCAACTGGCCCTGCCCTCGTACAAAGGGGAAGCTGCCCAGTTGGAAAAAGATATTGCGCTGCTCACAATTGAACTCAAAAAAGTCGAAGCCCAAATCCGCGTTGTCAGCCCGCACTATGCCGCACTTGCTCGCCCGCAACCACTCACCGTGACCGAGATTCAGCAAGAGGTACTGGACGCTGATACGCTGCTGCTGCAATACGAATTGGGCGAAGAGCAAAGCTGGCTCTGGGCCGTGACGCGGACGACGCTGACGAGCTATGCGCTCCCGCCCCGTGCGGTGATTGAGGCTGCTGCCACGGCGGTACATAAGCGATTGACCGCCGTTCCTACAAAAGCCGATGCCGCGCGCGACTATTGGAACAAAGCCGAAGCCTTGAGCCAACTTATTTTAGCTCCCGTCGCGGAACAATTGGGGCAGAAGCGATTGGCGATTGTGGCGGATGGCATTTTGCAATATCTGCCGTTTGGCGCGTTGCCAAAACCAGTTGTCGGTCGTCGGTTGTCCGTTGTCGGTAGCACTGGCAATCGCAACCGGCAACAGATTACCGGTCACCGACAACCGCTCATCGCCGAGCACGAAATTGTCAGCTTGCCTTCTGCCTCTACGCTGGCGGTTTTACGGCGCGAATTGGCAGGGCGTAAGGTTGCTCCCAAATCGGTTGCGGTATTGGCCGACCCAGTCTTTGCGGCAACCGACCTGCGTGTGCAGGGACAGGGAATGGCCAGGAATTCCGTTCCGACCCCCTCGTTGCAACGTGCCTTGCGTGGGGTACGCGAAGGATTGCCGCGTTTACATTTTTCGCGTGACGAAGCGAAGGCGATTGCTGCCGTTGCACCGTGGGGAACCAATCTGATGGCACTGGATTTTCAGGCGAATCGTGCTACAGCGACGACCGGGGACTTGAGTCAATACCGAATCCTGCACTTCGCCACGCACGGCTTACTGAACAGCGCGCATCCCGAATTATCCGGGTTGGTCTTGTCGTTGGTGGATCAGGCGGGCCAGCCGCAAGACGGGTTCTGGCGGCTGCACGATATTTATAATCTCAAGCTGAATGCTGAGCTGGTGGTACTCAGCGCCTGTCAGACGGGCTTAGGCAAAGACATCAAAGGCGAGGGCTTGGTTGGGCTGACACGCGGGTTTATGTACGCTGGAACGCCGCGCGTCGTGGCCAGCTTGTGGCAAGTGGATGATGTGGCGACCGCAGAGTTAATGAAACGGTTCTATCGTGGGATGTTGCAACAAGAACAGCGCCCCGCCGCTGCGCTACGCGCGGCACAACTTGAAATGGTCGGCAAGAAACAATGGACGCATCCGTTTTACTGGGCAGCGTTCACGCTGCAAGGCGAATGGAAATAAGCGGCTTCATTTGCGCGTAACCTGAATTTCCTGCTTGCTCACAGGTTCGCGTTCGCCATTATCGGCCAGCCCTTCAATCGTTAAGACAAGCGTGCCCGGCTGCAATCGTTGCACCGGGATCGTCACCACAATGATGCGTGTCCCTTTCTCTGATCGCGCTTTTACCTTGCCCTGCGAAAACACTTCCTGTGCCTGCGCATCCTGCAAGCGCACGGCGTATTGTTTATATGGTTGCGCTGGCAATTGGATGTGCAACCGAACCTGCTCCGCCTCGCGTGGTAGCACCAGTTTCGTTTCCGTCCCCGGTTTTTCAGAACGCAGCGCCAGGGCCAGTACCGTTAAGTTCACAACGCGCATGTCACGCACCGAGGGAGAGGGCAGCGCAGTTGGCGTGGGAGTTGCACTGATGGTGGGCGTCGGGCTGGTAGGCACCGCTAGGGCCGCCGCCGAAGGAGATGGCTGGCCCTCCAGTTGGGCGACTTTTTGATGCAGCCCTTCACGCTCCATCCACAACCACGCGGTGCTAATCAACAACAGGATCACGACAATAATAGCCGCGCTGACAGCAAGCCTTGGTGTGTGTACACTCGCCCGCACTCCTTGCCACACAGATTGCCAGCGACGGAAGACAACAGAGGAAGCGGGACTCTCTTTGGTCTCGCGTTGGAATTCGCGCGCCATTGCTTGCGCAAATTCGACCCGACGCCGACGCGCCGGATTCGATACATAGCGTTGCTCAAACCGGCGTTGTTGCTCTGCCGTCAAAGCGCCGCGCGCATAGTCATCAAGCAGGCGATCTTCGATTTCGCAGAGTTGATAAAATTTTTCCTGATCGGAAAAGATGTCTTGTTGCATCGCAGCCAGCTCTGCCTCGGTCAGTTCCCCGAGCAAATACTGCCTGCTCAGCGTCTCAAACGATGACAGAGAATCCATACTGCCCTCTGATTTGTGGGAATCTCATCCACGGGAACAATTGGTCGTACGGTGTCCGTGCTGACCCAACGTTGTTCATGTATATGTGTAGAATTTGTCGTTTTGTGACCTTCATTTTTTTTGTCGGCGCGCTTTTTGTCGGGCGGTTTCTTTACGTTTCCGACAGCGATTGACACATTGTTCGAGCCGTTCGCGCAATCGCTTGGTGCGTTGGCGCAGAGTGCCGTCCGTTATTCCCAGTTCTTGCGCCAGGCGCTGGCGTTGCACAATGCGGGCGTGCTGGTTGTGTTCATAGTACCGTCGGAGCAGTGTTTGGTTTTCAGGGGGGAGCGATTGCAGGCAATGCTGAAAACATTCCGGCAAGTCTTCGGAATCTTCCGCCAATACTTCTTCGGCGGGACTAACCAACGGCGGCAACGATTCCAATTCTACCCGCCGCCGATCTGGCGAACGCTGCATTTCCAGATGTACCATGCGCGCCACGCCCAACGCGTAGGCCGTCATATTTTGGATCGCGTCTTCCTCTTCCGCATTTTTGCGAATCACACGATTGATGGTTTCGTCCGCATCTTCTTCGGGAAACCAGGAATCGTGCCACTCAAAAAATTTGAGGAGGGCAAAACGAAGTTCCTCATAGGCTTCCGCCCCTGCCACCGGGTCGGGGCCCAAGCGGTTGAGAAAGCTGTTGAATGCCTGTGACGTCAGTCCCTGTTGTTCGTGTAATCCGAACGACATGCGAGATTCCGTTTCTCAAATTTGACAGAAGCGTTTTACCCGAAATGCACTTATTTATGCAACGACATTAGGGGGTGATATGGAGCTATACTGCAAACGACCACAAACTGCGCTTTTCTTCCACGAAGTCACACCAAGAAAACACGATGAGGCGCTGTTTTCTTGGTGTGACTTCGTGCAACTTCGTGTGGCGTGGGGGGAAGAAAAAAGTGCAACTTGTGCCCGTTCGCGGTATGACCTCAGCTATATCTTTTGATCACCTCGTTTTCGCAGCCAAGGCGAATTCCGCCCGCCTTTTTCGGCTAGAGCGCGCAATTAACCTAGTGTAAAAGATGCAATCAGTTAATAATACTCTCTACTTGCATTTGGGTCTGTCGCTGTACGCCGCGACACCTGATGCTTCCAATTGGAGTACGAGCAAAATATGAAGAAATCGCCGTTAGATTTGTTTATACAGCAGTTTAGCGATCTTTGTACTCCGCGACGCCCGATGCTTCCAATTTGTACTTTGCGACGAAGGATGGTTCCAGACAAAAAACTGGTGGCAAGCAGCAGTTCTGTAAATCCTTTATTTGTTGTCGTTCTCCGTGTAGCTTAGGGCGGTTTGCGACAAAGGATGCTTCCAAGAGTACGACAAGGGATGATTCAAGTCACAGTGTTGTGATTGGAAGCCCGTTCTCGTAAAACAACAGCGTGGACTTCCAACGTAAGCCATATTTCCTCCGCAAATCATCAATCGCCTGATTAGCGATGCATATCCTTTATTTAATTTGAGAGGATCAGCGAGGTTCAGGTGAAAATAGGGAGAGTTTTGAGCTGTAGGTAGCCTCTATTGTTTGGTGAGGCATTGCAAAAAAAATATGTGGCTGCGGTTGGAACTTTAGAGAATTTTACTTGACGCATAAATGCCTTGGTAGTAAAAGTTCATTGGGTATCGTTAATAGTTTTTAGCCAAATAGGTAGTCTCGAAGACGGCCAAAATACTTCTCCGGTTTTTTATTTGTGGAAGTGCTAATCGTAAGAGACCGAATAAAGAATATATTGGGGTAGTTGCCCTCTCAGCTTTTTAATATACAAAGTAGTTTTAAGCTAACATATCATTAAGCTTTCGTATTGCGCCGTTTCACGCAGACTTTCCAAGGGATAAGGATATAAGGATATGGATCATTGTTACGGATCCAGGTAACGTTAGGTGGGCGCATATCCTTGGTGGCAAATCTTCAGCCCGGCAGCGAAGATGTTACTAAATTAATCCACCCGTCAGCATAAGTCCTTAAATCAAGCTCTACCAGAAGAAGTAAAAATATGGCTGCCTCGACATGAGGTTTCCTTATCAAGGCATGTTGTGTCAGGAGGGGTGTCTGTGGGCTGTGGCAAATAGCATTGATTACGAGCCTTGCTTCGGCGGAAGTCTATCCAGTAGGTTTTGTTCAGGGTCTTGGTTCTTTCTCAGATAGGGGGAAAAATGAAATTAAATATATCTTCGAGTTACAAAAGAGGGAGAAGCTTTCTACTCATCGCTGGTTTAGCCATTGGGATGAATAGCACAATTATCCCGCAATCTTCACAAAGATTAACAGGTGATTTATGGATCGCAGGTGCTGTCACCTTAAATAATACACCCGCTACTTCGGGGGTTGCGGTCTTCAATAATAGCCAGATCAAGACGGCACGAAATAGTTCAGCCACTGTAAATCTAGGGAAACTTGGGCGCATTAAATTAGAGCCAGAAGTCGAGATGTCGCTTCAATTTTCTAATGGTCTGATCGGCGGTACGCAAAAATCCGGGTTAATGGCGGTTAGCGCCAACCAGGGAGTGAGAACGAAAGTTTCTACACCACATGTTTTGGTCGAGTCTGATGGGGCACAGTTAGGTTTGTTCAGTATTGAAGTCAAATCCGAATGTACCTGCGTGATGGTCAATCGCGGGAAGGCCACGTTAACAGTTGGGCAGAAGATCACACAATTAGCTCAGGGGCAGGCTCTTTCCTTTGATTTGAACGGCCCCGAAAAAGTCGGGCATTGCGAAGGTTTGAAGGCTAGTGGCTTGGGTAAGCCGTTAGCTATTGCGGGAGCGGTTACTGCCGCAACCTTAATCCCCTTGACCCGTGATAGCATCAGCGCAGTTCGTGGGACTGCCATAACATCTGCCACAACTAGCCAGGCAACGAATCAATCAGTCATTCCCCCAACCACAAATGCCACGAATAATCCCACCACACCCGTGAAACCTCCCCCAGCCTTTCAAGTGTGTGGATGTTCCTTTGATAAAGACGGCAAGGCGCTGGCACCCGCACAGGCAAGTACGATCTGCCACGTTGGCGGAAACGGAAATAAGGAAACACAAGCTGTTGCTTGTGCCGCTTTAACGGCGCACTTGAATTTGAACGGTACTCCGCGGGCAGGACATTCACAGGATAGTTGTGGCGCTTGCCAGTGAGTTGAGCGCTCAGCTGTATCCCGATAAACAAGGCCGATGTTGGTTTTCGCCTTACGATTCAGCACTCGACTAAAACAAATCATTGCCTTAGTGGGGTTGTGCGTGGCGTGTTTGTCCCTGGCCTTGATCACAATATCGCACTTCGTTGTTCGCACTCTGGCTGATGCGGATGTCGTTACTACGCGCGCTACCTTAGCCACAGCCGCCGCTTATTTCCCCCACTCCGCTCAACTACAAGCACGGCTGGCTGCTGTTGAATTGGCCGAATCAATGGGCGAAGAAGATGCCTTGAAACAGGCAGAGGCGGCTGCGCTGAGCGCTGTCCGACTTTCTCCTTGGCGCAGCGACAATCACTTTCTACTGGCTTCGGTAAGAAATCTGCAAAGTGATCTTGATGCATCAGAGATTTCTATGCGGACAGCGGTTAAGCTGGCACCTAATTACCCGCAAGTGCATTGGCTTTTGGCAAATTTACTGATTCGCCAGGACAAGGTGGAAGAGGCATTCAAAGAATTTCAGGCAGCCATTGCACTTGATCCCTCGTCTCGTTTTTTGCCCGGAGCGATGGATACCGTTTGGACGATTTCGGAAGGGAATCTGGATAAGCTCATTGCTGTTGTTGGCAATAGGCCGAAAGATGTGCTTGCACTGGCGCAATACCTACTTAGGCAATCTCGCCCGACTGAGGCTACGGGACTTGTGAAGCGGATTGCGCGGCAGGAACTGGTTGAACTTCCCGCTGCTGCGGAATTTGTGGATGCTTTGTTAAGTCAGAAGCAGGTTGTGCTGGCGCGGGATTTGTGGGGCTATCTTACCGAAAACGAAAATCCATCTAACGCGCTTAGCAACGGCAGCTTTGAGAGGGAAGCCTCGCAAAAACTGACGCAGTTTGACTGGAAAATCAGCCAAAGTAAATTTGCCAATCTGGCTATAGATTCGACTCTGGCGCATACCGGAAATAATTCGCTGCGAATTATTTTCACCGGCAAAGATACCACTGTGCTGGATCGAGAAATTAGCCAAACTGTGGTCGTGAACCCGAATGTTCATTACCTGTTGGAATATTTTGCCAAGACAGAAAGGCTGATTACGACTGAAGGCATTCGTGTGGTCGTTGCTGATTTCGCTTCCTCGACTCTTCTTGGGACCTCGACTCCGATAACGGCTGGCTCAACTGATTGGCAATCCGGCACAGTAGATTTTGTTGCTCCAGCAAATACTCAAGCCATAGTTGTAACAATTAAGCGCACACCAAAATTTAGTTACGACGAACCCACCAAAGGAAAAGTGTGGTTCGATGATTTTTCTTTGCGCGAGAAAACCAGATGACCAGACGATTGGAGCAAATCATTTTCTATGGGTTGCTCGCTGCCATTATCTTTACCGCCCTGGCACACGGAGCGGTTGAGACCTGGTCATTAGTGATCTTCGAGTTGCTCATCCTTCTTCTGGTATTTCTTTGGGGATTGCGGGCGGTGGTTCGTCGAGAGATGACAATCCGTATTCCTCGCGTCCTGTTTCCGCTGGTAGTGCTTCTATTGATTGGACTGGTACAAGGACTAAGTTTTACAAACGGTGCGGGACAAGTACGCAGTCTTTCAATGGATGTTGAAGCGACGCGGCAGACTACAACCGTTCTATTTATTTTGATCCTGGCATTGTTGTTGGCGACCAATTTTCTGGCACGACGACATCAGCTAATGAAGCTGACAGTTTTTCTAACCGCATATGGTTTGGTGATGGCGATGTTTGGATTAATCCAGCATTTTGCCTGGAACGGAAAGTTTTATTGGTGGCGTCAAACTACTGATCTCGTGACTTCTCCATATGGCCCCTTTGTTGCGCACAATCATTTTGCTGGTTATCTGGAATTATTGCTGCCGATTCCAATTGCGCTTGTTGTAACGCGCGCGGGACGTATTGAAACCAGAGTTTTTTATCTTTTTTGCGCGGCGATGATGGGCGGTGCGGCGTTGGCTTCGCTGTCACGCGGCGGTTTTATCAGCCTCTTTGTCGAATTAGTCTTTTTAGGCGTTATGGCGTTTTTTCTGCCTGCGAAACAATTGACTTCAGGCAGGAAAAGAAGGTCTTCTCGTTCTACTCACTCCTCGCAACTGACTAAGCTGACTTCGCCTCTGGCGGCGGTATTGATTACAGCATTGGCGATTGGCGCAAGCATTTATTGGATTGGGCTTGAACCTGTCCTGAGCCGGATTTCCAAAGGCCAAATCCTCAGCAATACCCCGCAGGAAGAAACCTTTTTCGTGAGCCGGGGCTGGATTTGGCGCGATACTTATTCAATGATTAAAGCGCATCCCTTCACCGGAGTAGGGTTCGGTGCATTTGAAACGGCTTTCCCCGTTTATAGTCAAAGCGATGGCTCGTTGTTAGTGGGGCAGGCCCATAATGATTTTTTGCAAATTGTTGCGGAGGTCGGTTTGTTGGGCGGGATTCTTGCGCTCTGGTTTGTGGCTCTTATTGTGCAGCAGGTTTGGCGCGGTATGCGATTGTCAGATCCATTGATGGCCGGATTGTCATTGGGCGGAGGCGCGAGCGTTGTTGGGATGGCCGTACATAGTTTGTTCGATTTCAACTTACAGCTACCCTCACATGCTCTTTTATTGCTTGTTATTTCAGCGATTGTTTCGCAAGCAAGTGTCCGTGACGCGACTCCCGCAGTCTCGAACATCAGGACGCTTGAGCCTTTACCAGAATCGCTGTCAACCCCATTGGCACAAATTAGGTAAGCTCGTATGAAACTCCGATTCATTCAATCACCGCAGACAAGAAGATGGCATCCGTTGAGTTTGGTGAGCATTGGATTGGCGTCAGTTCTCTGGCTTATGCCGGATTTAGGACTCGCTCAAACCACAGGCTCGTCTGCCTCGGCAACAGGGACGATAAAAGCAGAAGCACCTGCTTCTGGTACGTCAACTCTTGTGACTTTGGACGAAGACTATCGCATCGGAGTGAACGATGTGATTGAGGTTCAGATTGAGGATGCTGCCGAACTTTCCGGTTCCTACCGAATCGCCAAATCAGGCGGCTTTCTCATGCCTTTTTTAGGGCGGCTTACCGCTGTCAATAAAACCCCGGAAGAGTTAACTAAATTGATTACGGATGGACTTCGTGGCCGGTATTTGAACGACCCCATCGTCAAGGTGGTGGTCCGGCAATACAACAGCCGTTCGTTCTTTATTCAAGGCGCGGTTCGCAGTCCAGGGGTCTATCAGGTCGAAGGCAAACCCTCGCTTTTGGTTTTGCTCACGTTGGCGGGCGGGTTGGCAACGGATAACCATAGCTCAACAGCTTTCATCCTTCGTCCCACGAAACAAAATCAAACCACGGCCACAATTTCATTGGAAAATGGTTCGGCGAATGAAACACCAGCCAAAACGGCTGAAAGCAGTCCTGCGGCGGAAGCCCAAACGACTACCCCGCAAAATGAATACACGCTTTTGAAAGTGAATATCAACGGGTTACTGGTGGGGCGGTTTGAGCAAAATATGTATCTGGAACCGGGCGACATCGTGAATATCCCACAGAGCGAAGTCTTCTTCGTTGCGGGGGAAGTTCAATCGCCGGGTTCATTTGCCTTGAAAGAGGGAACGACCTTGCGGCATGCGATCTCGCTGGCGCAAGGCACAAACTTCAAAGCGGATATGAAGCGCGGTATTATTTTCCGTGATGATCCCGGCACGGGGAAAAAGAAAGAAATCAACGTGGACATCGCTGCGGTGATGAAGGGGAAAAACGAGGATATTCCGATCCTGGCCAATGACATCATCGTGGTTCCTAATAGTCGGATGAAGTCGGTGACAGCCCCCTTACTTTCGGCGCTGGGAACGCAAGCCGTGCGAATTCCCGTTTACTAAAGTAACGTTAGCAATACCAGCCGCGCAGGAGAAAATAGATGGCGGATAAAACAGGACTCGTAAAAGTTCAGAAGTCAGAGGAAGGTGCTTTTCTTCGCCCGATAGGCCTGTCTGAACTCGCTACGCCAGATAGTTATGGATATCCCTATGTAACCAAACCTGACACCCAGGAAGTTGGCGCGCAGGTACGTGATCTTTGGCGCAAAGTTCTGAAGCACAAGTTAATGATCGCGTTAATTACGTTGATTGTCACTGCTATTGTTACGGTAGAAGTCTTTCGCGATAAGTCTGTTTATTTGGCTACGGCCACGGTCGAGATCGAAAAGGAAAATCGCACGCTGTTTCGTTCTGGCGATGTGGAAATTGAAACGGAAGACACCGATTATAGCTTTCAGACAGCCAGAGCAATGAAATCAAAGATCCGCTTACTGCAAACACGCCCGTTGCTGGAGGATGTCGCGGTCGTTTTGCACTTGGATCAGAATTCGCAGTTTCTCGCTGTTACTGAGCGCAAAGGAATTCTGGACGCCATTAAGAGTGTGGGCAATTCCATCAGTGCGCGCGGACAGAAAAAAACAACTCCGGCTGCTTCTGAAATCCCGGATGTACAGTTAGGCGAAAACCTGATTCGTCCGACGGCTGAGAGCACCCGACTCGCGCCCGCTGTAGATGTTTTACAAAGTGGATTATCCGCTACGCCGGTGGAGGATACCCGGATGTTGGCCATTTCATTCAAACACAGCAATCCCGAATTAGCGGCAATCGTTGCCAACACGATTGCCAAGGTTTTTATCGAGCGAAGCTATCGTGGCAAGACGGATAAATTTGAAGAGGCCAATACCTGGTTGAGCACAAAAACGCGGGAACTCAAAGCCAAAGTGGAACAAGCCGAGCAGGCATTGTCGGCTTACACCAGTCAAAGAAATATTTTCTCTGATGGCAAAGGAAGTCTCGTCAATGAGAAGCTTGCCGCCTTACACTCGCAGGCAATGCAGGCCGAAACAAAGCGGATTTTAAGTCAATCTCTGTACGAAGAAGTCCAGAAAGGCAACCTTGATAAGTTGCCCGAAGCCTTTGCTGATCCGCAAACGATTGCTTTGCAAGCAAAGCTTGGCGAGCTAACTACACAAATGGCCCAACTCCGAGTCAAGTTGGCACCGGAACATCCCAAAGTCGTTGAACTGAGCAAGCAGCTTTCCGCCATTCAAAAACAGCTGGAAGACAGTAGCCAGCGGTTAGCCGAACGTCTCAAAGCAGATTACGAACGCACCGCGCGCGAAGAGCAGTCCTTGAAAGCTGCGCTTAATCAGGCCAAAAACGAAGCCTCGCAACAGAACCAGGACAATTATCAATTTAGTATCCTGCAACAGGAAGTCGAAACGTCAAAGAAGTTGTATACAGACTTTTTGCAGAAAACCAATCAAGCCAATTTGCAGACGGCCAGCCAACAAAACAAAGGCAAGATGATCGAACTGATTGAACCCGCGTTGGTGCCCGCGCTTCCTGTTGGGCCTGATCGGCTTCGTACGATTATGATCGGCTTTTTGCTGAGCCTGGCGGCGGGCATTGCCTTGGCGTTATTCCTGGAATTTCTCAATAACACGATTAAGAGTGTTGAGGATGTTACAGAACACTTGGGGTTGCCAACATTAGCGATTGTGCCAACGCTCACTAAAAAGCCACAACCTCAATTGCAGGCGGTTGACCCCACCAGCCTTACGCCTGATGCACTTATCACCACCCGTGAGAAATTTACGCCGCAGATTGGCAATTTGATGGTGAATAACGACCACTCCACTTTTGCCGAAGCGTATCGTGCAATTCGTAATTCGATCCTTCTGGCTTCTGCGGGAACGCCACCCAGAACGATTCTCTTAACCAGCAGCCAGCCCGGTGAAGGCAAAACGACAACAGCCATCAATACGGCCATCGCCTTGTCACAACTGAAAGTTCGCACGTTGCTAATTGATGCAGATATGCGTCGTCCGTCCCTACATAAGGCATTTGGTGCGCCCAATGGACAGGGACTATCAAACTATTTATCTGGCAATGTTGACGTCGGTGATGTTATCCAAAAGCTACCGATCCCCAATTTATACCTGTTGCCTTGTGGTATGATCCCCCCCGATCCGGCTGAATTAGTTAGCTCAGCGAAGATGAAAGAGTTGTTAGAAATCCTCTCCTCAGAATTTCAGCATATCATTATTGACTCTCCCCCCCTGATCAATGTTTCTGAACCCATTGTTTTAGCGACTTTGGTGGATGGCGTTATTTTTGTGGTCAAAGGTGCTGAGACCAAACGCAGCATCGTGCGTCGCGCGAAGCAGGAACTGCGCAATGTCCGCGCGCGCATCATTGGCATCGTGATCAATAATTTGGATTTAAAGACCGAAGGATACGATGATTATTACTATCAACGGTATCATTCGAAATATAAACAAGAGCAGACGGAGTTAAATGGCTAAAGCATCGCCTGATAGATCCAATCGTGCTGCGATGATTAGCCGTTTACTCGCTTACTTTTCTAGTTACGTTCCAGCAGAGCGTTAGAGATTCAAGCTGCTTTTGGTTGTATTTTTATGAATGTTAGTTCTACCGAAGAGATCGAAAAGTTAAAGACCAGTCAAGCCAGTCAGTATGATATTTTGCCCAGACCCAAAGAAACCTCGTCGTATTCATTACCTGACGAACCCGTCGTCACGATCCAGCCCAGCAAGAAATGGGTAGCGATCAACCTGCGCGATCTTTGGGCCTATCGTGATTTGCTGTATTTTCTGACGTGGCGCGATGTCAAGGTTCGCTACAAACAAACCGCTTTGGGCGCACTATGGGCCATCATTCAGCCGCTGTTTACAATGCTGATTTTCTGGCTGTTTTTTGGCCGCTTGGCGGGAATGCCTTCTGATGGGATTGCCTATCCGTTGTTTGCTTTAGCCGGATTGATTCCCTGGACGTTTTTTGCCAACGCCATTACGAACAGCGGAAATAGCCTGGTGGGCAGCGCGAATCTGATCACGAAAGTTTATTTTCCCCGGATGATTATTCCCTGTGCTTCCGTGGGTGCAGGGCTGATTGATTTGGCCATCGCCTTTGGCCTGATGGCGGTAATGATGCTCTGGTTTGGCGTGCATTTGACGATTAACCTGTTGCTGTTGCCCGTGTTAGTGCTGTTAACGATGATGCTGGCGATTGGTGTCGGGATGTTTATGTCAGCGCTGAATGTGAAATATCGTGATATTCGCTATGCCTTGCCATTTTGCATTCAAATCTGGATGTTTGCCTCGCCAATCATTTATCCGGTGACCTTGGTTCCCGAAAAATGGCGTTGGTTGCTGCAACTAAATCCAATGGTCGGCATCATTGACGGATTCCGCTCGGCAATATTTGGTCGCCTCTTTGATTGGAAAGGGCTGGTTATTTCAACTGTAATTACATTGAGCGTACTTGTTTATTCTGCCTATCATTTTCGGCGGATGGAAAAGAGTTTTGCGGATGTCGTCTGAATTCATCTATAGACATCAAGGAACTGATTTTCCGAATGGAGTCCCAGCGGGACGGTCAGACCTTAGCCTAGGGTGCATCCCAGGGTCCGGGGAGAAAGCCCCCCCCCAAGCCCCAGCGGGGCGACAGCACTGTTCGCCGGGACACATTTGGAATTTTGTTTTTCTTGAATTCTATAGACAGGTACGAAGGCGAAACAAACAGCGGCACAGAAAAGCGTTTTTGCTCATTCCGTTATTTCCGTTTGTTCCACGTTCGATAGTTCATGCCTATGGCTAGGATTTGGCTGCGGCCAGACTCTTTTCTTCAGTGGGCGTTTCCGTTGTACGGTTGCGGCGTTCAACACGGCTGGCTTGTTCCCAGGCTGCCAGTGTTAACGCATCGCCATTGAATTTATTGCGGATGACAACATCCAATTGACGGATTGTTTGCATCCCCTGATTGATTGTTTCATCAATTCCAATTCGGGCCACAACTCGCGAGCCGATAGCCGTCGCTTGTTGCGTAGCGGCATCCTCGAATGAAGTAATCTGCGCATTAAGTTGATCAATGAAGTCTGCCGCATGCTCGTGTTTGATAAAGCTGGCTTTCAGCGGAACCGCCGCCGCCGCAAAGGCGCGCGCCGCATTGAGTAACACCTGGTCGGAAGCATTATGCGGGAAGCGGAATTTGTCATCTAATCCGGGTGTTTCATACGCCAGAACGCGTGCCGTACGGTTCAGCGCCATCAATGTCTCGCGCAAATCCTCGCGGATCGCTGCCTTGGAGGTTGTTATGCTCTGCGCTGCGCCACGCCCCGTAGCCTGATTCGCACCGTGATTTTCCAGATCGGTAACATATTGCGCCACTTTAGCGAACAACTCCCTTCCGAAACTCTTTGCCGGGAAATCACTGGTTTTCGTAGCGCCAAAATCCCGTACGCGTTTCAGCGCCTCATAACGCCGAATAGCCAAACTATTCATAAGGATGCTCCTTTTTTAAGTGAGATGGGTTGTAGTGGAATTGAAAGTGCGAAGGGGAACCGCTTGTGGCAGGGCTGAGAAACAGTTGCTGATAACCAACAACCGCGCGAATTGTATGCGGAGCATCGTGCAAAGACAAGAAAATTTATTGTGGCATGTGATGGCGCAACAAAAGCTCTTTGTCACAGCATCTATCGCCAGTATGAACATCGTTAACAAGCTTATGCCGAACCAAGTCGTAATGGGGAGTGCCATTGACACAATGGTAAAAGGCGCAGGCCAGATGAGATTAGGCTTTGACGCCATTTAGCGCGGCGTTGTCTCCAGATTCGTTAACTCTGTCGTAAGCTTGAAAAGCATTGGCACTTTTAGGATAGGTATTGCTGCAATTAAGAAAAGGGATCGCCTTTTTGATTTCTAAAATTCTCAATTCTTAATGAAACCCATTATCCGCGTAGAAAACCTGAGCAAACAATACCGCATTGGCGCACAACAAGCATCCTATGGCACATTGAGAGATTCCCTCACTAATACTGTCACTGCCCCCTTTCGTCGCTTCAAAGACTCGCGAAACTCAAAACCCGAAACTCGAAACTCAGAGACCATTTGGGCCCTCAAAGACATCAATTTTGAAGTCATGCCTGGTGAAATTGTGGGAATCATCGGTCGTAATGGCGCTGGTAAATCTACACTGCTGAAAATCCTTTCGCGCATCACAGAACCCACCACCGGACGCATAGATTTATACGGACGCGTCGGCAGCCTGTTAGAAGTTGGCACAGGCTTTCATGCGGAGTTAACAGGCCGCGAGAACATATACCTCAATGGCACAATACTAGGAATGAAACGCGAAGAAATCACACGGCGCTTTGATGAAATCGTAGCGTTCGCCGAAATTGAAAAATTTCTTGATACGCCTGTGAAACATTATTCCAGCGGGATGTATATGCGCTTGGCATTTGCTGTTGCAGCGCATTTGGAACCGGAAATTTTGGTAATAGACGAGGTGCTGGCGGTCGGCGATGCAGAGTTTCAGAAAAAGTGTTTAGGGAAAATGCAGGATGTTGCTAGCCAAGGGCGAACGGTTCTCTTTGTTAGTCACAATATGAATGCAATAGAACAGTTATGCTCGACTGCGTTCAGACTTGATAAGGGAAGGATTTGCGAAAATAGTCGTGATGTGAGGAGTGTTATTCTACCCTATCTTTCTGCTGGAGCCATGGCTGAGAGATCAGAGTGGGTAAATGCTGATAACAAAGTTGGATCGCCCTGGTTTAGTCCGCACCGACTTTCCTTAGTAGATGCATGCGGTAACCCGTTGCCAATGCCAGCTTCAAATAACAAAGAGATAGTGCTAAGAATTGAAGCAGATATAAAAGAGTATGATCCGGCGCTAGAAATTGGTTATGGGATTTATGCAGAAGATGGAGTTTTGATATATCTATCATTTCATACGGACATAGAACCTGCAAAATGGTCACGATTGGGAGCAGGTAAATACAGCCTTTACACGGCAATTCCACGCCGATTGCTTAATGAAGGCACATATAGAATTGATCTCTTTGCCTCGCTGTATTATCGGGAATGGATTCTAAAGCCGACGGATCAAGTACCTTCGATTAATCTTGTAATCAAAGGTGGGTTGAGCGATTCGCCTCGACGGTTGGTAAAGAGGCCAGGTATGTTGGCCCCAATGTTAGCCTGGGAGGCCATACAATCTAATGAGGGCGAGGCCGTAGAATAGGTGGAATGAATTGAGAGGAATAATTAATAGGATTTCATTAGTATCAGATATTCAGCAAAGTCGCGCTTATATCAAATTCCTAAGAGAATTTATGACCTTTAAGAAGTTGTCAGCGGGTAATATGCGTGGGTTTGCATTGGAGTGGAAAGATCGTTACCCTTGCTTGAACGATCAGACTGAAAGTACTAATTTTGATCGACATTATATTTATCATCCAGCTTGGGCTGCACGAATTTTGGCGATGATGAGGCCAGCTGTTCATGTGGATATTTCATCAACCTTATACTTCTGTAGCCTGGTATCCGCGTTCATCCCTGTGATTTTTTATGACTATCGGCCTGCTCATCTAGTACTCAGTAATTTGTCTACACACTCCGCTGATTTGACTGCACTCAACTTCGCTGACCAGAGCATCACCTCTCTCTCCTGCATGCATGTGGTAGAACACATAGGATTAGGGCGGTATGGGGACCCGCTTGATCCAAGTGGAGATTTGAAAGCAATGGCTGAATTGCAAAGAGTATTATCTCCAGGTGGGTCATTACTGTTTGTGGTACCCGTGGGCGGGCCGAGGGTTATGTTTAATGCTCACCGGATATACTCCTACAGACAGATTCTCGAGGCGTTTCCCGAACTTTATTTGAAAGAGTTCGCCCTAATTACTGACCGCTCGGGGGATGGAGGGATTATCTACAACGCCGCTGAGGAACTGGTGGATCACCAGCGTTACGGTTGCGGGTGCTTCTGGTTCGCCCGGAAATCTAGCCCTGAAGGTGATCCAATAGTGTGAGTTCGTATGTATAACTCCTTGCCAAAAATTTCTATTGTCACGCCTTCCTACAATCAAGGGGAGTTTTTAGAAGAGACGATTTTGTCAGTATTGAATCAGAAATATCCGAATTTGGAGTACATTATTGTTGATGGCGGTTCCACTGATAATAGTGTCGAGATCATTCGCAAATATGAAAGTAAACTTACTTGGTGGATAAGTGAGCCGGATAACGGGCAGGCAGAAGCAATTAATAAAGGCATCGAGAGGGCGACTGGAGACATTATCGCTTTTATGAATAGCGATGATACTTATATCCAAGGTTCATTGTTTGCTGCCGGGCATTATTTTGCATCACATCCCGAAGCCAGATGGATTTGCGGCCACGGGCTTATGCTTGGCCTACCAGAACGCCCCCCCGCGTTTTTGGAAGTCCGTGTCCCAAATAATTTATTGGAGGTGTTATTTAAGAATTTTGTGGCGTTTTCCCCTGCATCATTTTGGAAGCGGGAAGTCTTTCATCGGTATGGAAAATTTTCAACTTCGTACCATTATTGCTTTGATGTTGATTTCTATGCGAGACTATTATCAAATGGGGTAGCTTGTGTCCCGCTTAACTATCCAATTTCGAGCTATCGCCTTCACCCAGGAAGTAAAACCATTGCGTTTACCGATTCATTTGATAAGGAAATACTTGCAATCCGTGAGAAGCATATCACCAACATTTCTTCTTGGCGTATTCAACTGGAAATTGTAAAGCAGCGATGTCGAGGGGCAGAGCATCATCTATACAATGCAATCAGCCTATGGCGTTCTGGGAATATCTCAGGTGGACTCAAGGCATTGTTGCAAACACTTACCTTCTCTCCAATGGGTGTGATATTTCAAATCTTTCGATGGTTCCTTAGAGTAACAATGAGGACAACAAAGATACAGAAAAACTGATTTAATTTGTAAGTACAAACGTATCTAAAGTTGGATATTCCAATAACCTTTGTCACTCAAAATGATATGTCGGCGACTTTGATTACCTCAAAGAATCCTTCCCCTCGGACGCAGCCTGTTGGGAAATGTCCACTTTGTAATTCCCCAGCATCAAGTGAATATTTCACCGCACCAGATCGTCTGCATGGTGTTTCTGGCTGGTTTACCTATAGACGTTGTAGAGACTGCCGTACAGTTTTTCAGGATCCTCGAGTTATTGCAGACGATTTAGCGGTTTGTTATCCTGCCAACTATTTTACTCATATTGCTCAGGAGTCATCGGGTAAAAAATTAGAGATTGATGTGTTAAACGGAGAATCAGACGAACCCTCAGTTCTGAGAGAGTTACGAGATCAAATTCGTGAGTTGATCAAGAGGCGAGTTCAAGGAAAACCAGTGACACAAAAAAGCTGGGGTGTGCTTGCCAGTCTATTTGCCCGTAGTGCTAGGTTACGCGAAAGAGCCTTTTATAACATTGTTCCAGATGATCTGCTGCCCAAAAAAACGGAAATGACAAAAGCCTTGGAAATAGGTTGCGGGGCTGGTCAGACGTTAGTCAAATTACTGCAAGTGGGTTGGGAGGTCGAAGGTGTAGAGTGGGATGCGCAAGCCGCAAGGCTGGCCAGACAAATAAGCGGGCAAACAGTTTGGGAAGGAGATTTCAGAACTGTAAACCTCCCCTTGAGAGAGTATGGGCTTGTTTACCTACACCATGTTTTTGAGCATATAGATAATTCTAGAGATGCCTTGCGACGAATTTATGATTTACTTGCACCCGGCGGTCGCGCTGTCATTATCTATCCTAATCCAAACTCGCTCGGAGCAAAAATATATGGTGATGCCTGGTTCCCTTGGGAGGTCCCGCGTCATCTGGTAATTCCTCCGGCAAAAGCCGTTATGAATATCGCAGAGCAACTAGGCTTCTATCCTATGAGATTATCAGTATCAGCCAAAGATGCAGCCTATTTCTTTGCGCTTTCAAGAACATACAGTTTAGGTAAGCCTGTAAATGAATCTCAACCTGATATTAGAGCGCGAGATACTTTATTAGCGATTGGGGAGAATTTGCTAATAAAACTATTTCCTTCACTCGGAGAAGAGATCAGCCTAGTTTTAGTGAAGAAGTAGCTTTTAGCTACTTCTTGAATTACCCTTTAACAAATTCATGCCGACAGTAAGCGTAATCATCGCAACTCATAGCCGTCCTCATCTATTGCCACGAGCAATAGAAAGCGCTCGAAAAGCGGGGACAGATGTTGAGGTCATAGTTGTTGATGATGCCTCTACAGATGAAACCGCCGAGGTTTGCAGAAACCTGAAGGATATTAAATATGTGCGCGCCGAACGTAATCAACGTGTAGCAGGTGCGCGCAATCTTGGGATTTTGGTAAGCAGCGCCGAATACATTTCGTTTCTTGATGATGATGATGTGCGATTACCTGGCACATTGGATATCCAGGTAAACACATTAGATCGCTTCCCTGAAATTGGACTTGTTTATGGGCAGGTAATTAATGGTGATCAGAATTGTTTGCCGACAAGCCAACCTCCGTGGCCATCACCCTGCCCACAGGGCGACATATTTTGGTTATTGTTAGAAACAGACTTTATTCCATGTCTGTCCGCCGTTTTCCGCAAGTCGTGTTTGATGAGGGTTGGGCTACTTAACGCTACAATTCCTGGCGTTGATGATTGGGATTTATGGGTTCGGATAGCTGAAATATATCCAATTTTAGCTATCGAACAGCCTGTTGCTATTTGGCGAGTACCAACTCCAGAATCGGGCCAAGGGTCATCCTCTCCAATGGAGTTGACGCTATCTGTTTCGTCTCAGTTCCGGGAATGCTGGCTAAATCTCCCTCGTGCAGTCAACGTGTCGAAAGAACAAAAAAGAGATATATGGAATCGTTTTATAAATAGAGTGGCTGACGGGTTAGTTTTTGAGGCAGCAGATGAAATGAACAGAAGAAAGTATATTAGTGGTTGTAAAAAAATACTTTTGTCACTGCGTCTAAACCCAAGCAGAGCTTTCCGGCCTCGGGCTTTGCGGTTTTTACTAGGGAGGGCGTATAAATTATCGGTTGAATCTATTGCATCCCTTCTTACATCAATGCTGGTGTAAGCTATGAACCCTCCTTCACTCCTAATTACAAGTTACCTATCTGAAATAGCACTGATTCTTATTTGTCTGATTACAACAGTGCTCGTGAGACATGAAAATTTGCTTTTGCAAAGGAATATTTTTTGGGCCAGTTAGCGGCCCAGATGAACAAATAATTAACTATGCATCTAATCTAAAAAAAGCTGGACACAAGCCTTCAGTATTAGTTGTCTGTTCATTTGCGCGCACTGACCCCTATTATGTTCGCTTTCGTGACGCGGGTGTCGCAGTAAGCTCTATTGGACAGCATCCTTTATACATTATTTTTTTAGTGGTACGCCAGATTGCCTTATTATTTCCAATTGCCGCAATTTTCTCTAAATTTCATAAGTGGGAGACGTTAGCTTATTGGACTGCTGTTTTTTATTTCAGGTGGCACAAACCGGATATAATACATGTGATTGTTGAAGGCGGGATCGTCATTCGTGCTGCACATAAGGCGAGAATCCCTATCATATATCACGAATCGGCAACGCCTTGGTATTCGCCGCAGGTAGAGTCTTACTATAAGGCGTTAACAAACTCTCTTCCCATATGTAATAGAGTGGCGGCGCTTTCCCCTTTACATGCTAAATTATGTCGTGAATTGCTACCCTATAAAGGACCAATATCAATAATACCGCTTATCATTGCAGACCCTGGTAAACACACTCGGGTGGCAGATCGCTCCCAGGGGGCTGTCACATTTGGGTTTGCTGCGCGCCTGGAGCATTTAAAAGGGCCGACTATTTTACTTGAGGCATTTGCCCAATTAGTACAGCGCAATCCGAATGCACGGCTAATTATGGCTGGTAAGGGTGACGATGAAGAAGCCGTGTTTAAACTTGCTGAGAAACTAGGAATAGCTGAGCACTGTTCTTTCCCCGGCGCTTATTCAGGGCAAGAGGAAAAGAGCGCCTTTATGCAAAGCATAGACGTTTTTGTTCTACCTTCCTTTGCTGAAAGCGTGTCTATAGGTGTTATTGAGGCAATGGCACATAGTCTTCCTGTAATAGCCTCAGATGTTGGTGCTATTTCGGACGAAGTTACAGCAACAACCGGAATACTTGTGCCGCCAGGTAGTGTATCAGCCTTAGCGACGGCAATGTTACAGTTAGCAGAAAATGTGAATATCCGAAAGCAGATGGGACTAGATGCCCGAAAGCGATATGAACAGTACTTTAGCCCCGAAGCTGTCTTGCCGCTTCTTTTGAGGAACTACAAAGAGGTGGCGAATGTAGATAGAGAATTGCTTAACTTGGCATTGGATAAAGAATATTTCGCCCATCCGTGGATGTAACGATAACTGTGACACCCGGGACGTTTTGGCAAGAAGATAACAAGGCATTTTTTGAGATACTTAGCTATAAATATAAATTTGTTTTAAGTGCAAAATGGTATTTAACTCTTGGACTTTCCTTGTCTTTTTCTTGTTAGTGCTGATTTTGCATAACTTCTCACTGGACTGGACAAAGAAAAAGGCTAACCTACTTATAGCGAGTTATATTTTTTACGCAGCTTGGAACCCGCCATTTGTTGTCATATTGTGGGTCACAACGCTCGTTGATTGGTTCGTTGCAAAGCACCTCTTCCGAGCGATGCAGCCTCGGCGGCGTCAGTTATTATTGATGGTTAGCCTTATTGGGAACCTAGGCTTGTTAGGATACTTTAAATATGGCAGTTTTTTACTAGACAATTTCGTACTACTAGCGGCAGAGTTAGGAATAAACTACCGCCCGGCAGCAGCGAACATTGTCCTTCCAATAGGAATTTCCTTTTATACTTTCGTTACTCTTTCCTATACGATAGACGTTTATCGTAAGGAAATAACGCCAGCAAAATCATTTCTTGATTTTGCCCTGTTGGTAACATTTTTTCCTCATTTGGTTGCCGGTCCGATATTACGCGCAAACAAATTCCTCTCGCAATGTGAATTGCCATGTAGGGCTAATGGTAAACAATTAGGCTGGGGAGTGGCTCTGATAATCATTGGGCTTTTTGAGAAGGTATTTTTAGCGGATGGTCTTTTAGCTCCTGTGGCAGATCAAGTTTATACCTCCGTTCTTGACGCGGGGAAACTGGATGCTTGGAGCGGAACACTAGCGTTTTCGGGGCAGATTTTCCTTGATTTTGATGGGTATTCTCTTTGCGCGATAGGGGCAGCAATGTGCCTCGGCTTTGTTTTTCCAGATAATTTCCGATTTCCTTATGCGGCAGTAGGTTTTTCAGACTTTTGGCAAAGGTGGCATATTTCTTTGTCTAGTTGGTTACGTGATTATCTTTATATTCCATTAGGTGGAAACCGCAAAGGAGGCTTTCGAACGTACACTAATTTGATGCTTACAATGTTGATAGGCGGATTATGGCATGGGGCCTCTTGGCGTTTTGTCGCCTGGGGCGGGTTGCACGGTTGCTACCTAATTATTGAACGCCTGATCCATAGTGTATTCAGTATTTTTTCTGTGGGAAGCTCTGTGAAAGGCCCGTTCTTTGGCGAAGGTTTGTTAAAGAGCGGCGTAAGTGCGGGCTATCAGTTCGGATATGTCTTTACTGCGGTAGGTAAATTCGCGTTAGGATTATTAACCTATTTGCTGGTCTGTTTGACGTGGGTGTTCTTTCGCGCACAGAGCTTCAGCGACGCCTTAGCTATCTTCAGAGCAATGTTTGCAGGTGGAAGCGGGCATCTAAATCTTGGTTACTATGCTATCGGTAGTGTATTTCTAATAACTATCGGGCTATTGCTCTTTCACTGGCTTCTCAAGGATTCCTCTTTGGAAGAGTTTATTTATCGGATGCCCAATTGGATGCGTGTTGTGCTTCTGATTACGCTTCTTTGTGGCATTGCTATTGCCCCTGGTGACGAGCGTGCCTTTATCTACTTCCAGTTCTAACGAACGACTTCCTGCTATTTCCTGGGGGCGAGTATATAGCATCGCGTTACTCTTTAGTTTAGTGACGATAGTTTTCTGGGAGGGAATTTGGCGAGTATGGGGATTTTCCCCTATGCTCAATGACGATGTAGGGTTATGGAGTTTTACTCGCGCTAAGGCTTCTAATAGTAGCCACGATGTCGTGGCCTTAGTCGGTAGTTCAAGGATACAGCTTGGCATTGATACACAAGTATTTGCCCAAAAGACAGGTATTACGCCAATACAACTAGCGATTGACGGACACCCTGGCCTTCGCATACTTCGGCATTTAGCCGATGACCGATCATTCCGAGGAATAGTTATCTGTGAATTTATGGAGAAGTATGCGGAAGTGATTGAGCGTCGACAAACAGAGCTTATTCCTGAAGAGTGGGTAAAAAAGTATGAGGCACGCAGTATATTCTCAGAATTTGAGTGGCGAGCAAGAATGTTTGGGCAGCAGACGTTCGCTTTTCGCTTACCAGAGTTGTCGCTACGAAATCTAGCGAACGCGTTACGTTTGCGACAATATCCGATGCCCCCATATATCAGAACGCAGCCTGACAGATCAAAACAGGCGGACTTTACTCTTGGTGATATCGAAAAGCGTCGGAAGAACCATGCCTCTATAATAGAGGAAGAGTTTAGAACCTCACCATCTCTTTCAGTGCCTGAATATCTTAAAGCTTCCACCGATCTGAATGACATGGTTGATCAAATCAGCGCGCGGGGAGGGCGCGTAATTTTCGTCCGTTTTCCAACCAGTGGCAAAATCTTAGAAATGGAAGAAGCGCGGTATCCGAAACGACAATACTGGGATGCTCTAGCGAAGGAAATAAAGGCACCCATGATTCATTTCAAAGAGCACTCCGAACTCATAGGCTTTGAATGCGCAGATGGAACGCATTTGGATTATAAGCAGGCAGCGCTCTTTACCGAGGCACTCGCCGAAATACTAGCGAGGGAAGGGATTGTATCTAGTTGCTGCCAATCCGTGAGTCATTCAAAGGCCCCTCGCTAATATTTTAACGAATAGGCGTAGAAGATAGGACTTGTTGAAAGTCGCTAGGAAGTTATTGCTGATTTGAAGATCAAGCACGAATGGAAGATAACCTACAAGGTCAAAGCACAAAAACGGCAATAGGGATATTCTTGCTTGCTGTCTTGTTACGCCTCGGATATGTGCTCCTAAGACAGCCATCTCTGTCAGGGGACTCAGGTGATTATTTATCACTTGCCGAGAATTTGATCTACCAACAGGTGTTTAGCTTTGATGGAGTAGTTCCCACAATCCGCCGTCCGCCATTTTACCCTTGGTTTTTGTCTGGAATCTGTCTGATAACAGGTGAACAACCTAGTGCCTCAGTTTATATTATTACTTGTGTTCAAGCCATTTTAGATTCATTCGTCGCCGTTATTGTATTCCAGCTATCACGGATAACTCTGGCTCTACGGTTTGCCTTGGGTGCAGGTATCTTTTATGCCATCTGTCCTGGCGTGATAGACATGACACGCCATATCCTTTCAGAGACCATCTTTACATCACTGCTTGCTTGTATGATGCTTTGTTTGCTTTGGGGGATCAAAAGTGGGAAGTCCTCTCTGTTTATCATCGCAGGGGTTTTGCTGGGCAGTGCAATTCTTAGCCGTTCTATCGCCATTTTGCTGATCCCGATTCTGGGTGCATTGATTGTGATATTGACAAGATCGTCACGACGGATTCTTTATGGGACGATTTTTGCAGTGGCGACGGCACTTGTTATTGCCCCTTGGATAATTCGCTCAAGCGCTATTGCAAACCGTTTTGTCTTGATTCAGGGAGCATCTGCGGTAAATTTTTACACCCCAACGTTAGTAGATATAGATCAAGGAAATGAAGATGCTTTGTGGTCACTGATTTTCAAAAAGGAGACGAGAGACCCTTATGGCAATAAATTGACCAGCGCAAAAACTGCTGCGGAAATTTTGGATGCGGACCGTATCGGATTTAAGGTTGCTTGGCAAAATATCGCTGCACGTCCAAGTGATTACCTGCGATCAAGAATTCACGCTTATCCGCACCTATTCCTTAATAGCTTCGATTCTTTTACTGGAATTAATGCACCCTTCGCTACCTTATGGCAGTCAAAACAATGGTTGAAGTTACTGATTAAAGTGGGTTTGCTCTTTGTGTTTTCTTTATTACCTTTCGTGGCAGCGCTCTTCGGGGTAATTAAAATGCGGATGGAGGCAGTAACAGGAATTATTGCTTCCATTTGGATTTACTTTTTACTGATTCACGTACCAATGTGGATCGAATTTCGGTTTTGGTTACCGGCTACTCCTTTTCTTATTGTCAGTGCTTTTCAAGGAGCACAATCGCTCTTTTTGTTGACTGAGAAGCGGTACGGTAGCAGCACCATAGGACTTCAGTATAAGTAACTATGAAGGTTGTGATTTTGTGTGGTGGACAAGGAACCCGGCTTCGAGAAGAGACAGAGTATCGTCCAAAGCCAATGGTTGAGATCGGTGGAAAACCGATTCTCTGGCACATCATGAAAATCTATGCCCATTATGGTTTAACGAATTTTGTCTTGTGCCTGGGTTACAGAGGCTATTTGATTAAGGATTTTTTTCTCAACTATGAAGCAAGGATGAAGGACATTACGGTGCATTTGGGTGGGACCCCCTCGGTACAATTTCACAATGGGCATGCAGAAGAAGGTTGGGCTATAACGCTGGCGGAAACTGGCGAGACTGCGCAAACAGGTACTCGGTTGCGCCGCGCGAGCCGCTATTTGGATGATCAAACATTTTGCCTGACATACGGCGACGGCTTAGGCGATGTGAACCTGAATGCTTTGCTGGAATTTCATCGTAGTCACGGGAAAATCGGCACGGTCACAGGCGTGCGTCCGCCAGGACGTTTTGGAGAGTTGCGCATAGCGGCTCAGCACGTGACAGGCTTTGCGGAAAAACCGCAAGTGAGCGAAGGCATGATCAATGGCGGCTTTTTTGTCTTTGAGCGTGAGTTTATTAATCGTTACCTTGATGAACGTGTTGATTTAGTGTTGGAGCGCGAACCACTACAAAGCTTGGCGGCAGATGGTGAATTGATGGTTTATCCGCACGATGGTTTTTGGCAGCCGATGGACACATACCGTGAATTGAAAATGCTGGAAGATCTCTGGCAATCAGGCCATGCACCGTGGAAAGTTTGGGAATGAGGGACGAACAATGCCTTAATTTTTGGTCACAGCGTCCCGTGTTGGTCACGGGGTGTACGGGATTGCTGGGAAGCTGGTTAACGCGCGCGTTGGTTGCGAGTGGTGCGAGGCTTGTTGGCCTCGTCCGTGATTGGGTTCCTGAAAGCGAACTCTTTCGGGCCAGGTTGAATAAGGCGATTCGGGTTGTGCCGGGCGATGTGTGCGATCAGGCTGCTATTGAGCGAATCTTGGGTGAATATGAAATTGACACGGTATTTCACCTGGCGGCGCAGACTATTGTCGGGATTGCGAATCGCAATCCGGTGAGTACATTCGAATCAAATGTTAAGGGCACTTGGACATTACTTGAGGCCTGTCGTCGCTCGCCGCTGGTCAAGCAGATTATTGTTGCTTCATCCGACAAGGCGTATGGTACACACGAACAATTGCCGTATGCCGAAGATGCGCCGTTACAAGGTCGTCATCCTTACGATGTCAGTAAATCGTGTGCGGATTTGATTGCCCAAAGCTATGCCGCAAGTTACGACCTGCCTGTGTGCGTCACGCGTTGTGGCAATCTGTATGGCGGAGGTGATTTGAATTGGAATCGAATTGTGCCGGGGACGATTCGCTCAGCGTTGCAAGGCGAGCGACCTATTATTCGCAGTGATGGCAGCTTCATCCGTGATTATTTTTATGTTGAAGATGGCGCAGCAGCTTATTTGATATTGGCCGAGCAATTGGCTGCAAAGCGCGCATTGGCGGGCGAAGCATTCAATTTTGGGAACGATGCCAAGCTTAATGTGCTGGAACTTGTCCGCATGATTTTGCGGTTGACTGGGCGTGAAGATTTAGCGCCTGATATACGCAACGAAGCACAGAACGAAATCCCGCATCAATACCTTGATACAACAAAAGCGCGCACCGGACTTTCGTGGCAGCCGCAATTTGGACTGGAAGAAGGGTTACGGCGCACCATTGACTGGTATCGGAATTTCCTCACAACACCATGACCGATCTTTCTGCACTCGGACACATTGCCATTACGGGCGCGACGGGCTTTATTGGTAGTCATCTGGTACAAGAACTGGTTAGCCGCGCATGTTATCCGACCTTGCTGGCGCGCAAGCCTTTGGCGGAAAGCCTTTGTCGCATGGAAATGGATTTGGCAGAACCGCGCTCAATTTGGCGTGCCATGCACGAAAGCAAACCAGACACGCTATTTCATTTGGCTGGCGTGTTGGGGCGAGGTGACAGTCGCGCAGCAACGCTAGCCTGTGCCGAACTGAACATTAATGCAACCTTGCATGTGCTGGATGCCGCAATGGAAGCGCGCGTGCGGCGCATTGTCATCATTGGGTCTGCCGAAGAGTACGGCGAACAAGATGGTCCCATGAATGAGAATTTACCCACACAGCCAGTTTCGCCTTATGGCATCGCGAAGGCTGCTACAACAAGGTTTGCCCAGGCGTTGCACAAACGTAGCGGTTGCCCGGTCGTGATTGTACGCCCGTTTAGTGTTTATGGACCGGGTCAGCCCACCAGCATGTTTATTGCGCAAGCAGTGGAAGCCGTTGTGCGCAACCTGCCCTTTCACATGTCGCACGGTGAGCAACAACGCGATTTGCTTTACGTGGACGATTTGGTAAGAGGGCTGATTGCTGCCGCTACTGTTCCCAATATTGAAGGACAGGTCATAAATTTAGGATCGGGGCAACCGGTTCGTTTGCGTGATGTTGCCCAGCGCATTTGGTATCTGGCGAATTCCTCCGCTCCACTGTTGATTGGTGCGCGCCAGGCAACAATGGAACAATTGCATGACACTTGGGCCGATATTTCCCGCGCGCACGAAATGCTAGGATGGACGCCACAGATTGGCTTGGATAATGGGTTGCGCGCAACCATCCGCAACACGCGAACGCAATTCGGCTTTGAGGTGCAAGAATGTCAGGTAGCGTAATCGTATTGGGGGCAGGTTTGGCAGGGTTGAGCGCTGCCTATCACCTCAATGAACTGGGCATCGTATGCGAAGTTTTTGAGAAAGAACCCTATGTCGGTGGGCATTGCCATACAAAACAGGTTGACGGCTTCAACTTTGATGAAGGCGCGCACGTGTTCTTTGGCAAAGATGAATACTCGCAACGCTTCGTGTACGAACCACTTGACAAAGACCTGAATCATTTTCACGCGGACATTTGGAACAATTACGGCGGACAGCGATACGGGCGTTACCCAGTGCAGGCCAATGCTCATGCCCTGACGCCGGAACAGACGACACGTTGCGTGCTGGATTTTATCGCCGCTACACAACAGCCTGAACAGACTGTACGCACGTATGCTGAATGGTGTCACGCGTCATTTGGCAAGACGTTCACTGAGGAATTCATGCTACGGTATGCCCGCAAAGTATGGACTGTGGAACCAGAAGAGCTAAACACAGAATGGCTTGGGTCGAAAGTGGGCGGCAGAATTTCGCGGCCTTCCCTGGAACAGGTTGTTCGCGGTGCGGTTGATCCAAACCCGCAAACCCTCAATTACCTTACAGAATTTTCTTATCCAACGAACGGAGGCTTTGGGCGCTTGGCTGAGCCGTTGTTAGCAGGTGTACAGAACCTCCACACTGGTTGTGGTGTCGCCAAAATTGAGGCCGCCGCGCGTCGTATTACTTTCACCAATGGGGTGATACAGCATTACGAAGACATTATTTCAACGGTACCCTTACCGACCTTGGTCAAGCTAACGGTGGATGCGCCCGCTGAAGTGAGGGCGGCAGCCGACAAGTTAATGTGGACTTCTGTGCGCTGCGTCAATCTGGGGATTGCACGTGCTGATGTGGGAACTGGGAACTGGGGCTATTTTTACGACCATGATGTGCCGTTCTTTCGTATTAGCTTTCCGCACCGTTTTGCGCCCGGCAACGCGCCCGCAGGCCACAGTTCGATCTCGTGTGAAATCGCCTACTCGCGGCGCAAACCGCTTGATGAGGCAGGCTTGGTTGAGCGTGTGATTGATTGTTTGTGTGATGCTGGCATCTTGCAACACTCAGATCGCATTGCGATTCAGGATCAAACCGATATTGCGTACGCTTATGTTGTCTTTGACTTCAACCGTACCGCAAGCCTCGCCATTATTCATGCCTGGATGGAAAGCGTTGACCTATACCCGTGCGGGCGGTTTGGGGAGTGGGGCTATCATTGGAGCTTTGAGGCAATTGAAAGCGGGCACCGGGTTGCGAATCGGGTTTTCGAACGAATAAGAAAAGCATAAGAGGTTTACACGATGCCCAAAGTCAGCATTTGTATCCCGACTTACAACACCGCACGCTATATTAGTGAAACTATAGAAAGTGTACTCGCTCAATGTTATCAGGACTATGAGTTGGTGATTTGTGATAATGCATCGACAGATGAAACACCGGAATTAGTTCAACGCTATAATGATTCACGCATTCGCTATCTTCGCTTTGAAGAGTTGACCAACCAGTCAGGCAATTTTAATCGTTGTCTTCAAGCGGCACGCGGCGAATATATAACATTGTTGCATTCGGATGATTTTTTCCTGCCGGGATTTATCTCACATAGGGTTTCTCTTCTTGCCAATAATCCTGAAGTTGGATTCGTTTTTGGGGCAGTTCAAATGGTTGATGCCGCTGGGGAAGGGCTTTCTGTTAGCCGGAGGTGGGATGAAGATCATCTCTTTAAATGCGGCGAATTAGTTGAGTTTCTTTTGCTAGGATGTATTGTTTGTCCACCTTCTCTAATGGTACGCAAAACTTGTGCTGACAAAACAGGATTGTTCCGTACGGACCTAACTTGGGGGCATGATTGGGAGTGGGCAATTAGGTTAGCAGAAAATAACGGCTGTTTTTTTAGTAGCGTGCCAATGGCTGCATATCGCGTGCATGACGTCAGTGGTACAGCCGAGATACTTAACTCTGCCAAGAATGGAAAGCAAGAGAAACAAATTCTTGATGAATCACTAAACAGACTATCAGAAACTGGTGGGAATTATCCTCAGCTAAGAAAAGCCGCGTTTGGCGCACTTTCTCGGCGACACATGTTTTTTGCCGAACAAGCATTGCTTGCAGGGCGACATTCTGTCACACGCCATAATCTTTACTATGCTATCTGGGCCGATAAGAGCATGAGCGTTCGCCCGACGCTTTGGGCGTTATTATTGGGATCACTTGGTTCAGTACAGTTATATTCTGCTTATAGTAAGCTGCGAAAACCAGCCTCGATTCCAGAAAGTATAAATCGTTAATGCAAGATAAAACGTCCGAGAAAAAGCTTAATTTGAGCGTGGTAATCCCTACTTATGGTCGTCCAGATCGGGTAATAAATTTAGTAAAGCAATTACTTGATCAGAATATTGATCCTAGCTCTTACGAAGTTATTGTTGTTGACGATGGCTCTCCGCTTCCTGTTGCTCCAGCAATTGAGGCGCAATGCTTTCAAACGGCTGTATTTGTTCGTTGTTTGCGACAAGAAAATAGTGGACCTGCGGTAGCGCGCAATCTTGGGGCCAATTCGTCTTCAGGGGAATTTATTCTTTTTGTTGATGATGACATGGTCGTACCACGCGATTTCTTGCGAGGGCATTTGGAAACACAACATGAATTTGGCCCTGGCGCAGTTGTTAGCCATTTTGACTGGAAACTGGATTTGGTCCCAACCGCTTTCAATAATTGGTTTAAAAAGCAAGTTGCTTCGTGGGGAGGGGGAGGGCTTCCGATTAATTTAAAGCCTTTGCTTGATGAAAAGGTATATGAGGTGATTGATGGGGTGGTTACCGCAGCGTCTCTTTCCGTCCATAGAGATACATTTGTCCAATTAAATGGATTTGACTTGGGATATTCGGCGGCTAGTTGTGAAGATCAAGATTTTGGGCGTCGGCTTTATATGGCAGGGGTTCGTGTGTTCCTTACACGAAAAACAAGCGCAATCCATGAGGAGTCTAGAAGTTCCTTAGAGCAGTTATGCCAACGCTATCGTCGTGGATGTGCTGATACTGTGCGTTTGGTTCGTCGGTTTGCGCATTTGTATCAGGATGTACCGCCGATAGCCATTATTAACGGTTATGTTAGATTTAAGGAGGACTCATGGTCACGTATTGCAAAGAAGCTTATCAAGCGATTTATTATTTTTCCGTGGATCTTACCTATAGTATTTAAGCTGGTTCATTGGCTGGAAACGCTTATTCCCGATTCCAAACTTTTGCCTAAGGTGTATGACCTGATTATAGGGGCTCACCTGCAACAGGGGTGGCGAGACGGTTTAAAAAAATATGGCGCTGTCGTTCCTTTGATGGGAAATGAATTTTTAGGTGAGTGGGCATCGCTTTTAGAAGCTTGAATTGGAAATATAAGCGAGGTTCGTGGCTGGAATTGACGATGTCCAATATTGATTTGGCGAGGTGGCTGATAGGATGACTCTATTGAAGCTAAGCATAATCATTCCTACTCATAATCGCCCAGACCAACTAGCGACTACTGTCGCAAGGCTACGAAAGCAGACGCTGCCAGCCAACGATTATGAACTCCTTGTAATAGATGATGGTTCGGTTCCGCCAGTTCAACTGTCAGGGAATTTATCTTCTCCTTCTTGCCGGATCATCCGCTTAGAGGGTGTTGAGCGATCTACTGCACGCAATGCAGGGGCGCTTGTTGCCAAAGGACAGTTCTTACTATTCCTAGATGATGACATTGGTGTCAACGAAGATTTTCTTGCTGATCATTTGCGCGCCCAGAATGAATATCCCCGTGCATTGGTGGTCGGAGCAATTCACTTGCCAGCAGAGAATTTGCAAACGCCCTTCGGGAAATTTCGTCAGCAACTGGAACAATCTAGCGTCCCTCAAAATCGAGGTATAGTCGGAATGCCGAATTTTTGCACCGCAGCGAATATGTCCATAAATCAGGAACTGTATTTTGCCTTGGGCGGATTCAATACGACCTTACATAGTGCGGAAGATCAGGAGTTGGCCTTGCGGCATTCGGCATGTGGTGGACGTATTGTTTTTATTCCCGAAGCCGACACCGTTCATCATGATCATTCGCTGGATATTCAAAGTTATTGCCGCCGCGTGGAGTGGGGAAGTGCCAATGTGCTCCCCTTCTGTCACGCCTGGCCTGACTGGCCACAGAACATTGAACGGCAACGCATCAATGGGCCGTTGCAGCTTGCCTACGAACCGCTAAATCTAAGCATACGCAAAATCTCCAAATCCCTTTTAGCCCAACCAATATTGCTGAAAAGCCTTTTTCAATTGACCGATTGGCTCGAAAAAACAATGCCGCAAAGTATAGCGTTGGAACGGCTTTATCGGCTCCTTTTGGGCATCCATTTACAAAAGGGTTATCGCAGAGGATTAAAACTACACGAAAAAACACAATATAAACCCACCACGCCTCACACAGCGAAACCACGTATGTTGTCTGACAGAAACAGTTTTTCGCCTTCACTGGAAACTGTAAGTAAACCAAATTTATTTGTCGTTGGTGCCCCCAAATGCGGAACGACTTCGATGAGTGATTACCTAGCGCAGCATCCTGATGTGTTTATGTCGCCCATGAAAGAACCGCATTTCTTCGGTCGTGATCTCCAATACGATGCGGGATACATCCGTGATGAGCACGAATATCTGGCCCTGTTTCGAGGAGCACGAGGCCAGCGAATTATTGGCGAGGCTTCCACTTGGTATCTATTTTCCAAACAAGCGGCGCAGGAAATCAAGGCGTTCTCACCGGATGCGCGCATAATCATCATGCTGCGTAATCCGGTAGACATGATTTATTCCTTACATGGGCAACGTCTTTATGATTGCAATGAAGACATTGCGGATTTTGCCGCCGCCTTAGCTGCAGAAGAGTCACGTCGGCAGGGATTGTTAAGACCGAAGGCGTTTCAGGGGGCGCTGGAAGTATATCTTTACCGCGAAGTCGGAAAATATGCTGAGCAGGTGCAGCGGTATTTAGAGGTGTTCGGACATGAGCGCGTCCATTTCATCACCTTTGAGGAATTGATGGCTGATACGAAAAAAGTATTCCAAGGGGTCTGTGATTTCCTCGGTATCACTTCAACCGTACCGATAGATTTTGCTGTCAAGAATCAGATGAAAAAATTGCGTATGCCGGCGTTGGGACGATTTATGCGCATTCCTCCCAAATTCGCCCGGTTGATATTCAGGGTGGCTGCCCCGCTGTCATTGCGCAGAAAATTATATGACCGCCTTTGGGATTTGAATGTTAAGGTTGAAAAACGACCGGAACTAGAGCCCAATTTGGCGCGTCAGTTAACGACTGAGTTTGCCTCCGATGTTAAGAAATTAAGTCAATTGTTAGGGCGGGACCTTAGCCAGTGGATGAACGGTTGATGCAACAAATCCTACACTTTGCCCAAGACAGTGACACCAGTGGTTATTTCCCGCAATTGGCGAAATGGCATGATCGCCAACGGTATCGCATGATTTTTGCGACGCTGAACCCGATGGCGGATTGGCTGCGCGAATACATGCTGTCGCAAGGCGTGGAATGTTTCAGTTGTGATTGTCAGCAACGCTCCGCATATCCGCTGGGCTTGCTCAAACTGGCGCATTATCTGCGCCGTAAAAACGTGGACATTTTGCACACGCATTTGTTTGAGCCTTCGGTCATCGGGTTGTTGGCTGGTGCATTAGCAGGAACGAAGATGCGTATTGTGACGCGGCATTATTCTGACTATCACACTCGCATCAACAGACGCTGGCACGTGCAGTTGGATCAGCTTTGCACACGGCTCAGTCACGGCGTGATTGCTGTCTCACAGCACACCGCAGATCACATGCTGGCTGAAGAACAGGCTCCACCGGAAAAGTTGCACGTCGTTCTGAATGGAATTGATTTTGCTCGCGTCCGGTTGTCAAGCGACTACGACCGAAGCAAAGTGCGTCAGGAATTTGTGGACGATGAAACGCCGCTACTGTTGATTGCCGCCCGGCTGCACCCGGAAAAAGGCTATGAATATTTGTTCCAGGCCATGACGCAGTTGAAGCAACGCTGCAATGGAAAGATCAAATTGTTGGTTGCCGGAGCTGGCCCTTTTCTGCATAACTATCAGGAAATAGTTCGTTCGCTGGGCTGCGATGATGTTGTGACGTTTCTGGGCTTTCGCAAAGACCTGCCGGATTTGATGGCAGCGGCGGATTTGTTTGTGCTGCCTAGCGTGGCTGAAGCCTTTGGTTTGGTGCTGGCCGAGGCGCTGTATTTAGGCACTCCGGTCGTGGCGACACAAGTCGGCGGCATTCCTGAAATCGTGGATGCGGGTTTGGATGGCATGTTAGTTCCGCCTGCCAATGCACCTGCGTTGGCGGACGCCATCGCGGCCTTGCTCAACGACTTCACACGACGCAAACAGATGTCAGGTGTTGGACGCGACAAGGTGCTCAGCAAATTTCGCTTTGAGGATATGGTTCGCTCTTACGAAGCCATTTATCGTCAACTCAATGGCAACGGATTGGAAGAAGTAAATGCCGGAAGTCTCGGTCGTCATTCCCACGTATAACTCCGCCAGTTACTTGATCGAAGCTGTCGAGAGTGTCCTCGCTCAGACCTATCAGGACTTTGAGGTGTTGGTGATTGATGACGGTTCGACGGATGAGACCGAACAAATCATGCGTCGCTACCAGGCTCCGGTGCGTTACATCCGACAACAAAACGGCGGCGTTTCCGTCGCGCGCAATCGTGGCATTGCCGAAAGCCGAGGGCGCTATGTGGCATTTCTGGATGCGGACGATATCTGGCTGCCACATAAATTGGCGCGACAGATCGCCGCGCTTCGTCAGCAACCACATGATCAAGTTTGCTATTCTGCCTTCACGGTAGTGGATTTTGCGCTCAACCCAATTGAGGTTCGTCGGAGCCAACGACAGGGATCGGCTTTGGAAGATTTGCTGACGCGCGGAAATGTTGTGGCAACTCCTTCTACTGTGTTGTGTGAGCGTACTTTGTTCGATTCGGTTGGTAGTTTTGATCCGGCGCTGAGTCAATGTGCTGATTGGGATATGTGGGTGCGGTTAGCCGCCAGAACAGAGTTCCTTTATCTGGATGAGCCGTTGGTTACATACCGTCAGCACAGCAACAATATGAGTCGCAATGCTCCATTGCTTGAATACGATAGTGTGCAAGTGCTCAGCAAAGGGTTCGCTATGCCCGAATTGCCAGAGTCATTGCACGCTCGGCGACAGGCTGCCTTGGCCCGAAACTACATGGTTTTGGCGGGAACGTATTTTCACGCGCAGCACTATCGTGATTTTGTACTTTGCGTGGCACGTGCGGTGACAATGGATGTTCATCAAATCCGTTATCTCACGGCGTTCCCACAACGAATGGCAGCACGCTTGAAAACCAGGAATCTCAGCGAAGCAGCATAAAATGAGCCAAACCACAGTTGCACCATTGAAAGTCCTCTATATTGTTTACTGGGGCGCAGCCGAACCTTTAGGGCAATCGCTGGTGTTGCCTGCGATCAAGAAACTTGCGGGTATGGGCGTGCATTTGACGCTGGTGACGTTCGAGAAACCTGCTGATCTAGTCAACCAATCGCTGATCACGGAAATCCGAACATCGCTTGAGCAACTCGACGTGCAATGGATTCCACTTCGTTATCACCAGCAACCCAAAGTCACATTGGATTTTTTGCAAGGCATTCTGCGTACACTTGTGATTGGGATGCGCTTACGACCGGACATCATTCACGTGCGGACTTTTGTGGCGGGCTTGATCGGAATGTTTCTTGCCCCAATCCTGCGAGCCAAGCTGAGCTATCATAACGAAGGCTTTTTCCCTGATGAGCAAGTGGACGGCGGTGTATGGAAAAAAGATTCAGCCATCTATCGCACCTTCAAGTTTTTGGAGCGTCAAATGTATGCTCGCGCCGATGGCATCATTGCCTTATCACAGCGCGCCAAAAAAGACATTGAAAACATTCCCGAAGTCGCTCGCAAAAATACTCCCGTAATTGTGGTTCCAAGCTGTGTTGACTTACAGCATTTCCATCTGACAGCTTCAGTGCCTGCTTTGAAAGAGAATGGATTGCGACTGATTTATATTGGCAGCGTAGGCAGGCGTTATTGGCTCGATAAAATCGGCAGATTTGCGGCAGTCGCTGCCCAGGAAATTGGAAATATTCATTTACAGGTCTTGAGCCGAATGGAAAAAAGTTTGATCTCTTCGATGCTTGAAGATAGCGGCCTATCAGAAAGCCAATGGTCGTATGACTGCGTCCCGCATACAGAAATTCCTGCTCATTTGGCACAACAACAGGCAGGCTTGTTTTTCCTTTCACAAGGATTGAGTGAGCATGGTTGTTCACCCACTAAGATTGGCGAATATTGGGCATGCGGGCTGCCTGTGATTACGACTCCGAATGTAAGCGATACTGATGAGATCATCCGGCGGGAAAGAGTTGGCATTGTGGTGGAGGAGCATACAGATGAAGCGTATCGCCGTGCCCTTCACAAGCTTGTGGAATTGTTAGCTGATCTCGAATTGCCACAACGTTGTCGCCGCGCCGCAGAAAAATATTATTCGCTTGAGCCAGCATGCGAACGGCAGGTCGAACTTTATCAAAACCTTATTGCGGATACTCTGCAATTCGCTACCCAGCACCGTATCTCTGAGCAATGAATAATCAGCGAAACGAAATTACCTCTTTGCCGATGACTACATATTGCCCTGAAGTCAAACCAACAGTCAGATCAAGTGTTGTTAAAGCTCTGAAAAGAGTCAGGGCCTCACAACCATTCAACTATCTGGCAACCTCAGTTGTTCACGCTTGTCAGCAAGTCACGGGCGTACAGTCAGAATTTGTCATCAAGCATTTGCACCGGGTTGGATCAGTGCGGCGGAGGCTGCCGAATGGAAGAAGGGTGTTACTTTGGTCGCAAGGCGATGATTGGGTTTCGACTCAGGTTTATTGGCGCGGATGGAATGGATATGAGCCGGAAACGGTACCGCTGTTTTTTCGCCTCTCAACACAAGCGCAAGTAACGTTGGATGTCGGCGCTTACGTTGGTTTTTTCTCTCTTCTCGCTGCACATGCAAATCCAAAAGGAAAGGTTTATGCCTTTGAGCCATTGCCTTCCGTTTATAGACGATTGCGGCGCAATGTGGAGTTGAACCAACTGGCAAATGTTCAGTGTATACCTGCCGCTATAGGTGAGATCGAAGGAGAAGCAGATTTCTGGCACATTGACGCGGAAACTCCGACCAGTTCCAGTTTGTCACGCGAATTTATGGGCGGAGGAGAAAATCTTGTTTGTACCAAGGTTGCTGTAATTACCCTGGATCGTTTTGCTCAAACCAATCATCTAAACCGCGTTGACCTGATGAAACTCGATACTGAAAGCACGGAATATCAAGTATTACGTGGGATGGTCGAAACGATTCAGCGGGATCATCCAATAATCATTTCTGAAGTATTGCCGGGACGTGGCGGAGAGGCACCGTTGGAAGAAATTTTGCGCCGATATGGCTATCGCTTTTATCATTTGACTCCCGCAGGGCCGAAACGCCGCGACAAAGTAGAAGGTCATCCAGAGTGGCTGAATTATCTTTTTACGCCTCTCAGCTCAGATGAAGTGGATCGGCTTTAGCGGCGAAGAAAGCGAACCAATGAGTTGCGCTTGTGATGCTAAGCCGCAGTGAGAATCAGTTTGTACCTTCCCAATAGTTATGTTGGATGAAATAGACATTAGTTATAGCCATGGTACCCCATGAAACTCCA
>JAFDVL010000077.1 GCA_018268995.1 Acidobacteriota bacterium | reverse complement strand
CTTGCCGCGTTTTTTGATGGCTTGGTTATTCATCACGCGATTAAAAGCCTCTTCGCCTGAATGCGCCATTGTGCCTTCGGTGGCAATCATTCCTGGCGCGACGGCATTGACGCAAATGTTGTCGTCGCCCATTTCCTTTGCCATCACGCGTGTCATCCCCATTACTGCCCCTTTGGCTGCGACATAGGCCATCTGCCCCGGATTCGCCAGAAAATACGTGCGCGAAGCAACGTTGATGAGTCGTCCGTGTTCGCTCTTTTTCAGCAGCGGATAGATCGCCTTTGACACGAGGAAATAGCCAAGGTAATTCACCTGCACAAAGCGATTGACCTCTTCATACGAAAGTTCATGCCACGGCGTTTTACCTGAGAGGATGCCTGCGTTGTTGACGAGAATGTCTACGTGATCGTGGCGCGCGGCGATGGCGGCCACGGCTTTGGCGATTTGTTCTTCGCTCGTGACATCACAAATTTCGGCGTTGGCTTGCCCACCTGCGGCGCGAATTTCATTCACGGCTTCGGTGGCGTCTTTGAGGTCAAGAATTTCGACAATGGCACCTTCGGCAGCAAGACGAACCGCCGCAGCTTTGCCAATGCCAGTGGCCGCGCCGGAAACAACCGCGATACGATCTTTCAATCGGCTCATGGATTTTCTCCTTCTTAGTTTTGATTCGTTAAGTCACGCTGCAATCGCTTCATCTCACCGTGAACCGCATGCAATGACATCAGTGCGTGTAGCGGATGTGCGCCCGCATTGACGATGCGCCCGGCGTTGTCGCTGACTTTGGCGGTCGTACCGACTTCGGCAATCGCGCGCGCCGCATCAATCGCGTCGCCCGTCAGGTCATATTGCTGAATGACACTGTCAAATTCGGTCAGCAACCGCCGCCGTAAGTCAGAGTCGTGACGGACATCAAACAACAGCTTGTTCAGGTTGTACGCTTCGGCGGGCGGATGCACATAAAACTGATAACCGCCTTCTTTGAATTGCAAGCCGCCGTATTGTGGCAATTCGGCCTTTGCTGCTGCGGCTTTCTCACGCGCTGGCAAGAAGCGCATCATTGCGTGACCATGGTGCCAGGTTGGCGTGTACTGCACCAACTCACCGGGCTGATTGCCAATCGCACCAAGCAGAATCGCCCACGGCAGCAACTCCGTGTTTCCAGTCGCGTCCAGCTGTTCGACGGTCAAATCCAGCACGGCATTTATGTTGCCCTTTTCCAGTTCCTGAATCACCCAGTAGTCGAAATCAAATTCCGGCTGCGGATACTTCCAGGTGCCGGGGTAATGTGACATGCCACCGCTGGCGATGATTGCTACGCGTTCTGGGCGTTCGGCAACAATTTCCGCAATTGCCCGCCCCAACGCTGCGCAACGTTTCGGACTAGGCAGGGGCGGCAAATAGACGTTGGCATGAAATGGAATAACGGGAATTGGGCGTCCGCCAATTAAAAACTCAAATGGCACGGCGTAGGTATGCCCAAGAATCGCGTCTTCGGAATAGGCAATGTCGAAGTCTCTTCCCACCAGTTTGGACAGAAAATCTTCTGCCATTTCGCGATGGATCGGTAAGTCATAGTGACGCCCGGCGAATTCCGCTTTGGCGCGATTGCCTGCAACGATAGCAAACGTTGGATTGCAGGACATCGAAAACGTTTCGAGATGGTCGCTACCCAGAAAGAGAATGACGTCCGGCTTCGTTTCATCCAGCAACTTGCCCAGTTCACGCATTCCGGCAATGCTGGCATCAAGCTGCGCATGATCTTCGTCCGGCGGGTAAGTAAATAATTGCGGCGCATGGCAGGTCGCCATCGCGGCTACAATTTCGCCCATGACTGCTCCTGATGAATATATAAACCACGGAGCGTACAGAGAATACAGCGGTTTTTAGACAGGATTTACAAGATGGGAAACAGGATTTACAAGCCTGATCCTGGCTATCCTTTCTTAGGTTTTCTCTGTGCTCTCCGTGTTCTCGGTGGTTCATTTATTGCTTTTTGTAAAACTGATCCAGAAATTCATAACGTGCCCGCACCTTGTCGGCTTCGGCACGCGTATTCACGTCAATGATCAGTCGTTGGTTGGCGCTGAATTTCGGCCAGTTTGTCAGCCCTTTGCCATTTGGATTACCGGTTTTGATGAAGTTGACAAAATATTCCTGCATCACCTTCGAGACTTTGTAATCATCCGGCGTCCAGGCATAAACCTTATTTCCGTCCAGATTGCCCATCGCGTATTCGATTTCAGCCGAATGCACTGCGCCACGAGCTGCAGGACGCGGCGGCCCAGCCGCTGCCCCACGCACGACGCCTCCTGCTAGACCTGGTTGCGCATCGCCCATTTCGGGGCGCATTGCCGGGCGCGGGCGATCATAGCGGTAGTAATATGTTGGCTTGCCACCCGTCTTCGTGGCCAGATCCACCCATTTCCAGGTGCTGTAACTGATGAAACGATCACTTGCTAAATCGCGCGCGGCATCCATGACTTCGTTTTCGCTCGTTGCTGGATAGAGTTTGAAAACTTCGTCCGCTTTGCCTGGATACAGACGTTCGAGCGCCTTGCGATAATTTTCGACCGTCGGTTTTTCGCGTTGCATGATGCCAAAATACCCGGACTCTTCAGAATTCGATCCGGCCATTAACGGCACACGTGCCTGTTCGCCCGCAGCAAAAATCGCGCCGGGGTCTTTCGGGAAAAACCAACCATCAATTGTCGGAGAAAAACGGGGCAGCCCCGGTTTCGCCGTTGTTTCAAGCAATTGATCGGCAGGCATTGCACGCAGCGCCGCCAACGAATCTTTGCCAATCGCCGTCCCAAATTTGACGCCGCTTTGCTCACCTTCTGCCAAGGGCACAGCAGACAATGCGCCGATGATCGAACCGCTTTCGCCGATTGCGCCTGCAATCAGATTCTTCGAGAGGGGCGAAGCCATTTGCGCACTGACAGAAATTGACCCGGCAGATTCGCCCGCAATCGTCACGCGTTTCGGATCACCGCCAAAGGCCGCGATATTTTGCTGCACCCACTTGAGCGCGGCGTATTGATCCAGCAGGCCGTAATTGCCCGAAGCGTGATTGGGGGATTCTTTCGTCAGCTCAGGATGCGCGAAGAACCCAAACACGCCCAAACGATAATTGACCGTGACCGCAACGATTCCCCTTCCTGCCATGCTCGCGCCGTCATAGCGCGGCTCAGAACCGTCGCCTGCAATAAATCCGCCACCATAAAAGTAAACCAACACGGGCAACTTCTCGCGGCCTGATTTAGCAGGCGTCCAGACGTTCAAGGACAGGCAATCTTCGCCCATTCCGTTCGCACGAAAATTCATATCGCCAAACACATTGCGCTGCATGCAACGCGGGCCGAACTGGTCGGCCTTGCGCACGCCCGTCCAGCTTTGAACGGGTTGCGGTGGTTTCCAGCGCGCATCGCCAACCGGTGGCGCGCCGAACGGAATGCCTTTGAAGCTGCGCACACCGTTGTCTGGTGCGCCTTCCAACGTACCGTTAGCGATTTTGACACGATCCTGAGCCAAAATGTTGGCGCTTAAAGTTAGCGCAATCGAAACCGCAACAGCGGAAAAAATACGGCGGATTTTTGTTGTCATAGTTGATGTTCCTTTAGTTTTGCTGCGTGAGCTATCATCCAGATATAGCCCGGTTTCTTATCGTAAAATCATTTTGCGGTAATCCTGACCTTTGTTACTCATCAAGATACTCGACTCCTAATTCTTTTAGCTTGGCGCGCAAACCATAAAAGTCTATGCCGAGTTCCCCAGCCTGTAATCGCTCTCGCGACCTTTGTTCCTTCTCAATGCGCTTTTGTCCCAGCTGTGCGACTTCGGCGGCAAGCTCACGTTTGACGACCACCACGCCGTCCAGATCGCCTACGATCACATCGCCGGAACGAACAATTGCGCCTGCACAAACAACATCAATATTCACTGAGCCGGGAGTCGCCTTCACTGTGCCTTGTGCCGAAATCGCTTTTGACCAAACCGGAAAATCCATTGCGGTCAAATCCGCCACATCGCGCACGCCAGCATCAATAATCAGGCCGCGAATGCCATGCGCCTGACACGATGTCGCCAGCAATTCGCCGAACATGCCGTCGGTGGATTCCGATGTTGTCGTCACCACCAACACATCGCCGGGCTGACAAACTTCAATCGCGGCATGAATCATCAGGTTGTCGCCCGGCTGACACGAAATCGTAATTGCCGATCCTGCAACTCTCGCGGCAGGATAAATCGGGCGCATATACGGATTGAGCAATCCGGTACGCCCTTGCGCTTCGTGAATCGTTGCGACGCCCTGTTCGCCAAGTGTTTTGATGATGTCAGCGTCAGCCCTTTTGATGTTACGAACAATCTGATGTTTCATTTCTCAAATCTCAACTCTTACGAAAGCGGATTCATCGTGACCTGCGGGTAAACGCGCTGAAAGGCTTCGGCGTAAACAATCGCAGGATTGCCCGAATTGCGTCCGCCTTGTGTGCCGCGCCGTTTGGCAATATCGGTATAGTAATTCCACAGATGCACCTGTGCATCCATGCAGTGCATGGCTTTGACTTTGGTTTCAAAAACAGGCGTGATGTCCAGAATCACATCGGGCATAAACTGACACATCTCTGTCTGATGCGGCTCAAAGTAAAACACGGGCGGCGCGCCCAGGTGTTTGTGCGGGCTGGGATAGCCCATCGCCTGCGCATA
>JAFDVL010000076.1 GCA_018268995.1 Acidobacteriota bacterium | reverse complement strand
ACGCAACTGAAAACTGATCTAGTGCTCCAGGATTTTAGGTTTGTCCCAATTTGCCGATAAAGCTATTACAAATAACTCAGACCTGTTTGCTCAGAGGCTGAATTTTTGTCCCGCCTGATGAGGCCTGCGAAAATTACTACGAAAGAGTACGACCATGTCTGCTTTGAGTACGGTAAATAATTTGTCTTCCCTCGGTGCGCAATTACAGCTCAATCGCACTCAGCGATCTCTTGACAGTGCCATCGGACGATTAAGTTCGGGATTGCGATTGAATTCGTCAGGAGATGATGCCGCAGGGCTGGCGATTGCCAACAAATTTCGCAGTGACATTGCGGTTCTTAACCAGGGCATTCGCAACGCAAATGATGGGCTTTCGACTTTACAGATTATAGATGGTGGTCTGAACACCGTTTCAAATCTGCTTGATCGGGCAGCGATCCTGGCGACGCAATCAGCTTCTGATACCTTCACCGACAGCCGCGATATTTTGCAGGCTGAATTCAACAATATCCTCAGTGAAATTACGCGGCAGGCACAGAACATCGGTTTAGTCAGCGAGGGCACAAATAATCGCACGCTCACCACTGTGATTGGCGGCGGCAGCGATGCCTTTGAGACTTTTGCCTCAAACAATGGCGTCCAGATAGATTTGTCAGGCTCGGCCAATCGCGTGGATGCGACAAGTCTTGGCTTGAGCAATTTGAATATTGGCGCGCTAACCGGAACCGTGGATGGTGTAGGCGGAATTAATTTTGGGTCTTCCACAGCGGCGCTGACCTCGGCAGAAACGTTGACCTTTCAGAGCGTCGGCCCGACCGGCACATTGCAGAGTTTTACCGTCAGCCTGACTGCCGGGCAATCTGGTGAGTTTGTTCTGGAACAGTTGCAAACAGACACGAACCTCTTGAATGCAGGGATTACGGTTGAACTGAACGGTACACAATTGCGTTTCAAAAGCGCCAACTTCTTTTCTCTCGTATCGAATCAATCGAACTCAAATCAGACGGGAATCGGTACGTTTACGCAAATCAACAGCGCTGCCAATGCTGCTTCACTGGTAGCCGTTTCGGCTGGTGCTGCTGCCACGCAATACCTTGATTTTACGATTGGTAATGACGGCGCACTAACTCAGCTTTCCTTTGCTACCAGCACTTCTGCCGCGACAAATGCCGCGAATATCGTAGCTGCAATCAATAACAACGCGGCGTTGCGTGACGCGGGGATTTACGCCCTCACAACCTCTGATGCCAGTGACACGTATGTTTTCATCGCATCAACCAAAACTAATTTCGGGTTGAATGCTGAAAACGTGGCAAGCGGTTCGGCGAATAATGCGACCTCAGAAGTGGGTGTGATTAATGTGGTGGCCGGAGACGGAATTGGCGGCGCAGCAGGAGCGAAGATCGCAATTGACGCCATCAGCGCAGCTATCGGAACACTGGGACAGGTGCAAGGCGTAGTCGGAGCGGGGGCTAACCGATTGTTGCAGGCGATAGATCTGGCAACCTCGCAGGTCAATAATTTTCAGACCGCAGAATCCCGCATCCGTGATGCAGATGCGTTGCAGGAAGCCTCTCAGCTGGCGCGCCTGAGCGTTCTTCAGCAAGCGGGCGTTGCAGCGTTAGGACAAGCAAACTCTTCGTTGCAAGGCATTCTTTCACTGCTCGGATAATAAACTTTAGTAAATCAACGCCGTCATCGAACTGTACTGAGTACGATGACGGCTTTTGTGTGTCTACTCAATGCCATTGCCCTGACGGTCGGGCTTCCATTTTCTCGAAAAGTTCCATGCCCTTCCTGACGGTCAGTCTTCCGCCGTATGGCTTATAAGCCTCGATAAAGCGTCGCCATCGAATCCATGCGAGAGGCTTGCCCTGCCGTGAACTGGCTCATGCAATAGTCATCTGCATAATTCATAAAATTGTTCACGGAATCCTTTCCGGGAAAGGCAATGCCTGAGCAGGAATTGCGTCCGCGCGGACAGCCATAGGCGGGTGACCGCTCTGCGGGCGTATCACTGACATAATCATTGGTTGTCGCGCATCCACCCTGAAACGTGTGATAGAGGCCAAGCCAATGGCCAACCTCATGCGTGCCAGTGTGCCCTTCGTTAAAGGGAGCCGCTGCGCCACCCGGCAGAGAACTGTAAAGGCAGGCGACGCCGTCCATTGTGGGCGCTCCGCTATAGCTCCAGGGGAAAGTCGCCCAACCGAGCAGGCCGCCGCCAATATTGGCTGTGTAAAAATTCAGCACATTTGCGCCGCCAACGTGCAGGGCTGTCTTGGCATCCGATTTTGCCTGTGTGCCTGATACCATCGTGTACCAGGTCGCGTTTGTTGTGCGATCAACGCTGGCCAACTCAAACTTGTTTGTTGCTCTTGCCTGATTCTTTATTTTTGGCGGGGTAGTTCGACAATAAATTTGCTGCCGATGCCAGAATGGCTTTCCAACTGAACGGTTCCCTGATGCGCTTCGGCAACCCATTTTACAATGGGCAATCCCAGCCCGCTGCCGCCTTCGGCTCGTGAGCGTGCTTTATCCACGCGATAGAAGCGATCAAAGACCTGGGCCGCAGCTTCAGCGGGAATGCCGATGCCATTGTCAATGACGCTCAATCTGATGTGCGTGGGTGTTTCGCTCAGTTCGATGCGGACAGTGCCGCCAACGGGCGTGTATTTGATCGCGTTATCCAGCAAATTCAGGATCATCCGTCGCAGCAATTCTTCATCGCCGCAAAATTCGATGTCGGGCAGGGAATCACAAAGAACCGAAATGCCTTTATTGGCAGCTAAGGTTTGGATCGCGCGTCGACATTCTTCGACTAAGTCATTCAGATAAAGCTCTTCGCGTTGAAGTTGTTGTGCGCCAGCATCGGCACGCGCCAGGGCTAACATATCATCCACAATGCGCGATAAGCGGCGAGCCTCGTCCCGCACAATCGCCAACGTTTCCTGATATTCAAAGGAAGTGCGCGGTTGTGAAAGCGCGACATCTGCTTCGCCGCGAATGATAGCCAGCGGCGTGCGCAGCTCATGCGAAGCATCCGCCGTGAATTCGCGCAGGCTGGCAAACGAACGGTTGACTCGCGCCAGCAAGGCATTAAAGACATTTGCCAACCGACCCAGTTCGTCGTGTGGATTACTAACCGACAACTGTTCGTGCAAATTGTTTGCGCTAATGCTTTCCGCTTGTGTTGACATCGCGGCGACAGGGGCAAGGCTTTTTTTCGCTAAGAAGAATCCGGCGATGCTGGCGATCAGGAGCATGAGCGGAAGGCTTAAGTAAAAAATGCGCCGCATGGCCGCCAGATGTTCCTGCATTTCAGCTTGTGATTGGGCCACGACAATAAAGAATTCGCTGTCAGGAATCCGCATCACCGCCAGCCTGCCGCCTGCTGTGCCGAAGCCTTTGATGGTTTGCAGGACAGGTGTTTGTTTGGTCTTGGCTTCTTGCAACCACGTGGCAGAGATTGGTTCCTGCAATACCGGATCAGTGGTGGGCAGGGACATTTCATCGTAGTAATTGCCTCCCAATGGTTGTTGGGCTGTCATCACTGCCAGGTACGTGTTGTGTGGGCGGAATTCAATCAGGGTGTGGGCTGTGGCGACGATGGCATTGTTCTGGTTTTCGAGCATTTGCCCCTGAAAACCCGCAGCCGCGGTGCGTACATCGTTTATGACAGATTGGTCGAGGTGACGATGCAGATCGCGCGCCAGCAATTCGTAGAGCAAAAAGCCGAAGGCTGTCAGCAGAACCGCAAAAATCAACACATACCAGAATGTGAGCCGGATTCGTACGCTATTGAACATCGTCATCCTCTGAGTTTGCCGAAAGCAAATATCCTTCACCACGCCGTGTGTGGATTAGCGAAGGGGAAAATCCATCGTCAATTTTACGCCGAAGCCTGCGCACATAGACATCAATTACGTTCGAGGCCGGATCAAAGTGATCGTCCCAGACATGCTCTGCGATTTCTTCGCGCCCGAGGAGTTGTCCTGCACGCAGCACGAAAAATTCCAGCAGTGCGTATTCTTTGGCAGTGAGCGGGATGCTCTGGCCATTCCGTGCCGCCGTATGATTGGCTGTGTTTAGCGTCAAATCCGCAATCTGCAAAATATCTGAGCGTAACGACGTTTGCTTACGACGCAACAACGCACGCACCCTCGCCAGCAGTTCCTTGAACTCGAAGGGTTTGACCAGATAGTCGTCTGCCCCGCTATCCAGACCCTGTACGCGGTCATCCACCGCATCGCGCGCCGTCAGCATCAGCACCGGCAGGTGGATGTTCTGTTGACGCAATTCACGGCACACGGCAAAGCCATCTTTTTTCGGTAACATGACATCCAGAATAACCAAATCGTAGTCGTTGATTGAAACGCGATAAAGCGCATCTTCGCCATCCACCGCCACATCTACGGCATAGCTTTGTTCGCGTAACCCTTTCGCCACGAAATGGGCGACGCGCGGTTCATCTTCGACGAGCAGCAAACGCATCAGGGATTTTATAGCGTATCCAAAATGAAAAGACGATGAATTGGTGAGGTGAGAGGGAAGCAATCTTACTTCAACTTCGCGTATTCCTTATTCGCCTCGATCAGCATGGGCAAATCCGCATCGGCCTCTTTCCACAACGCGAAGAACGCTTGATACGACTGCTGCGCTTTCGCTGTGTAGCCTTGCAACAGTGCCGCGCGCGCCAAACCGAGATGCGCGAGCGGCCACAACACGGACAACGGCGCTTCTCCGCGATGGTCAATGATCTTCTGAAATTCGGCAGCGGCTGCCGGGGCTTGATATTGACAATCGTTCCGGCCAGCACGGCCTTCACCCCTTGCCGCAATGCGATCTCGCGTCCAATTTCGCGTGTTACCCGTTCATCGGGCGATTTGTTCATCAAGCGCAACGTCGCGCGTATGCGTTCGTCGGGCAAGAGGCTCAGGAACGGCGATTGTTGCAACTGCACAGCCAAGCCTTGTCGCAGCGTGCCATCAAACACCGCATCGCCTGTCTTGTTCTCGAAATCCGCCAGCAGAATCGTGTCTTTGTCGGTCAAGGCGGGCTGGCGTTGGAAGTAAAAGAACGCGGCAACGGCAACGAGGGGTAACGCTACAAATGCGATGATGACGGTATGTTTACCTGCGAAACGCGAAGCGCCTGGGAGCGCAAGCGTCCCGCTTGCAGAGGCTGGCGGCGCAGATGCGCTGGCGGAAAGCGGGGCCGTGTGGGGAACGGGTTCGTTCGCAATCAACGGGTTGGTTGCCACGTCTGGCAAGCGGGACGCTTGCGCTCCCAGGTGTTCCGCGTCGTCCGGGCGTTCCGTCTCGCCGGAAGTGCGCGCGGCGCGGGCTTGATAGGCGAGTTCTTCTTTCCATTCCTGCAAGTCGCGCGCGAATTCCTGCACGGCGGGATAGCGCGCGCCTCGATCTTTTTGCAAGGCTTGTGTCACGATGCGTTGCAATTCGTCCGGCACGTTCACCAGCGGCGCAGCTTCTTGATGCAAGATCGCGCCCAACACTTCAATCATATTCACGCCTTCAAACGGACGCTTGCCTGCCAGCATTTTGTACAACACCACACCGAGCGAAAAAATATCCGTGCGCGCATCCACTTTTTCGCCGCGCGCTTGTTCGGGTGACATATAACTCGCCGTCCCCATCACCGTGCCGGGCATTGTGGAATAAGAGGGAGCGAGGGAGGGACGGAGAGAAAGAGGGAGTGTGGGATCGTCTTCGCCAATTTTCTCCTGCCCCCTGTCGCTCTTTCGCCCTGTCTCTCCCTCGCTCCTTCGCTCCGTCAGCTTTGCCAGCCCAAACTTCATTCCGGTCGTGATCGTCATCGCGAAACGGTAACGCAAACTGTCCGTTTGCGAGGGGCGTGAACGATGTGCTGCGAATGCTCTGAACTGCCGCAAACTAACAGTTTGCGCGACTACTGAAGATGCGCGCGGTGTAGCATCGAACAGTGGGTTTGGCTATTGTGCCTGCCTTGCGGTACAAACGATTCTGAAGCAGAACGCGCAGGGGCGCGCAATTTTTTTGGAGAGAGTAATGAGTAACATCTACTTCAGTTTTAGGCTGAGCGTCACACTCAGTTTTTTTCTCGTGGCTACAGCCCTTTCCGCCCGCGCGCCGTATCGCCTTGCGCCCTCCGACAATACTTTTCTGGAAGACCTTTCGCGCCGCTCCTTTCGTTACTTTCAGGAACAAACTGATCCCGCAACCGGACTTGTGCTGGATCGTGCGCGAACAGACGCCTCAATCCACGATGAAGCGCATCGCAATACGGCGAGCATTGCTGCAACAGGCTTTGGTCTGACCGCGTGGTGTATTGCCGCAGAGCGCGGTTGGGTTACGAAAAAAGAAGCGCAAACGCGCGTCCGCAAGACGTTGGAGTTTTTTGCCGAACGCGTGCATCACGAACACGGCTGGTTTTGGCATTGGATGGATTGGCGCACGGGGGAACGTGTCTGGCAAAGCGAAATCTCTTCGATTGACACGGCGTTGTTGTTGGGTGGCGTGTTGACCGCGAAGCAGTATTTTCGCCGCGACAAAGACATCGTGCGGTTCGCAACGAAAATCTACGAACGAATTGATTTTCCGTGGATGCAAAACGGCCATCCAACGCTGGTATCAATGGGCTGGCGACCCGAAACGGGCTTTCTGAAAAATTACTGGGATCATTACTGCGAACACGCCATCATTTATGTGTTAGGAATCGGTTCGCCAACCCATCCGCTGCCTGCTGAATCGTGGTATGCGTGGCGACGGGACGAAGTGAAGTACGGTCAGCATTCATACATCGGTTGGCGCGATCCGTTGTTTGTGCATCAGTATTCGCACGCGTGGATTGATTTTCGCGGGCGGCGTGAGAATCGAAAGCCCTTTACCGATTGGTTTGAGAACTCAGTGGTTGCGACGCGGGCGCACAAAGCATTTTGTCTGGGCTTGGCCAAAGAATTTCCCGGCTATACAGAAAACATCTGGGGCATCACGGCGTCGGATAGCGCCAACGGCTACGTCGCGTGGGGCGGGCCGCCACGTCACGCGAGCATTGATGGCAGTGTTGTGCCGTGTGCGGCGGGCGGTTCGTTAATGTTCGCGCCGGACATCACTGTGCCTGCGCTACGAGAAATGAAGGCTAAGTTTGGCGACAAGATTTATGGGCGTTACGGCTTTGTAGACGCTTTCAATCCGAACAACGGCTGGGTCAATCCTGACGTGATCGGCATTGATGTCGGCATCACGTTGTTGAGTGCGGAGAATTTGCGCAGTGGCAATGTGTGGCGGTGGTTTATGCGCAACCGCGAAATTCCCCGCGCTCTGCAATTGGTCGGTTTGGTTCTGACGAAATCTTAGCTACAACTCAACGTTGTGCAGTTTTAGTGTCTATCGCAGGCAAGATCATCTCGCGCATTTTTTCCAGCGGTTGGCGACTGCCACTACCATAATTCGACATCACAACGGCTGTCCAACCTGTGCCGAGAAACATGTCCAGATTCGAGCTAATGCCCGGAAACCCGCCGCTATGCCCCACCATCACCACGCCGTCGCGGTTCGTGATCTGAAAGCCATAGCCATACTGCGGCGATTTCAAATCAGGTTTGGCCGAAAGCAGCATCTTCACGGATTCTGCACCGACCAGTTTATTTGACCTGAGCGCCACATCGAACTTCAGCAAATCCTCAACCGTCGAATAGCCGCCGCCTTGCGGGCCGCCACGCATTACGTGCATGAAGATGTTGTTGCTGAAACTGATGTCGGTATCCGAAAATTCTTTTTCATAGCCAACCGCCAAATTCGGATTTACCTTGTCGAGTTCATAGCAATCCGTATTCATCATCCCCGCAGGCTTGGTGATGTTTTCGCGCACATAATCGTAATAGCTTTGCCCGCTGGCAACCTCAATCACTTTACCCAGCACAAGCATCCCGGAGTTGCTATATTGCCAGCGCGTGCCGGGTTCAAATTGGATTTTCTTTTCGTCCTCGATGACGCGTTTCATCATATCGTCTACCGTCCGATATTCCGCGCGCGATGTCTGTTGCCATTTGGGGCTGAAGTATCCACCGAGTCCTGCCGTGTGCGTCAGCAGATGTTTGATTTTGATCTTTTCGGCGTCTTCTTTGTTGGGAAACTCCGGCAGGAATTTCGAGAGCGAGTCGTCGAATGAAAGCTTGCCGCGTTCGACAAGTTGCGCGATGGCGACGGCGGTAAACATTTTGTTCATCGAGCCAAGATTGAATTTAGTATCCATGCGATTGGCTACATTGAAATCTTTATTCGCCATTCCATACGCGCCCTTGAAAACAGGCACGCCATCTTTGGCCAACAAGACTGCGCCTGAAAATACATCGGCGTCAGCGAGCTTTTTCATAAACGCTTCAAGTTCGCGCGCCATTTGTTCTTTGCTCAACGCTTTGGCGGGAGCGGCGTTGGCGAGCGGTTTGGGCGCACGCGTTCCGATGCCTGTGATGCGGTGCGGCGCTTCGGCTTCGACGCGCACCAGCAATGCCATCCAGCTTCCTGTTAATTTGGTTTTCAGCCGGGCCGTCGCTTCATTGGGTTGCGTGTCTTGTATTCCATGAAATTCAACGCCGCGCGTGGCATCCTGCAAATCCGAGAAAAATCCCAGGTGTTGCTCCATTGGGATGCGCGCGAAATTCGGTGCAAAATTCTCGGCCACATATTTTTGATACGCGGCGCGATTGCCAGAGTTGAGGAATTGAATCAGCTCCCTGACGCGGCGTTCTGCCGGGGCTTCCGTTTGCGGAGATTGCGCCACCGCCGAAAACGTACAAATCAGCATTCCGATCAGCAATAAGATTTTAGGCATAGTCTTCATAGTTGATTTCCTTTCAGTTCAGACAAATGTTTGGTGCCGCTGCCAATCGTAGATACGTTTGTCGTAAACATTTTGCCAATGGATTATGATGATGACCACTATTCACAATATGAATTTACAATCCATTGATCTGAACCTGTTGGTCGTGTTGGAGGCGCTGGTTGAAGAATGCAATGTAACCCGCGCCGCCAAACGCGTTGGATTAAGCCAGCCTGCGATGAGCAATGCCCTGGCGCGGTTACGGCGTACATTTGATGATCCGTTGCTGGTACGCACCGCCGAAGGGATGGTGCCCACGCCCGCCGCCCACGCCCTGATCATTCCAGTGCGACAGGCATTAGCACAACTGCGCGAGGCATTAGAGGAAAAATCTGTCTTTGATCCGACTGCAACAGAGCGAACGTTTCATTTGCTGACAACTGATTACGCCGAAATCACGTTGGTTGCGCCATTGCTGCAAATGCTACGCGCCAATGCTGGCTCGATCAAACTGCGCACCCAACGGCCACGCAGCGTCTTTGAGCCTCCTTCGACCTCTTCGCTGGCGGACTCGTTTGATTTTGCGGTGGGCTTTTACCCCGATGCGCTGGTATTGGACACCCGATTGCACTCGGCGTTGTTGTGGGAAGAACGGAACGTTTGCATCGTCAGCGCCAAGCATCCCACGATCAACGGCAGACTTTCGCTGAAACAATTTGCCGAGGCCGAGCACGTTGCACTGTTTTATAAGCCGCAGGGGCCGGGCGTTGTGGATACATTGCTCGCGCAAAAAGGCTACACGCGCAAGATGGCTGTGCAATCTCCCCATTTTGCCAGTCTGCCGTTCATCGTGGCTGGGACGAATTTGATTGCGACGATGCCGGAGCGAATGGCGCATCAGTTCGCGCGGCAGTTGAAACTGCAAGTATTGCCTGTGCCGTTGGATTTGCCCGCGTTTCGGCTGACCTTGTTGTGGCATCAGCGACATCATTCCGATCCGGCGCATCGCTGGTTGCGCTCTGCGATGATCGAAATCGCCACGAAGCTGGCGATGGTTTCGTGATGCGTAATTCAATGTGACGCGTTCAGCGACTATTGGCATTGCCGGTAAAAGTAGGCTATTAAAGGCAGAGAATTTATGTATCAACTATTTAACGGTTCGATCTTGCCGCAGTAATCGCACGATCACTTGCGTCGAGGCAGACATAGAAAACACGAGCAAATGAATTAGCTAAAGGGAGGATTCATGGACATCTTGCTAAAAAGTCACGCACATTTTCGCTGGATTGTTGTGCTGGTGGCGATAATCGCGTTGGTCGTATTTTTGCTGACGTGGTTACAAAATAAAGAAAGTAAACTGGATCGCACATTGATGGCGATTTTTCTGGGGTGTTTGGATTTGCAATGGCTGATGGGATTGATTTTATTGATCTACACGGCGACCACCAGCGGCTTGCAACGCAGGCACTGGGAGCATGGGGTTACTATGACGCTTGCCTTGGCGGTGGGGCACTTTTCCGCAAAGTGGAAAAAAGCTCCGGCACCCATTCGCGCCCGAAATTATCTGATTGTTTTAGTGGTAATTATCCTGTTGATCGTTGCGGGTGTCGCGGTTTATCCCAACGGCTGGCGAATGGGATGATCGTGAAAGTTGAAATGCAGGGAAAAAAGAAAGCCGCGTTTGGGATAAAACGCGGCTTTCACGTTTGTTGACTCTGGCGTTAGCGATTAATCGCAGACATGTGCGCTGCGGGGTAACGCGTACCCGCCGCGACGCCTTTCGGCGCAATTTCGTCAATTTGTCGCAGTTCTTCCGGCGCAATTTCAACCTCTATCGCGCCCACATTTTCTTCCAAATATTTGCGTCGTTTGGTGCCAGGGATCGGCACGATATCTTTGCCCTGCGCCATTACCCACGCGAGCGCGAGTTGCGATGGAGTACATCCTTTCCTGGTCGCAAGCTCTTCAATGCTCCTGACCAGGTCCAGGTTCTTGTTGAAATTCTCGCCCTGAAAACGCGGATTATTACGCCGGTAATCATCGGGTGCCAAATCGTCAAAGCTTTTGAGTTGCCCTGTCAAAAAGCCGCGTCCGAGTGGACTGTAAGCCACAAAGCTGATGCCGAGTTCGCGGCACGTGGCGAGAATTCCGTCTTCCGGGTCACGGCTCCAGATGCTGTATTCGCTTTGCAGCGCGGTGATCGCATGAACACTACTGGCGCGGCGAATGGTTTCGGCTGCTGCTTCTGACAAACCGAGATACCGAACTTTGCCTTCCTCTACCAGCCGTGCCATTGCGCCGACGGTGTCTTCAATCGGCGTATTTGGATCAACCCGATGCTGGTAGTAAAGATCAATCGTTTCCACCTCCAGGCGACGCAGAGACGCTTCGCAGGCGGCGCGCACATATTCAGGCCGACCATTGATGCCGAGAAAACTGCCATCTTCGCCGCGCATATTGCCGAACTTGGTGGCGAGGACGATTTGGGCGCGTTTGCCTTTGATTGCTCGTCCGACTAATTCCTCATTCTTGAACGGCCCGTACATATCTGCTGTGTCGAGAAAGTTGATGCCTAACTCAAGTGCGCGGTGAATCGTCGCGATGGATTCCTGTTCGTCGCGGCCTGCATAAAAATCTGACATTCCCATGCAACCCAATCCCAAGGCCGAAACTTCCAGCCCGCTTTTGCCTAGTAATCTTGTTTTCATAATGATTCCTTTGAAAAGATAGGATAGGCGGGACGCCTGTCCTTGGTACTAATTGTAAATTCCCGGACAGGCATCCCGCCTATCCTAAATTGCTGGCAAGACTGCATCAGTCCACCATAGTTTGCTTGCTCTTGATAGAACAGAGATCGCGTAAAAGCGTAACGGCCAAACGTCCGATCAGCGAAAACTCAGGGCCGACTTTCGTTCCAGGTTTGTTGGCGTGCTGTAAGTAAATCCTCTTCATTGGTGATACAAACCCCCAAATTGCGCAGCAGCCCATCGTGCAGGCTATAAATCAGACTATGAACCGCAAACTCTGCTCCGCGATCCCAGGCGTTTTGTACGACTGTGGTCTGGCACACGTTGATCGTTTGCTCAATGACATTCAATTCGCACAATTTGTCTGCGCGTTTGTGTTTGTCTTCTATCTGGCTCAGCAGTTGTTCATGTTTTTCTGCCACGTCCTGCACGTGTCGTAGCCAGTTATCAATCAGGCCAAGCTTGGTGTTGTTCATGGCCGCTTTGACGCCGCCACAGCCATAATGCCCGCACACGATGATGTGCCTGACGCGCAGCACATCAACGGCGTATTGCAACACGGCCAGACAGTTCAGATCGGTATGCACGACGACATTGGCAACATTGCGATGCACGAACATTTCGCCCGGCAGCATTCCCACCAATTGCGTCGAGGGCACGCGGCTGTCAGAACAGCCAATCCATAAATATTCAGGGTTTTGTTGTTTGGAAAGCGAAGAGAAAAATTCAGGGTGTTCCGCTTGTAGCGAATCCGCCCAGCTTTTGTTCCCATCAAGTAATTTGTCCAGCTGTTTCATAATTGCGAACCGCGCGCAACATTTGGTTGCCGCCTTGTTGAAATTCGTAAGGTACTTGTTCGATCACCGTTTCGATGCCTTCCTGTTCCAGCGCAATTCGTAACGGGTCAAGATGTTCAGATTTATTGCCAACCAGATCCAATAGCGGAAAGACGCGCACTTCCTGAGCCACGCGGCATAATTCCTGTACCGCTTGTACGTGAAAATCCAAGGAAAGCAAATGCGAATACAAGAGCAGCAAATGAGAGCATAAAGCCAAATCAAATGCGCCGTCCTGAAATGGCAAGGTCGGCAATTCAGCAACTTGATAACGTCCCGCACGTTTGCCCGCCTCGTAATCCGCCAGAAACCGATCCATTGCCGCGACGCGGTTTTGCCGCAACCCCTGCGGCGTTTGCTGAAATTCCCACACCCAACGATCCTGCGTGGCTTCGACGTCGGCGATAATGTCGTTGATCACAGCGTCAAAGCGTTCCTTGATTTGCGCGCCGGAAAATTCATAAATCGGATCAATCGAAATCACCGAACCACCGCGCGCCGTCCACTCGGCATTGAAGCTGGCCGGGCCGTCGCCGCAGCCCAGAATTTTTTTCGTCCGATCCGCTTCGGTCAGCGCAAACATCAACTCGTATTCACGCAACGTGCGACCCAGGGGAATGATTTGCTTCAGGAGTACAGGCATCTGCGGTACTTTATAAAACTTTGCTCAGGAACGCGAGGCGTGGCCAGGTCAGCACGGTGCAGCAGGAAGCGTCGCCCGGTGTTGCTTATCTGTCACGGGACGAATTTTCAGGAACGATTTGAGTCTTTGGGGGCAAAGAATCCATGAGGCAAAATACAAGGCAATGTGATTGACGGCGGTCTTTTGCTTTTTGGCATTTGAGACGGCTGGAATCTTCCCGGAGGAATTGCTATGCGAAAATTGAAATATCATGTTGCCTGCACTGTGGATGGATACATTGCTCGTGAAGACGGAACTTTCGATGGCTTTCTGACAGAAGGCGAGTACGTCACGGATTATCTTGAATCTTTCAATACCTATGACATTGTGCTGATGGGACGTAAAACCTATGAGGTTGGCCTCAAACTGGGAGTGACAAACCCCTATCCGATGATGAAGTAATATGTGTTCTCGCGGACGCTGGAAAAAAGTCCTGATGAAAATCTCATCTTGATTTCAGAAAACCTTATAGCGATTTTCAAGTGCGTGCGACCAGGGGTACGGTACGAGGAGCGGTAGCGACTTGGTCCAGTGCCGCCGCGAGGAACGCGGTGAATTCACAGGCGTGAAAATTTTAGGAACTGTTCCGGGGCAGGGGGGCTACGTCACCACGGCGCAAATGGATTTTGAGCGCGGGACAAATTATGCCCAATTTATGTGGGGCGACGGCATCTGAAGAGCGGCTGAAAATTTATCATCGCATGCACGACGATCTGGGAAAGATCGAAGCGCAATCCGTGTCTGACGCAAACGAACAGGGCATTACGATTTCAATGCAAACAAAGGATGGCGGCAGTTTGGAGATGCGTTTTGACTTAGATCCAGCAGAGCCACAGAAGCTGAAGGGCTTGCGCGTCGAGCGACAGTAAATGACGGCAGAAGCCCGACTGTCAAGAAGGGCGTTTTATGTATTCCGCGCCCTCCTTGACAGTCGGGCTTCTGCCGGAGCTTGATCAAATCTGTGGCTAAATTCTTTGGCGAATTCCTGCCAAATCGCGGATACTGCCTCCTGCTTCACGCAAAACAATTTCACCCGACGAGGTAGCTCATGGAAACTCTTTGGAATGACTTTCAGTATGGTCTTCGCCGCTTGCTGAAAAGCCCCGGCTTCACCATCGTGGCGATTCTTTCGCTTGCCATTGGCATTGGTGCAAACAGCGCGATTTTCAGTGTGACGAATGCGCTATTGCTGCGCCCGTTACCCTACAAAGACGCCGAGCGAATCGCCATTCTCTGGAATCGGTCGCCCGGTTTGAATATCGAACGCGACTGGTTTTCGCTGGGGCAATATCTCGACGTAAAGCTGGAAAATCAGGTGTTTGAGCAGGTCGCGGCAACGATAGACGCCAGTTACAACCTGACCGGGCAAGGCAATCCTGAACGGCTGGAAGGCGCGAAAGTCTCTTCTTCGCTCTTTCCGTTGCTGGGCGCACAGGCAACGCTGGGACGTGTTTTTCTGCCCGAAGAAGATGAAAAGGGCAAACCGCTGACTGTGATTTTAAGCCACGCCTTTTGGCAGCGTCGCTTTGGTGGTGACCGCGACGTGTTTGGGAAAACGTTGACGCTGAATGATCAAAACTACAGCATTGTCGGTGTAATGCCCGCTGCGTTTGCGCTCAGCAAAGAAGTGATGCCAACCGTCAATGGCATTGAAAAAGCCGATGTGCTGTTGCCGCTGCCTTTGGCTGAATCCGACCGGACAAAACGTGGCGGCGAAGATTACAACCTCTTTGCCAAGCTCAAGCCCGGCGTCACCGTCGCACAGGCGCAAGCCAATATGGACGCGATCACGGCGCAGATGAAGCAGCAATATCCTGAAAATTATCCAGCGAATGGCGGCCTTACCTTCAGCGTTGTTCCGTTGCTGGATCAAGTGGTCGGCGACATTCGCTTAGCGTTGTATGTGTTGCTGGGCGCGGTTGGTTTCGTGTTGCTGATTGCGTGTGCGAACGTCGCCAATTTGTTGCTGGCTCGCGCTGCTGTGCGACAGAAAGAAATGGCAATTCGCTCGGCGGTTGGGGCCAGCCGCGCGCGCATCATTCGGCAATTGCTAACGGAAAGTGTGGTGCTGGCATTAGCGGGTGGCTTGCTGGGATTGGGACTTGCTGCTTTTGCAGTCGAAGGCTTGCGCTTGTTTGGCTCTGCGAAAATTCCACGTTTGCAGGAAATCGGCGTTGATGGACGCGTCCTGACATTCACATTTTTGATCTCATTGCTGACGGGCATTGTGTTCGGTTTGGTTCCTGCACTACGAGCCTCGCGCGTGGATTTGAATGAGGTGCTGAAAGACGGCACACGCAACTCGGCAGGCAGCGGACATCATCGCACGCGCAATTTGCTGGTCATTGCCGAGGTCGCGTTGTCGCTCGTGTTGTTGATTGGCGCAGGGTTGCTGATTCGTAGTTATTATCACCTTCAAAATGCCAGCCCCGGCTTTAATCCAAACGGCGTGTTGTCGCTGCGACTGTCGCTGCCGACCACGCGCTATACGACGCCGGAATCTGTCTATAACTTTTACAAGCAACTGAATGAAAAGGTGAAGCAATTGCCGGGCATTGAATTTGTCGGTACAAATTATTCGTTGCCCTTGAGTTCAACCTCCGCCGCTTGGGGGCCGATCACCATTGAAGGCTATGTGCCGAAAGAAGCTTCAGAACTGATTATGTCCAACGAGCGTTTCATCAGCCCGGATTACTTGCGCGCGATGGGCATGCCGCTCGTCAAAGGTCGGCAACTCGACGAACGCGACATCAAAGGTGCGCCCGAAGTTTGCTTTGTCAATGAAGCTCTGGCCGCCCGTTTCTGGCCGAACGAAGACCCGATTGGAAAACGCATCCAGCGCATAGACAAGGGGCCGTGGCGTACCATTGTCGGCATCGTGCGCGATTCGCGTCAGGTCGAACTGGAAAAAGAACCGCCGCTCAGCGTCTATTACCCTATCGAACAGCTCACGATTCGCACGCGCTTTTTTGTCGCACGAACTGCGGCTGATCCAAAGCAAACAACCCAAGCCATTACCAAAGTTGTGCAATCGCTCGATCCGCAACTGCCTGTCTACGATGTCAGCACGATGGAAGGGCGGTTGCAGCATTCGCTGGCGCAACGACGCCTGGCAATGGTGTTGCTGAGCGTGTTTGCGGTCGTGGCGCTGGTGCTGGCGGCGATTGGTATCTATGGTGTGATGAGTTATTGGGTCAATCAACGGCAACACGAAATCGGCATTCGGATGGCACTCGGAGCCGCCCCGCGCAACATCCTGCAACTGGTCGCGCGTCAGGCCTTGCTGTTGATTGCTGTGGGTGTGGGCATCGGGTTAGCAGGCGCGTTTGCCCTGACGCGCGTGATGGCAAGCTTATTGTTTGGCGTGAGCGCAACGGATGGGGTGACGTTCGTCCTGATTTCAGCGTTGTTAGGTGGAATTGCCCTGCTCGCCAGCTATTTGCCCGCCCGTCGCGCGACGAAAGTTGATCCGATGATTGCCTTGCGAACGGAATGAAATAAGACTCAGTACCGCGACCTGTAGGGAGTTTCCACCACGCCAACAACGCTCCCTACAGGTCATAGTACTGACTTCGCTCAATCTCATTTGGCCTCTCCAGTTGCCGTACCGTTGACCTTCGGCGACTCACCTATTACTCTAGTTCCTACCTCCAAAGAACGATCAATTGAAAATCTCATCCTGCTATTTTTCTTCCTCTAGGAGACCGTACATGCCGAAATATATTTTTGTAACTGGTGGCGTTGTTAGTGGCTTAGGCAAAGGCATCGCAGCCGCTTCTATTGGCGCGTTGCTTGAGGCGCGTGGGCTGAAAGTCAACCTGATGAAATTTGATCCGTACATTAACGTTGACCCCGGCACCATGTCGCCGTTTCAGCACGGCGAAGTGTTTGTGACCGACGACGGCGCAGAAACGGATTTAGACTTGGGGCATTACGAACGCTTCACGCACGCAAAGCTGACGCAATCCAACAACTGGACGACCGGGCGCATTTATCTTTCGGTCATTGAAAAAGAACGGCGAGGCGATTATCTCGGCAAAACGATCCAGGTGATTCCGCACATCACAAATCACATCAAAGACGCTGTGAAAGCCGTGTCCGACGGCTACGATGTGGTGATCGTCGAAATCGGCGGTACAGTCGGCGACATCGAATCACTGCCGTTTCTCGAAGCTATTCGTCAAATGAGCAATGAGGTCGGGCGGCATAATTCAATCTTCGTGCATTTGACGCTAGTGCCGTACATCGCGGCTTCGGGCGAATTAAAAACCAAGCCGACACAGCATTCCGTCAAAGAATTACTGAGCATCGGAATCCAGCCGGACATTTTGCTGTGTCGTTGCGAACGGCAAATCCCGGCGGATATGAAAGACAAAATCGCGCTGTTCTGCAACGTCTCACAGGACGCGGTAATCACGGCGCAGGATGTGAAATCTGTCTACGAAATCCCGACCGTTTTCAACCGCGAAGGCTTGGATCATTTGATTGTCGAGTTCCTGCGCTTGCCGATTGGCGACACCGATTTGCGGCAATGGAACGCGTTGGTCAATCGCATCAACAGTTCGCGCGAAACCGTCAAAATCGGCATCATCGGCAAGTATGTGGACTTTGAAGATTCCTACAAAAGTCTCAACGAAGCGTTGTATCACGGTGGCTTTGCCAACCAGGTCAAAGTCAAATTTCAGTGGATCGAAAGCGAAGAGTTGATGACTGATGAACGCTGGGAAGATCGCTTGCGCGAAGTGGACGCGATCCTTGTTCCCGGCGGTTTTGGCAAGCGCGGCGTGAACGGAATGATCCGCGCGATTGGGTACGCGCGGCGCGAAAAGAAACCGTTTTTCGGGATTTGTCTGGGGATGCAATGCGCTTCGATTGAGTACGCGCGTAATGTCTGCGAAATCGAAACGGCGGACTCGACCGAGTTCGATCCTGACACGCCTGATCCGGTGATTTTTAAGCTGCGTGATTTGCTCGGCGTCGAAGATTTGGGCGGCACGATGCGGCTTGGCGCGTATGATTGCGAATTGCAGGAAGGCTCGCTCGCGCGCAAAGTTTACGGCAGCCCAATGATTTCCGAACGTCATCGCCACCGCTACGAATTCAATCCGAAATACATTGACCGTTTGGCCGAAGCGGGCCTGACCTTTTCGGGCAAATCGCCGGACGGCAAGTTTGTCGAGATTGTCGAATTGACGGATCATCCGTGGTTTTTGGGTTGCCAATTCCATCCCGAACTGAAATCGAAACCGCTCGCGCCGCATCCGCTGTTTGTGAGCTTTATCAAAGCCGCACACGAACACCGCTTGCAGGAAGAACGCGACCGCGACCGCGATCAACGCCTGAGTCCGTTTCAGAAAAAGATGGCCGAGCAAGTCGAAGCCGAAACCGAAACGATTGTCAGCGCGGCAAGTTAAGAAACGTTCTCATACATAAATTCAGCCATTAAAAGTTGCCAGGGGCTGAGATCGTCTCAGCCCAAAATTTGCTTCAGTCAATCGTTCTTTCAAGGGGGTAGCGATGCAACGTAGATTGAATACCACATTGTTTTTCACACTCGTCCTTTCGTTTTTGTTCACATCTATTCTGGTTGCCCAAAACAAGCAACCGCCTGCACAACGCTGGGAATACAAGACCATTTATAACGTAAGCGAGTCAGATTTAGACAAATTAGGCGATGAAGGCTGGGAATTAGTGGCATCTGCTTTCAATCCAGGCCCTAACTCCCTTTATTACACCCTCAAACGCCTCAAGCCTGCGGATGCACCCAAATATGTCGAGCCTGCAAAACGGCCTGCGCCGCCACCGCACACGCCTGCTTGCACCCTATCTCTTTCACAAGCCCCAGCAATTCGCGGCCTGCGATTGGGAATGACTGTAGATGAATTGATTGAGCTTTTCCCCGGTGCAAATCCAAATGAAATTAGAGCGAAGGTCGAGCAAGCGAAAGGGTTGCCTAATTTGGGGTATTCATATTTCAACTTTTCCGGCACTCAACATAAAGATCGCCTGGAAGGCTATAGCTTCAGTGTCAACTTATTCGATAACAAGGTGACGTCCTTCGTAATTTACTATCCGTTTATGAATCAAGGAAACGGAATCGGGCAAATTTTTAATGGCGAACAATATCGGGAAAGATTGATTGAAGCATTTAATTTACCTGCAAAAGAATATTGGGAGGGCGGCGGCGACTATATAAATTTGCGCTGCCGTGAATTTTACGTTAACGGTTCTTTCAATTCTAACCTGAGTATTCACCTTGTCGATATTTCAAAAGCCTCTGAAACAGCAGTGAAGCAACGGCGAGATGATGCGCTGGCTAAAAAACGTGCTGAATTCAAGCCTTAACCATGACTAATTTTTATCAAACCATCCAACAACGCTCCGATGTTTTCTTTCTGATCGCTGGCCCCTGCGTAATTGAATCAGAAACGCACGCGCTGAAAATGGCGGAAGCGATTTCGGCAATTGCCGCCACGCTCAAGCTACCCTACGTTTTCAAAGCTTCGTATGACAAGGCGAATCGCTCTTCGATCAATTCGTTTCGCGGGGTTGGGTTGGAAGAAGGATTGCGCGTGCTCGAAAAAATCAAAGCGGAAATTGGCGTACCTGTGCTGACGGATATTCACGAATCGCACCAGGTTGCCGCCGTCGCCGAAGTCGTAGACGTGCTGCAAATCCCTGCGTTTTTATGCCGTCAAACTGATTTGCTGATTGCTGCGGCAGAGAGCGGGCGGATTGTGAATGTGAAGAAAGGCCAATTCCTCGCACCGTGGGAAATGCGCAACGTCGTCAACAAAATCGAAGCCGCTGGCGGCAAAGAATTGATGCTGACCGAACGAGGTTCCTCCTTCGGTTACAACAATCTTGTTGTGGACATGCGCTCATTGCCAATTATGCGCGGCTTCGGCTACCCGGTCGTGTACGACGCGACGCACAGCCTGCAATTGCCCGGCGGTTTGGGCGAAGCGACCGCCGGGATGGCGGAATACATCCCGAACCTCGCTTGTGCGGCGGTGGCGTGCGGCATTGACGGACTGTTTATGGAAGTTCACGATGACCCGGCGCAGGCGTTAAGCGATGCAACGACGCAGTTTCCGTTGGAAAAGTTGGAAGAATTACTGACGAAATTAACAAAACTCCAAGCCATCACGAAAGAATAGTTCCCCTCTAAAAGTGCAATGTTCTGCCCTTTATGACAAGCTTAAGCCGTTTAGGTTTGTTGTGAAGTCTAGAAGTGCGCTAAAATGCACCTCGGCTTGTTGGGAAACGACTTCTTTATGCAAATTGAAGAGATAATCACTGCTCTCAAACAGAGACGACAGACGCTTGCAGTGACACAAGAACATTTAGCTGAATTGTCGGGCGTGGCTTTGCGCACCATCAAAGAAATCGAACGCGGTCAGGGCAATCCGACCTTCACCACATTGAGCAAGCTCGCAGATGTTTTGGGGATGGAAATCAAAATGGAAGTAAAGCAAACCATAGGCTGAGACGATGAGAAAAGCGGCTGTCTATCGAGATGAAGAAATGATTGGGACGCTAATTGAAGAAAACCGTTCCAGCTATATTTTCCGCTATGCTGACCGCTGGTTTGCAGATGCGAAAAAGCCTGCGGTAAGTCTGACATTACCCAAAACTCAGCAGGAGTATCGTAGTGAAATCTTGTTTCCGTTTTTCTTCAACCTGCTGAGCGAAGGCGTGAATCGCCAATTGCAAAGCCGACAATTAAAAATTGACGAAGCTGATCATTTTGGGTTGCTGCTTGCCACTGCGCAATACGATACGATTGGTGCGATCACCGTGAAACCGATCCAAGAATGAGCTTAGCGGAAATCAATGTTTGTCCCGGCACGTTGGCGGAAGGCTTTTCGTCCTACAGCCCATCGTGTTTGCGAAAGCTATTCGGCGGCAAAAAAGTCAGCCACATCTTGCCGTTTGATTCACCACAAAAAAGCGAAGCAGAAGCGGCATTGTTTATCGAAAATCGCCAACGAATTTCCATTTCTGGTGTACAGGAAAAGGTGAGCCTGCGCCTTGAGAAAAACAAACTCCGCTTAACGAATCCCGGCGAATCTGGCACGTACATTTTGAAGCCGATTCCGCGCGACTTGAAAAAAGTGGATCAGGTTCCGGCCAACGAACATTTGACGATGCAAATTGCGCGGCAGGTGTATGGCCTCAACACGGCAGAAAATGCGCTGATTTTCTTTCAGGATGGAACGCCCGCTTACATTACCAAACGCTTTGACGTGAATCCCGATGGCAGCAAGCGTGGCAAAGAAGATTTCGCTTCGCTCGCGGGCAAAACGTCGGACAATGCCGGGGCGAATTTCAAATACGATTTGAGCTATGAAGAAGTTGGCTTGTTATTGCAACGATTCGTTCCCGCATGGCGCATCGAAATCGAAAAGTATTTCGCGCTCGTCGTCTTCAATTTTCTGTTCTCGAATGGCGACGCACATCTAAAAAACTTTTCGTTGTTGGAAACACCGAACGGCGACTACGTTCTTGCGCCTGCGTACGACCTCATCAATACGCGCTTGCACGTGGACGATACGGATTTTGCCCTAAAGAAAGGTTTGTTTGCGGATGATTTTCAATTGCCGAAATACCGCAGCCGTTTGCATCCAGCAAAAGAGGATTTTGTCGAATTAGCCATGCGAATCGGCGTACAGGAAAAACGCATTGAGAAACTACTCGCGCCGTTCCTGACAAAACAACTCTTGGTCGAAGCGCTCATCAGCCGCTCGTTTTTGAATGCAACCAGTAAAAAAAGTTATCTGGAAAATTATCGGCAGCGCAGAAATTACCTGATGGGATAAAGTTTGACTTGTTGCGGAGAATCGGCACGCCAATAGCGAACTATGCCTGCTCTATCGCCGGAAATTAGCGTGCTGCCATCCGGGGTAAACACGAGGTGAAAAACAGGGCTTTGATGTCGTTTACTACTGAAGATTTCAAGCTGGGTGGACGGTTCCCAAAGGCTGACAAAACCATCGTTCGTGGCAACCGCCAATCGGTTCCCATCTGGCGAAAATGCTAATGCTGCGATCCTCCCCAGTAATCCACGAATGGTGGCGATTTCCTGGCCGGAAGGAATTGACCAAAGCTTGATGGTATCGTCTTCGCTGCCTGTTGCGAGCAAATTGCCCCGGGGAGAAAAAGCCAGAATCGAAACCGGACGCGTGTGTCCTTTGAGTGTTTGGATGACTTGCCAGTTACGAGTATTCCACAAACGAACCTGTGCATCATAGGTGGCTGTTGCCAGCAACGAATCATCTGCTGCGGCTGCAATTTTATTGATAAAACTTGGCAATGGAGCGCTCGTGAAAACTGCTTGTCCAGTTGTTGCATCCCAGGCGTGCAAGGTCTGATTCTGGCCACCGGAAAAGAGCAGTTTTCCGTTTGTGGCATACTGCAATGCCGTAATTTCTTCGGGCCGCCCAAGGCACGAAAATAATTCGTTGCCCGATTCCTTATCCCAGACTTTGATGTTGCCTGCTGTGCTTCCAGAAGCTAGGTGCCGACCATCGGGGGAAAAGATAATTTTGGTGATATACCCTTGATGCCCCATAAACTGCTGCCGGATTTGCCCGGTGGCAAGGTCTAATAAAATCATCGAATTCTGATCATTCCCTCGGACAAATTGTGTGTGATCGGGCGAAAATCCAAGAGCGCTAAATGTGGGTGGTGGGCTTTCCTGATCGAACTCCGCAGTGATTTCAGTCAAGTTCCACAACCGGGCGGTATTATCCAAAGAGGCGGTGAGGAGCTTCTGACCATCCGGCGCAAAAGCCGCCGAAAAAATATCATTCGTATGGCCTTTGATTTGCGCGACCGCTTTTTTGCTTTCGATGTCCCAGATGCTGGCAATGCTTTTTTCGCTGGTCGTCGCCAGAGTTTTGCCATCTGGTGCAAAGGCGACTTCGTGAATCTGGGTGGCACTTGTCGTGAGCGCTGCGATTTCAAGGTTTGTTGTGAGTTGCCAGATTTTCACTACCGGATTGAGACCACCCGCAGCCAGTCGAGTGCCATCCGATGAAAAATCAATTGACCAGCATTGCCATTTTTCCTGACTCCCGATGAAGGGAATATTTTTTCCGGTTTGCGCATTCCATAGTTTGACTGTGATTGCATTACCGCCAGTTGCTACGATTTTACCGTCAGGCGAAAAAGCGATAGCGCGGATCAATGCGCCGGGGCCACGAACTGAAAACAGTCCTGCCCCGGTGCTGGCATCCCATTTTTTCCAGGTGCCATCATCGGCACAGGAAGCAACGGTCAGACCATCGGGAGAAAAGACGGCCCGATTTACTTTTGCCGTGTGCCCTTTCAGCGTAAGTAATTCCCGGCGCTGTGTGACATCCCAGATTTTTGCTGTCAGGTCGCTGCTGCTGGAAACCAATCTTTTTCCATCTTGAGAAAACGCGACATCATTTACGAAATTGGTATGGCCTGACAGTTCAGCCAGCAATTGACCATTGGTGGCATCCCAGAGGCGAAGCAGGCGATCTTCGCAGGCGGTTGCCAGCATCGTTCCATCCGGCGAGTAGGCCGCCGCGATGACTCCGGTGGGATGGGGCAATGAAAAGAGTTGGCCATTGTGATGCAGCGAGCGCCAGAAGTAATACCATTCAAAGCCTCGCAAATCTTCCTCACCCGGAGCCGGAAAATGCCCTACCAGCAATTCGCGCAAACGCGTCAAATTACTGGTTTCCCAGGCCTGAGCAGCCAGATTCATCTGTGTAGTGTAAATCGTGCGTCGTCGTGCCTGGGCTAAATCCTGTGCAATGCGGGTTTGGCGCAGTGTTGAAGCCACTCCGGCCACAATCGAAATACCTAATAAAACCGCAGCGAAGACAGCCTTTTTGTTACGCTGTACGAACTTTTGGGCGCGATACCGCAAGGTTGCCGGGCGCGCCTGAATTGGAAGCCCTGCTAAATATCGCTCAATGTCCGCATGGAAGGCTGCGACGGAGGCATAGCGCTGTTCAGGTGCTTTTTGTAACGCGGTCAGCAAAATCGTGTCCAGATCGCCGGATAATTTGGCCGATAATCTTTCGCGTTGCGTTGAGGGGAGCCCCGTTTCTGTTATTTTGACGATGGTACTGGGTTTGGGCGGAAGTTCTTCACAAACAATACGAATGATTTCGGTTAGGGGCAGGTTTTGAATTTTGTACGCGCGTTGTGCGGTGAGTAATTCATACAGAATCAACCCCAGCGCGTAAACGTCTGTTGCAGTCGAAATTGGTTCCCCTCGCAATTGTTCCGGGCTGGCATGCGCGGGGGTCAGCAGTTGTAGCGTTTGGGTGATTTCAGCGCCAGTTGCAGCGGGTTCTGGCGACAACAGTTTCGCGATCCCAAAATCCAGCAACTTCACGACGCCGTCTTGATTAACCAAAATGTTGCCGGGTTTTAGATCGCGGTGGATGATCAGTTTTTGGTGCGCAAATTGTACGGCTTCGCACACCTTTTGAAAAAGTCGGAGCCGCGCCCGTAACGGCAATTGCTGCTGGTCGCAATATTCCTGAAGCGGGACACCTTCGATATATTCCATCACGACGTAAGGTAGCCCTGTGGAGGTTGTCCCGCCGTCTACCAGACTGGCAATGTTGGGATGATTAAGGGAGGCCAGGATTTGTCGCTCCTGTCGAAATCGCTGAATGAGATCGGTGCCGTGCGGTGACAGCAGTTGTGCGCCGACAATTTTAATGGCGACCTGTTGTTGATATGCGCCGTCATCGCGTTTTGCCAGATAAACAACCCCCATCCCGCCGCGCCCGATTTCACGCACGATTTTGTATGCGCCAATCGTCTGTTCCGTCGTCGGAGCCGCCACTTTTGCCTCGAACGCCCGCACCACTTTGGTTAAGGGATCAGCAAGAAAGCCGGAATCATGCTCGGTCGCTGTCAGCAACGCTAATACTTCGCGTTGCAGGCTTAGATCGCCTGCACACAGCTGTTGCAGTAACGCAGGTCGTTCGGCGGGGGGCGCGTCCAAGACTGCGTCCAGAATGGTATCAATCTGCTGCCATCGTTGTGGGATCATGGTGAGATTCGGCTAGTGATTGGTTCTGTATTTTTAGGCAGCAAAAATGCTGTCGCACAGAGCTTGTTATTCAGGATTGGGCAAGGAACCTTTAAGCGTTTGATGTAACCAGGCTTTAGCTTTTAACCATTCTCTTTTGATCGTAATTTCTGAAAGTCCCAAGACTTGCGCAGTTTCGATACTGCTCAAGCCCCCAAAATATCGCAATTCAACAATCTGACTTTTGCGAGCATCGAATTGGGCCAACTGCTCCAGCGCCTCATGCAAAGCGAGTACCTCCAAAGACGGTTGCGGTGTATAGGGTAGTAGTTGATCAGGAGTACTATCCATCGCTCGGCCGCCGCGTTTCTGATAACTTTGTTGGCGGGCGAAATCCACTAACAAATGGCGCATGATGCGCGCCGCGACCGCGAAAAAATGGAGCCGATCCTGATACGTGCTACCAGAGCGTTCTGCCAACTTCAACCACGCTTCATTGACCAGTGCTGTCGTTTGCCATAAATGGCCTGGGTTTTCGCGCTTCATGTAACGATGCGCAAGCTGCCGCAATTCCTGATACACGAGCGGCGTCAATTGTTCCAGGGCAGAAGGATTGCCATTGCGCCACTCAGATAGCAGACACGTAATAGATAAAGTCCCGACAGGTGGATCAGTTAAGTGTGTGTGGATTGTAGCCATGCTAACTACCCTCCGGCTACGAGCGCATTTTTATCGGCCCGGAAAATGCAAAAGTTATGAACTGGATCTTTGTACTAGACAAAACGATATA